>NZ_JBXAPY010000002.1:0-728666 GCF_058806695.1 Phenylobacterium sp. GW821-FHT12F10 | reverse complement strand
CCGCTGGGCGAGCCGGCCCCGGCGCCGACCCCCGGCCGCGGCCGCGCCGCCGCCCGCGCGGCTCGCAACGAGTCCGGCCGCGGCGAAGCCGCCGCGACCCCGAGCTCGGCGGCGAACGTCGACCAGGCCGCTCAACCCGCCACCGCCCAGGTGGAGGCGGCCGCCGGCTTCGAGTCCGGCGCCGAGGGCAAGTCCGAGGACAAGGCCCCCGCCATCGAGACCAAGGCCGTCGCCGATGACGCCGCCCAGCCCGCCGCTCCCGGCGTCGGCGATCCGGCCGCCATCGCCGCGGCCCCCGCCGCCCCCGCCGAGGTCCGCGCCGGTCCTCAGACCGTCGCCCACCTCGCCGCCCAGATCGTCAAGAAGCTCGAGGGCCGTTCGACCCAGTTCGACGTCGCCCTCAACCCCGAGGGCCTCGGCCAGGTCGACGTGCGCATCGAGATCGGCGCCCAGGGCAAGCTGACCGCCTCGATGTCCTTCGAGAACGCCCACGCCGCCAACGAACTGCGCGGCCGGGCCGGTGAACTGCAGAAGGCCCTGGAGCAGGCCGGCTTCGACGTCAGCGGCGGCATCCGCTTCGACGTCGCCGCCGATCGCGGCCAGGGCCAGGCCGGTCAGGGTCAGTTCGGCCAGGACCCTCAGAGCAACGGCGGCGCCTGGCGCGGCCGGGCCTTCCAGGCGGCGCTCGACAGCGCCGACCAGACGGCCGACGCCGCGCTCTCAGGCGCCCTCAACCTCCAACGCCGGACCCAGTCCGGCGTCGACGTCCGCATTTAGGAATCGTCAGATGGTAGATGCAGTTTCCACCGTTGGTCAGACCGCGACCCAGACCGGCACCAAGCGGCTGGCCGAGAGCTTCGACACCTTCCTCAACCTGCTGACCACGCAGTTGAAGAACCAGGACCCGCTCTCGCCCCTGGACTCCAACCAGTTCACCCAGCAGCTCGTCCAGATGACCGGCGTGGAGCAGCAGCTCTACGGCAACCAGTTGATGGAGAAGCTGGTGGCCAACACCGGCAGCGGCATCTCCACCGCCGTGGCCCTGATCGGCAAGGACGTCCGCGTCGGCACCGGCGAAAACGCCATCAAGGACGGCAAGGCCGAGTGGAAGGTCGATCTCAGCCGCGCCGCCGACGACGTGAAGTTCGAGGTCCTCGACTCCAAGGGCCGCACGGTGTTCAGCACCACCCCCACCGACAAGAGCGCCGGTGAGCAGACCTTCACCTGGAACGGCAAGGATTCCAGCGGCCAGAAGCTGGACGACGGCGGGCCCTACACCCTGAAGGTCACCGCCAAGGACAGCGCCGGCTCCACCGTCACCTCCAACGTCTCGGTTCAGGGAATGGTCACCGGCGTCGAGCAGGTCGACGGCAAGACCCTGATCACCATCAACGGCGCCAAGCTGCCCTGGGAAAAGGTCACCTCGATCAACCAGGCCGCCGCCCCGGTCACCACCACCGCCACCACCACCCCCACTCCGGACCCCGTCACGTCCGACGCGGCCGCCTAGGCGCGCCGCTCCCGTAACCCTTTGCGACGTACGCAGAACGAAAGAAGGCAACAACCATGAGCATCAACAGTGCCATGCTCGCCGGCGTCTCCGGCCTGGTGTCGAACTCGTCGGCCCTGGCGGCCATTTCCGACAACATCGCCAACGTCAACACCACCGCCTACAAGCGCAATCAGGTGAACTTCGCCAACGTGGTGACGGCCCAGGCGGTCAAGGGCCGCTACTCGGCCGGCGGCGTGCAGGCCGTGACCCGCCAGTTCGTCGCCCAGCAAGGCCTGATCACCAGCGCCTCCTCGCCCACCGACCTGGGCATCTCCGGCGACGGCTTCTTCATCGTCACCCAGAAGCCCACCGGCCTGACCAGCGCCGACAACCGCGCCTTCACCCGCTCGGGCTCCTTCAGCGTCGACGCCGACGGCTTCCTGGTGAATGACGCCAAGCTCTATCTGCAGGGCTGGCCCGTCCAGGCCGACGGCACCATCGACGCCAATCCGTCGGACCTCACCAAGCTCGACTCGATCAACGTCAAGAACCTGGGGGCCGCGGTCCGCGCCACCAGCAACATCGTCATCAACGCCAATGTCGACAAGCGCGGCAACCCCACCTCGGTGGGCGACGCCACCTACGTGCCCACCGTCGACACCACCAGCATGGCCGGCTACGCCGCCGGGGTGGCGGGCGCCACCATCAAGCCCGACTTCACCATCGAGATGAACGTCATCGACTCCGTGGGCGGCGCCCACAAGGTGGCGGTGTCCTTCCTGAAGTCCTCCTCGGCCACCAACCCCAATGAGTGGCACGCGGAAATCTACGCCATCCCGGCCTCCGACGTGGACACCGGCACCGGCGTCCCCGCCCCCGCCGGCAGCCCCCCCGGCCTGATCGCCTCGGGCCTGGTGAACTTCACCCAGACCGGCCAGTTCGACCAGGACAACTCCACCCTGTTCGGCACCAGCGGCACCCCGGCGGTCGGCAACGCGCCGGCCTTCTCGCTCGGCGCCTCCAGCAGCGGGACCTTCCCGGCCTGGGCCGACAATCTCGGCATCGGTTCGCAGGACGTCTCCCTCGACTTCTCCAAGCTGGCCTCGCGGCCGGTGGAGTCCTCGGTGACCCAGGTCAATTCCGACGGCGCCAGCGTCGGCAACGTGGTGGGCGTCGAGGTCGACGAGAACGGCATGGTCTCGGCCATCTTCGACAACTCCGAGATCCGTCAGGTCGCCAAGATCGGCCTGGCCACCTTCCCGAACCCGGACGGTCTGACCCCGATCAGCGGCAACGCCTACCGTCCGACCATCCAGAGCGGCGAATTCGTCCTGAAGCAGCCCACCATGGCCGGCGCGGGTCAAATCTCGTCCTCGACCCTGGAAGCCTCCACTGTCGACTTGTCGGCGGAGTTCACAGGACTGATCTCGACGCAGAAAGCTTACTCGGCCTCCTCGAAGATCATCACAACAGCCGATCAGATGTTGGAAGAGTTGATCAACATTAAGCGATAAGTCTTGGCGTTAATGCTCTTTAACTTGCAACGACATCTTAGACTGTACCGTTTTAGTACATGGGGGAGCTGATGATTAGGTCTTTTTTTACTACTGCGATTCACCGGCTGTTATGGCCTGCGGCGTATGGTCCCTCCGAATTGTGATGGTGGGAAAGGCGTAAAGCCATGTTGCAACAACAACAGCAGACCCGGACGAACAGCCGCGGCGAGCCCTATGTGATCGGTCCGACGGGGGTTCCCCTGACGATCGCCGATCTGCCGCCGGTGGACACCGGGCGCTGGGTGATCCGGCGGAAGGCCGAGGTGGTCGCTGCGGTGCGCGGCGGGCTGCTGACGCTCGACGAGGCGTGCGAACGCTATTCGCTGACCAACGAGGAATTCCTCGCCTGGCAGAAGTCCATCGACCGACACGGCCTGGCGGGCCTCCGCACCACCCGCCTGCAACAGTATCGCTGACCTCAACTCCCCCCAGATTGAAGTTCGCGATGCGGCCGCCCCGGGCAACCGGGGCGGCCGCACCCGTTTTAGGACCCCCTCTGCGCTGGCATGACTGTCGCACAGCTCCGCTTCAAAGAAGGCTGTCGCGGGGTCGGACGTGTCGAAACAGGACGGAATGTGGTTCGGGTTGGCGGGGGCCCTGGTCTGGGGCGCGGCGACCCTCTTCTATGTGGTCTTCGCCCGCGGCGTGATCGAGCACGCCTTCTGGTTCTACGTGGTCAACGCCGCCCTGGTGGCCATGGCGCTGGGCCTCTTCTTCCACATCACCCTGCGCTTCCTGCGCACGCCCCGCCGCCAGCGCCGGCTGGCGGCCCTGATCTTCGCCGCCCCGGGCCTGACCGGCGCCATGCTGTTGGGCCTGAACTTCTCCAGGCTGCTGCCGCAACTGCCGCCGGAGAGCCTGGGCCGCTACACCGCGCTCGTGCTGGTGGGCTACGCCATCATGATGGTCGAGGCCCTGGAGCCCAAGACTAAGAAGGTTTCGGCTTCAAGTTAGACGTGACGGGCGCCGAAACCGGCATCCACCTTCGGCTGTCACGCTCTCGGCCAGGGGCTGAGGTCGGAGAGCTTGCGGATCGTCACGGCGATCCGCTCCCGCTCGCCGGCCCGACGCTCCACCAGCAGGCGCGCCACCTGGGCGTCGTCGTGGAAGGCGTAGCCCTTGATGGCGTCGAGGATCGCCTTCGCCAGGTTGTCCAGGTCCATCCAGGGCGGATCGCCGACATATTCCATCACGATCTCCACCGAGAATTCCCCCCAGGTCGGGCGCGAGCCGCGCCAGGCCTTGCGGAAGAACTCGTAGATCAGCGGCTTGTAGACCTTGGCCTGGGTGGACAGGCCATCGACCACGACCTCCATCACCCCCTCGCTCTCGCGGGCGCGCACCTTGGCGTGATGGGTCCAGCCGTCATCCATTGAGGCTCGTCATAGAGGGCTTTGTCCGGCGCCTGAACCCTTGCGCTTGCGCCCGCCGCGTTTAAACCGGCCCGGCGACTTGGCAGGAGGCTAGAACATGACCGCGACCCGCACCGAAACCGACACCTTCGGCCCCGTTGAGGTCGCCGCCGACGCCTATTGGGGCGCCCAGGCCCAGCGCAGCATCCAGAACTTCAAGATCGGCTGGGAGAAGCAGCCCCAGCCCGTCGTCCGGGCGCTGGGCATCGTCAAGCGCGCCGCGGCCGAGGCGAACATGGAGCTGGGCCGCCTCGACCCCAAGATCGGCGCGGCCATCGTCGCCGCCGCCCAGGAGGTGATCGACGGCAAGCTCGACCACCACTTCCCGCTCTCGGTCTGGCAGACCGGCTCCGGCACCCAGTCCAACATGAACGCCAACGAGGTGATCTCGAACCGCGCCATCGAGATGCTGGGCGGGGTGATGGGCTCCAAGAGCCCCGTCCACCCCAACGACCACGTCAATATGAGCCAGTCGTCCAACGACACCTATCCGACCGCCATGCACATCGCCTGCGCCGAGCAGGTGGCCAAGGAGGTCATGCCGGCGCTGGAGCACCTGCACGCCGCGCTGAAGGCCAAGACCAAGGCCTTCGACCACATCATCAAGATCGGCCGCACCCACACCCAGGACGCCACCCCCCTGACGCTTGGCCAGGAGTTCTCCGGCTACACCCAGCAGGTGGCCAATGGCGTGCGGCGCATCAAGGACACCCTCTCGGGCCTCTATGAGCTGGCCCAGGGCGGCACCGCCGTCGGCACCGGCCTGAACGCGCCGGTGGGCTTCGCCGAGCTGGTGGCCGCCAAGATCGCCGCCATCACCCGCCTGCCCTTCGTCAGCGCCCCCAACAAGTTCGAGGCGCTCGCCGCCCACGACGCCATGGTCTTCAGCCACGGCGCGCTCAACACCATGGCCGCCAGCCTGTTCAAGATCGCCAACGACATCCGCTTCCTCGGCTCCGGCCCCCGTTCGGGCCTGGGCGAGCTCTCCCTGCCGGAGAACGAGCCGGGCTCCTCGATCATGCCGGGCAAGGTCAATCCGACCCAGTGCGAGGCCCTGACCATGGTCTGCACCCAGGTGTTCGGCAACAACGCCACCATGAGCTTCGCCGGCGCCTCGGGGCACTTCGAGCTGAACGTGTTCAACCCGGTGATGGCCTACAACTTCCTGCAGTCCTGCCGCCTGATCGCCGACGCCGCCATCAGCTTCACCGACAACTGTGTGGTGGGGATCGAGGCCCGCGAGGACAACATCAAGGCCGCCCTCGAGCGCTCCCTGATGCTGGTCACCGCGCTGGCCCCCAAGATCGGCTATGACGCCGCGGCCAAGATCGCCAAGACCGCCCACAAGAACGGCACCACCCTGCGCCAGGAGGCCGTCGGCGGCGGCTACGTCACCGACGCGGAGTTCGACGAGGTCGTCCGCCCGGAGAACATGATCCACCCGGGGTGACCCATGAGCGCCTACGAATTCCAGCGTGATGGCCTGCAACTCTATCCGGCGGTCTATGACGCCGTCGGGATCGAGCGTCTTCGTGGAATTCCGACCAAGGGGCCGGGCGCCCGGCTACAGGATGACAGCCTTCCTGGACTGCTGTGGCCGGTCAGTCGGATAGCCTCCAGGCTTCTAGGGATCGGCGCCCAGCCCGTCCGGGCCGTGCTGTTCGACAAGACCGCCGACGGCAACTGGGCGCTCGGGTGGCACCAGGATCGCACCCTCGTCGTTGAGGAACGCCACGAGGTCGAGGGCTTCGGACCCTGGTCGCGCAAGGACGGGGCGCTCCATGTCGCGCCGCCTATCGAACTTCTGCAACGCATGGCCACCTTTCGCATCCATCTGGATTTCTGCGGCGCCGATAACGCACCGCTTCAGGCCGCGGTAGGCTCGCACAGGTGCGGCCATGTGCCAGCCAATCAGGCCGCGGCGGAAGCCGAACGCCATCCGATTGCCCAGTGTCTGGCGGAGGCCGGCGATGTCTGGGCCTATTCAACGCCCATCCTCCACGCCTCGGCGCGGGCAGTGACGCCGACACGCCGCCGGGTCCTTCAAGTGGACTACGCCGCCTTCGCGCTTCCGGGAGGTCTGGTCTGGCGCGGCGTCGCCCTCGCCCATAGTAAGACAGCCGTCGAGTGGGCGGCGGAAAATGCCGAGGCCATAAAGGCGTACAACGAACGCATCGCAAAACGCGGGATACTCGGCGACGAATTCCGCCGCTGGTAGCTACTCCGCCGCGTAGACCAGCGGGTGGGCGTGGGCCCACAGGTGGGCGCGGTAGGTTTCGAAGCACTGCTCGCCGCAGATCAGGCGCATGACGGCCCCCTCGGCGATGTGGCGGGCGCATTCGGGCGTCTCGGTGACCAGGGGGACCAGGGCCTCGGCGTTCCAGGCCCGGGAGTGCTCGATATCCAGATGGGCGTGCAGGGCGAAGTACTTGCGTCCTTCGGGTCCGACTCCCAGGCGTTTGAGGCCCGCTTCCACCGCACTCACGCGGGTCGGGGCGGTCAGCTCCACGACGCCCAGGGCGCCGATCGACTGGTAGGTATATCGTCGGGTGGTGGCGAAGGCGGTCATGGTGTTGGCCAGGGCCAGGGACTGCCACAGGGTGGAGTCGATGGTGGGCGAAAGCTCCAGCCCCTGGGTGGTGCGCTCCAGCATGGGGCCGTGCATCCCGCCCTCATGGCCGCGGCCCATCTCGTCCCAGTAGTTGCGGGCCAGCTCCAGCTTGGGCCGCGCGGGAAGCTTCACCTGGGTCATGGCGACGAGATCGTCGAAGCCGGCCTCACCGGCGGCCTCCTGGGTCAGGAACCAGCGCATGTCGGCCAGGCTGGCGTCGTTCTCCAGCCAGGCGAACAGCGGATCCCATTGGCCGGGGCCCGAGACCTTGAGCGCCTCGAACCAGGCGAGGAAGCCCTCGGGATCGCTGGGGACGTCGGCCACGAGCGGCGCGACATGCTCGCGGAAGGCCTCGATGTACGAGCCCTCGAAATGCTTCATCCGCGCCTCTTCGGCCACCTCCGCGCGCCAGTCATCGGACGGCATGCCCACCGCCAGCCGGCGATGGTTCCAGTGGGCCAGTCCCTTGTGCAGGGTCTCGGCGTCGGGAAACTGCGGATTGAAGGCGCCAAGGCGCGCCAGACGTTCACCACCAAACACGAAACACACTCCCTCTTGGCCAGTAGGAGCGTGCGAACGGAAAGAGGGTTCCTAAGCCGGATTCCCGACCAAACCCGCTCGCCGGACGCGCGTTGCGGGGACAGTCTAGCTCAGATTGGGCCTCAGCGCAGGCGGCTGACGGCGAAGTCGGCCAGGTCTTCCAGGGCCGGGCGCCAGCTGTTGCTGGCGGAGAATTCGGTGAGCGCGCTCTTGGCCTGGCCCGCATAGTCGGCGGCCAGGTCCAGGGTGGCGTCCAGGGCGCCGGCCCCGGTGATCAGGTCCCGCGCCCGCTCGAAGTCGCCGTCCACCTGCTCCAGGCGCGCCACGGCCCGGTCCCAGAAGGCCTTCTCCGCCGGGCCGGTGCGGGCGATGCCCAGCAGCAGGGGCAGGGTCGCCTTGCCTTCCCGGAAGTCGTCGCCGGGGTTCTTGCCCAGCTCCTGGCTGACGCCGCTGTAGTCCAGGCTGTCGTCGACGAGTTGGAAGGCCACGCCCAGATCCTGGCCGAACTTGCGCAGGGCCTTGCAGCGCTCGGGGCTGGCGCCGGCCGAGACCGCGCCGGCCTCGGCGGCGGCGGCGAACAGCTCGGCGGTCTTGGCCTTGATGATCTCCAGGTACATCTCCTGGGGCAGGTTCAGGTCGTGGGCGCGGGTCAGCTGCAGCACCTCGCCCTCGGCGATCACCCGGCTGGCGCGGGCCAGGATCTCCAGGGCGGCCATGGAGCCGGCCTCCACCATCAGCTCGAAGGCGCGGGCGAACAGGAAATCCCCCACCAGCACGCTGGCCGGGGCGCCCCAGATCAGGTGGGCGGCGACCTTACCGCGCCGCAGCTCCGAGGAATCCACCACGTCGTCGTGCAGCAGGGTGGCGGTGTGGATGAACTCCACGGCCGCGGCCAGCTTCAGGCAGGAATCGTCCTTCGCGCCGGCCAGACGAGCCGCGGCGATGGTGAGCAGGGGGCGCAGCCGCTTGGCCGAGCCGCCGATCAGGTGTTCGGCGAGCGCCGGGATGACCGCCACCGGGCTCTGCATCCGGTCGCGGATCAGGGCGTCGACGCCGGCCATGTCGGGGCGCGCGAGGTCCAGCAGGCCATCGATGGAGATGGGCTTTCGGACGACCGGGGCGCTGACTGCGTCCACGAGGACTCCTGGTCTGGGGCGGCGAGACGGGGGGGCGTCGCCGTTTGCGGGGACAATGGTGACGCGATAAGGCACGGTCAAGGACAGCACAACGCCTCACCGACCCGATATGCCGATTACGAGTCAGCAGACCGACATGGACGCCACACCCGAGGACCGCCTCCTCGACGGCCGCGTGCGCCTGCGCCAGGCCCTGGGCGGCTATCGCGCGGGGATGGACGCGGCCCTGCTGGCGGCCGCCTGCGACGCCGCCGACGGGGCCCGGGTGCTGGAGGCGGGCTGCGGTGTGGGCGGGGCCCTGTTGGCCGCCGCCGCCCGGCGCCCGGGGGCGATCTTCGTCGGCCTGGAGCGCGATCTCGGCGCGGTGGCCCTGGCCCGCGACAACGTGGCGCTGAACGGCATGGAGGGACGGGTCGTCATCCTGGAGGGCGACGTCGCCAGGCTGTTCAAGGATCTCGGTTTCCCCACCTTCGACGCGGTGATGGCCAACCCGCCCTATTTCGACGATCCCAAGGCTCTGCGGGCGCCGGCGCCCGCCAAGTCCGGCGCCTGGATGGCCGAGGGCGGACTGGCGGCCTGGACCGCCTTCCTGCTCAAGGCCGTGCGGGAGGGCGGGACCATCACCCTGATCCACCGCGCCGACCGTCTGGCCGACATCCTGGCCCTGCTGGCGCCCAAGGCCGGCTCCTTCCAGATCCGCCCGATCCACGCCCATGCCGACGCCCCGGCCAAGCGGGTGCTGGTCCGGGCCATCAAGACCGGCAAGGCGCCCCTCGCCCTCCTGCCCCCCCTGGTCCTGCACCCGCGCGAGGGGGCCAAGCACACGGCCGAGGCCGAGGCGATCCTGCGGGGCGAGGCGGGGCTATCCTGGCAGTGAGGCCCTAGCCCCTCAGTCGAAGATATCGAACAGGTCGAAGCGCTTCTTGCGCCGGTGCGCGGGATGGCGGTCGTCGTCGTCGTCATCCCAGTCGCGCCGCGGGCGCTCGGGTTCGCGCCACATGCGGGCCGGGCCCTCCTGGGCCGGGGCCTCGCCGCGGCCGGCGGCGATCAGCTTCTCCAGCTCCCCCCGGTCCAGCCAGACTCCGCGGCAGGCGGGGCACATGTCGAACTCCACGGCCTGCCGGCTGACAGCCGACATAGAGGTGTTGCAGTTGGGGCAAAGCAGAAGAGGCATCGTCGCGGGGCTCCATCACATCAAGGGATGGGTGCGCCCGAGTCCGGAACCGAGGGATGGGGGGCCAAACCTTCTAGGACCCGGCATCGAGCGCACCCGATGCAGTCCGACATCACGATCCGCTCGGGGAGGAGAGCTGAGGATCGCCAGAGGGGCCCGGCCTGCTCCCCAGAGCTAGGAAGGCCGCCCGGTCTTGAAAAGGGGGCCGCCGCGATCTTCGGCGAGTTTTTTTCGGGCCGCCTTGGATTAGTCTGTCGGCGGGTCGGTGGAGGGGTGGGCGATGTCGGAAGGCGGCGGACCGTGGGACGTGAGAAACCGCGACCCGGCGCGCGCGCCGGGCGCGCGCCGGCGCCGGGTGCTGTGGATCCTCGCCCTGCTGGGCCTCCTTGGCGGGGTGCGCCTGCTCTTCGCGGCCTTCCCCGGGGCGGTGAGTTCGCCCGAGGACTGGGCCTGGGTCGCCTGGGGCGTGCTGCTGATGGCCATGCTTTCGACCTCCCTGCTGTCGCGGAATGTCCGCTGGGGGCAGACCGCGCGCCACGCCGGCATCTGGGCGGCCATCGTGGCCGTGCTGGTCCTGGGGGTCACCTATCGCAGCGAGTTGGCCGGGGTCGGCCAGCGGGTGCGCATGCAGTTCTCCTCCTCCTACCCCGTCGCCGTCAGCCCGCACGAGCTGGTGGTGACCCAGGGCGACGAGGGCGGCTTCTTCGTCATGGGCATGGTCAACGGCCAGCGCGTCCGCTTCCTGGTGGACACCGGCGCCAGCGACACCGTGCTCAGCCCCGCCGACGCCAGGCGGCTGGGGATCGACCTGGAGACGCTCACCTTCGACAAGACCGCCGAGACCGCCAACGGCATGGGCTATGGCGCGGCCTTCACCGCCGACAGCGTGGCGGTGGGCTCCATCGCCTTCTCCGACATGCCCCTGGTGGTCAACCAGGCGCCGATGTCGAGCTCCCTGCTGGGCATGACCTTCCTGCGGCGGCTGGAGTCCTTCCAGGTGAAGGGCGACAAGCTCTACCTGAAGTCCCGGGATTGACGGCCCGCTCGCGCGAGCCTCGCCTTTCGCGGTCCACCTGCTAGAGGAACCCCGAACGCGAGATTGCAGGGACCCCGCCATGGACGACCGCCAGACCGTGCCGGTCATCGACCTGGCCGCGCGCGCCGAAGAGGTTCGGGAGAAGTTGGCCCGCGCCTGCGCCGACTGGGGGTTCTTCCATCTGGTCGGCCATGGCCTGGATCCCGCCCTGCTGGCGGCGGTGATGGACGAGGCGCGCGGCCTGTTCGCGGCGCCGGCGGCCGACAAGCGGGCGCTCAGCCGCAGCCGCGACAATCCCTGGGGCTATTACGACCGCGAACTGACCAAGAACCGGCGCGACAAGAAGGAGATCTTCGACATCGGGCCGGACGCCGCGGGCCTCGCGCCGACCGACGACGCCTTCACCGGCGCCACGCCCTTCCCGCCCTGGCGCCCCGCCTTCGAGCCCACCGCGCGGACCTATGTCGCCGCCTGCGAGGTCCTGTGCCTGCGTCTGCTGCGGGAGATCTCCGCGGGCCTGGGCGCGCCGGCCGAGGCCCTCGCCCCGGCCTTCGAAGGCGTCCACACCAGCTTCCTGCGGCTCAACCACTACCCCACCCGCGATCCGATGGCGGGCGAGGCCGCCGAGCCCGCGGGACTGGGCATCCATCACCACACCGACGCCGGGGCGCTCACCGTCCTGCTCACCGACGGGGTCCCCGGGCTGCAGGTCATGAAGGACGGGACCTGGCGTCCGGTCGATCCGGTCCCCGGCGGGCTGATCATCAATGTGGGGGACATGATCCAGGTCTGGTCCAACGACGCCTATCAGGCGCCGCTGCACCGGGTGCTGGCCATGGAGGACGGCGAGCGGTTCAGCCTGGCCTACTTCTTCAACCCCGCCTATTCGGCCGTGATCCGCCCGCTGCAGGCGCCGCGCCGATACCGCGACCTGCCCTGGGGCGAATTCCGCCGCCGCCGCGCCGACGGCGACTTCGCCGACTACGGGGCGGAGGTGCAGATCAGCGACTACCGCGCATAGAAAAAGGGGCCGGACCTGCGGTCCGACCCCTCCTGTCTGCCTGACGGTCGTCGCGCCTAGTTGCGCGCGGTGTCCACCAGCTTGTTCTTGGTGATCCAGGGCATCATGGCGCGCAGGCGGGCGCCGACTTCCTCGATCTGGTGCTCGGAACCGCGACGGCGGGTGGCCTTGAAGCTCGGCGCGCCGACGGCGTTCTCCTGCATGAAGTCACGCACGAAGCGGCCCGACTGGATGTCCTCCAGCACGCGCTTCATCTCGGCCTTGGTGTCCGGCGTCACGATGCGCGGGCCGGTCACGTACTCGCCGTACTCGGCGGTGTTGGAGATCGAGTAGTTCATGTTGGCGATGCCGCCTTCGTAGATCAGGTCCACGATCAGCTTCACCTCGTGCAGGCACTCGAAATAGGCCATCTCGGGCGCGTAGCCCGCCTCGACCAGGGTCTCGAAGCCGGCGCGGATCAGTTCCACCAGGCCGCCGCAGAGCACGGCCTGCTCGCCGAACAGGTCGGTTTCGCATTCCTCGCGGAAGGTGGTCTCGATGACGCCCGAACGGCCGCCGCCGATGGCCGAGGCGTAGGCCAGGCCGAAGTCCTGGGCGTTGCCCGTCGGGTTCTGGTGGATGGCGATCAGGCACGGCACGCCGCCGCCCTTCTGGTATTCGCCGCGCACGGTGTGCCCGGGACCCTTGGGGGCGATCATCAGCACGTCGATGGTCGACTTGGGCTCGATCAGGTTGAAGTGGATGTTCAGGCCGTGGGCGAAGAGCAGGGCCGCGCCGTCCTTGATGTGGGGCGCGATCTCTTCGTTATAGATGCCGCGCTGCAGTTCGTCGGGCGCCAGCACCATGATGGCGTCGGCCCAGGCCGCGGCCTCGGCGACGCTCATCACCTTCAGGCCGTCGGCCTCCACCTTCTTGGCGGTGGCCGAGCCGGGTCGCAGGGCCACAACCACGTTCTTCACGCCGGATTCCGACAGGTTCAGCGCGTGCGCGCGGCCCTGGGAGCCATAGCCTACAATGGCGATCTTCTTGTCCAGGATGCGGGCGAGGTCGGCGTCGCGGTCGTAGTAGACGCGCATGGTCATTACTCCTGAGGACGAAGGTCGCCACGACGTCGCGCAACGGCGCCGCAGCAAAGGCGGGGCTTTGCAGCGGAATTTTGCGCAAAGGTCAAGCCGAACGGCCACTTGCAGGACATTTCGCCCCGCGAACCCTCCCCTTCATGGGGAGGGTGGATGTCGCGAAGCGACAGACGGGTGGGGAAGCCTTGGCGGTATGCCCCACCCTTCGTCGGCTATCGCCGCCTCGTCCCTCCCCATGAAGGGGAGGGAAAACTCGGATCTACCAGAAGACGTCGTAGATCACCTGGACCACGCGGCCGGAGAACATGTCCACCAGCAGCACGTCGTCGCCGACCCGCACATACTCGTAGCCGATGGGCGGGATCGGCAGGCCGTAGGACCACCAGTCGTTCAGCCGGTACTGGCTGCCCCACCAGGACCGCGGCAGCATGTCGCCGTAGCTCCAGCTGCGGATGTAGAAGCCCGACGGCGGACGGTAGGCGTAGCCGCGGTAGCGCTGCTGGCTGCGATAGGTCTGGCCATAGTGGCGCTGGTCGTAGCGGGGGCGCGGCTGCCGGTCGGGCCGCCAGTTGCGGTCGCCGCCATTGTTCCAGCCCTGGCCGCCCCAGTTGCGGTCGCCGTCATGACGGCCATTGCGATCGTTGCGGTCGTTGCGGCCGTCATGCCGCCGGTCATTGTCCTGCCAGCCCGACTGACCCTGCCAGCCTTGGCCCTGCCAGCCTTGACCCTGGCGCTGGCCGGAGCCCTGCCAGGTCGTGCCCCCGCCGCCGCGGCGGTCGGGCTGGGTCGTGGTCGGCGGGGTCTGCGGGCCGCGATGGCGATCGCCCCCCTGCCAGGACTGGCCGCTGGGGGCCGGCGCCGGGGCCGCCGCGGGCGCCGCGGGAGCCGGGGCCGGAGCGGCGGGCTGCGGCGCGGGCCGGGCGTTGTCGGGATTGTTGCGCGTGCTGGCGCGCATGGCGGGATTGTAGCCGCCGTCGTCGCGGTTGGCGCGGCGATGCTCGCCGCCATCCTCCTGGGCGAAGGCCGCCGGGGCCGTCGAGGCCAGCAGCGCCAGCGCCAGAGCGCCCCTGATCACCGTCTTCATGTCACTGTTCTCGCCTGGCCGCGCGCGGCCGTGGATGTCCCTTGGAATTGGTTAATGAGCGGCGCTGTGTGAACCGCGCTTGAACGGAATCTCGCGCCAACCGACATAGGCTTCAAAGAGCGAGCCGACGCGCTTCCGGAGACCCCCATGCCCGCCACCCCGCACGACATCACCGGCTTCTGGCGCGCGGCGGGCCCCAAGAAGTGGTTCGCCAAGAACCCCAACTTCGACGCCGCCATCCAGCTGAAGTTCGAGCCGGTCCATTACATGGCCGCCCTGGGCCGTCACGACAAATGGATGGAGACCGCCGAGGGGTCGCTCGCCCTGCTGATCCTGCTCGACCAGTTCCCCCGCAACCTGTGGCGTAACACCGGCCACGCCTTCGCCACCGACGGCAAGGCCCGCCAGATCGCCCGCCACGCCGTGGCCACCGGCCAGGACCTGGAGGTCGAGCCCCTGCTGCGGCCCTTCATGTACCTGCCCTTCGAGCATTCGGAGGACCTGGCCGACCAGGAGGAGAGCGTGCGCCTCTGCACCGCCCTGGGCGATCCCGAGACCCTGAAGTTCGCCGTCCTGCACCGCGACATCATCGTCCGGTTCGGCCGCTTCCCGCACCGCAACGCCTGCCTCGGGCGCACGACCACGCCGGAGGAGCAGGAATTCCTGGATGAAGGCGGTTTCGCCGGCTGAGCCCGGCTAGTGGTTCATCTGCTGGGAGTTCTGGCTCTCGATGAACTGCTCGCGCTCCCGCTCCTGGCGCGCCTCCAGCTCGGCCTTGTCGTAGCAGACCCGCTTGGTGAAGCGGGTGCCGGTGGTGGTCTCCTCGCGGCAGATCATCTTGATCCGCTTCTCGCCCGGCTTCAGCGGCGCGGAGACGGGCGTACGCTCGACCGCCGCCGGGGGCGCGGGAACCGGCGCAGGCGTTTGTTCATCCGCGGCGCTGAGCGCGGCGGCCATAAGCAAGACGAGAATCATGGAACCCCCAGACT
Source organism: Phenylobacterium sp. GW821-FHT12F10 (assembly GCF_058806695.1). NCBI lineage: Bacteria > Pseudomonadati > Pseudomonadota > Alphaproteobacteria > Caulobacterales > Caulobacteraceae > Phenylobacterium > Phenylobacterium sp. GW821-FHT12F10. The sequence continues at coordinate 713,536 of NZ_JBXAPY010000002.1, read as the reverse complement.
GGAACTCTACTCAAGGTTCCACGGCGCCTGGGGGTGAAGCAACCGGAGATACGTTGGAAGGCGAACTTCTCGCCTGACGTTAGCGGCCCCGCACGTCCGAGAAGGCCGACTTCATGGCCATCTGGCGCATGGCCTCCTGGTCTTCCTCGGCGCGGCGCTTCCAGTCCTCCAGGGACAGGCAGGTACGCTTTGTCAGGCGGGTTCCGGTGGGGGCGTCCTCGCGGCAGATCATCTTGATCCGCTGCTCGTTCTTCTTCAGCGGCGCGGCGACGGGCAGGGTCTCGGCGGCGACGATCGCCGCGGGCGGTTGGTCGGAGCCGCTGAGCGCGGCGGCCATGAGCAGGGCCAGGATCATCGTCAGTCCCCCAGAACAGAATGTGGGGTCAGTTTTCTACGTTCCCGACTTATCCGCAACCTTGATGACCCCGCGGCGCATTGGTCCTTGGCGCGAATCACCTGGTTGCGCGACGCTCGCCTGATAAATCGGCACATCCTGATGAACGCCCTGACCGCCCAACGCCTGCCGCAAGCCCTCACTGCTCCGGAGCATCCGGAACGGCAGTATCTCGACCTGCTGGCCGACATCCTGGAGAACGGCGTCCAGCGCGGCGACCGCACCGGCACCGGCACCCTGGGGGTCTTCGGCCGCCAGATGCGGTTTGATCTCTCCCAGGGCTTCCCCCTGCTGACCACCAAGAAGCTGCACCGCAAGTCGATCTTCGTGGAGCTGCTGTGGTTCCTGCGCGGCGACACCAATGTCCGCTGGCTGCAGGAGCGCGGGGTTTCCATCTGGGACGAATGGGCGGCCGAGGACGGCGAGCTCGGCCCCGTCTACGGCAAGCAGTGGCGGTCCTGGACCGCCCCGGACGGCCGGGTGATCGACCAGATCGCCGCGGTGGTGGAAAGCCTGAAGACCAATCCCGACAGCCGCCGCCACATCGTCTCGGCCTGGAACCCGGCCGAGATCGAGGACATGGCCCTGCCGCCCTGCCACTGCCTGTTCCAGTTCTTCGTCGCCGACGGCAAGCTGTCCTGCCAGCTCTACCAGCGCTCCGCCGACGTCTTCCTGGGCGTGCCCTACAACATCGCCAGCTACGCCCTGCTGACCATGATGATGGCCAAGGTCGTGGGTCTGGAGCCCGGCGAGTTCGTCCACACCCTGGGCGACGCCCACCTCTATCTGAACCACCTGGACCAGGCCCGCGAGCAGCTTTCCCGCGATCCCCTGCCCCTGCCGCGCCTCGAGATCGCCGACAAGGCCGACCTGTTTTCCTACGACTACGAGGACTTCAAGCTGCGCGGCTACCGCGCCCACGAGAAGATCGCCGCGCCGATCGCGGTGTAATTCCGCTCATCCCGGCGAAGGCCGGGACCCAGATCCAGCCACCGCATTCCGGATTCCTGGCCCAGGTCGTGACCTACGATCTGGATCCCGGCCTTCGCCGGGACGAGCGGTGGAGAGTCGGGCTATGAAGGGCCCATGACAGCCATCCTCACCGCCGGCCCCATCGCGCGCGCCTCCAACGGCGTCATCGGCCGCGCCGGCCACCTGCCCTGGCGGCTGAAGACCGACCTGGCCAATTTCCGCGCCGTGACCATGGGCAAGCCGGTGATCATGGGCCGCAAGACCTGGGAGAGCCTGCCCAAGGCCCCCCTGCCCGGCCGCACCAATATCGTGCTGTCCCGCGACGGCTCCTTCGAGCCCAAGGGGGCTCTGGTCTGCGAGGAGCTGTCGGAGGCGCTGTCCATCGCCCGCGAGCAGGCCGAGGAGGACGGCCAGGAGGAGTTCTGCGTCATCGGCGGCGCCTCGCTGTTCGAGCTGGTCCTGCCCCGCGCGCGCCGCATCTACCTCACCGAGGTCCATGCGGAGGTCGAGGGCGACGTGGTCCTCAAGGGCTTCGACGAGAGCCAGTGGAAGGAGGTCCGCAAGACCGACCATCCCGCTGGCGAGGACGACGAGCACCCCTTCACCCTGCGGGTGCTGGAGCGACGCTGATCTAGCCGTCCCACTCGACGGGTTCAGAGATGACGGCGTCCCAGTCGAAGGGCGATTCGGGGGGGAACGCCGTCTTGGGCCGCCGAGTCTCCCGCGCCGCCCGAAGGCGCGCCGTTTCATAGGCGTCCTTGAGCAAGCCATCGATCTGAGGCTTGAGACTGGGGTTGTCTCGCAGCACGCGCAGCGCTTCACCCCGCTGCTCGGCGACGGTCAGAGCCCAGCTTCTGGATCGCCGCTCCGGTTGATAGCGCCACTTGAGAAGGTGGGTCAGGAGAATGACGAGATGGCTTCGAAGCTCGCTACGTTCCTGCCGCCCCAAGCTCTCCACCTCCTCCAGCAGATTCTCCCAGTCGATCTCGTTCACGCTGCGGCGGCGCAGGGCGTCGGCCTGGTCTTGGGTCCAGGCGAAGAAATCGAGCGCATATAGTTTCGTCATGGGGCTGGCCTCACGTCGCGCAACCCGGACATAGTGTCAGAAAACGACGGGGAGACGAAACATGGACATGCAGCTCGTGGCCGAGGGATTCGAATTCCCCGAAGGCCCCATCGCCATGAACGACGGCTCGGTGATCCTCACCGAGATCAAGGCCCAGCGCCTGACCCGCGTCACTCCGGACGGTAAGAAGACCACCGTGGTCGACACCGGCGGCGGCCCCAACGGCGCGGCGGTCGGCCCGGACGGCGCCATCTACATCACCAACAACGGCGGGTCCTTCGAGTGGATCGACAATGGCGGCCTGACCATTCCCGGCCCCACGCCCGCCAGCCATACCGGCGGCATGATCCAGCGGTTCGACCTGGCCACCGGCAAGCTCACCACCCTCTATGACGCCTGCGACGGCAAGCGGCTGATCGGACCCAACGACATCGTCTTCGACAAGTCGGGCGGCTTCTGGTTCACCGACCACGGCTGCTCCACCCCGGAGGGCCGCAAGTTCGGGGCGCTCTACTACGCCAGGACCGACGGCAGCCACATCAGCCGCCAGCGCGACCACCTGATCTCCCCCAACGGGGTGGGCCTCTCGCCTGACGAGACGGTGGTCTATGTGGCCGACACCAATCTTGGCCGGCTGTGGGGCTTTGACGTCGCCGCGCCCGGCGAACTCGCCCCGCCCGCCGGCTTCGCGCCGGGCCGGGTGATCGCCAACATGCCGGGCTACCAGCTGTTCGACAGCCTGGCCGTCGAGGCCTCGGGCAAGGTCTGCGTGGCCACCATCATCAATGGCGGGATCACCGCCATCGACCCGGACGGGACCCACGAGCACTTCGCCTTCCCCGACCTGATCGTCACCAACATCTGCTTCGGCGGCGCCGACATGCGCGACGCCTGGGTCACCTGCTCGGCCACCGGCAAGCTGTTCAAGGCCCGCTGGCCGCGCCCGGGCCTGAAGCTGAACTTCAACGCCTGAGGCGGCCAAGACTGAATTTCGACATCCGGCGCCACGAGCGTCGGAGCGACAAGGGAGAGAGACCATGGGCTGGAATTTCGGAGACATCCTGGACGCCGTCGGCGGCGCCGTCCCGCCCGAGGCGCCGGCCTTCATCCATGGCGAGCGGGTGATCAACTGGGGTCAGGCCAACCAGATCACCAACAGCCTGGCCCGGGCCATGATCGCCCGCGGGTCCCAGCCGGGCGACAAGATCGCCCTCTATATGCGCAACCGGCCGGAATACCTGCTGGCGGTCGCCGCCGGGTGGAAGGCGCGCCTGACCCACGTCAACGTCAACTACCGCTACACGCCCCAGGAGGTCTGGTACATCTTCGACAATTCCGACGCTCAGACCGTGGTCTATTCGTCGGAATTCCGCGACGCCGTCGCCGAGATTCGCCCCCGCCTGCCGAACGTGAACACCTGGATCGAGGTCAGCGAGGACGGAACCGTCGCCCCCTTCGCCGAGAACTTCGACACCCTGGCCGCCGAGGGCAATGGCGGGCCGCTGGACATCGCGCGCTCCGGCGACGACCAGTTCTTCATCTACACCGGCGGCACCACCGGCATGCCCAAGGGCGTGATGTGGACCCACCACGACCTGCGCGAGATCACCCTGGCGCCCGCCCGCATGATGGGCCCGGTTCCGGAAACCGTCGAGGAACTGGCCGCCGCCACCCGCGCCGCCGGCCCCGGCGGCCGCATCCTGCCCGCCCCGCCCCTGATGCACGGCACCGGCCTGCTGACCTCCATGGGCGCCATGATGGCCGGCGGCTGCGTCATCACCCTGGAGGGGCAGACCTTCGACCCCGTCGAGCTGCTGGAGACCATCGACCGGCACAAGCCCCAGTCCCTGGTCCTGGTGGGCGACAGCTTCGGCAAGCCCCTGCTCAACACCCTCAACGCCAACCCCGGCAAGTACGACGTCTCCAGCATCGCCGCCGTGGTCTCCTCGGGGGTGATGTGGAGCCTGGAGGTCAAGCAGGGCCTGCTGGAGCACATGCCCGGCGCCATGCTCAACGACGCCTTCTCCTCCTCCGAGGCCCTCGGCATGGGCGCCTCGGTGATGATGAAGGGCGTCGAGGCGCCTACCGCCAAGTTCATGCTGGGCGGCCGCTGCAAGGTGTTCGACGAGAACGACCAGCCGGTGGAGCCCGGCTCCGGCGTATCGGGCATGATCGCCATCAAGGGGCCGAACCCGCTGGGCTACTACAAGGACGACGAGAAGACCGCCCGCACCTTCCGGGTCATCGATGGCGAGCGCTACTCGATCCCCGGCGACTGGTGCCTGGTGGAGGCCGACGGGACCCTGACCCTGCTGGGCCGGGGCAGCGCCTGCATCAACACCGCCGGCGAGAAGGTCTTCCCCGAGGAGGTGGAGGAGGCGCTGAAGACCCACCCCTCCGTCGAGGACGCCCTGGTCATCGGCCTGCCCGACGAGAAGTGGGGCCAGTCGGTCACCGGTGTTATCCGCCTGTCGGAGGGCGCGAGCCTGGAGGAGGACGCCCTGCGCGCCCACGTCCGCCAGGCCCTGGCCGGCTACAAAACCCCCAAGCGGATCGTCGCCACCACCGAGATCCTCCGCGCCAGCAATGGCAAGGCCGACTATCCGACGGCCAAGTCGATCGCCGAAACGGCCCTGGCCGTCTAGACGTCCCCGAGGATCGCCCGACGCCGCGCCAGGCCGTCGGGCGACCACTGGGTAGCCAGGTCGTAGAAGATCTCGAAGGCCGGCTGCCCCTCGATCTTCACCCAGGGCAGCTTGGAGCGGGTGAAGATGTGGGCGTCGGGCGGGAAGGCCGCGGGGTCGTCCAGGGTCGCCACCCGCACGAACCGCAGCTTCGGCCGCCCGCCATAGTCCGACCAGAGGCTCGTGCCGCAGGCCGTGCAGCGATAGATGTCGTGCGGTCGGCCGCTGTCGGTGGGCATCCGGCTGGGCGCGATCTCGCCTGAGCGCACCTCGATGCGGTCGGTCTCGATCAGGCCGTTGATCACGAAGGCCGACCCCACCTGCCGCTGGCAGTCGCGGCAGTGGCAGCAATTGACGAACATCGGCGCGCTCCTCAGCGCATACCGGACCGCCCCACAGGCGCAGCCGCCCTCGAACATTGAATCCCTCCCGAACCTGGAGGTCGAGCCTAACCCTCCCTCCCCTTCATGGGGAGGGTGGATGGCGCGAAGCGCCAGACGGGTGGGGAAACCTGCCAGGACTCCCCACCCCGACCGCTATCGCGGTCTTCCCCTCCCCATGAAGGGGAGGGAGAAGGACCCTAGTACAGCACCCCCATGGCCGACCGCTCGAAGCTCTTCAGCTCGTCGTTGCGGCCTTCCTTGATCTTCAGCACCCATTCGGGGTCCTGCAGCAGGGCGCGGCCGACGGCCACCAGGTCGAAGTCGCCACGCTCCATGCGGCGCTCCAGCTCGTCCAGGGAGGCCGGCTGCGAGGCTTCGCCGCCATAGGCCGCGATGAACTCACCCGACAGGCCCACCGAGCCGACGCTGATGGTGGGAACCCCGGTCAGCTTCTTGGCCCAGCCGGCGAAGTTGAGGTCCGAGCCCTCGAACTCCGGCTCCCAGATGCGGCGCTGCGAGCAGTGCAGGATGTCGGCGCCGGCGTCGACCAGGGCGCCCAGCCAGGCCTCCATCGACTTGGGATCGTGGGCCAGGCGGACGGTGTAGTCCTGCTGCTTCCACTGGCTGATGCGGATGATCACCGGATAGTCGGGGCCCACCGCCTTGCGGACCGCCTTCAGGATGTCGGCGGCGAAGCGGGCGCGGCCCGGCAGCTCCTTGGAGCCGTAGGCGTCCTCGCGGACATTGGTGCCTTCCCAGAAGAACTGGTCGATCAGGTAGCCGTGGGCGCCGTGCAGCTCGATGGACTCAAAGCCCAGGGCCTTGGCGTGGGCGGCGGCCTCGGCGAAGGCGCGGATGGCGTCGGCGACGTCCTCCTCGCTCATCCCCTCGCCGAATTGCTTGTCGGGGCGCGACAGGCCCGACGGGCTGTCATAGGGGCCGGCCGGGCTGAAGTTCGGATCGCGGGCGCGCACGGCGCCGACGTGCCAGAGCTGGGGCGCCATGACCCCGCCGGCCTCGTGCACCGCGTCGATCACCCGCTTCCAGCCGGCCAGGGCGGCCTCGCCATGGAAGCGCGGCACGTTGGCGTCGTTCACCGAGATCGGCCGGTCGACGCCGGTGCCTTCAGAAACAATGAGCCCGACCTCGGCCGCCGCGCGGCGCTTGTAGTAGGCCACAACGTCATCGGTGACGACGCCGCCGGGGGAGAAGGACCGCGTCATGGGGGCCATGACGATGCGGTTCCGAAGGTGCAGGCCCTTGAAATCAAAGGGCTTGAAGAGGGCGTCGGCGGCCATGGGCGCTCCGGGTCAAACGATTGTTCGAGAAGCCCCAGCTAAAGCACGGTCGTGCGCTTCCGTCTGTGCAGTTTTTCTGGGCGCCGCGCCGGTTCACCTAGGGGCAGTTCGCGCAGGCGCTCTTGCCTTGCGGCCCGCCCTCAAGCATTCTTGTCTGAACAGTGATAAGATAGCCGAACCAGACGGCATCTGCGGAGGACAATCCATGAGCGACGGCGCGATCGATCTGAAGGCGGAGGCCCGCTCCAAGGCCTATTCCATGCCGCTCGACGAGATCAACATCGTCGATCTGGAGCTGTGGCGCACCGACACCATGTGGCCCTACTTCGAGCGCCTGCGCAAAGAGGACCCGGTCCACTACCACCCCGAGGGCCAGCACGAGGACGGGCCCTTCTGGTCGGTGACCAAGTACAACGACATCATGGCCGTGGACACCAACCACGAGGTCTTCTCCTCCGAGCCGTCGATCACGATCTTCGACCCCAAGGAAGACTTCACCCTTCCGATGTTCATCGCGATGGACCCGCCCAAGCACGACGTCCAGCGCAAGACCGTCAGCCCCATCGTCTCGCCGCACAACCTGCAGGCCCTGGAGCCGCTGATCCGCTCGCGGATCTGCAACACCCTGGACAGCCTGCCGATCAACGAGCCCTTCGACTGGGTGGACCGGGTCTCCATCGAGCTCACCACCCAGATGCTGGCGACCCTGTTCGACTTCCCCTTCGAGGACCGTCGCAAGCTGACCCGCTGGTCGGACGTCGCCACCGCCGGCCCGGAATCGGGCCTGTTCAGCTCCGAGGATCCCGAGATCGTCGACGCCGAGCGCAAGATGGAGCTGTTCGAGTGCGTGGACTACTTCACGCGCCTCTGGAACGAGCGGATCAACCTGCCGCCGAAGGGCGACCTGATCTCCATGCTGGCCCACGGCGAGGCCACCAAGGACATGGATCGCATGGAGTATCTGGGAAACCTGATCCTGCTGATCGTCGGCGGCAACGACACCACCCGCAACTCGATGACCGGCTCGGTCCTGGCCCTGAACCAGAACCCCGACCAGTACCAGAAGCTGCGCGACAATCCCGACCTGGTGCCCTCGATGGTCTCGGAGACCATCCGCTGGCAGACCCCGCTGGCCCACATGCGCCGCACCGCCACCCGGGACTTCGAACTGGGCGGCAAGACCATCAAGAAGGGCGACAAGGTCATCATGTGGTACGCCTCGGGCAACCGGGACGAAGAGGTGATCGAGAACCCCAACGCCTACATCATCGACCGCGAGCGTCCCCGCCAGCACCTGTCCTTCGGCTTCGGCATCCACCGCTGCGTGGGCAACCGCCTGGCCGAGCTGCAGCTGAAGATCCTGTGGGAAGAGATCCTCAAGCGCTTCCCCACCATCCAGGTGGTCGAAGAGCCCAAGCGCGTGCCCTCGGCCTTCGTGAAGGGCTACGAGCGCATGATGGTGACCATCCCCTCGAAGAACTAGGCGATCGCCGGCGGTTTCCAGAAAGCCGCCGGCGCGCTAAGGCATGGTCATGAGCACGATCCCTCCCCGCCTCGTATGACGCCCCTGAACTGATCAGGTGAGACGCCGCGCGCTCGCGCGGCCAACAGAGGCCCCGGCGGCCTCGGCGAGACGAGACGAGAGATCCTCATGACCACCCCGACCCCCGACTGGGCCGCGCGCTTCTCCCAGCGCATGGCGCGCGTTCGCGCCAACGAGATCCGCGAGCTGCTGAAGCTGCTGGATCAGCCCGACATCCTGTCCTTCGCCGGCGGCATTCCCGACCCCGGCCTGTTCCCGGCGGCCCGCATCCAGGCCGCCTATGACGCCATCCTGGCCGATCCGGCCCAGGCCGCCGTGGCCCTGCAGTACTCGGTGAGCGAGGGCTACCTGCCCCTGCGCCGCTGGATCGCCGAGCGCATGGCGCTCTACGGCATCCCCTGCGACGAGCACAACATCATGATCACGGCGGGCTCCCAGCAGGGGCTCGACCTGCTGGGCAAGCTGTTCCTCACCCGCGGCGACACGGTGATGGTGGCCCGTCCCACCTATCTGGGCGCCCTGCAGGCCTTCAACGCCTATGAGCCGGACTATCTGGACCTGCCGGCCGGCGCCCTGGACGGCGGCGGCGACTTCGAGGCCCTGATGGCCGGCCGCGCGCCCCACCCCCTCGGCTATTTCGTCCCCGACTTCGCCAACCCCACCGGCGAGAGCCTGACCCTGGCCCAGCGCGAGGCCCTGCTCGATCTCGCCGAGACCCTGGACATGACCCTCATCGAGGACGCCGCCTATCGCGAGCTGCGCTTCGACGGCGAGGCCCTGCCGACCCTGCTCGCCCTGGACATCGCCCGCTCGGGTTCCATCGAGGCCGCCCGCACCCTGTTCTGCGGCACCTTCTCCAAGACCATCTCGCCGGCCCTGCGCATCGGCTGGGTCTGCGGTCCCCGCGCGGTGATCGAGAAGCTGGTGCTGCTGAAACAGGGCAGCGACCTGCACGTCTCCACCCTCAACCAGATGGCGGCCTTCGGCGCCGTGGCCGAGGGCTACGAGCAGCACCTGGGCATGCTGCGCACCGCCTATGGCGCCAAGGCGCACGCGACCCTGCAGGCCCTGGAGCGGCACATGCCGCCGGGCGTCACCTGGTCGCGGCCGGAAGGCGGCATGTTCGTCTGGCTGTGGCTGCCGGAGGGGATGGACGGCAAGGCCCTGCTGGAGCGCTCGCTGATCGAGGAGCGGGTGGCCTTCGTCCCCGGCGAGCCCTTCTTCGCCGAGGTCCCGGCCGCCAACGCCATCCGCCTCAGCTACTCCCTGCCCACCCACGCCCAGATCGAGGATGGCGTGGCGCGCCTGGCCCGGCTGATCGCGCGCTCATAGCGACCCCGCGATGCGCCACACCAAAAGGTGTCATCCCGGAAAGCCCGCAGGGCTTGTCCGGGACCCAGACGCGCGGGGCGCGCAGGATGGATCGGTGAGTATGGGTCCCGGTCTTCCGCCTGCCGCGGAAGCCGGGATGACACTTGGGGCGCGCCGCGTCGCCCCCCGAGAGCTCAGTCCACCCCGTAGGCCCCGCGCTCCAGCGCCTTGAACAGCGCCAGCACGTCGGGATCGGCGAAGGGCAGGAGCTGGGTCATCAGCACCCCGCCCTGCCCGGCCTCGGGATCGGCCCAGTAATAGGTGTTGGCCAGGCCGGCCCAGGCCAGGCTGCCGGCCCCGCGGCCGTCGCCGGTGGGCTCCGGGGTCACCATGGCGGCCAGGCCGTGGCCGACCTGCATGTGCGGATAGAGGTCGAAGTCGTTGCTCATGCTCGGCATGGACGAGATCAGCATCCCCGCCCGGTGGCCGGCGGTGTGCGACTCCCTCAGGCCAGCCAGGGTCTGCGGCGAGATCACCCCGCCCCCGTCGGTCCCCAGCAGCATGCGCAGGAACCGGGCGTAGTCGCCGGCCGTCGAATAGAGCCCGCCGCCCCCCGACAGCACCTCGGGGTTGGCCGGCATGCCGAAGGGGATGGGGATCAGGGCGCCGTCGGGCCCGCGTACATGGACGCTGGCCTTGCGGGCCGCCTGCTCGTCGGAGAGCGCGAAGCCCGTGTCGCTCATCCCCAGGGGGCCAAGGACGTTCTCACGCAAATAGGCGTCCAGCCTCTGGCCGCTGGCCGCCTCGATGACGATGCCGGCCCAGTCGATGCCGATGCCGTAGATCCAGCCCTGGCCGGGGTCGAACATCAGCGGCTGGCGATGGCCGGCCCGGGTCCCGGAATTCGGATCGGGGGCGCCCTCGGTCTGGGAATAGGCCAGCAGGCGCGGATGGCTGAAGGGGTAGGCGAAGCCGGAGGTGTGGGTCAGGAGCTGGCGCAGGGTGACGACGCCCTGGGCCGGCCGCAGCCGGGGCTTGCCGCCGGTGACATCCTCCAGGACCTGCAGGTCCTTCAGCTCGGGCAGCAGCTCGCCCAGGTCCCCGTCCAGGGTGAGCTTGCCGCGCTCCACCAGCTGCAGGGCGGCCACCGAGACGATGGCCTTGGTCATCGACGCGATCCAGAACACCGTCCCGGCGTCCATCGCCGCCGGCTGGCCCGCGGCCCGAACACCCGCGGCGTGTTCGTAGGTCACCCCGTCGCGGTCGGTGACCAGGGCCACGGCCCCGGCGATCCTGCCGTCCGCCACCGCCTTGGCCAGGGCGGCCTCGAAGGCCTGATAGCTCACAACCCCAGCACCATCTTGGCGATGATGTTGTGCTGGATCTCGTTGGAGCCGGCGTAGATCGAGGTCTTGCGGTAGTTGAAGTACATGGGCGCCACCGTGGCGGCGTAGTCCGGACCCGCCCGGGGCTCGTTCCGCTCGCCACGGAGCTCGGCGAAGGTGTCGCGCACGAAGGGCTGGGCGTAGAGGCCCGCGGCCTCCAGGGCCAGTTCGGTGATCGCCTGCTGGGCCTGGCTGCCCTCCAGCTTGAACATGGAAGACGCCGCCCCCATCGCCTCGCCGGCCGTGCGGGCGGCGAACATCCGCAGCTCGGTGGCGTTGAGCGCGTCGACCTTGATCTGGGTCTCGGTCAGCTTGCGGCGGAAATCGGTGTCATCCAGCATCCGCTGGCCCCCGTCGGAGGGCTCCACCGAGGCGATGGCCTTCACCTTGGCCAGCATGTTGGTCAGGCCCGGCGCATAGGCGTTGCCCCGCTCGAACTGCAGCAGGTACTTGGCGTAGGTCCACCCCTGGTTCTCCTCGCCGATCCGGTTGGAGACAGGGACCCGGACGTTCTCGAAGAAGACCTGGTTGATCTCCTGCTCGCCGTCCGGCGGCCCGTCCAGGGTCGGCAGGGGGACGATGGTGATCCCGGGCGTCCTCATGTCCAGCAGCAGGAAGCTGATGCCCATCTGCTTGATCGCCTCGTTGGCGGTCCGCACCAGGCAGAACATCCAGTCGGCGTGCTGGGCGTAGGTCGTCCAGATTTTTGAACCGTTTAGTACATAATAATCCCCGTCCCGCTCGGCCTTCATGGACAGCGAGGCGAGGTCCGATCCGGAGCCCGGTTCGGAATAGCCCTGGCACCACCAGACCTCGCTCGAGAGGATCTTGGGCAGGTGCTGTTTCTTCTGTTCGTCGGTCCCGAAGGCCATCACCACCGGGGCGCACATCCGCACCCCCATGTTGGAGGTGTCCGGCGCCCCGGCCAGCGCCATCTCCATGTCGAAGATGTACTTCTGGGCATGGCTCCAACCGGTCCCGCCGTACTCGACGGGCCAGTCGGGGGCCATCCAGCCCTTTTCGTTCAGGCGCTTCCACCAGCGGACCTGGCCGGCCTTGTCGATATGGGCGTTCTTGGCCTGGGCCATGTGGGCCCGCATGTCGTCGTCGAAGGCCTGGGCGATGAAGGCGCGGACCTCGTCGCGGAAGGCGAGGTCACCTTGCGAGAAATCGAGGTCCATGCCGACCCTCCCTAGACGCCGTCGAGGTATTCGATCTCGGGACGGCCGCCCATGCAGGGGCCCATCTTGGCGCCGGCGGCCTTGAAATAGTCCGTGCCGCCGTGGGCGGTCAGGGCGTCCTGGTCCTTGTAGAGCTCGAGGACTTTGTAGATCTGGGGGTCGGTGCGGCTCTTGGTGAGCTGGTAGGCCAGGTTTCCCGGCTCATTGGCCCGCACCTGCTTGGCGAGGTCGGTGAAGATCGCCTCGAATTCCGCATTCTTGCCTTCGGCGACCTTCAGGGTCGCGATCACACCGATCATAGCCGTCTTCTCCCAACGCTTGTTTGAAGCGACGGTAGAGGGGGTGATGAAGCGCTGCAACCCCTACCCGGCGTCAGCTTGGGAGGACGACCAGGCCCTTCCCGCTCGTCCCGGCGAAGGCCGGGATCCAGGTCATAGACCGTGGCCTGAGTCAGAAATCCGGAATGCGGCGGATGTATCTGGGTCCCGGCCTTCGCCGGGATGAGCGGATCAATTACCGCCGCTCGTTCCAGCCGTAGGCGACCCAGTGGTGGCCGCCCATGTTGCGGGCCTCGATGACGCCGTCGTCGGCCCGGGCGTGGGCGGTGCGCTTGGCGCGCAGGGCCAGGCCGGCGAGGGCCAGCAGGGCCGAGGACATCACCGCGATCACCACCACCGTGGCGGCGGCGAACAGGGCCAGGACCGCGCCGATGACGACGGCCGCCGTGGTGGCCAGAGCGCCGCCCAGCACCGCGAAGCTGCGGAGCGCCGAACCGTGTTTGCGGGCGAATTCCCTGACCATGGCTTCCTCTGGCGCCGTCTTTTCTGACGGCCAAACAATTATGTCGTTCCGGCGATCCCCGGCGTCAACGCTTCTCAACCCAAAAAAGCGACGAAAGCTTGGTCATGCCACCCCTTCGAGCGCCATCGCCCGGCGTTCACGCATGATTGTATCGAAGGCCGCGTTGATGGAGGCGGCCTTGGCCTCGGCCACCTCGATGAACTCCGAGGGCAGGCCGCGGGCCCGGGCGCGGTCGGGGTGGGCCACCACCAGCGCGCCCTTCCAGGCGCTGCGGACCTCCTCGTCGGGGGCGTCGTGGGGCACGCCGAGCACACCGTAAGGATCCTCGGCCGAGAGGCCCAGATGGGTGGCCTTCAGGCGGCGGAACACCAGGGGCGAGAAGCCGAACAGGTGGGCGACGCTCTCCAGATAGGCCAGTTCGTCGGCGGTCACCGCCCCGTCCGAGCCGGCGATGTGGAACAGGCCGTCCAGGACGTCCTCCAGTAGGGCCGGGCAGTTGCGGTAGCGTTTGGCCAGCCGGATCGCATAGCTCTCGTAGCCGTGGGTGGTCTGCCGGGCCAGGTCGTACAGCCGGTGGATGTTGCGCTCCGAGGCCGCGTCGGTCTGGAAGACCTGGGCGAAGGCGTCGAACTCGCTGACGCTCACCCGGCCGTCGGCCTTGGCCAGCTTGGCGCCGAGCGCCGTGACGGCGGTCGTGAAGGTGGGGTCCTCGCCGGGCAGGCCCGGAGGACATTCGTCGCAGTCTTCGCAACCATCGGGGCGGCGGACGGCGAGCCCAGCAATGTTGCGCCAGAAACTCATGGGAGTATCGACAAGGCTACTTCCGCAACGCAGCAAACACAACGCGCATCATCCCACAGGCAGGTTAAGTTTTGGACAGGCTCTGGAGTTTCTGGATCGACCGCGGCGGCACCTTCACCGACGTGATCGGCAAGGCCAGCGACGGCGAGGCGGTTTCGCTCAAGCTGCTCTCCAGCTCCCCGGCCTATGAGGACGCCGCGGTCGAGGCCATGCGCCGCGTGCTGGGGGCCGCCCCCGGAGCGCCCTTCCCCGCCGCGCGGGTGGAGGCCATCAAGATGGGCACCACCGTGGCCACCAACGCCCTGCTGGAGCGGCGCGGGGCCAGGACCCTGTTCGTGGCCACCCAGGGCTTCGCCGACGCCCTGGTGATCGGCGACCAGTCCCGGCCCGACCTCTTCGCCCTGAACATCGTGCGCCCCGAGCCGCTCTATTCCGGCGTCATCGAGGCCCGCGAGCGCCTGGCCGCCGACGGGACCGTGGTCCAGGGCCTCGACCGCGAGGACTTGGCGGCCAAGCTGAAGGCCGCCGTCGCCGACGGCTACGCCGCCGCCGCCATCGCCTTCCTGCACGCCGATCTCAACCCCGCCCACGAGATCGCCGCCGGCGAGCTGGCCCGCGCCGCCGGCTTCGAGTTCGTGGCCCTGAGCCACGAGGTCTCCCCCCTGCCCCGCTACATCCCCCGGGCCGAGACCACCGTCGCCGACGCCTATCTGACCCCGGTCCTGCGCGCCTATGTGGAGAAGGTGGCCGGCGCGGTGGCCGGAGCGCCGCTCTACTTCATGACCTCGGCCGGCGGTCTGGTGCGCGCCAGCGCCTTCCGCGGCCGCGACGCCGTGGTCTCCGGTCCCGCCGGCGGCGTGGTGGGCGTGGCCGAGACCGCGCGGGCGGCCCACGCCGACCAGGCCCTGGGCTTCGACATGGGCGGCACCTCCACCGATGTCTGCCGCTATGCCGGGCGCCTGGAGCGCCGCGACACCGCGGTCATCGCCGGGGTCAAGCTGCGCAGCCCCATGCTGGACGTGGAGACCGTGGCGGCCGGCGGCGGCTCGATCCTGTTCTTCGACGGCCTTCGGGCCCGGGTCGGGCCCCACAGCGCCGGCGCCGACCCCGGCCCCGCCGCCTATGGCCGGGGCGGCCCCGCCACGGTCACCGACGCCAACCTGGTGCTGGGACGGCTCGATCCTCGCTTCTTCCCGGCCATCTTCGGCCCGAACGCCAATGCGCCCCTGGACGTCGCCGCCGCCCGCGCCCGCCTGACGGAACTCGCCCAGGCCATGGGGGCGGCCAGCGTGGAGGCCGCCGCCGAGGGCTTCGTGGCCATCGCCGTGGAGCAGACCGCCCAGGCCGTGCGCCGCATCTCCACCGAGCGCGGCTTCGATCCGCGCGGCCACGCCCTGGTGGCCTTCGGCGGCGCGGCGGGCCAGGTGGGTTGCCAGGTGGCCGAGGCGCTCGGCGTCGACGAGGTGCTGTGCCCTCGCTATGGCAGCGTGCTCTCGGCCTGGGGCATCGGCCAGGCCCGGGTCACGGCCCTCAAGCAGGCCGGTCTGGACGCCGCTCTGGACGAGGCGGGCCTCGCCCGCGCCGCCACCCTCCTCGAAACCGTCGAAGCCGAGGCCCGCCAGGCGCTGGCCGACCAGGGCGCCGCCGACGGCCAGCTCACCCTCACCCTGCGCCTGCGCTATGACGGCGCCGACGCCGAACTGCCCATCGCGCTCGGCCCCCTGGCCGAGGTCAAGGCCGCCTTCGAAGCCGCCCACCGCCGCCTGTTCGGCTTCGTGGAGCCCGACCGGACGATCGTCATCGCGAGCGTGGAGGCCGAGGCTGTCGCCCTCCCTCCCTCCCCGACCTGGGGAGGGGCAGATCGCGAAGCGATCGGGGTGGGGGAGTCTGGCAAGCACTCCCCACCCGTCCGAGCTTCGCTCGTCCACCCTCCCCATGAAGGGGAGGGAGAGGTCGCCATGTTCGCCCACGGCGAAACCACCCCCGCCCCCATCGTGGCCGCCGAGACCCTCACCACCCTCGAAGGCCCCGCCCTCATCGTCCGCCCCGACACCCAGATCGCCCTGCCGCTGGGCTGGCGCGCCACGGCTGAAGCGGACGGCCTGATCCGCCTGACCCGCGCCGGCGGCGTCCAGGTCCGCGCCATCGCCCTGGACCGCCCCGACCCCATCACCCTGGAGCTTTTCAACCGCCGCTTCATGGGGGTGGCCGAGGCCATGGGGGCGGCCCTGGAGCGCACCGCCCACTCGGTGAACATCAAGGAGCGGCTGGACTTCTCCTGCGCCCTCTTCGACGCGGGCGGCGGCCTGGTGGCCAACGCCCCGCACATGCCGGTCCACCTCGGCTCCATGGGCGCCAGCGTCCGCGCGGTCCGCGATCGCCATCCCACCCTCAGGCCCGGCGACGCCTTCGCCCTCAACAATCCCTATGCCGGCGGCACCCACCTGCCCGACATCACCGTGGTCATGCCGGTCTTCATGCCGGGCGCGGCGACGGCGGCCTTCTACGTCGCCGCCCGCGGCCACCATGCCGATGTCGGCGGGGTGCAGCCCGGCTCCATGCCGCCCTTCTCCAAGACCATCGACGAGGAGGGCGTGCTGCTGGACGCCATCCCGATCATGCGCGGCGGCGAATTTCTGGAATCGGAAACGCGGCAGGCCCTGGGGGCTGGACGCTGGCCGGCCCGGGCCCCGGACCGCAACATCGCCGACCTCAAGGCCCAGATCGCCGCCTGTCAGGCCGGGGCGGCGGCGGTGGCCGGCATGATCGAGGGCTTCGGCGGCGAGGTGGTGGCCGCCTACATGACCTTCGTGCAGCGCAACGCCACGGCCTCGGTCCGCCGCGCCATCGGCAAGCTGTCGGACGGCCAGGCCCGGGTCCCCATGGACGGCGGCGGCGAGATCGTCGTCGTCACCACCGTGGACGCCGCCCGGGGCGAGGCGACCCTGGACTTCCGCCCGTCCGCCGACCAGCTGCCGTCGAACTTCAACGCCCCCTCGGCCATCGTCGACGCCGCGGCCCTCTATGTCTTCCGCACCCTGGTGGACGATGACATCCCGCTCAATTCCGGCTGCCTGGCGCCCCTCAACATCCTGACGCGGCCGGGCTCCATGCTGGCGCCGGCCCCGCCCGCCGCCGTGGTGGCCGGCAATGTCGAGACCAGCCAGCACGTGGTGGACGCCCTCTATGCGGCGCTCGGCGTCATGGCCAACGCCCAGGGCTCGATGAACAACTTCACCTTCGGCGACGAGACCCGCCAGTACTACGAGACCCTCTGCGGCGGGGCCGGGGCGACCGCCCAGGCCGACGGCGCCAGCGCGGTCCACACCCACATGACCAATAGCCGCCTCACCGACCCGGAGATCCTGGAGCGGCGCTTCCCGGTTCGGGTGGAGACCTACGCCATCCGGCCGGGCTCAGGCGGCGCCGGGGCGCATCGCGGCGGCGACGGGGCGGTGCGGCGGGTGCGCTTCCTGGCCCCCATGGAGGCGGCCCTGCTCTCCACCCGGCGCGATCACGCCCCCCAGGGGATCGCGGGCGGCGGCCCCGCCCTGCCCGGCGCCCAGCGTTTGATCACGGCCTCGGGCGCGGTAAAGGAACTTCCCGGCTGCTTCTCGGTTACGGTCCAGCTTGGCGACGTGATCGAGATCCAAACCCCAGGGGGCGGAGGCTTCGGATCGCCCGCCGCCTCCTGATCGACACAGTTTCAAGGTTCCAACGTCTTCATGTCCGCACTCATCGCCGCCCTCGCCCTGTTCGCCGCCGCCGAGCCCGCCACGGCCGCGCCCGCCCCCGCCGAGCTGACCCTCACCGAGGACATGCCCTATCCGGCCGGCGCGCCGCGGGACGACTACGGTCTGGTGGCCTGGTGCTACGGGGCCCTGCGCGGCTATGTCGACCTGCACGACCAGATGATGCCCGACGTCACCGACATCGAGAAAACCCCGCCGGTGAACCCCGACACCACCCTGGCCGAGAAGCTGCAGGCCTACGCCACCATCCAGACCCGGGCCAAGCAGGACATGAAGCTGTTCGCCCGCGCCATGGAGGCCGCCGAGCGCGCCAGCCTCAAGCCGATCAACACCATCGGCGCCGCGGCCGTGAAGAAGGGGCACGCCACCTGGGCCGCCGCCGCCAACATGCCCAAGCGCCAGGTCGCCCAGAACTGGATGGGCTGGACCCTGCCGGTCCGCTGCACTCCCACGGCCCACGCCCTGGAGGAACGCGCCAAGCTGATGGGCAAGACCTTCCAGGTGAACAGCGACCCCGCGCCCGAGCCCGCACCGGCCCCCGAGGCGGCCCCCGTGGAGCCCACCCCCGAGACCTCCGGCGCCGTCGCCCCGACTCGGTAACCCGACACCGCGCGATTTCTGACGCTGTAAGCGAACCGTCCCGGCTGTCGAACCGACTCCGGAGGCGGTTTTGCGCGTTCCTGTTGCCGAAAAACGACAGCCCGCCCTTTCGGCCCCTGCGTCAACTTTTTACCGACCGGCTGGACTGTTTTTAAACGCCTTTTCCCAGACGCGTTCGAAACTTCGGTATGCTTTTGACGTAACGCGAAAAACTGAATCCCGATATCAGACTAGTTTTGACAATACTGTCAGGGTCTTTTCTCATCTCGGAAAATTCTAACAGAAAAGAGACTTGAGTTTCAGAACTGACGCCGCTCTTTCCCCGCAGCGGTCTGCCAATATTGCGGCTGATAACGCAGTTATATTTGAAACAGGGGAAACGCGTGCGTAACAAAAGCTATCTTGCCGGGGCCTCGTCTGTCGCGCTGGCCGCCATACTCAGCCTGTCCGCCGGCCAGGCCTTCGCCCAGGATGACGCCGAAGTCTCCGAAGTCGTCGTCACCGGCTCCTTCATCGCCGGCTCGCCGGAAGACGCCGCCCTGCCGGTGAACGTCATCGGCGCCGATGAGATGCAGAAGCAGGGCGCCCCCTCGACGGTGGACCTGATCAAGTCGATTCCCGCGGTCAGCGGCGCCATCGGCGAGTCCAACCAGTTCGGCGCCGGCCAGACCACCGGCTCGGGCAACATCAACCTGCGCGGCCTGGGCGCCGAGCGCACCCTGGTGCTGATGAACGGCCGCCGCATGGCCGTCTCCCCCGGCAACATCACCGTCGACACCAACCTGATCCCCGCCGCGGCCATCGGCCGGGTCGAGGTGCTGAAGGACGGCGCGGCGGCGACCTACGGCTCGGACGCCGTGGCCGGCGTGGTCAACTTCATCACCCGCAAGAACCTCAACGGCTTCGAGGCCTCGGGCCAGTACTCCTTCATTCCGGGCTCGGACGGCGAATACACCACGGGTCTGGCCTATGGCTGGGTCGGCGACCGCGGCGACCTGCTGCTCACGGCCGGCTACCGCCACCGCTCGGAACTGAACACCCGCGAGCGCGACTACACGATCCGCTCGATCACCGAGAACCCGCAGGGCGGCTGGTCCACCTTCGGCAGCCCCGGCATCTACCTCTCCAGCGCCAACGGCGGCGCCAGCTACACCTCGGCCTATGCCGACCCCGGCTGCGCGGTGATCTCCGGCGGCCCCAGCTGCGCCTTCCAGTACATCGGCTTCGACAACCTCATCGAGCGTGAGGAGCACTATCAGCTGTTCGGCCAGGTGAACCTCGAGGTCACCGACTCCACCAAGTTCCACTTCGAAGTGCTCTACGCCGGCCACGACGTGCCGGAGGAGAACTCCTCGCCCTCCTATCCGCCGAACAACTTCCCCTC
Organism: Phenylobacterium sp. GW821-FHT12F10; assembly: GCF_058806695.1. Lineage (NCBI taxonomy): Bacteria > Pseudomonadati > Pseudomonadota > Alphaproteobacteria > Caulobacterales > Caulobacteraceae > Phenylobacterium > Phenylobacterium sp. GW821-FHT12F10. Next base: position 693,981 of record NZ_JBXAPY010000002.1, on the reverse strand, counting down.
CTCGGCCACCACCACCAAGGCCCAGGGCAACGGCTTCTACATCCCGGCCTCCAACCCCGGCCTGCAGGCCCTGATCGCCAAGGGCCTGGCCCCGGCGACCGCCGCCACGAGCGGCCTGTTCACCTCCATCGCCTGGCGTCCGCTCGGCGTCGGCGGCAACGGCCTCTACGGCTATGAGGGCAAGGAAGACCGCCGCAAGTTCACGGCCTTCCGCGTCTCGGGCGGCTTCAACGGCAAGTTCGAGAACGGCATCGGTTGGGACACCGCCCTGACCTACATGGAAGATCAGAGCGAGATCGCCACGCCGGACGTCATCGTCTCGCGCCTGGAGCTGGCCCTGCGCGGCCTCGGCGGCACGGGCTGCAACGTCGCCACCGGGACCCCGGGCGTCGGCGGCTGCCTCTACTTCAACCCCTTCTCCACCGGCGTCCCCGCCAACGTCCTCGACGGCCGCACCAATCCCAACTACGTCGGCTCCACGGCCAATTCGAAGGACGTCCTCGACTACCTGTTCGAGGACTATTCCTACGAGACCCGCACCCGGCTGTTCGCCGCCGACCTGGTCTTCAACGGCGACCTGCCGATCGACCTGGGCGCCGGGGCCTTCGCCTGGGCGGCCGGCGGCCAGTACCGCTGGAGCGCCATCGACCGTCGCGTCAGCGACCTGACCAACATCGCCGTGACCCCCTGCGTCGACAGCCCGATCAATCCGGCCGCGACCTGCACGGCCAAGAACGGCGCCTTCAGCTTCTTCGGCCCGCTCACCAACTATGACCTGGACTACAGCGTGCTGGCCGCCTTCGGCGAACTGCAGGCGCCGCTCACCGACAGCCTCACCGCCACCCTGGCGGTCCGCTACGAGAGCTACAGCGGCAATGTCGGCGCCACCACCAATCCGAAGGTGGCCCTGAAGTGGCAGGCCCTGGACTGGCTGGCCTTCCGCGCCTCGGCGGGCTCGACCTTCCGCGCCCCGCCCCAGACCCAGATCGCCCCGGCCTTCACCACCAACCTGGCCTACACCGCCGTGGCCGGGGGCTATCGCGCCTACGACCTCTACGGCGACCCGAACCTGGAGCCGGAAAAGGCCAACACCCTGAACCTGGGCGCCATCGTCCAGATCAGCGACTTCCAGGCCACCCTCGACTACTGGAGCTTCGACTTCGCCGGCCCGATCCGCAACGAGAGCGGCTCGTCCATCGTCAACGCCCTGTTCCCGAACGGGACCTCGACGAGCCTGCCCAACAACTGCGCCAATCCGGCCTATGCCGGCCTGCTCAGCCGGGTCAGCTTCATCGGCGGCGTCTGCCTGCCGGGGAACATCAACCGGGTGCGGATCAACTACGTCAACGGGTCCGACGTGAAGACCAGCGGCCTGGACTTCTCGGCCAGCTACAAGTTCCGCGACGTCCTGGACGGCTCCGTCGGCCTGGGCCTCGATATGACCTACGTGCTGAACTACGACGTCGCCGCCACCACCATCGAGGGCGTCACCGTCCTGCCGGCGGCCGACTATTCCGGCACCATGGACTATCTGGGCTACGGCTCGCAGCCGAAGTGGAAGGCCACGGCCTTCGCCGAATACACCCGCGGCGAACAGAACATCCGTTGGACCGTCCGCTATGTCGACGACATGATCGACACCCGCGGGGCCACCACCTTCACGGCGGCCAGCCCCAACGGCAAGAAGGTCGACGCCTTCCTCACCCACGACATCAGCTACCGGGCCTTCCTGCCCTGGGACGTGACGGTGACCGCCTCGGTGATCAACGTCTTCGACCAGGACCCGCCCTTCGCCCGGCTGGACCTCAGCTACGACCCCTTCACCGCCAATCCGCTCGGCCGCTACTTCAAGCTGGGCGTCACCAAAAAGTTCTAGAGGTCTTCCCCCTCGAGAACTTAACTCAAGGGGCGGCTCCCACGGGGGCCGCCCCCTTTTTTATGCGCGATTACAGATCCTTGCGCAGGAACCAGCGCGGGAACATCGGCGCCGGCCCGTCGATCTGGCCAAACAGCTCAAACCCCAGCCGCTCATAGAAGGCCCGCGCCTGGAAGGCGTAGGTGTCGAGCCAGATGTTGCGGCAACCGCGGGCGACCGCCTCGGCCTCCGCCTGGGCCATCAATGAAGTCCCCAGCCCCTGCCCCCGCGCGCCCTCCGGCGTCACCAGGAGGCCGATATAGAACGAGCCCCAGAGCGACAGGCCCCAGAGCCCGCCCAGCACCTCTTCGCTGTCGGGTCCGGTGATGGTCAGGGCGAAGGGCTCGCCCTGCGCGTCGCCGACGGTCTTTTCGTTGAAGGCCAGCAGGGGCGCCCAGATGGGCATGTAGGCGTCGTCGGGGCTCGCGGCCCCGCGGATGATCAGATCCATGTCTTGGTCTTTCGAATGATGCGCGCGCAGGCGCTCGAGCGCGGCGCGGGGCCACGCGGTCAGGTCGAACGGACTGGAGGCGCGGTCAGACCGCGACGAAACCGATCATCATGGGGACAGGCTAGCGGCGCGCGCCCACCATGGCGACAGACGAATTTTCATCTGCCGCGTTCTACCGCGACCCATGGCCCACTCCCGAACCGTCATCTTCGCCGCCCTGGCCGGCAACTCCGCCATCGCGGTCACCAAGTTCGCCGCGGCCCTCTTCACCGGCTCCAGCGCCATGATGAGCGAGGCGGTCCATTCCGTGGTGGACACCGGCAACCAGCTCCTGCTGCTCAACGGCCTGCGCCGCGCCGCCAAGCCCCCCACCGAGCGCCACCCCCTGGGCTACGGCCTGCAGCTCTACTTCTACACCTTCGTGGTGGCGGTGCTGATCTTCGGGGTCGGCGCGGTGGTCTCGCTGCTGCACGGGGTGGAGAAGATCCTGCACCCCACGCCGATCGAGAACGCCTGGGTCAACTACCTGGTCCTGGCCTTCGGGGTGGTGTTCGAGGGCGCCGTCTGGATCGTGGCGCTGAAGTCCTTCAACGAGGAGCGCGCCGGGCGCGGTTGGCTGGCGGCGGTGAAGTCCAGCAAGGATCCCACCGTCTTCACGGTGCTCTTCGAGGACACCGCCGCCCTGCTGGGCCTGCTGGTGGCCCTGTTGGGCGTGTTCTTCTCTCAGACCCTGAACATGCCGGTGCTGGACGGGGTGGCCTCCGTTGGGGTCGGCCTGATCCTGGCCGCCACCGCCTTCTTCCTGGCCGCCGAGAGCCAGAGCCTGCTTACCGGCGAGGCCGCCGCGCCGCACACCCGCGCGGCGATCAAGGCGCTCGCCGCCGCCCAGCCCGGCGTGGCCCGGGTCAATGAGCTGCTGACCATGCACTTCGGCCCCTGCGACATCCTGGTGGCTCTGAGCCTGGACTTCGACGACGCCATGCCCGCCGGCGAGGTGGAGCGCACCGTCACCCGCATCGAGACCGCCCTCAAGGCCGCCCACCCCGACATCACCCGCATCTTCATCGAAGCCCAGAGCTTCGAGGGGCATTGGGGCGTCCCTACCCCGCCCTGAACTTCAGGGCCTCCACCAGCAGGGCGAAGGCCGGCGCCGGCTGCCGGCGGCTGGGATAGTAGAGGTGATAGCCCGCGAACGGCGGACACCAGTCCTCCAGCACGCGCATCAGGCGGCCGTCGGCCAGATGCGCCGCCACATGGTCGGCCAGGACGAAGGCCACGCCCAGGCCCGCGCACGCCGCCTTCAGGATCAACTGCGTCTCGTTGAAGATCAGCTGGCCGTTCACCCGGACATGCAACTCCCGCCCGTCCTTTTCGAACTCCCACACATAGAGCCCGCCGAGGGTCGGAAAGCGCAGATTGATGCAGTCGTGTTGGGTCAGGTCGTGCGGCGTGAGGGGCGTCCCTCGCGCCTCGAAATAGGCCGGCGTCGCCACCGCGGCCATGCTCAGATCCGGCCCGATACGGACCGCGATCATGTCCTTCTCCACCTGCTCGCCCAGCCGCACGCCGGCGTCGAAGCGGTCGGCCACAATATCGCGGAAGCCCGTGTCCACCGACAGCTCCACCTGGATATCCGGATAGTCCGGCAGCAGCCGTTCCAGGGCCGGCCACAGCACGGTGTCGGCGGCGTGCTGGCTGGTGGTGATACGCACCGCCCCGGCCGGCTTGTCCCGCAACTCGGTGACGGCGGCCAGTTGGCTGTCGATCTCGTCGAAGGCGGGGCGCAGCTTGGCCAGCAGCCGCTCCCCCGCCACGGTGGGCGCGACGCTGCGGGTCGTCCGCGTCAGCAGACTCAGGCCCAGACTGGTTTCCAGCCGACGGACCGTCTGGCTCACCGCCGACTGCGAGGATCCCAGCCTGGCGGCGGCGCGGGTGAAGCTGCGCTCCTCCGCCACCACCAGGAAGGTTGTCAGGTCGCCCAGGTTCTCGCGGCGCATTGATAAGTCTCACTGATAGGTTCATGCGCATCTTAGCGGCTAATCGGCATCTCCCGCGCGTCCTACCTTTGGCTTCACGAACCAAGGAGCCGACATGAAGACGCGCAAACTGGGGGGCCTCGAGGTCTCCGCCCTCGGCTATGGCTGCATGGGCCTGTCGGCCGCCTATGGCGACGCCACGCCGGACGCCGAGGCCATCGCCATGATCCGCGCCGCCTTTGAGCGTGGCGTGACCCTGTTCGACACCGCCGAGGCCTATGGCCCCTTCGCCAACGAGGCTCTGCTGGGCGAGGCGGTGGCGCCCTTCCGCGACCAGGTGGTGATCGCCACCAAGTTCGGCTTCGACATCGATCCGACGACCGGCGCCCGGACCGGCGGGCTGAACAGCCGGCCCGACCACATCAAGGCGGTCGCCGAGGCGATGCTCAAGCGCCTACGGACCGACCGCATTGATCTGCTGTACCAGCACCGCGTCGATCCGGCCGTGCCGATGGAGGAGGTCGCTGGCGCGGTGAAGGACCTGATCGCGGCCGGCAAGGTGAAGCACTTCGGGCTTTCGGAGGCGAGCCTGGACTCCATCCGCCGCGCCCACGCCGTTCAGCCGGTCACCGCGCTGCAGAACGAATACTCCCTGTGGACGCGGGACGTTGAGGAGAACGGCGCCCTGGCCCTCTGCGAGGAACTGGGTATCGGCTTCGTGCCCTTCAGTCCCCTGGGCGCCGGCTTCCTGACCGGCAAGATCGACACGACGACAGAGCTGGCGGCCAACGACTTCCGCAACTTCTCGCCCCGCTTCGCCGCCGAGGCCCGGGCCGCCAACATGGCGATGGTCGACCTGCTGCGGCAGATCGCGGCGCGCAAGGCCGCGACCCCGGCCCAGATCGCGCTGGCCTGGCTTCTGGCGCAGAAGCCCTGGATCGTCCCCATCCCCGGCACCACCAAACTGCACCGCCTGGAAGAGAACCTGGGAGCCGCCGACGTCGAGCTTACGGCCGCCGATCTCGCTGCGATCCGCGAGGCCGCCGCGCAGATCAGCATCCAGGGCGCGCGCCTCCCCCAGGCCGTCCTGGCCATGACCAACCGCTAGGAACCGCCATGCCTGAACGGACCCCCGGCCTTGGCCGCCGCGACCTCCTCGCCCTCGGCCTGGCCCTTCCCGCCGCCGCCGGAGCCGTGGGCGGCGCCCAGGCGCGTTCCCCCGCCCCGGCGCCCCGCAACGGGCGACGCCGGCTCGGCGCTCTGGAGGTTTCCAGCGTCGGCCTCGGCGTCCAGAACATGAGCCGCACCTACCAGACGACCGTCCCCTACCGCCCGGAGATGATCACCATCATCCGCTCGACCCACGACCAGGGCGTGACCTTCTTCGATGCGGCCGAGGCCTATGGGCCGCACGAGGTGGAGCGGATCCTCGGCGAAGGCGTGGCGCCCTTCCGGGACAAGATCGTGATCGCGTCGAAGTTCGGCTGGAACATCGACCTGGAGACCGGTCAGCGGCGTCCGGGCCTCAACAGCCGCCCCGAGCACATCAAGCTCGCCGTCGAAGGGATGCTGAAGCGCCTGCGCACCGACCGGATCGATCTGCTCTATCAGCACCGGGTCGACCCCAAGGTGCCGATCGAGGACGTCGCCGGCGCGGTCGGGGACCTGATGGCCCAGGGCAAGGTGCTGCAATGGGGCCTGTGCGAAATGGGTCCCCAGACCCTGCGCCGGGCCCACGCCGCCCTGCCGGTCACCGCCGTCCAGAACGAATACTCCCTGCTCTGGCGGGGCCCGGAAAAGTGGGTCCTGCCCGCCTGCGAGGAACTGGGGATCGGCTTCGTCTGCTGGAGCCCGCTGGGGGTGGGGTTCCTGAACGGGGCCATCGACGCTGACACCCGTTTCGCCGACGGCGACATCCGAAAGATCGAGGGCCGCTTCTCCGCCGAGAACCTGCCGCACAACCTGGCCCTGGTCGAACTCGTGAAGACCTGGGCGCAACGCAAGCAGGCGACGCCGGGCCAGATCGCGCTCGCCTGGCTGCTGGCCCAGAAGCCCTGGATCGTCCCCATTCCCGGCACGACCCAGATGGCCCACATGGTCGACAACATCGGCGCGGCGACCGTCCGCTTCACCCCGGCGGAACTGGGCGAACTGAACGCCGCGGCCTCGGCGATAGAGGTCCGCGGTCTGCGCCTCCCGCCCGCCGTGCTGGCCTTCTCTGAGGTGGAGGCGCCGCCCCGACCCTGAGAAACCCTACTTCTTCGGCGGGTTCGCGCTCAGGTCCATGATCAGCTTGGTGAGCAGGTACAGCCGCGGCGTCACCGACTTCAGGTCCATGAACTCCTTGTCGGAGTGGAAGCCGCCGCCCACCGGGCCCAGGCCGTCCAGGGCCGGCGTGCCCGCCTCATAGGCCAGGGCCGACTGCGAGGCGCCGCCATTGCCCCCGGTCCCCAGCTTCAGCCCCAGGCCCGCATAGATGGCTTGCGCGCGGACCGCCAGCGCGTCCGTCGCCGGGTTGTTGGCCAGCGGCGGGAAGGAGGTCTCCCGCGTCACCGTCACCGTGGTGTCGGGCACCACCGTGGTCTTGGCGGCGGCCTGCAGGGCGGCCTCCACGTCGTCGAACTCGCTCTTCTTGCGGGCCCGCACATTGAGCTGCGCCTTGGCGTCCTCGGGGATGATGTTGTAGCGCGAGCCCGCCTGGATGATCGTCAGGTTGACGGTCAGGCCGTCGCCCGAGTGGGGCATGGTCTCGACGGTCGCGAGCTGGTGGATCAGCTCGACGGCGGCGTTGCGGCCGTCCTGCGGCGCGACCCCGGCGTGGGCGGCGCGGCCCTTGACCGCGATGTTCATGGTCGAGGAGCCCTTGCGCCACACCGTGATCACGTCGGGCGCGTCGCCGGGCTCCAGGTTCAGCTCCACGTCGTGGGCCTTCACCAGCCTGTCGATCAGGGCGCGGGTTCCCGGCGAGCCCCGCTCCTCGCTGGTCTCGATCAGCAAGGTGATCTGGGCGAAGTCCTTGAAGCCCATATCGTGCAGGATCTGCAGCGCATAGAGTCCCTCGACCACCCCGCCCTTCTCGTCGGCGACCCCTGGGCCGCGCGCATGATCGCCCTCGATGGCGAAGGGCCACTTGGCCGTGGTGCCCGGCCCGAACACGGTGTCGATGTGGCCGATCATCAGGATCCTGGCCTTGCCCGTCCCCTTCAGGGTGGCCACCGTGTTCTCCGGCAGGCCCTCGATCTCGGCCGGCACGCTCTCGATGGTCATGCCGAGCGCCTTCAGGCGAGGGATCAGGACGGCGGCCACCTTGCGCCCGCCTTCCACGTCGCCGGTGCCGGAATCGATGTTCACCACCGTCTTCAGCAGGTCGAGTTGGGCCGGACGCGCGGCCTGCGCCGCCGCCCAGACCTTGGCGTCCTTGCCCGCGGCCAGGGCCGGGCCCGTGCTCACCAGCAGGGCGGCCGCAGCCGCCATCGCAACCCGACTCGTACGCATTCCGTCACTCCGCAAACCCGAGGCCCGGAGTGTGGCGGTCACGCGGGTTGGATCAAGCTGAAACGGCCCGCGGCCAAGCTTACGACAGCTTAATTTGCCCCCCTCCGGACGCCCGCCTATCACCGGGGCCCGTTCTGGAGGCTCTTCATGCGTCGTCTTCTGCTGGCCGCCGGCGCGGCCCTCGTGCTTTCCACCGGCCCCGCCCAGGCCCAGACCGCGCCCCCGCCCGCGCCCGCCGAAGCCGCCAAGCCGATGGACGCCGCCGAGCGCGGCCAGGCCATCGAGCAGCTCGCCAAGCTGCTGGAGGCCAACTTCGTCTTCCCCGAGGTCGGGACCCGCTACGCCGGCCTGCTGCGCGCCAACCTCGCGGCCGGCGCCTATGACGGCCTCACCGACCCGACCGCCTTCGGCGAGAAGGTCACCGCCGACCTGCAGGCCCTGGCAAAGGACGGCCACCTGCGCCTGGCCACCCAGGCCGCCTTCCAGACCCGCCGCCCGCCCCCCGCCGACGTTCCGATGAGCGCGCGCGCCAACGGGCCGCCCGGCCTGGAGGAGGCCAGGATGATCGGCGACGTCGCCTATCTGCGCTTCAACGAATTCCCGGACGATCCGGCCGTGGCGCAGAAGGCCCGCGCCTTCCTGCTGGCCAACGCCTCGGCCAAGGCCGTCGTCATCGACGCCCGGCCCCATCGCGGGGGCGGGCTGGGGGTGATGGACGCCATCCTGCCCCTGCTCTACGCCAAGCCCACCCAGCTGGTGCGCATGGACACCCGCGCCGGGATCGAGGACTCCGGCCCGATGGAGGACGGCCCCACCCTGGTGCGCCAGAGGTCGGCCCCCGAGGTCGTCAGCCGCGACCACGTCGTCATTCCCGACCGCACGGAGACCCGGCTCCAGAAGGTCCCCGTCTACTACCTGACCTCCCGGCGTTCGGCCTCGGCCGCCGAGCACCTGGCCCTGGCCTTCAAGCGCACCCATCGCGCCACCCTGGTGGGGGAGACCACTCGCGGCGCCGGCCACTTCGGCGGTCTGCTGGAGGTGGGCGACCGTTTCGCCGTCTTCATCCCCGTCGGCCGCACCTACGATCCCGACACCAACTGGGATTGGGAAGGCAAGGGCGTCACCCCCGACGTCGCCGTCCCCACCGACCAGGCCCTCGACGAGGCCCTGAAGCTGGCCAGGGCCGCCGGGGCCCATCCGGGCTGAGGCGCGGACTGGCGAACCCGTCGGCCCTGGGCCTAGGATAGGATCGCGCGGTCACACAAGAGGCTCCCATGCCCGGGACAGCAGAGGTCGAGGTTCCCTGGTCGGCGGCCTGGAGCGGAGAGCAGGCCTTCCGTCTCCAGCCGTCGCGCGACTTCCCGGGCCTGCTGGAATTGGATCAGAAACAGGCCCCGGGAGTGGGCGAACCGCTCTTCGCGGCCATCCACGTCACCCGACAGCGTCGGGGCATGGTGGACCTGCTCTGCCATGTCTGCGGCGAACCGACCCCGGCCCACGACCGCTACATCTTCCCCGTCGCCTCCGGCGGCCTGGTGACCCTGCACGACGGGACCCAGCAGTACGGCTGCAACGTTCCCCCCATCCACCGCGCCTGCGCCGAGCGGGCGGCGGGCGCCTGCCCCCATCTCTCCCGGCTGGGGGAGCCGCCCCTGCGCTGCTCGAACGACGAGGGCCGGGTGATTCACCGCACCGACGTCACGCCGGGCCTGGAGGCCCTGGCCAGGACCCTGCCGGCCGGGGTCGAGGTGGTGTTCTCCTGCTACCGCCTCTATGGCCGCGACTTCACCGGCGCGGTGATGGCCGCGCGGGAGGCCTGGGAGCGCCAGGCGCGGGCGCGGCGCCGGGCCGGGACCTGAAAAGCCCGAGCGCCGGGCGCCCGCTCGGTGCTAGACTGGTGCGTCATGCAAACGCCGCACCTGATCTACTTCGCCGATCCCATGTGCTCGTGGTGCTACGGCTTCTCCCCGGTGATCGCCGACATCCGCAGGACCTTCGGCCGCGCCCTGCCGATCCAGCTGATCATGGGCGGCCTGCGTCCCGGGACCGACACGCCGATGACCGAAGAGGCCAAGGCCAGCCTGGCCGGCCACTGGACCCACGTCACCGAGGCCTCGGGCCTGCCCTTCGACCCCGCCGTCCTGGAGACCCCGGGCTTCCTCTATGACACCGACCCGGCGGCCCGCGCCGTGGTCTGGGTGCGCCGCCAGGACCCGGAGATGGCCCTGACCTTCCTCGGCGACCTGCAGGCGGCCTTCTACGCGGAGAACCAGAACATCACCGATCCCCTGGTCCTGGCCGCCCTGATCACCCGGCATGGCCTGAACGGCGAGAGCTTCCTGGCCGCCTTCGACACCGAGGACCTCAAGCACGAGACCTGGCGCGACTACGGGACCTCGCAGAAGGCCGGGGTCACCGGCTTCCCGACCCTGATCGCCGGCCCCACCGAGGCCGGCGCCTATGGCGTGGTGACCCGCGGCTTCCAGCCGGGCGCCGCGGTCGTGCCGATGCTGGAGGCCTGGCTCTCCGGTCCGCTCAACTGAGCATGGAAAGCTTCGACGTCGTCGTGGTCGGCGCCGGCGCCGCCGGCATGATGTGCGCCATCGAGGCGGGCAAGCGCGGACGCTCGGTCCTGGTGGTGGATCACGCCCAGGCGGCGGGCGAGAAGATCCGCATCTCCGGCGGCGGCCGCTGCAACTTCACCAACCTCAACACCTCGCCGGCCAACTTCATCTCCGCCGACCCCCGCTTCGCCAAGGGCCCGCTGCGGCGCTACACGGCCAGGGACTTCATCGCCCTGGTGGACCGCTACGGCATCGCCTGGCACGAAAAGACCCTGGGCCAGCTGTTCTGCGACGACAGCGCCAAGGACATCATCGCGATGCTGCTGGCCGAGATGAAGGCCGCCGGCGTCCAGCTCCGCCTGGCCACGGCCGTGGCCAAGGTCGGCAAGACCGCCACGGGCTTCGAGCTCGCCCTGCCCGGCGGGGCGGTGGCCTGCGCGTCCCTGGTGGTCGCCACCGGCGGCAAGTCGATCCCGAAGATGGGCGCCACCGGCTGGGGCTACGAGATCGCCGCCCAGTTCGGCCTGCCGGTCATCGAGACGCGGCCCGCCCTGGTGCCCCTCACCTTCGAGGTGAAGACCCTGGAGCACCTCAAGCCCCTGGCCGGGGTCGCCGTCGACGCCGTGGCCGCCTGCGGCAAGACCCGCTTCGCCGAGGCCATGCTCTTCACCCACCGCGGCCTGTCGGGCCCGGCCATCCTGCAGATCTCCTCCTACTGGCGGGAGGGCCAGGAAATCACGCTCAGCATGGCGCCCGGGGTCGACCTGATGGCGGCCATGAAGCTGGCCAAGACCACCCGCGGCCGCCAGGCGACCGCCACCGTGCTGGCCGACCACATCCCCAAGCGCCTGGCCCAGATGATCGCCGAGGACGAGGGCGCGCTGGGCAACATCGCCGACCTGCCCGACAAGGTGCTGGCCCGGGTCGACGCCGCGGTGAACCGCTGGACCGTCAAGCCGGTGGGGTCGGAGGGCTACCGCACCGCCGAGGTCACCCTGGGCGGGGTGGACACCGCGGCCCTGGATCCGCGCACTCTGCAGGCCCGGGCGGTCCCCGGCCTCTACTTCGTCGGCGAGGTGGTGGACGTCACCGGCTGGCTGGGCGGATACAACTTCCAATGGGCCTGGTCCTCCGGCTGGTGCGCCGGCCAGGCGGCCTGAAGCCCCCAAGCTTCACCGCCCTGCGTCAATCGGTCCCACGCTTTTCGGGGTCGGTTCGATCTTTGTTTAGCTTCTCCCGCGCAACGTGAAGTTGACGACGGCCCGTACGGCCGCGCGCGCTCATGGGGGCCCGGTGACCAAACCTGTCGAACGTTTGACCCAGGCCGAGCTGGTGAGCTGCGTGCTGAGTCATGAGCTGTTCCTCGCCGGCCGTCACGGCGGACGCCGCATGATCCTGCCCATGGTCGATCTCACCGGCCTGGCCATGCCCCGCCGCAACCTCGCCGACGCCGACCTGTCGGGCGCCAGCATGCGGGGGGTCGACCTCTCGGGCGCCATCCTCGATCGCGCCCAGCTGTTCGGCGCCGACCTGCGCGGCGCCAACCTCACCGGGGTCAGCCTCAGCCGGGCCGACATGCGCGGGGCGGTGCTCTGCGGCGCCGACCTCTCCGACGCCGACCTGCAGGACGCCGACTTCCGCCCCGGCCAGATCGCCGCCCACTCCGCCCAGGGCTTCGTCTCCCTCTCCCAGCGCCAGCGCGCCACCATGGCCGAGGCCACCCCCAACAAGATCCGCTCCGACGTCGCCGCCGCCTTCGCCACCGACTTCTCCGACTGCACCATGCGCGGGGCCAAGCTGAACGGGGCCAAGCTCAAGAGCGCCAACCTGGCGGGCGCCCTGCTGGAGAACGCCGACTTCACCAGCGCCAACCTGGAGAACGCCGACTTCACCGACGCGGTGATGTCCGGGGCCATCCTGGCCGGCTCCACCACCCACGACGCCTGCATGACCGGCGTGGTCCAGACCCCCACCGCAGAGGCCCTGGCCCGCCGCCCCGCCCTGCTGGAGGCGCTGGCCGGCCACCAGGTCTGGTGCCTCACCAACGGCAAGCAGGGGGGCGCGGCCCAGATGGAGGGCGCCGACCTGCGGGTGGTGGGCGACGCCCTGCACAAGGGCCAGCTCACCGGCCTCCAGGCGGCGGGCGCCTGTCTCGTGCGCCTGAACCTGGAGGGCGCCTTCCTGCAGGCGGCCAATCTGGAGGGGGCCGACCTGCGCGGCGCCAACCTGCGCGGGGCCGACCTGCGCGGCGCGCGCCTGGCCGGCGCCAACCTGGCCCGCGCCGACCTGCGCGGCGCCCTGCTGATGCACCTGGAGGTGGGCGGACGCTCGACCCCCACCGACCTCACCGGCGCCCGCTTCAGCTACGCCGACTGTCGCGGCGCCCTGCTCTCCCCGGGCCAGCTCGACGCCGCCGACGCCGCCGAGGCCCGCTTCGACCGGGCCGCCTAGAAGATCACCCGCTCCTGGCCCCAGAACAGGGGCGAGCGGCTGTGGTCGATGAACGTCTTCTCGTCCTCCAGCAGCAGCCGGCCGGCCGCCTGGGCCTCGGGACTGGCCATGATGGCGGAGAGCGCCTCCAGGCTCTCGTACCAGAGTTGCGCCACCCCGTCGTAGGGCGGCGGCGCCCCGCGGCTGGCCCGCAGGGGCTCGGAGAGTCCGTCGGGCATGGTGTGCATCTGGACGTAGCGCTGGATCCCCAGGGTCTCGCGCACGCTGGCCACCAGCGGCCCGTGGGTCCCGTGCCAATAGGCCTGGAAGTCCTCCCGGCTCAGATGCGGCAGGCGCACGAGGGGAAAGGTCAGCTTGATCATGGGGCGTTTCCTATTTCCCGCATCTCACGCCAGCCGGCGGGCCGTCGCAAGCTAGAGCGCGCGGATCAGGCCCAGGGTCACCGCCGCGGCGTTGTCGGCGGCCAGCTGGTTGAAGGCCGCATAGAGCTTGTCCCCCTCCCCGGCCCCGGCCAGGCTGGACAGGCCGTGCACCGCCACGAAGGGCTTGCCGTTGCAGAAGGCCACGTGGGCCACGGCGGCGCTCTCGCAGTCCAGGACGCCCGCCTGGAAGGTTTCGAACACCCAGTCCCGCAGCTCGGTGTTGTTGACGAAGGCCGCGCCGGAGACGGCGTTGCCCCCCACCACCACCCGCGGCGTCTTGTCGAGCCGCGCCGCGCCGCCGCCCTTGGACAGCACCACGGTCACCGCCAGCCGCCGCGCCGCGGTCAGCAGGGCCGGCGCCGCCGGGAACCAGAACCGCCGCTCGCTCTCGCCGTCCGGCCCGGCGACGATCACCGGCTTGGGGAACATCATCCCGAAATTGCCGAACCCGCCGGGGAAGCCCGCCGCCGGCTCGAACCCCGCCGGCCCCTCGCGGCCCATCACCACGTCCAGGTACTGGCCCCACTGGCTGGCCACGAAGACGTCGCCCACCTTCAGGTCCGGATCGGCCCCGCCGGCGCAGCCGCTGACCATCACCGTGGTGATCTCGAACAGGTCGAGCAGCCGCTGGGTGTTCATGGCCGCATTGACCATGGAGACCCCGCAGGCGTGCAGCACCACCGCCTTGCCCGAGAGCCGGCCGGTGACGAACGCCGCCCCGCCGGCCCGGTGCTCGGCGCTCTCAGTCAGGGCCGCGCGCAGGGCGCTGAGTTCCGTGGGCATGGCGCCGAGAACCGCGATCCGGGGCGTGTCGTCGAGCATGGCGGGTCCTTCGCGCTTGGGCCTCTAAGTGGCGCCTTTCGGGGCCTGCGTCGCCCGACTTCCGCCATCAGGGCGAGGCTCCTATGGTCAGGCTTGATCCATCCGCCACGAGGCCGCCATGCGCTACGAGATCTCCGGAACGGTGATGCAGACCGTCGGCATCGACCTGTCGCCCGGCGAGACCATCTACAGCCAGACCGCCGCCATGGCCTGGATGAGCGACAATGTGCGCATGCACACCAACACCGGCGGCGGCCTGTTCGCCGGTCTCAAGCGCAGCCTCACCGGCGGCAGCTTCTTCATCACCGAGTTCACCGCCGAGCGGTCCCAGGGCCACGTGGCCTTCGCGCCGCGCTTCCCGGGCTCGATCCTGGCCCGACAGCTGGCGCCGGGCGAGAGCCTGATCTGCCGGCGCGAGACCTTCCTCTGCGCCGAGACCAGCGTCACCCTGGAGCTGGCCTGGCAGCAGCGCATCGGCTCGGGCTTCTTCGGCGGGGCGGGCTTCATCCTGCAGAAGGTGACGGGCCCCGGCGTGGTGTTCCTGGACCTCTCCGGCGAGGTGGTCACCAAGACCCTGGCCCCCGGCGAGCGCCTGCTGGTTCATGCCGGCCACGTCGGCGTCCACGAGCCCAGCGTCAGCTTCGACATCCAGATGGTGCCCGGCTTCCGCAACATCCTGTTCGGCGGCGAGGGCCTGTTCCTGGCCAGCCTCACCGGCCCCGGCGAGGTCCACCTGCAGTCCATGCCGATCCTCAACCTGGCCGAGGCCATCGCCGAGTACCTGCCGTCGGGCGAGGGGTCCGGGGTCGGCGGCCGCACGGTGGCGGGCATCGCCGGCGCGGGCATCCTGGGCAGCATCATCGGCGGCGTTCTGGGGGGCGGCGACGACACCTGAACCTCACGTTCTCGACGGTCGGGGCGGCGCCAACGCGCGGAAGCCGTTCAGGCTCCGCGGATTTATCCACAGGCTTGGCACGAATTTGTGATCGGGCCGGGAACGCGATCGTGATCGCGGAGTTATGGTCATGCTCCGGCCTTGGCGGGAGCGCTGAGCGCCACGCGGGGGTGACGTTCAGCCCAAGCCATATCCCCCCCAAATTCGGAGATACCCATGCGTTTCGCCACCCTGATGACCGTCGCCGTTCTCGGCCTCGCCGCCGCCGCCTGCACCAAGAAGGAAGAAGCTCCGGCCCCGGTCGCCGCTGACGCCACCGCCGACCAAGCCGCCGCCGCCGCGACCGACGCCGCCGCGACCGCCAAGGACGCCGCCGACACCGCCACCGACGCCGCCAAGGAAGCCGGCGACAAGGCTGGCGACGCCATGCAAGCCTCGGGCGACGCCGCCGCCGCCGCGACCGAAGCCAAGGTCGACGCCGCCGCCGAACCCAAGAAGTAAGACCGCGCCGCTCGCGGCGTGGACTGATCAGGGCTCCGGCCGCCTCTCCAGGCGGTCGGGGCCCTTTTTCTATGGGGCCAGGCGCTCCAGCCAGGCATGGCCGGGATAGAGCCGCGCCAGGGCCGCCGTCAGCCAGGCCCGCGCGGGCGCCTCCAGCAGGGGCGCGACCAGGCCGAAGTCGGCCTCGTCCTTCGGCCGCGGCCTGGCCGCCTTGTAGAGCAGCACGCCCTCGGGCTTCAGATAGGGCGCCGTCGACACCCCCACCATTCGGCTCCTCGGCGCGGTCAGGCGTTCGTCGCGGCGGAAGATCCAGGTCTCCGCGTCACCGGGCTCCAGCATGACGTCCATCCGCCAGGCCCGGCCCTCCCGCACCCAGGTCTGATGCCGGTGGGCCGGCGGCTCGGCGCCGGGGTCCAGGGCGCGGACCTCGCCGTCCCCCACCACGTGCAGGGCGAAGCCCGCCAGTGCGCCGCGCATCGCGCCGAACGCGCCGCGGGGAATGGCGATCTCCAGGTCTCCGTGCGGACGGCTCTGGCGCCCCAGCCACAGGTCCAGCGCCCAGCCGCCCACCACGCACCAGGGCGCGTCCACGCCCGCCAGCCGCGCCGCCGCCGCCTCCGGGGTCCAGGCGTCCCAGGCCTCCAGGGGTGGTCCGTCCCAAATCGGTGGGGTCGTCTCCATGCGCTCCAGTCCCCGCTCCCCGGCGCCCTGTGTGGCGGGGAATCCGCACCCCCTCGGGGCCGGGAACCCAAAGTCGCCTATCTGACACAACCGCCGCAACCTTCGGCCCGCCCCGGCATTCATGGTCCACGGCGCGAGAGCCGTTGTCCGGAGCCTTCCCAGTGCGGGTGTTGATTGTCGAAGACGAGATTCTGGTCGCCATGGAGCTGGAGGAAACTCTCAGCGAACTGGGCCATACCGTCGTCGGGATCGCCCCGGACCGCCGCAGCTTCGAGGCCCTGGCCGGCGAAGGCGTCGACGTGGCCCTCGTGGACCTCAATCTCCGTGATGGCGAGACCGGCGTCGAGATCGGACGCGCCCTGGCCCAACGTCATGGCGCGGCGGTGATCTTCCTCACCGCCAATCCCGGCCTGCTGGAGGATGGGGTCGCCGGAACGATCGGCGTCCTGCCCAAGCCCGCCTCGCGCCACGCCGTGGCCGCCGTGGTGGACTACGCCGCCCGCCGCAGCCCCATGCTCTCCCCGCCCGGCGAACTGCGCCTCTTCGCCTGACCGCCGCCGAGTCGAAAGGCCGCGGCGATAGTTGAGCCGTTCGCCGCGGACATGGCCTAGGCTCCCAGAATGAGAACAGCCCGGGAATGCCTTGATAAGGCCGTGGAACTGCAGGCCCGCGCCGACCTCTGTCAGGCCCCGGACATGAAGCAGCGCTTCCAGTATATCGCCGACTGCTGGCGCGGTCTGACGCGGGAAGACGGCCAGTTCGGTCCCGCTGACCCCGCGGACCCGGCCTAGACACCCTTCGCCGCCCGGCTCGCGCGGCCGGCTCAGGCGCGCTTGCGCTTGCGAGCGGCCGCCCGCGTCGTGTTCAGCGCCACGGCGGCCCGGATCAGCGCCGTCAAGGCCGCCTCGTCGATCGCCTCGCCCTCTTTGATATCGATCGCCCGCCGGGTGTTCCCCTCCAGGCTGGAATTGAACAGTCCCGCCGGGTCCTCCAGGGCCGCGCCCTGGGCGAAGGTCAGCTTGACGACCGCCTTGTAGGTCTCGCCGGTGCAGAGGATTCCGTCGTGCGACCACACCGGAACCCCCCGCCACTTCCATTCCTCCACCACCTCCGGATCGGCCTGCCGGATCAGGCGCCGGACCCGGGCGAGCGTCTCGCCCCGCCAGTCGTTCAGGGCCTTGATCCTGGCGTCGATCAACTCGGAGGGGGAGGCGCCGCTGTCCTCCGGCGCGCCGCTGTCGGCCTTGATCATCGCTGTCGCTTCCTCATCGTCGGTTTCACAGTCTGTCGCCGGGCAATCGGCTGGCCTGTCTCACCCAGTCCACGAACTGCGCCTCGTCGAGCGCGTCGGCCTCGCCGATGTTGAGATAGCGCGACTCCTTGCCCTTGGACGCGCGGGGGGGAACCGGGCTCAGCGACGCGCCCCGGAAGAAGGCCACCTTCAGGTAGCGGGTGAAGCTGTGCAGGCCCAGGAACCAGCCCTGGCCCTCGACCCCGTACAGCGGCGAGTTCCATTTGACCGCCTTGCGCACGCCCGGGACGGCGCCCACCACAAGGGCGTCGAGGCGGCGGCCAAGGTCGCTCTTCCAGCCCGGCAGGGCCGCGATATAGGCCTGCACGGGGGCGTCGCCATCGCCCTTCGCGATCTGCGGATTGCCGCCCGCCAGCAGGACCGGTCCCTTGGACATAGGTTCGCCTATCGCCCGCCGCGCCACTTGGCGGCATAGGGCGACACGAACATGTACAGGCCGGTGAGCAGCAGCAAGACCAGCGGCGCCAGCGCCGAGAGGCCCACCCACAGGGAGGGCTTCTCCTGTCCCAGGCCGAAGATGACGACGATGTTGAGGATGACGCCCGCCGTGAAGGCGACGCACACCCAGCGGTGGATCTGACGAACCCAGATGCTCAAGGAAACCTCCTCTGCAGACGTGTGGAAGCGGGTCTAGTCCGGTCGCGCCAGGACCTGTTCCAGCTTGTCGAAGAACCGCGGCCAGCCGGCCGTGGCGCCCCGGTAGGCCATCTGCTGATCGGGCCGGAAGCCCAACTGCTCCATGCGCAGCCGGGTCCCGGTGCTCGTCGGGGTGAGGGTCCAGGTGACCACGCTTTCCAGGCCAAGCCCGTCCCAGGTGTACGACAGCGCCCGGTTGGCCTCCACCGTCTCGACCCGGCAATCCACCGCGCCCCACTCGGCGCTGAGGCTGAAGCTGTGGCCGACCACCGGCCTGAAGTCGTTCTTCATCAGCCACTCGGCGATCAGGTGGGGCTGGGTCAGGGCGCGCCAGACCTTCTCCGGCGGAAAGGCGATCTCCCGCTCGACGGTCACGGAGAGGGTTTCGGCGGCTGCGGTGCTCATTGGTCCATCCTTCTGAGGAGATCTTCGAGTTGATCGAACCGGTTTTCCCAGAACCCGGCCATCTGGTTGGTCCAGTCGATCAACGGGGTCAGGGCGCCCAGTTGCGCGCTGTAATGGGTCTGACGCCCCTCGGGCCGATCACGCACCAGCCCCGCCTGCTTGAGGACCGCCAGGTGCTTGGAGACCGCGGGCTGCGAGACCCCGGCCCGGGCGGTGAGCGCCCCCACCGTCTGCTCGCCCTCGCGGCACAGCCGTTCGAAGAGGGCCCGCCGGGTCGGGTCGGCCAGGGTCCTGAAGAGCACGTCTTGGGGGGTCGGCATCTGGATCGATAACCTTCGGGCTATTGATCAACGTATAACCAGCCGGATATGCGTGAGTCAAATCCTTGGAATGCGGCGGTCGCTCGCCGCCCTACTGGCTGACCCGGCTCGGCCGCGTATAGGCCGTCGCCGGCGCGCTCATCCGCACCACCAGGCCCTCGGGGCGCCATTCGCGGCTCAGGGTTCCGCCGAGCTGCCCCTCCACCGAGACCTTCGACAGGGTCGAGCCGAAACCCTCGATCGGCGGCGGGCCGGCGATGGCGGGGCCGCCGCTCTCGGTCCACACCAGGTGGTAGTCCTCGCCGGTCCTCTGCGCGGTTATGGCCACATGGCCGTCGGGCGTGGACAGGGCGCCGTACTTGGCCGCGTTGGTGGCCAGTTCGTGGAAGATCAGGGCCAGGGGCGTGGCCGCCCGGTCGTCGATGGCGATGTCGTCGCCGGTCAGGCTGATGCGCAGGCCGCCCGCTCCGTCATAGGGGGCGAACAGCTCCCCCAGCAGGGCGAAGGCCGTGGCCGCCCGCGCCGTGGCGCGCGAGGCGTTCGAGTGCGGGCGGACGAAGTCGTGGGCGCGGCCCAGCGCCATCACCCGGTCGCGCAGGGCGGCGGCGTAGGCCTTGGATTCCGGATGGTTGCGGGCCGACAGCGAGATCAGGCCCGAGATCACCGCGAAGATGTTCTTGATTCGGTGGCTGAGCTCCTGGCTCACCAGCTCGCGTTCCTGGGCCAGGCGCTTGGCGTCGTCGATGTCGGTGCAGGTGCCGAACCAGCGGGTGATCTGGCCGGCCTCGTCGCGGATCGGCAGGGCGCGGCCCAGGGTCCAGCGATAGGCTCCCGAATGGTGGCGCAGACGGTACTCGATCTCGTAGGGCTCGCCGGTGGCCAGGCTGTGGCTCCACAGGACCCGGGCCCGCTCCTGATCCTCGGGATGGAACATTCCCGCCCAGCCCTCGCCGTCCGTGGAGCCGGGGGGCGTGCCGGTGAACTCGTACCAACGGGCGTTGTAATAGTCGTGATAGCCGTCCGGCAGGGTCGACCAGACCATCTGCGGCATGGAGTCGGCGATGGCCCGGAAGCGGTTCTCCCCATCCCTCAACCGCACGGCCTGGGCCCGCAGGGCGAGCTGGGCCATGACCTGGCGGGCGAGCGCCAACAGGGTCTCCGACTGTTCCGGGCTCAGGCCCTCCGGCCGCGGCGCGGTGTCCAGCACCGCCACCGACCCGATCGGCGCCCCGTCGGGGGCGTCCACCCTTGCCCCGGCGTAGAAGCGCAGGGCCGGGGGCTCGGTCACCAGAGGGTTGGCCGAGGTGCGCGCGTCCTGGGTCAGGTCGGGGAACACCACTAGGTCCTCGCAGCTCAGGACGTGCTGGCAGATGGAGACCTCGATGGGGGTCTCGCTGATCTCCAGCCCGACCTTGGCCTTGAACCACTGGCGGTCGCCGCCGACGAAGCTGATGATCGCCATGGGCGCCTGGCAGACCAGGGCCGCCAGCCGCACGATGTCGTCGAAGGCGGTCTCGGCCGCGGTGTCCAGGATGCCGGTGGCTCGAAGGGACGCAAGCCGGGCGTCTTCATTCCAGGCGCCCCTCGTCATCGCTTCGCTCACCCGCACTCCGTCCCTGCTGCGCCCGTACGGGCTTTCATGCTTCACGGGGACACGCCCCCGCGAACCTTGGCGGTGTACGCGCAAGCCCCGCTGGCGGTTCCCTCGCCAGCGGCTGTTAGGCGCTCACACAGGTGCTCAGATTCACCGGGCCGGTGGGGCTGCGAACCCAGCCGCCGTCGACCTTGGTGAACTCCGAGAAGCCGGACTGGGTGCGGTATTCGCTGCGCGCCGCGTCCCAGCCTTCCCAGCTCATGGCCACCACCAGCTTGGCGGTGACGCCCTTGGCCTTATCGGTGGCGGTTAGGTCGCGCTCGCCCTTGCACCCCACCTCGAAGCCCTGGCAGCCCGTGCCGTCGGACTTGGACAGGCAGGCCTTGTCGCTGGCCTGGATCTGCTTGTGCCAGGCCAGGATCTCGTCCTCCAGCCCGGCATACTTGTCCTCGGCGCCGGTCTTGGCCTTGGGGCTGCAGGCGGCCAGGGCGGCCATGGCGGACAGGATCAGAACTCGGCGCACAGGTGTCTCCAGGTGAGCCCGGGCTTCTTGGGGCCAATCAAGGCGCCAGCATGGCGGCGCATCCATCGGCGACCCGGGGCGTTGTGTCGGCTGAGGGACTTTAGGATTCTGGAGGCTTGGCTATGCGACATCGTATTTTGATCTGTGGGTTGGCGCTCGCTGCGCTCACCGCACCCACCCTGGCCAGCGCGCGCACCGCCTGTGACCAACGCGCTCACGACCGGAAAGTGACCGGCACCGTGATCGGCGCCATCGGCGGCGCCCTGATCGGCAACGCGGTCAGCCACAAGAACGGCGCCGTCATCGGCGGCCTCGGCGGCGCGGTGGTGGGCAACCAACTCGCCCGCACCAAGTGCGACACCGGCTACAGCTACAATCGCAACCGGGTCAGCAATCGCGCCACGGCCTCGCGCAACAGCGCCTATCGCCAGGCCTCCTACGACCAGTGCCGGATGGTGAGCCGCCCCTACTATGACGACCGCGGCCAGGTCAGCTACTATCAGACCCGCGTGTGCGGCCAATGACTCCGGCCATGAAGACGGCGAGCCTGGCGGTGATCGCCGCCCTCTCCCTCACCGCCTGTAGCGACAACGACGGCGCCAAGGTGGCCAAGGGGATCTGCACGCCCTTCGCCACGACCCCGGCGGCCACCACCACCACGGCCGGCGTCCCGGCCCTCACCCCGACGGTGAGCGCCGACGGGGCCGTCCCGGTGGAGGACTGCCTGCACCGCTGGGCCTATAGCCTGGCCGGCGCCAAGGACACCGCCGACGTGGTGGCCGACGCCGCCGTCGCGGCCTGTTCCTCGGCGCTCTCCAAGTGGAACCAGGCGTCCCTCTCAGGTCCCGCCGGCCCCTCCGACGCGGTCAGCCTGATAACGGGCGAGCCCACCAGCGCGATCGCCGAACATCGCAACTTCGCGGCCTCGCGCGCCCTGTTCTTCGTCGTGCAGGCCCGCGCCGGGAACTGCGCCCCGCCGCCGCCCCTGAAGAGCTGATCCAAACTCCCTCCCCAGCGTGGGGAGGGAGCGCCTCAGTGCGGTCCAGCCAGCCAATGCAGGTCTCCCAGCAGGGCGCTCCCCCGCGGCGGCTCGCCCCACGGCCGCGCGCGGCGCCTGGCCCTGCGCGCCGCCAGGGCTTCCTGAAGCCACAGCAGCCAGCCGAACGGCACGTCCCGTCTTCCCAACTCGTCCATCACCAGTCTCCTTATGCGAGGAGACGGTTTTCGGGCTTTCGCGCCCCGGTGACAAAGCGGTCCTCCTGCTCTATGCATCAGGTCAGCTTATGTCAGACCCGCTCGCCACCCTGCCGCTCAGCGCCATCCGCGTCTTCGAGGCCGCCGCGCGCCTGAAGAGCTTCACCCGCGCCGCCGCCGAGCTGAACATCACCCAGGCCGCCGTCTCCTGGCAGGTGAAGGCCCTGGAGCAGCGCCTCGCCCAGCCCCTGTTCCGCCGCCTGCCCCGCGAGGTGGTCCTGACCCCGGCCGGCGAGCGCCTGGCCCGGGCGGCCACTGAGGCGGTCGGCCTGCTGCGCGCGGCCCTGGCCGACCTCACCGACACCGGCGAAGGGGTGCTGGCCATCACCACCCTGCAGTCGCTCGCCACCGCCTGGCTCGCCCCGCGCCTGGGCGCCTTCCAGCTCGCCCATCCGCAGATCGCCGTGCGGCTGGAGGCCAGCGGCCGGATCGTCGACCTGGCCCGCGAGGATGTCGATGTGGGGATCCGCTCGGGCGGCGGGGACTGGCCCGGCCTGGCCAGCCACTACCTGTTCTCCGCCGACGGCGCGCCGCTCTGCACGCCGCGGATGGCCCGCGACCTCAACCTCACCGAACCCCGCGACCTGCTCAAGGCGCCCCTGATCGGCCTGGCCAGCGAATGGGACGCCTGGTTCGCCGCCGCCGGGGTGGAGGCGCCCTCCATCGAGGGCACGCCCCGCCTGGCCGCCGACGCCCAGACCCTGGAGGTGGCCTCGGCCCTGGCCGGCCACGGGGTGGCCCTGGGCTCGCCGATCCTGTTTTCCGCCGACATCGCCCAGGGCCGGTTGGTCTGCCCCTTCGAGGCCCGCATCAGCTTCGGCGGCGGCTACTGGCTGGTCTATCCCGCCGACCGCCGCCGCGCCGCCAAGATCGCCGCCTTCCGCGACTGGCTGCTGGACCAGGCCGCCGGGGTCTAGCCGCGGCGCCTCGTGTCAGGCAGGCTCGCGGCCGACACGCCTTGGGAGGGGCCGCCATGACCGTCGAGCTGGGGATCATCGAGGGCTATTACGGCGCCCCCTGGAGCTGGGCCGAGCGCCGCGACCAGGTCAGCTTCCTCGCCCCCCACGGCTACGGCTTCTACATGTACGCCCCCAAGGCCGACCCCTGGCTGCGCCGCCGCTGGCAGGAGGAGCACCCGGCCGAGATGGCCGCCGAGCTGCTGGCCCTGTCCGACCACTGCGCCGAGCACGGGGTCCGCTTCGGGGTGGGCCTGAGCCCCTTCGAGCTCTATCGCGACTTCGACGGGGCGGCCCAGGACGCGCTGGCCCGCAAGCTCGCCATGCTGGACATGATCGGCATCCAGGACCTCGGCGTGCTGTTCGACGACATGCGCGGCGACCTCCCGGACCTCGCCGCCACCCAGGTGCGCATCATCCACTGGATCGCCGAGCGCACGGCCGCCACCCGCGTCATCGCCTGCCCCACCTACTATTCCGACGCCCCGGAGCTGGACCGCGCCTTCGGGGCCCGCCCGGCCGGCTATCTGCAGGAGTTCGGCGCCGCCCTGGATCCCGCCATCGAGGTGTTCTGGACCGGCGAGGAGGTCTGCGCGAAGGAGTTCACCCCCGGCCACCTGGCCCGCGTCGCCGGCCAGCTGGGGCGCAAGCCCTTCCTGTGGGACAACTATCCGGTCAATGACGGCCCGCGCATGTCGCCCCACCTGCACCTGCGCGCCTTCACCGGCCGCCCCGGGAGCATCGCGGGTCACATCGCCGCCCACGCGGTGAACCCGGCCCTGCAGCCGGTCCTCTCCCGCATCCCGGCCCTGACCCTGGCCGACAGCTACCGCCTGGGCGAGGCCTACGAGTACGGCCGGGCCTTCCTGGCCGCGGCCCGCGCGGTGCTGGGAGAGGCGGTGGCCTACCGGGTCCAGGGCCACCTGGTGCTGCTGCAGGACACCGGCCTCGACCGCCTGGGCGAGGCCATCCCCGCCCTGCGCGCCCGCTACGCCGCCTACGATCACCCCGGCGCCCGGGAGATCGTCGCATTCCTGGACGGCGCCTATGTCATCACACCGGCGATGATGGCCGCGGAACACTGATCTGCGAAAACGTGTTATCCTGGCTGTGGGGATACAACCGTTTTCGGAGGCCTATCCATGCCGTCTGAGTCCGAGGTCCACCTGCTCGATCACGAGCGCACCTATCACGTCTTCAACATGCTGGTCCGCTGGTCGATGGTCCTGCTCGGGACCACGATCCTGGTCCTGACCCTGTGGTTCGCCACCCCGGCCGGCTTCCTCGGCGGCGCGGTCGCCGGCCTGATCGCCTTCGGGCTCGGCTACTGGTTCGTGATCCGCCACGAGGCCCACCAGCCGCTGGACCTGTGGGTGGTCGGCCGCTGAGCCGGGCGGCCGCCGCGCCCGCGGCGGGGCTCAGGCCTCGTCGTAGGGCGGCGGCAGCTGGCCGGCCTTGAACAGGATCACCGGGGTCTCGTCATAGTCCCCCAGCTCGGCGTCGGCCGAGGCGGAGAAGGCCACCACCCCCAGCCGGGTGTCGGACAGGCGCTCGGCCTTGCGCCGCGCCTCCTCGGCGGACTTGCAGATCAGCACCTGTTCGGCCTTCAGGCCCTTGCCCTTGCCGGCGATATAGGCCTGGACCAGGTGGACCGTCTCGCGTCCCACGCGCCCTACTTCTTCAGGACGTTGGGGGTCCAGCCGGCCGGGGCGGTGCTCTTCGGCTTCTCGGCCTTGGGCTTGCGGACTTCCTTGTTGCTCTTCTTCTGACCCTTGGCCATGGCGGTGTCCTTTCGCGCCCCGAAGCGGGACGACACACCGCCTCTCTAGCACATCCCCCTCGCCCGCCCGGGGAATTCCTGCCGGCCCTCTGGGCGCCCAAGCGTCAACCCGCCTAAGGTGCCGCCACCTGAGGGGGGAAACGAAGATGGACCGGCCAAGCCTGCCTGCGAAACTCATCCTGGCCTGCGCCATCCTGGGCGGGGTCAGCTTCCTGGCCTCGGCCTATGTCGGCCCGTCCCACGCGGCCATGATCGCCTGGAAGGGCTCGGGCGTGGCCCTCCTGGCCCTGTACGCCGCGGTCCGCGCCAAGAGCCTCGACGGGTGGCTGCTCGTGGCGGTCATGGCGCTCGGCGCCACGGGCGATGTCCTGCTGGAGACCCACGGCCTGGTGACCGGCGCCCTCGCCTTCCTGGCCGGCCATCTCGTCGCCATCGCCCTCTACCTGCGCAACCGCCGCCCGAGCCTGACCCGCAGCCAGCTCCTGCTGGCCGCCGTCATCGTGCCCGCCACCGTCATCACCGCCTACCTGCTGCCCGGCGACCGGGCCGGCGCGCCGGGCATCGCCCTCTACGCCACCGGCCTGGCGGTGATGGCGGCCACCGCCTGGATCAGCCGCTTCCCCCGCCTGAGCGTGGGCCTCGGCGCCCTGATGTTCGTGGCCTCGGACCTCTTCATCTTCGCCCGCACCGGCCCCCTGGCGGGCCTCGCCTGGGTCAGCCCGGTGGTCTGGGCCCTCTACTTCGCCGGACAATTGCGCATCTGCCTAGGCGTGGTGGGGGCCCTGGCGCGGCGGGACTAGACTGAGATTCCGAAGAACCGTGCGCCATGGGCCATTTCCTCTACATCCTGCTGCTGGTCATCGCCTTCACCTCCTGCCTTATCGGCGGCGTCCTGCTCTTTTCGCTGACACTGATGAGCTACAACCGCCTTCGCAAGATCGGGAAGGAGAAGCGGTCCGTATCACAGGTCATCTTCGACCCTACGGGGATGGGGCACGAACTGCTGGACTGTGTGACCTTCGATCCCAAGTACGATGTCGATCCGACCTATCGCCTGACGGCGCACTACACGCGGATCAGCGCCGGGATAGGGTTCGCATCCATCCTCGCGGTAAAGGCCATTGCGCTGATAAGCGCCTAGCCCACGCTCACGGCGTACTCCACCAATCCGTCTCCGGCTCCACCTTCGCCAGCGGCCCGCGCCCGATGGTGGCCAGGGCCTCGTCCTCGGTCATGCCGAACTCCTGGACCACCACCACCCACGGCGGCTTGTCCGGGTCTTCCTCCTCCGGCGGCAGGGGCCGCCGGACCCCGTACTTCTTCGGCGCCAGCATCGAGGCGGTCCAGCGCAGGGTCTTGATGCGCAGGGCGTCGGCCCGCGCCGTGGTCTCGGTGGCCTCCAGCGCGATCTCCAGCATGGCGTCGGCGAAGATGTCGGCGGCGACGGCCTTGGCCTTCAGATAGGCGTCGTGGAAGCCGTCGTCGGCCCGGATCCAGTGATAGATGGTGGCCGCGCAGGGCATGTCGGGGTCGGCGCCGATGGACAGCACCGTCTCCCCGCCGGCGACCCGCCGCAGGATCGTCCCGCCCAGTTCATCGGTATAGGTCGAGACCCGCCCGCCGCGCCCGTCCTTGCGCGGCCGCAGGGCGCGCCGCCAGCGGCGGTCCTCGTCCTCCGCCCGATCCCGCGCCCGGCGGTCGCGCCGCGCCTGGTCGCGCGCCGCCTCATAGGCCGCCGCGAATCCGCGCTCCCGCGCCCGCCACTTGTAGATCGCCTGCACCGAGGGCATCCCCGGCTCGCGCCCCAGGGACGCCTCGCTCTGCCCGCCCGCGATCCGCTCGCAGATCAGCTTTCCGAGCGCCGGCGTATAGCGGACCGACGGGCGGCGATCGGGACGCCCCAGGGGCGGCGACTGCGACGACATGGACACCTGGCGATGACTTGGGGAGGCTCGCAGCCTCTCACGGATGGGTCGATCCGTCAAGAACAAAGAGGGAACGACTAGCCCCTCTCTCAGAAGCCGGCGACGAAGCGCCAGAGGCGGCGAACGAGGATGCCTTGCGGACTCCGGCGACAGCTGTCTACATTGAAGCAGACAGTTGACGCGCGATAGGACACGACGTGGCGACCAAGCCCTACGGCCCCGGCGACAAGGTGAACATCGGCGACTCCCCCATTGGAGCGGACGCTTGGAGCGTCAAAGGGATTGATCCCAAGGCTCGCGCGATGGCGGAAGACCAAGCTCGCCAGTCCGGCATATCGATTGGTGAATGGCTGAACCGGGCCATCTTGGATGAAGCAGACCCCGATGCATCGACCATCTTGCCTGCCAGCTTCGAACACTTGGTCGAGACAATGGCGACTCGGCATCAGGGCGCTGAGGTCAATATCGCCTACGCAACTTCCGGCCTGGAAGCACACTCACAATTGGGTAGGGGAGTCGCGGAGAGCACCCGGCTCGCCGCGATCTGGACAAAGGTCGCAGAACTTCTCGGCGGTCTGGCGATCCTGCGTCGCGACGTGGAGGGCCCCCTCGACGCGCACGACTTGCTACAGGCTGGCCTGCCCGCGCGAGCGTTGACGCACCTCGTCGATCACGTTCAACTGCTCCGCTCGTCCGATCAGTTCGAGAAGGCCGTCGGCATGAGCCAGCGCACGCTTCAACGGCGTCGGGAAGAGCTTCACCGACCCCTGAACACTGAGCAGAGCGGACGAACCTGGAAGTTCGCTGAAGTTCTTGCCAAGGCGACGGCTGTGTTCGGGTCGCAGGAAGAGGCCGAGCAGTGGCTACAGCGTCCCGCCATGGGCTTGAACCAGCGTAGGCCGCTCGACCTGCTATCCACGGCCGCTGGCGTTGAGGCGGTCGAGGAGCATCTTGGACGTCTTGAGTACGGCGTTTACGCGTGACACCGCTGCCCTCCCCCCTGGGGGCCTCGGAAGTCATCGCTTGGCGGCTTGATGAAGCTCGCTTCTCAGGAACTTGGGATAGTGGCGAAGGCGGATACCTGTTTGGCGGCCGCTGGAACAGCAAGGGCGTTCGTGCGGTCTACAGCGCCCTCGACCCGTCGACCGCAATTCTTGAAGTGGCGGTGCACAAGGGCTTCAAGACTCTGGACACGGTTCCACACATCCTGACCGCCTTTCGCATCAAGGACCCCGGCTCCATGGGGGTCGTTTTTCCCGACGACGTTCCCAATCCAAATTGGCTGCGCCCCGGCGTCCCGAGCGCGGGTCAACAGAGGTTCGGAGACGACCTCTTGAGCGGGCGCGCCTTTACGATCATCCCAAGCGCTGTATCGGTCCATAGCTGGAACGTCGTGTTCGTCGCGACGAAGGCGAGCGGCGGCTATGAGGTGGTCCTTCAGGAGCCCTTCGCCTTGGACACCAGACTCCACCCGGCGACTTGAAGGTTTGGATCGCGCGAGGTCTATGGCTCGTCGGCAGATCGGACGCGCCCACGTCCCTACCGGCTCAGCAGCTCCTCGCTGAACGCCCCGAACCGCCCCTGCGGCTCCACCAGGTGGACCTCGAGGATCCAGTAGCGTTCCCGCCCGTCGGCGTCGGGCGCGCGCATCCGCAGGTCGTTGCCCGGCGCCACCAGCGACACCGCGCGCTCGCCCGGGAAGGCCGTGTGCGGGAACTCCCCCACCAGGTGGCCGGCGATCTGGCCGCCGAATTTCCAGCCCCGCCGCGCCGCCGCCTCGTGGGCCTGCGCATAGAGCGCCGCGCCGGTGATGTCGGGGTGTGCCTCGTAGACGCCCCGCAGCTCCTCCCACACCACGGCGAGGTCGCGGCGCAGGGCCTGCTTCACCGGATCGTCCCCCAGGACGAAGGTGCGCCCATAGTCGGCCTCCCAGTCGTCGAAGACCGGGCCGAAGTCGAGGAACAGGATGTCGTCGGCCGCGATCCGCAGGTCCGGGGTCGGGTCGTGGAAGGTGGCCACGGTGTTGGCGCCGGTGCGCACGATCTTGCGGTGCCAGTGCGCCTCGACCCCGAACTGCTGGGCGGCGAGCGCATGGATCTCGTCGGAGAGCTCGCTCTCCAGCAGGCCGGCGCGCACCAGGCCCTGGGCCTCGATGGCCGCGAACAGGGCCTCGGCGCGGGCCTGGGCGGCCTGCAGGCTGGCCAGCCGGGCGGGTTCGTCGAAGGTCATGACACGCTCCTAAGGTGTCATCCCGGTTTCCGCGCAGCGGAAGACCGGGACCCATAGACACCGATTTCTCCTGAAGGCCCCGCGCGTCTGGATCCCGCACTTCCGCGCCTGCGGCGCTCCATGCGGGATGACACCGGGGTGGCGCCCCCTACTTCCCCCGCTCGTAGTTCAGGATCGGCGCCAGCCAGCGTTCGGCGGTCTTCAGGTCCCATCCCTTGCGGCGGGCATAGTCCTCCACCTGGTCCTTCTCGATCCGCCCCACGCCGAAATAGTGGGCCTCGGGATGGGCGAAATAGAGCCCCGACACCGAGGCCGGCGGGGTCATGGCGAAGCTCTCGGTGAGCGCCATGCCGGTCTGGGCGGGCGCGTCCAGGATGCGGAACAGCTCGGCCTTCTCGGTGTGGTCGGGCTGGGCCGGATAGCCCGCGGCCGGGCGGATGCCGCGGTACTTCTCGCCGATCAGGGCCTCGATATCGAAGGGTTCGTCGGGGGCGTAGCCCCACAGCTCGGTGCGCACCTTGCGGTGCATGGCTTCCGCGAAGGCCTCCGCCAGGCGGTCGGCCAGGGCCGCGGCCAGGATGGCCGAATAGTCGTCGCCCTTGTCCTTGAAGGCCTTGGCGATCTCGGGCTCGCCATGGCCGGCGGTGACGGCGAAGCCGCCGATCCAGTCGGGCTGGCCGATGGGGGCCACGAAGTCGGCGAGCGCCACATTGGCCCGGCCGCCCTCCCCCTTGGACATCTGCTGGCGCAGGCTGTGCAGGCGGGTGAGCTCGGTCGTGCGGCTCTCGTCGGTCCAGACCACGATGTCGTCGCCGTCGGAATTGGCCGGCCAGAAGCCCACCACCCCGCGGGCCTCGAACCATTTCTCGGCCACCAGGGTCTTCAGCATCGCCTGGGCGTCCTTGAAGAGGTCGGTGGCGGCCTTGCCCACCACGTCGTCCTCCAGGATCTGCGGATAGTGGCCCACCAGTTCCCAGGACGCGAAGAACGGCGTCCAGTCGATATATTGGGCCAGGTCCCCCAGGTCATAGGCGGTGAAGGTGCGCGTGCCTAAGAAGCTGGGGGGCGTGGCCTGCCATTCGCTCACCTTGAAGCGGTTGGCCCGGGCGTCGGCCAGGGTGGCGCGGGCGCGGTTGGTGTTGCCGCGGGCGAACTGCTCGCGGACCTTGGCGTAGTCGGCCCGGGTCTCGGCCTGGATGCGGTCGCGCTCGTCCTTCGACAGCAGGCCCGAGACCACGCCGACGGCGCGGCTGGCGTCCAGCACATAGGTGGTGGAGCCGCCCTGGTAGCCGGGCTCGATCTTCACCGCCGTGTGGGTCTTTGAGGTGGTGGCCCCGCCGATCAGCAGGGGAATCGTGAACCCGCGCCGCTCCATCTCGGAGGCGACATAGACCATCTCGTCCAGGCTGGGCGTGATCAGGCCCGAGAGGCCCACGATGTCCACATTCTGGGCGATGGCCTCGTCCAGGATGCGGTCGGCCGGGACCATGACGCCCAGGTCGATGACCTCGTAATTGTTGCACTGCAGGACCACGCCGACGATGTTCTTGCCGATGTCGTGGACGTCGCCCTTGACGGTGGCCATCAGGATCTTGCCGGCGTTCTCGCGGGGCTTGCCCTCCTTCTCGGCCTCCATGAAGGGCATCAGATAGGCCACGGCCTGCTTCATCACCCGGGCCGACTTCACCACCTGCGGCAGGAACATCTTCCCCGAGCCGAACAGGTCGCCCACCACGTTCATCCCGTCCATCAGCGGACCTTCGATGACGTGCAGCGGGCGCTCCACCGACTGGCGGACCTCCTCGGTGTCGGCCTCGATATAGTCGGTCAGGCCGTGGACCAGGGCGTGGGCCAGGCGCTTGGCCACCGGCAGTTCGCGCCAGGCGAGGTCGGGCCCCTTGGCCTCGGACTTGCCGCCCTTGTACTTCGGCGCCAGCTCCACCAGCCGCTCGGTGTTGGAGATGTTGGTCCGCTGCGGCCGGTTGAGGATCACGTCCTCCACGGCCTCGCGCAGCTCCTCGGGGATGTCGTCATAGACCGGCAGGTCGCCGGCGTTGACGATGCCCATGTCCATGCCCGCGGCGATGGCGTGATAGAGGAACACCCCGTGGATGGCGCGGCGCACCGGCTCGTTGCCGCGGAAGCTGAACGAGACGTTGGACACCCCGCCCGACACCCGGGCCAGCGGCAGGGTCTGCTTGATGATCCGCGTCGCCTCGATGAAGTCGACGGCGTAGTTGTTGTGCTCGTCGATCCCCGTGGCCACGGCGAAGATGTTGGGGTCGAAGATGATGTCCTCGGCGGGGAAGCCCACCTCGTCGACGAGGATGCGATAGGCCCGGGTGCAGATCTCCACCTTGCGGGCGCAGGTGTCGGCCTGGCCCTGCTCGTCGAAGGCCATCACCACCACGGCCGCGCCATAGCGCAGGCAGGCCTTGGCCTGTTCGCGGAACTTGTCCTCGCCCTCCTTCATGGAGATCGAGTTCACGATCCCCTTGCCCTGGACGCACTTCAGACCGGCCTCGATCACCTCCCACTTGGAGCTGTCGATCATGATCGGCACCCGGGCGATGTCCGGCTCGGCGGCGATCAGGTTGAGGAAGGTCTTCATGGCCGCGACGCTGTCCAGCAGCCCCTCGTCCATGTTGACGTCGATCACCGAGGCGCCAGCGTCCACCTGCTGACGGGCGACGCTGAGCGCGGCGGGGTAGTCCCCCTCGGCGACGAGCTTACGGAACTTGGCCGAGCCGGTGACATTGGTCCGCTCGCCGACATTGATAAATACAGGGCGCATCAGGCGAGTTCAAAAGGCTCCAGGCCCGCCAGGCGCATGGCCTTCGGGCGTTCGGGAATGGCTCGCGGCTTAACACCCTTCACGGCGTCGGCCACGTGGCGAATGTGATCGGGGGTGGTGCCGCAGCAGCCGCCGATGATGTTCACCAGGCCGCGCGCCGCCCACTCGTGCAGCTCGTGCGCCGTCTGGTGGGCCTCCTCGTCGTACTCCCCGAAGGCGTTGGGCAGGCCGGCGTTGGGATAGGCGCTCACCAGGGTGTCGGCCACCCGCGACAGCTCGGCGATGTGCGGCCGCATCAGGTCGGCGCCCAGGGCGCAGTTCAGCCCGATGGCGAAGGGCTTGGCGTGCTTCACCGAGTTCCAGAAGGCCTCCACCGTCTGGCCCGACAGGGTCCGCCCCGAGCGGTCGGTGATGGTCCCGGAGATCCAGATCGGCAGGGGCTCGTAGCCCTCGTCCTCCATGTCCAGGATCACCTTGATGGCGGCCTTGCAGTTGAGCGTGTCGGTGATGGTCTCGATGAGGAACAGGTCCACCCCGCCCTCGTGCAGGGCGATCATCTGCTCGCGATAGGCCTGATAGACCTCGTCGAAGGTCACCAGCCGCGCGCCCGGATCGTTCACGTCCGAGGACATCGACAGCATCTTGTTCAGCGGCCCCACGGAGCCCGCCACGAAGCGGGGCTTGTGCGGCTCCCTGGCGGTCCAGGCATCGGCCCGGGCCCGGGCGATGCGGGCGCCCTCGAAATTGATGTCCCGGACCGCGCTCTCCAGGTGATAGTCGGCCTGGGCGATGGTGGTGGCCGAGAAGGTGTTGGTCTCGCTGATGTCGGCGCCGGCGGCGTAGTACTGGTCGTGCAGGTCGCCGACGATGTCGGGCCGGGTCAGGCACAGGATGTCGTTGTTGCCCTTCAGCTGGCCCGGGTGGTCCTTGAACCGCTCGCCGCGGTAGTCGGCCTCGTCAAGCCCGCGCTTCTGGAACATCACCCCCCAGGAGCCGTCCAGGATCAGCACCCGCTCGCGCGAGATTTGCTTCAGTTTCTCAATACGTTCCGAGCGCGCGCTCATGCGGCGATCTCCTTCGGCTCTTCCCGGATCCCCAGCACGCGACAGATCGCGTAGACGAGGTCCGGACGGTTCAGGGTGTAGAACTGGAAGTCCGAGTAGCCCTCCTCGGTCAGCCGCGCGCACATCTCCGCGGCCACCGAGGCCGAGATCAGCTTGCGCGTCTCCGGGTCGTCATCCAGCCCTTCGAACAGGTTGCCCAGCCAGTCGGGAAGCGTGATCCCCACCGGCCCGGCCATCTTCTTCAGGCCCTTGAAGCTGCTCACCGGCATGATCCCGGGCGAGATCGGGATGGTCACGCCGGCCGCGCGGACCTTGTCCATGAACCGCAGATAGCCGTCGATGTCGTAGAAGAACTGCGAGATGGCCCGGGTCGCCCCGGCGTCGATCTTGGCCTTCAGGACGTCGATGTCGTGGTCGATCGTGTTGCCGGGATAGCCCTGCGGATAGACGCTGACGCTGACCTCGAAGTCACCGATCCTGCGGATGCCGGCGGTCAGTTCGGTGGCGTTGGCGTAGCCGTCGGCGCGGGGGACATAGACCCCGCCGATCTTGCCGGGCGGGTCGCCGCGGATGGCCACGATGTGGCGGATGCCGGCGTCCCAGTAGCCCTGCACCACCTCATCCACCTCCTCGCGGCTGGCCTCCACGCAGGTCAGGTGGGCGGCGGGCTTCAGGCCGGTCTCGTTGAGGATCCGCACCACGGTGCGGTGGGTGCGGTCCCGGGTCGAGCCGCCGGCGCCATAGGTCACCGAGACGAAGGACGGATTCAGGGGCTCCAGCCGGCGGATCGCCTCCCACAGGCTCTCCTCGGCCTCCGGCGTCTTGGGCGGCGAGAACTCGAAGGAGACGGAGGGCCGCTTGGCCAGGCCCGCCCCGGCGCGGGCGATGGGACCCAGCGCGGTCTCTAGCGGGCTCATGCGGCGGTCCTCTCGGCTTGGCGGACGCGCTCGGCGGTCCAGATCTTGACGGTGAGCCCCTCGCCCCGGACGGGCGGCAGGGCGGAGGCGCGGACCTTGCTCAGGCCCGCCTCGTTCAGCCAGCGCTCCATCTCGGCCTCGGCGAAGCCCAGGCGGCGGTGCTGATGCTGCTCGCGCAGGAACTCGAGCGTGTGGGGCGCGAAGTCGACGATGATCAGCCGGCCGCCCTCGGCCACCAGGCGCGCGGCCTCGCGCACCGCCGCGGCGGGGTCCCCCAGATAGTGCAGCACCTGGTGGACCACCACCAGGTCGGCGCTCTGGCCGGGCAGGCGGGTGCCGAAGATGTCGCCGTGGCGTAGCTCGCAGCGCTCCAGCCCGGCGTCGGCCACGTGCCGGCGGGCGATGTTCAGCATCTGCTGGGAGAGATCGAGCCCCACGGCCGCCTCGGCGTGGGGGCCCAGCAGGGTCAGCATGCGGCCCGTGCCGCTGCCCAGGTCCACAAGCCGCTTGAAGGGTCCGGGACCGGCCACCTTCAGCACCGCGGCCTCGACGGCGGTCTCGGAGACATAGAGCGAGCGGATCTCGTCCCAGCGGGCGGCGTTGCGGGCGAAGTACTCCCCGGCCTCGGCCGAACGCTCGGCGCGCACCGCCTGCAGCCGCTCGGCGTCGCGCAGCAGGATCGGGTCGGCGGGGTCGACGCTGGCCAGGGTCTCGTCGGCAAGCCGCCGGGCCAGGCCACCGGCCACCAGCCGGTAGAAGACCCAGGCCCCGTCAGGGAACCGCTCCACCAGGCCGGCCTCGGCCAGCAATTTCAGATGGCGGGAGACACGCGGCTGGCTCTGGTCCAGAACCTTGCAGAGTTCCAGCACCGCCAGTTCCTCGTGGGACAGCAGGGCGAGGATACGCAGGCGCGTCGGTTCGCCCGCCGCGCGCAGCACTTCCACAGCCTGGATCGCCGAGAGACTCATGGGCACATAAAGATATCTTTATGTCTTTATGTCAAGCCTCGGGAGGGGTCTCCTTGGGCTCCCAGAGTTCGATCTTCAAGCCCGCCGGATCCATCAGCCAGGCGAAGCGCCCGTTCTCGTCGGAGTCATCGCGGCCGGTGGGTTGGACGCCCTCGGCGGCCGCCCGGGCCAGCACCCCATCAAGATCATCGACAATGAAATTGATCATGAACGGCGAGGCCGAGGGCTCGAAATATGTGGTGTCGGCCTTGAACGGCGACCAGAGGGTGTATCCCCGATCCCCGTGCGGCCACATCGCGCCGGACCAGTCGCCGCCGCCGAACCCCAGGACGCGGTCGTACCAGGCGGCCAGGGCCGCCGGGTCTGAGGTCTTGAAGAAAACACCACCGATTCCAAGCACTTTGGCCATGGTCCTGATCTCCTGGTTCTAGGCCGCGACCGGGCTCAGCAAGGCCTCGCCGGCGAAGTGACGGCGCAGGTTCTCGAAGGTCTGGGCGATCATGTTGGGCAGGGAGTCCACCGTGCCCCCCGCGCTGTGCGGGGTCAGCACCGTGCCGGGCACGCCCTCCCAGCGGGCCGTCGGCGTCGGCTCCTCGGCGAACACGTCCAGCCCCGCGCGGCCCAGGCGCCCGTCCTTCAGCGCCGCGATCAGGGCGTCCTCGTCGATCACCGAACCGCGCGACACGTTGACGATCATCCCGTTGGGCCCGACCGCCTCGATCACCGCGGCGTTCACCGCCTGACGGTTGGAGACATCGGCGCGGCAGGCCACCACCAGGATGTCGCTGCCGGCCGCCAGGGCCAGCAGGCTCTCCGCCCGCGGCCAGGGCGCGTCGGGCTTGGGGTTCGGGCCCCACCAGCCCACCGTCATCCCGAAGGCCTCCACCCGCCTGGCGACGGCCACGCCGATATGGCCCAGCCCCATGATCCCCACGCGCTGGCCCTTCAGGCCGGGGCCGACCTCCATGCGATCATGGTTCCAGCCGCCGGCCCGGACCATGCGGTCGCCGGCCACGATGTTGCGCCAGCCGCCGATCAGCAGGCCGAGCGCATGGTCGGCCACGTCCTCGGCGTTCAGCCCGTCGGCGTGGCTGACCTCGATCCCCCGCGCCCGGCACCAGGCCACGTCGACCCCGTCATAGCCGACGCTGACATTGGCGATCAGCTTCAGGCTCGGCAGGCTCTCCAGGAACTCCGGCGTCAGCACGATCTCGCCGGCATGGACGATGGCCTCCACGGCGGCCGCGTCCCCGTCGGCCATCTCCCAGCGCCGCACGACCCTGTAGCCCTGGGCCTCCAGCCCCGCCCGCATCGGCGACAGCATCGGGTGGGAGATCAGCAGGGTGTGCGGCATGGGGCGCTCCGGAAGGGTCGTTCTCTATAGCCGCCCTCAGTCGATCCCGGCCAGCACCCCGCCCAGGATCTCCGTCAGCTTGCCGATCTCCGCCTCGTTGATGATCAGCGGCGGCGACAGGGCGATGGTGTCGGCCGTGGCGCGGACCAGCAGGCCGGCCTCCAGGGCCCGGACCAGCACCTCATAGCCCCGCGCCCCCGGCGCTCCGTCGCGAGGGGCCAGCTCGATGGCCGCCATCAGACCGATATTGCGGATGTCGATGACGTGGGGGCAGGACGCCAGGCCATGGACGGCCGCCTCCCACAGCGGGGCGATCCGCGCCGTGCGCGCGAACAGGTCCTCGCGGGCATAGATCTCCAGCACCGCCAGGCCCGCGGCGCAGGCCACGGGATGGCCGGAATAGGTGTAGCCGTGGAAGAACTCGATGGCGCCCGGCGGCCCCGCCACCACCGCGTCGTGCACCGCCCGGCTGGCGAACACCGCCCCCATGGGCAGGACCCCGTTGGTCAGCCCCTTGGCCGTGGTCATGATGTCCGGCGTCACCCCGAAGGCCTGGGCCGCGAAGGGCGCGCCGACCCGCCCGAAGCCGGTGATCACCTCGTCGAAGATCAGCAGGATGCCGTGCTTGTCGCAGATCGACCGCAGCCGCTGCAGATACCCCACCGGCGGCGGCAGCACCCCGGCCGACCCCGCCACCGGCTCGACGATCACCGCCGCCAGGGTCTCGGCTCCGTGCAGGGCGACGATGCGCTCCAGCTCGTCGGCCAGCTCCACCCCGTGGGCCGGCAGGCCACGGGAGAAGGCGTTGCGCGCCAGGTCCTGGGTATGGGGCAGGTGGTCGGCCGGCAGGGTCGTGAAGGTGCGGCGGTTGTTCACCAGCCCACCCACGGAAATCCCGCCGAACCCCACCCCGTGATAGCCCTTCTCCCGGCCCACCAGCCGGGTCCTCTGCCCCTCCCCCCGCGCCCGGTGATAGGCCATGGCCATCTTCAGGGCCGTGTCGACGGACTCCGATCCGGAGTTGGTGAAGAACACCCGGTCCAGCCCCGGCGGCGCCAGGGCGGTGAGGGCCTGGGCGAACTCGAAGGCGATCGGGTGGCCCATCTGGAAGGAGGGCGCGTAGTCGAGGGTCATCAGCTGCCGGTGGACCGCCTCGGCGATCTCGGCCCGCCCGTGACCGGCGTTGACGCACCACAGGCCCGAGGTCCCGTCCAGCACCGCCTGGCCCTCCGGCGTGCGGTAGTACATGCCGCTGGCCTGGCTCAGCAGCCGCGGATCGGCCTTGAACTGCCGGTTGGCCGTGAACGGCATCCAGTAGGCCGCCAGGTCGGGGCGGTTGTCTCCGAAGTCGGCGCTCATGCTCGCGGTCTCCTCACCGCGACAGGCAATCATGTTCGGGCAGGGACCGCCAGCCGCGCGCTTGCGCCGGCCCGGGCCTGGGCATATCTGCCAGGCCATTGAAGCGCGGCCTTTGGCCGCCGCCGCATTTCAGGGACCTCCTTCATGCAGACCCATCGCCTCGGCAAGAGCGCCATCGTTGTCTCCAAGATCTGCATGGGGACCATGACCTTCGGCTCCCAGGTCGACGAGGCGGAGTCCCACCGCATCCTCGACAAGTCGCTGGAGGCCGGGATCAACTTCTTCGACACCGCCGAGAACTATCCGGTGCCGCCGGCGGAGGACTGGGCCGGCCGCACCGAGGAGATCGTGGGGCGCTGGCTGAAGACCAAGCGCCGGGACGAGGTGATCATCGCCACCAAGGTCTGCGGCCCCAGCCACGGCTGGATCAAGGGCGCCCAGCGGGCCGGCATGACCGCCCTGGACCGCCACAACATCACCCGCGCGGTCGAGGCCAGCCTCAAGCGCCTGGGAACCGACTATATCGACCTCTACCAGACCCACTGGCCCGACCACGGGACCTCCTATGACGAGACGATGGAGACCCTCGATGAGCTGGTCCGCGCCGGCAAGGTCCGCATCCTCGGCTGCAGCAACGAGACCACCTGGGGGCTGATGAAGAGCCTGGCCGCCTCGGAGCGCCTCGGCCTGGCCCGCTACCAGACCATCCAGAACAATTTCAGCCTCAACAACCGCCGCTTCGAGGACGAACTGGCCCAGGCCTGCCGGCAGGAGGGCGTCAGCCTGATCCCCTTCTCGCCCCTGGCCGGCGGCGTACTCTCGGGCAAGTATCAGGGCGGGGCGACGCCCGAGGGCGCGCGCTTCTCCCGCTACCTCGCGCTCGGCGGCCGCCAGGCGGTGATGGCCCAGCGCTTCGTCAACGAGAAGTCTCTGGCCTCCACCGAGCGCTTCGCCGCGGTCGCCGCCGAGGCGGGCCTGTCGCCGGTCACCCTGGCCACCGCCTGGAGCAAGCAGCACGACTTCGTCGCCTCCACCATCGTCGGCGTCTCGAAGGAGGAGCAGCTCCCCGACATCTTCGCCGCCGCCGAGGTGACGCTGTCGAAAGAGGTGCTGTCGAAGATCGACGCCATTTCCAAGGAAATCCCCTACCCGATGGGGTGAGATGCGATCACGCCTCCATCCCCGATCGTCATCCTCGGGCTTGTCCCGAGGATCCATGATCTCCGTTTCTCCGCAGCAGGCACGGGCGTCGCCGCCGGCGGGTCGGTCTCGCCCTCTGCGTTGATGGATCCTCGGGACAAGCCCGAGGATGACGGTCTTTCGGGGACCTACCGCGCCAACCCCGCCACCCCGTTCAGCCGCGCCCAGCTGCGGGCGTAGGCCGAGCCCCCGGGTCGGGCGGGCCGCAGGGCCCGCGCCCATCGCGCCTCGGCCTCCGCCGCCTGCCGCCAGCAGTCGGCCACCGCGGCCTTCACATCGTCGGCCCCGTCAATCCGCGCCTGGAACCCCGCCTCCAGGGCGTCCCGCTCCGCCGCGATCAGGGCCATCCCCGCCGCGTGGTCGGCCAGCATCGCCCGGTGCAGCCGCTCGTGCCGCCACCACAGGCTCTCGCCGTCATAGGTGTCGCTGGGCGCCGGCCCCACCGGCGGCGGTCCCGCCTCGAACAGCACCGGCTTGAACAGGCTGGTGCAGGGCGCCGAGGTGGCGGTCACCCAATGCACCGCCCGGTCGGCCCCCACCTCCGACACCATGGAGGCCACCGACTGGCTGCGGCGCGCGCCTTGCGCGGCGTGCATGCAGATGGTCCGGCCCACGGTGTTGGCCGGGCTCCAGTCGGCCGCCTCCCCATGGTCGCGCAGGATGGCCATCATGGCGGCGGGGGTGAGCGCATCGTCGGCCCGCTCCAGCAGCGCCTGCCCCCGCGCGCAGCGCCCGCGCCCGAAGCTTATGGCGTCGCGGGCCTCGTCGATGAGGTGGGCGGCCACGTCGAAGCGCCCGGCCCCCTGCGCCCCCAGCCCCGGGCTAATGGCCGAATAGCCCGTCCCAATGGAGTAGGCGTTGGAGAGCGCCCGGCGTCCCGCCACCGCCTCCACCACCCAGTCGCGCCCCACCGTCTCCAGCACATAGGCCTCGTGGCGGTCGGCGATGATGAAGCCGTTGTGATAGTAGAACCGCCCCAGGTGGCCGCAGTCGCCCCCCTGGCCGTGCCGCTCCAGCAGGGCGATGATCACCGCCAGAGCCTGGGCCGCCGTGGCCCCCCGTTCCAGCCCCAGCCGCACCAGGTCCATCCCGGTCAGGGCGCGCCGCCTCTGGGCCGGAACCCTGGCGTGAAGCGCCTCGTTGCCGATCACCACCCCGTGCTCGTTGGCGCCCATCTCGGCGCCCCACATCCAGCAGGGCCGGCTGATCAGGGTGGCGTGGGTCTCGGCGACCTCCGGGATGGTGATGTAGGTGAGCTTCAGATCCCCGACACCCCGCCGCCGGGGATGCATCTCCAGCACCTGGGCCTCGTTGCGCTCCCGGTCGCTGTTCTTGCCGAACAGCAGCGCCCCGCGCGGGGTCTCGGAGGCCAGGGCTACCAGGGTGTCGCACATGGGCAGAGCTTACCCGCGCTTTCCCTTCCCCGTCATCCCGGACGCCGATAGGCGATCCGGGACCCAGGGGCCTAGCGCACCGCCCCTGGGTCCCGGCTCTCCGTTTTGCGACGGCCGGGATGACGGGATGGAATGCCCCTTGCCACCTTCACCTGAGCGTCCAATCTCTCCCCAAAGCCAGGGGAGGCTCACATGCCCGCGACAGCCGCCGACAACACCGGCGCGGAGTTCGAGGACGAGGGCGTGGTGGCGGCCTATGTCCATCGCACCCCCTATCCCCCCGCCCTGTTCGACCGCCTGCTCCAGCTCACCCCCGGCCGCGCGCGCCTGCTGGATCTCGGCTGCGGCCCCGGCAAGCTGACCCGCACGCTGGCGCCTCACTTCGGCGAGGTCCTGGCTGTCGATCCCTCCGCCGCCATGCTGCGCCTGGCCCGCGACCTGGACGCCGGCGCCAACCCGCACATCGCCTGGACGGAAGGCTTCGCCGAGGACGTCCCCCTCCCCGCCCAGATCGACCTGATCACGGCCGGCGCCAGCATCCACTGGATGGACGCCCCGCGCCTCTTCCCGAGGCTCGCCGCCGCGGTCGCCCCCGACGGCGTCATGGCCATCCTCGGCGGCGATGGCCCGGCCCAGGCGCCCTGGATCGCGGCCTGGCACGCGGTGATCAAGGCCTGGGTCGGCAAGCTGGGCGGCCAGTGGAACGCCGGCGCCCACCAGGCCCGCCTCACCGGCCACCAGCCCTGGTTCGACCTGGCCGCCACCGAGACCTTCACCGCGCCGATGACCCAGTCGGTGGACGACCTCATCGAGGCCGAACACTCCCGCGCCACCTGGTCGCGGGCCAAGCTGGGGGCCCTCGCCCCGGCCTTCGACGCCGACCTGCGGGCCGTCGTCGCCCCCCACGCCCGGGACGGCGAGGTGGACTTCGAGATCAGCTCGACCCTGTGGTGGGGCCGACCGAGGTCAACGCCCCGCCCCGCTTGACCGACTCCGGCCCCGCGCCGACACTCGCCCATGATCCGCCTCATCGCCACCGACCTCGACGGCACCCTGCTGCGCCGGGACGGCTCGATTTCCCCCCGCACCCGCAAGGCCCTGGGCGACGCCCGGGCGGCCGGCCTGCCGGTGGTCTTCGTCACCGCCCGGCCGCCGCGGGACCTCCGCGCCATCGCCCACGACCTGGGGATCACCGGCCTGGCCGTCTGCTCCAACGGCGCCCTGCTCTACGACGTGGGGGAGGATCGGGTGATGCGCCAGGAGACCCTGCCCACCGCCGTGGCCCTGGAGCTGATCGGCGAGTTGCGCCGGTCCGATCCCGACTTCAGCTTCGCCACCGAGCACGGCCACAAGGTCGGCCGCGAGCACGCCTTCCCGGACGCCATGTTCGAGGGCTTCGTCCACCACCACGAGCCTCGGGTGGACCCCGTCCACAGCCTCTGCGACGAGGACCTCATCAAGATCCTGGTCCACCATCCGGCCCACGAGATCGACGATCTCCACGCCCTGATCCGCTCCCTGGCGGGCGACCGGGTCGCCGTCACCCACTCCGGCGCCCCCTTCGTGGAGTTCGGGGCCCTGGGAGTCTCCAAGGCCAGCGGCCTGCTGCATCTGAGCGCGGACCTGGGGGTCGAGGCGCACGAGATCATCGCCTTTGGCGACATGCCCAACGACATCCCCATGCTCACCATGGCCGGCCGCGGGGTCGCCGTCGCCAACGCCCACCCGCACGTCCTGGCCGCCGTCCGCGAGACCACCGGCGCCAAC
Source organism: Phenylobacterium sp. GW821-FHT12F10 (assembly GCF_058806695.1). Taxonomy (NCBI): domain Bacteria; kingdom Pseudomonadati; phylum Pseudomonadota; class Alphaproteobacteria; order Caulobacterales; family Caulobacteraceae; genus Phenylobacterium; species Phenylobacterium sp. GW821-FHT12F10. Next base: position 652,057 of record NZ_JBXAPY010000002.1, on the reverse strand, counting down.
GAGGAGGACGGTGTGGCCCGGGTGATCGAGACCCTGCTGGGGTGAGACGACGCCGCCCGGCCCGGGTTCGGGATTTTCTAAGCTGGGCTGTCGGAACGAATGCCGGGTGCGGGGCGCTGGTCAGGCCTCAATCTCCGGAGAACGACGATGCGAACCGCCCTGGGCGCCCTGACCGGCGCCGCCCTCACCCTGGCCCTGCTGGGGGCCTGCTCCAAGCCGGCCTCTGAAACCGCCGCCGACACCAGCAACGCCGCGGCCGACGCCAGCGCCAGCGCCGCGGCCCCCGGCGGCGCGGTCTCCCCGCCCACCGCCAATGACGCGGTCGACACCGGCGCCACGGCCTCCGACGCCATGCCCGAGGCGGCCTCCAACTCCTTCACCGAAGACCAGGCCAAGGGCCACATCGAGAACGCCGGCTACACCGACGTCACCGGCCTGGCCAAGAGCGCCGACGGCATCTGGACCGCCAAGGCCAAGAAGGACGGCAAGACCATGGACGTCTCGCTCGACTTCAAGGGCGCCGTCACCGCCAAATAATTTTTAGAGTCAGGAGCTTATCATGACCCGCACCGTATCTCGCCTGTTCAACACCCACACTGAAGCCATGACCGCCGTCTCCGAGCTGGAGCAGGCGGGCGTGTCCCACCACGACATCAGCCTGGTGGCCAGCAACGCCGACAACTGGCACGAGGGCCATCGCCACGACACCGCCCACCTGGAAGGCGACAATGAGACCGCTGAGGGCGCGGCCCAGGGCGCCACCACCGGCGGCCTGATCGGCGCGGGCGGCGGCCTGCTGGCCGGCCTGGGCATGCTGGCCATTCCCGGCCTCGGCCCCGTGGTCGCCGCCGGCTGGCTGGTGGCCACCGTGGTCGGCGCCGCCGCCGGCGCCGCGACCGGCGCGGCCGCCGGCGGGGTGCTTGGCGCCCTGAAGGACGCCGGTCATTCCGACGAGGAGGCCCAGGTCTACGCCGAGGGCGTCCGCCGCGGCGGGACCCTGGTCAGCGTCAAGGCCAAGGACGAGGAAGCCGCGCGGATCGAACAGATCCTGCAGCATCACCAGGGCGTCGACGCCCTGACCCGCGGCCAGGACTATCGCGCCGCCGGCTGGAACAGCTTCGACCAGGCGGCCGCCCCCTACACCGCCGACGAGGTCCTGCGCGAACGCCAGCGCTACGGCGAGAGCCGCTCCTTCCTGAACCAGGACGGCCGCGACGACAGCCTCGAGGCCGACCGCGACCGCCGCCCCGGCGGCCCGGGCGTCTCCGCGCCGATCCCCGGCACGGACATCTAGGTCAGACGCGCCGCCAAAGCCCACGGCGCCAAGAACCGCCAGGCCCCCCGGCTCACCCCGGGGGGCCTTTTGGCGTGTCGGGTCGAGCGACAACAAGTCCGTGCTCGGGAGGCCGATCGCCCCGCGTCCGATCCGCCGAGACCTAGTCCCGCAGCATCTCCACCCCGCCGCCGATGAAGCGACCCTCGACATAGCGCAGGCGCTTCAGCTCCTGGCCGGCGGCGCTGTAGAAGACCAGCTCGCCGGTCTGCACCCGCCACTTGGCGAGCGCCGCCAGCCGCCGCGGGCAGCCGGTGGCGGTCGCCGGCCGCACCCCCAGGAAGCCCGCCTTCTCCCCCATCTCGAAGCGGCAGTCCTGGGCGTCGCGCCCGCCGTCGCGCACCCGCCAGGCTCCGAAGGCGTCCTGCGTCCGCGCCGGCTCGGCCAGCCGCTTCAGCCGCGCCTCCTCCGGGTCCATCCGGTCGATCAGGGCGCCGGCCAGGGCCGCCCCCAGCTTCTCCTCGTCCACCGAGACGCTGGTCCCCACCGAGGTGCTCTTGGTCACCGTCGTGGTGGTGCGCCCGTCCGGCGAGGTCGTGGTGGTGGTGGTGGACCGCGTGGTCTGGCTCGACTGGGCCTGGGCCGAGCCGGCGCTCAACAGGACGAGGACGGCGGCGAGGGAGACGAGACGCTGGCGCATGGTGTTCCGGGGATGATTGTCGTGACCGTCCATCCTAGCTTGAAGCGTGGCCCTGGCGCCAAGCTTGACCTCACGCCCCCGCCCGTCCAACCTCACGCGCAGGCGAGCGACCGAGGCGGCTTACAAATATCACGCTCCCCCCAAGCGCCCGCGCCACCCCGCGGGATCACGGCCCCGCGCGGCCGAGCCTCCTCGACGGACCTCTTTTCCATGACCCGCAAGCCCGGCGCCCTCACCGGCGAACCCGACTTCATGAAGCTGTGGGCGGCCCAGGCCGTCTCCAGCTTCGGCGCCCGCATCACCCGCGAGGGCCTGCCCATGACGGCGGTCCTGGCCCTGGGCGCCGGCCCCGCCGTCCTCGGAGTCCTGGCCGCCCTCTCCTACGGCCCGGCCTTCTTCGTGGGCCTGGCCGGCGGCGGCTTCGTCGACCGCCGCCATCGCCGCCCGATCCTGATCGGCGCCGACCTGGTCCGCGCCGGGGTGCTCATCACCATCCCCATCGCCGCCTGGCTCCACCTTCTGAGCCTCTGGCAGATCTTCGCCGCCGCCGCCCTGGTGGGGGGCGCCAGCGTGCTGTTCGACATGGCCGACCACGCCTACCTCCCCGGCCTGGTCGGGACCGAGCGGTTGGTGGACGGCAATTCCAGGCTCTCGGCCACCGAGTCCGTCGCCGAGATGGGGGGACCGGCCCTGGCGGGCTTCCTGTTCCAGTGGCTCAGCGCCCCCTTCGCCATCGCCGTCAACGCCGCCACCTACCTGGTCTCGGCCCTCTTCCTCTCCAGCATCCGCCAGGTCGAGCCCGACCCGGAGCCCGACCCGCCCCAGCACTGGGCGCGCGACCTGACCCAGGGCTTCCGCGCCGCCTGGGCCGAGCCCCGGGTGCGGCCCCTGCTGGTGGTGGCCCTGTGCAACGGCCTGTTCGGCGGCGGCTTCGCGGCCCTCTACCTGGTGTTCGCCCTGCGCACCCTGGGCCTCAGCCCCGCCATGCTGGGGCTCACCGTGGCCTGCGGCGGGATCGGGGCCCTGATGGGGGCGGGGCTCGCCGCCCCCCTGGCCCGACGCCTGGGGGCGGGCCCCGCCATCCTGGCCATGGGCCTGGCCGCGGCGGGTTCGGCGATGCTGATCCCGCTCTCGCCGGCCGCCCCGGTCGCGGGCATGGCGATGCTGATCGCCTCCCAGCTGCTGGGGGATTCCACCGGCGTGGCCTACGGCGTGCTCTCGGCCAGCCTGCGCCAGACCGTCCTGCCCCAGGACACCCTGGGCCGCGCCGCCGGCGCCTTCCAGGCCGCCAGCGGCGGAACCATGCTGATCGGCGCCCTGGTCGGCGGCGGCCTCGGCGGCCTGATCGGCGTCCGCGAGACCCTGTTCATCGCCGCCGCGGGCCTGGCCCTGGGCCCCTTGATCGCCCTGACCTCCCCGGCGTTGCGGGGCGTGAGGGTGATCGAGCTGGAGGCCTGACCAGCCCGCGGCGAGCGGCCGCACGCCAAAAGGCCGGGCCCATCCCGCGAAGGATGGACCCGGCCCTTGAGCGTGACCGGCGCAGAGCCGAGATCGCCCCGACGACGCCGCCCGTCCCGCCGGGCGATGATCGGCGGGACGCCTGGAGAGGGGCGTTAGCTGCTGGAGTAGGCGAGGATGTCGGAGCTCGACAGACCCGTCATACCGGTCAGCTTGATCGCGTTGCCGACGGTGTTGTTCCCGGCGGTGTCGCCGAAGACATAGATGTCGCCGCCCACGGCGTAGGCGAGGACATTGAATGTGTCGGACTGGAGATACACGGCCGCGGCCGTGGCGGCTTCGTCGAAGCTGGAGGCGGTGCCGAAGCCCCACTGTGAGGCATCGCCCACGTCGCCCAGGTCCAGCAGGTCTTGGCCGGATGTGAAGTCGGTGATCACGTCGACCTGCGCGCTGCTGCTGTCGCCGGTGTAGAACTTGAAGCGGTCGTCGCCGCCGCCACCTGTCAGGGTGTCGAGGCCCGTGTGCCCGACGATGACGTCGTTGCCGTCGCCGCCCGAGAGGCTGTCGGCGCCGCCGTCGCCCCAGAGCACGTCCTCGCTGCCGCCGCCGGCCAGGGTGTCGCCGCCATCGCCGCCGTCGAGGTAATCGGTTCCCGAGCCCCCGACGAGACTGTCGGACCCATCATTGCCGCCGAGGGACTGTTCGGAGCCGTCGCCGGCGTCGAGGGTGTCGGCGCCCGCCCCGCCGAACAGGCTGTCGCCGCCGTCGTCGCCAAAGGCGAAGTTGCCGGTGGTTTCGCTGCCGTCGCCCAGGGTGATGTAGTCGTCGCCCTGGCCGCCGAACACGGTGTCGGCGCCGGCGCCGGCGTCGATCACGTCATTGCCGGACCCGGCGTCGACGGAGTCGGCGCCGCCGCGGGCCGAGATGGTGTCGGCGCCGTCCAGGCCCAGGATGGTGTCGGCCTGTTCGCCGCCCACCAGGCTGTCGGGTCCGGTGGTGCCGCTGATGAGGGTGTCGGTGCGCGGCGTCGAGGTGAAGCCGTCCAGGTTGCGCGGCGTCAGGGCGATCTGGCCCGTCAGCTTCACGGCGTCGCTGACGCTGTTGTTCGAGAGGCCGTCGACGAAGACATAGGTCCCGGCCTCGGCGCCGGAGGCCACCTGGATGGACACCACGTCGCGGCTGCCGCTGGCGATCAGGCTCTGGGCCTCGCTCAAGGCCTGGGCGTAGCTGGAAGTCGTCGTATAGGCCGCGAAGTTGCTGGCGGTGACGCCGAGGCCGAGATTGAGGCTGTCGCGGCCCGGCGCGAAACCGTCGATCACGTCCAGGGTGGCGTAGGCCGTCCCGGAGTCGCCCGCGGCGATCACGAAGCTGTCGTCGCCGGCCCCGCCGGTCAGGGTGTCGCCGCCGCCGCCGCCGAAGAGGGTGTCGCCGCTCGCCCCGCCGGTGAGCAGGTCGGCGCCCGCCCCGCCGGTCAGGCTGCGGCTGCCGCTGGCCCCGGTGTCGGTGATCGTGTCGGCGCCGTCGCCGCCGTTGATCGTCGCCGCCCCGTTGGCGCTGGAGGTGATGGAGTCCGCGCCGGCCCCGCCGTCGATGACGCCGGCCCCGCTGCTGCTGATCGTGTCGTTCCCGTCGCCGCCCAGCATCGTGCCGCCGGCGCCGGTGATCCTGTCATTGCCGATCCCGCCATCCTGCAGGTTCAGGCCCGATCCGGCGTCCAGGGTGTCGTCGCCCTCTCCGCCGGTCAGGGTGTCGGCGCCCGTTCCCGACAGGATCGAGTCGTTCCCCGCCCCGCCCGCGCCGGTGTTGATCGCCCCGTCGCCGAGGCTCAGGCTGTCGTTGCCCACCCCGCCGTCGAGGCTGTCATTGCCCGAGCCGGCGGTGATCGAGTCGTTGCCCGCCCCGCCGGAGACCGAGTTGGCGCCGTCGGAGGCGGCGACATAGTCGTCGCCGTCGCCGCCGCTCACCGTGTCGGCGCCCACGCCCGTCAGCACCCGGTCTGCGCCGGCCCCGGCGTCCACCAGGTTGGCGCCGCCGGCGTCATGGATCGCGTCGGCGCCGTCGCCCCCGGACAGGGTGTCGTTCCCCGACCCGGCCCACAGGCTGTCGTCGCCCAGGTCGCCGAAGACCAGGTCGTTTCCGTCGGCCCCCGACTGGTCGGAGTCGATGGTGTCGCTCCCCTGGCCGCCCAGCAGGGTCTCGGCGCCGCCGCCGCCCAGCAGGCTGTCGTCCCCCAGATTGCCGTGGACGTAGTTGGCGCCGTCTCCGGCCGAGAGGGTGTCGCCGCCCTGGCCGCCCAGCAGGGTGTCGGCGCCGCTCCCGGCGGTGACGCTGTCCTGGCCCTGGTTGGCCTGGACATAGTTGGCGCCCTCGCCCGCGGCGACGGTGTCGTCGCCCTCACCGGCGAAGAGGATGTCGTTTCCGCCGCCGCCGGCCAGCACGTCGTTCCCGATCCCGCCGTCGAGGGAGGCCGCGCCGCCGGCGCTGGCGTCCAGGGTGTCGGCGCCGTCGCCGCCGATCAGCGAGGACGATCCGGCCCCGGAGACCAGGCTGTCGGCGCCCAGGTCGCCGAACATCAGGTCATTGCCGCCGCCGCCGGCCATGAGGTCGTCGCCCTGCCCGCCCCGCAGCAGGTCCGCGCCGGTCCCGGCCGAGAGGACGTCGTTCCCCAGATTGCCATAGACGGTGTTGGCGCCGTCCCCGGCGCTGAGCGTGTCGTCGCCCTGGCCCCCCAGCAGCAGGTCGGCGCCGGTTCCGGCCACCAGGCTGTCGGCGCCCTGGTTGCCCTGCAGGATGTTGGCGCCCGCGCCGCCGTCCAGGGTGTCGCTGTTCTCGCCGCCGAACAGCAGGTCGTTGCCGCCGCCACCCGTGCCGCTATCGGCGGTGTTGCTGCCGATGAAGAGCTTGGAGCCGTCGCCGAAGATGGCGCGGCCATCGCCGGTGGTCAGCACATTGGGGTCGAACGAGACGGTCCGGCCGCCCAGGCTGACGTCGATCCGCGCCGGGCTCGCCCCCGCCGCCGCCACATAGGCCACGCCCACCTGGGTCGCCGTCGCCGTGCTGGGGAAGACCAGCACATCGGAGCCATTGAACGCCGCCTGCTGGGCGGGCGTGATGGTCTCGAAATAATAGGTTTGGCTGGGAACGGACATACTGGGAACTCTTCGGGCGGACGCGGCCCGATCGCGCAAGCAGGCGCGATGTCCCCGGACGCGGCCGGGCCGCAACTCCCCGCGGCCAAACCCCACAAAGTGGCGAGCGTCATCAGACGTTCCGGACACTATGTAAATAGACTTCGCGCCGAATTGCCGCGTTATCTATGGTTAGTGCGTAAAATTCGCGCCAACCGACCGGATATCGACAGATATTTTGACTATATCTGAAAACCCATTTTGGTTATGTCGGCAAACGTCGCCAACCCGACACAGACAATTCATCCTCCGAGCGAAATATAATTCGCCTAGATGTCGGAATGGTCATTTTATACTTCGGATGTTCTGAAGAACGTCGATATGCCGAACGCGTCATGCGTCCGCCACGCGCACCGTCCACCGCAGGACGGCGCGGCTCGGGCCCGAGGCGGCGTGGCCGGCGGGCCGTCAGACCGGCTCCATCTCCCGGGGCGCCGAGACGCGCCGCGTCCGGGTCTGGGCCTTGGGCTTGGGCAGCAGGCGGAAGCGCGTCTGGCACCAGGCGAAGTCGACCCCGACATCCAGCAGGGCGTCGGAGCGTCCGCAGGGGCAGGCGAATTCCATGACCGCGAGGACGCGGTAGCTCTCCCCGGCGACCAGGGGCACCGGCCGTCCCGTGGCATGGTTGGGGGCGACATTGACGCAGATCACCAGGTCCCCAGGACCCACCGCCTCGCTCATGGCCTGCCTCCTCCGTGCAGAGGGAAAGATGAGGCGGTGAGCTGCGATGGGCAAGGTCCCCGGGCGCTGGCGTCCCGGACCCTCGGCGGCGTGGGCGTCCTTCCGCTGTACGCCGAGGAAGACCGCCACGTCCTGGAAACCGCCTTGGCGGGCGAAGCCGACCTGCTGGTGACCCAGAACCTGGATGATTTCTCCAGGGCGATGTCGATCGAATTGACGACGGCCGCTGGTATGGCGTGTCGCGCGCGCCGCCTCGAAAGCTCCTGATCGCCCACACCTACAGCGCCGCGGCCTGGCTCCGAGGCGAACCCTGGCCCGAGCAGGTCGAGGCGTACCTGGGCCGGGACTGACCGCCCTTGGGCGCTTCCGAGGTGCGCCAATAGCGGTCCTTGGGTTCAGGGTCGGCCTTGCCCGCAAATCCGCGCGCCCGGTGAGATTGACCGAGCCTAGGCGCGCGCCACCATCGCTTCGAGACCGTCGTAGGTCCGCAGGTAGGCGGGGTCCATGTCGGGCGTCGACAGTTCGATCAGGAAGCGGTTCTCGACCCAGAACTCGATGACGTCGAACAGCGGTTGGCCCGGCGGACCGCGGTGGAACCGCCGCGTGCGCCAGCCTTCCCGGTCGCCGATCGCCTGGATCGCCGCCTCGTCCAGCTGGACGGAGAGCAACAGGTGGAAGGGCCAATACTGGGGCGGCGCGGGATTGGCCTCGAAGGTCCCCGGCGCGCCGTCCTCGCCCGGCGCGGCCGCGACCTGTTCGGGGTAGACCTCGATCTGAGTGCCGTGGGCGTCGCGGGCGGTGGCCATGAACGCGCCCGGGACCGGACCCGGGAACGGGTAGACGCGGCCTTGCATCAGCTCGGCCAGGACGGTCGCCACGTGATGCGGATCGCGCGCGGGAATCGAAACGTGTCGGATCATCGGTCTTACTTCAGGGCTTCAAGGTTTCGGAATTCAGGGCTTCTGGATCTTCGGCGTAGGCCGCCGCCAGGGCGCGGATCGCCCAGGCGGACGCGCGGGCCGCCTCGGACGAGGACAGGCCGAACGCCTCCTTCAGCACGATCGAGACCAGGGGAACGGTCAGGGTGTAGGCGGCGGACGCGGCCATGGCGCGGCTGCGCTCGTCGCCACCCGTGAACTGCGCGGCCACCGCCCGGCGCACCTTCCTCGCGCGGTCCGAGCCGAGCCGCTGGCGGCTGGATACGAAGGTCTGGGCGAACATCGCGCCGCGGATCTGGTCTTCCATGGCGCCATAGCGTCCGAACAGCTCCGGCAGGAAGCCGGTCAGCTCGTCCAGGGTCTCAAGCTCGGGGGTTTCGCCCATCCGAATCTGCATGGCCTGCCAGGTGGCGTCCAGCAGGTCGTCGCGGGTCGGGAAATGCCGGAACACGGTGCGCAGCGCGACCCCTGCCGCCTTCGCCACCTCCTGCATCGTCAGCCCCTCGACGCCGCCGACGATCAGGTCGAGCGCTGCGTCGACGATCCGCGACCGGGTCTGATCCGACTGTTCCCGGCGCAGGGGGCTGACATAGGGGGTCGTCTCATTCATGTCACGCATGATGACATGAATGCACGGACCGTGCAACACGGGCGGCGAACGGGCGGCTCGACGCCAGAGGCCGGAGGAGCGCGGACGCCGCTCGGCATTGGGAATGTCCCGCTGGCGGACGTTCCCAGCGTCGTCTTTGAACCCGTTCCGGATCTGGCGCGCCTGAGCCTTCCGAACGCCGGCGACACGGCCTGAAATGGGCGAGCCCCGGCGTCCGCAACCGTTCGTGGCGTTCGTGGCTCCAGGTCTTTGGGCCGCGACGCTCGCGCGGCGCAGGAAGACCTCCGCTGCGCGGAGGCCCTCCCCCCTTGGGGCGAGGAGGAGGCTACCCCTCCGGCGTGAACGCCACCGGCATCGAGCGGATCGCATAGACGAAGTTGTTGGGCGCCACGTCCATCGGGCCCGACTGGTGGATGTCGGGGAACCTCGCCAGCATCTGGCGGTAGACCGCCTCCAGCTGCAGCTGGGCCACCCGCTTGCCGATGCAGGTGTGGGGGCCGTAGCCGAAGGCGATGTGCTTGTCGGCGTTGGCGCGGGTCACGTCCAGGCGGTCGGGATCGGCGAACACCGAAGCGTCGCGGTTGGCCGAGCCGTAGTACATGATCACCTTCTCGCCCTCGGCGATCTGCTGGCCGGCCACCTCGACGTCGCGGGTGGCGGTGCGGCGCATGTAGATCACCGGGCTGATCATGCGGATGAACTCGTTGACCGCGCCGGGCATCAGTTCGGGCCGGGCGATCAGCTTGGCCTTCTCCTCGGGGAAGTCGCTGAGCAGCTGCATCGAGCCGGAGATGGTGTTGCGGGTGGTGTCGTTGCCGGCGAAGACGATCAGCAGCCAGGAGCCGTCCAGGTACTCGTCGGCCAGCAGGTCGCCGTCCACCTGGGCCTTGGCGATGGCGCTCATCAGGTCGGCCTGGGGGTCCAGGCGGCGCTTGTGCAGCATGTGCCGGCCGTAGTCGAACATCTCCTGGATGGCGTTGGTGAAGGCGTCGAGGAAGGCCTTCATCTCCGGCGGCACCTCGGCCGCGGCCGCCTCCAGCCCGCCGCCGCCCCCGGCGCGCTCGGCGGCGAAGGAGTTGGCCAGTTCCAGATAATGCATCCAGGTCAGGAACTTGGGGCGATCTTCTGGCGGCACGCCGAGGATCTCGCACAGGGTGAACAGCGGCAGCTGGGCCGACAGGCTCTGCACCAGGTCGGCGCGGCCCTGCTTGGCCATGGCGTCCAGCAGGCGGGTCACCTCGCCCTCCACCCGGTCGGTGAGGCCGCGCAGATAGGACGGCGTGAAATAGGGCATGTGCTCGCGGCGCAGCTGCATATGGGCCGGCGCGTCCATGTTGATCATGGCGTCCAGGCTGGCGCGGGCCAGCTGCATGTCCGAGCGCTGGTGGCTCATCAGGATGCCGCCGCGCTGCGAGGAGAAGGTCTCGTAGTCGCTGTTGACCCGCATGACGTCGTCGTAGCGGGTCACCGCCCAGAAGCCGGGCCGGTCCTCGGGTTCCGGGGTCCAGGCGATGGGGGAGGCCTGGCGCATGGCGGCGAAGGCGCTCATCGGCGGGCCCTTGGTGAAGGCCTCGGGGTTCCACAGCTCCACCGGGCTCACCGGATATTTCGGAGGATGCGCGGGTCCCTTGGGGCCGCCCACTTCCACGGTGTCGCTGATCAGAAGCATGGGGTCGGTCTCCGTCGGTTGAACCTTTGAATCGGGCCTAAGGGAGTGACGTAGGGCAAGGCAAATCGCGACCCTAGGTCAACGGCGGATGCGCGTGGACAGGATGATGGACGAGGTGGTCCGCTCCACCCCCTCGATCAGGCCGATGTCGTCCAGCACCCGGTCCAGCTCCTCGATGGAGGCCGCGGCCACCATGACGATCAGGTCGAAGGGGCCCGAGACCGAGTGCAGGGCCTCCACCTGGGGCATGGCGCGCAGCGTCGCCTCTATATGTCGGGCGGCCTTGGGCGCGGCGGTCACCAGAACATGTCCGCGTACGATCCTGGATTCCAAGGGGTTTCCCAGCCGGACCGTGAACCCCGCGATGACTCCATCGGCCACAAGTCGGTCAATGCGGGTCTGCACCGTCGTGCGCGACACGCCGAGCCGCTTGGCCAGCGTCGAGGCCGGCAGCCGCGAGTCGGTCTCCAGCAGCCGGACCAGGGCCAGGTCCCGGGCATCCAATTTCATATCGTCGGCGGAACTTGGCATATCGTCGGCCTGACTGCGCGCTTCCCACGCTCTGTCTGTTCAAATCGACCCGAAACCGGCCCACCGTCAAGCCTTGGCAAGGGGAGAGACGTCATGCGCAGGATCGTGGTCATCGGCGGCGGCAAGATCGGGTCCATCATCGCCCAGATGCTGGTGGAGAGTGGGGACTACGCCGTGACCCTCGTCGACCGCTCGTCGGCGACCCTGCAGGCGGTTATCCTCCATCCACGGCTGTCGACATGTGTGCTGGACGTCACCGACGCCCCGGCCCTGGACGCGGCGCTCTCGGGCGCCTTCGCCGTCCTCTCCGCCGCCCCCTTCCACCTCACCGGCGCCGTCGCCCAGGCCGCCGCCCGGGTCGGCTGCCACTATCTCGACCTCACCGAGGACGTCGCCACCACCCGCATGGTCAAGGCCCTGGCGCAGGACGCCAGCAGCGCCTTCATCCCCCAGTGCGGCCTGGCGCCCGGCTTCATCTCCATCGCCGGCGCCGAGCTCGCCCGCGGCTTCGACCGGGTCGAGGAGCTGCGCCTGCGGGTCGGCGCCCTGCCCCGCTATCCCTCCAACAGCCTCGGCTACAATCTCACCTGGTCCACCGAGGGCGTGATCAACGAGTACTGCGAACCCTGCGAGGCCCTGGTGGAGGGCGAGCTGCGGGAGGTTCCGGCCCTGGAGGGCCTGGAGACCTTCAGCCTCGACGGGGTCACCTACGAGGCCTTCAACACCTCCGGCGGCCTCGGCTCCCTGGCTGAGGTTCTGGCCGGCAAGGCGCGGAATCTGAACTACAAATCGGTCCGCTATCCCGGCCACTGCGCCCTGATGCGCACCCTGCTCAACGACCTCAACCTCCGCCACCGCCGCGATCTGCTGAAGGACGTGCTGGAGGGCGCGGTTCCCGGCACCGAGCAGGACGTGGTGGTCTTCTTCGTCACCGCCTCCGGCTGGCGCGGCGGCCGCCTGATGCAGGAGAGCTACGCCGGCAAGGTCATGGGCGAGCACCATGGCGCCGGCTTCTGGAGCGCCATCCAGGTCACCACGGCGGCGGGCATCTGCACCGTGCTGGACCTGCTGGCCACCGGCCGCCTGCCGCAGCAGGGCTATGTCCGCCAGGAGGAGATCGCCCTGCCCGACTTCCTCTCCAACCGCTTCGGCAAGGCCTACCGCCAGCCCGGCGACCACGTGGCTGACGCCCCGGTCGCCGCGGTCGCCTGAGGAGCCTGAAATGAACGTCCACGTCCGCCCCCTCCCCGCCGTCCGCGACGACCTGATGGCCACCCTGGACGCCCTGGGCGTCGACCTCGCCGCCCTGGAAGGCGCCGATCTCCCGGCCCGCTCCCCCATCAACGGCGCGGTCCTCGCCACCCTTCGCGCCCACACCCCGTCCGAGGTGGACGCCGCCGTCGAGCGCGCCCACGCCGCATTCCTCGACTGGCGCAAGGTCCCCGCCCCCCGCCGCGGCGAGCTGGTCCGGCTGTTCGGCGAGGAGCTGCGCCTGGCCAAGGACCACCTCGGCCGCCTGGTCGCCCTGGAGGCTGGCAAGGTCACCTCCGAGGGCCTGGGCGAGGTCCAGGAGATGATCGACATCTGCGACTTCGCCACAGGTCTTTCGCGCCAGCTGCACGGCCTGACCATCGCCACCGAGCGGCCCGGCCATCGGATGATGGAGACCTGGCACCCCCTGGGGGTCTGCGGCGTCATCTCCGCGTTCAACTTCCCCGTCGCCGTCTGGTGCTGGAACGCGGCGCTGGCCCTGGTCTGCGGCGATCCCGTGGTCTGGAAGCCCTCGGAGAAGACCCCCCTCACCGCCGAGGCGGTGCAGGCCATCTTCCTCAAGGCCGCCGCCCGCTTCGGTGAGGCCCCCGCCCACCTCTCCCAGGTGATCCAGGGCGGCGCCCAGGTCGGCGCGGCCCTGGTGGCCCACCCCAAGGTCCCGATCCTCTCGGCCACCGGCTCCACGGCCATGGGCCGCGCCGTGGCCCCGGTCCTGGCCGCCCGCTTCGCCCGCGCCATCCTTGAGCTTGGGGGCAACAACGCCGCCATCGTCGCCCCCTCCGCCGACCTGGAGCTGGCCCTGCGGGGCGTCGCCTTCTCGGCCATGGGCACGGCGGGCCAGCGCTGCACCACCCTGCGCCGCCTGTTCGTCCACGAGGACGTCGCCGACGCCCTGATCGGCCGCCTGAAGACCGTCTACGCCTCGGTTCCCGTGGGCGATCCCCGCGAAGCCGGAACCCTGCTGGGCCCGCTGATCGACGAGGCGGCCTATGACGGCATGCAGGCGGCGCTCGCCGAGGCCAGGGCCTGCGGCGGGACCGTCCATGGCGGCGCACGGGTCGACCGCCCCGGCGTCTATGTCCGCCCCGCCCTGGTGGAGATGCCCCGCCAGACCGGCCCCATGCTGCGCGAGACCTTCGCCCCCATCCTCTATGTCGTCCGCTACCGCGACCTGGCCGAGGCCATCGCCCTGCAGAACGCCACGGCGGCGGGCCTGGCGTCGTCGATCTTCTCCAACGACGTGCGCGAGACCGAGCTGTTCATCAGCGACCTGGGCTCCGACTGCGGCATCGCCAACGTCAATATCGGCCCCTCGGGCGCCGAGATCGGCGGGGCCTTCGGCGGCGAGAAGGAGACCGGCGGCGGCCGCGAGGCGGGCTCCGACAGCTGGAGGGCCTATATGCGCCGGGCCACCAACACCCTGAACTATTCCCGCGACCTGCCCCTGGCCCAGGGCGTGACCTTCGACCTCTAGGCGTTGCCACCGGAGCGACGCAGCGTTTCAGGAACCGCGCTTGGGGCCGCAAGCCGGCGGCGCCATATGGGAGGCATGAACACGCCCTCCCGCATGCCCGTCGTCTTCGTCGGCCACGGCAGCCCCATGAACGCCCTGGGCGGCCCCACCGCCGAGGTCTGGCGCCAGGTGGCCGCCGGGCTGCCGCGCCCCAAGGCGATCCTGGCCATCTCCGCCCACTGGTGCCTCAACGAGACGGCGGTGACCGCCATGGCGGCGCCCAAGACCATTCACGACTTCGGCGGCTTCCCGCAGCCGCTGTTCGACATGCAGTACCCCGCCCCGGGCTCGGCGGCGCTGGCGGCCCGCGCCGCCGAGCTGCTGGCGCCGATGGCGGTGCGCGCCGACCAGGACTGGGGCCTCGACCACGGGACCTGGTCGGTCCTGGCCCACATGTATCCCGACGCCGACGTGCCGGTGGTGCAGCTGGCCATGGACCTCAGCCAGCCTATGCCCGCCCACTACGATATCGGCCGCCGGCTGGCGTCCCTGCGCGACGAGGGCGTGCTGATCCTCGGCTCAGGCGACGTGGTCCACAACCTGCGCGCCGCCGTGCGCGCGCAGGACGCCCAGCCCCTGGCCTGGGCTCAGCTTTTCCATGAGGCCGTGCGCGACCGCCTGGTCGCCGGCGACCACACGGCCCTGGTCGATCCCGGCGGCCTCGGCCCCGAGGCCGGCATGGCCGTCGATGAGCACTACCTGCCCCTGCTCTACGTCCTGGGCGCCAGCGCGCCCGGCGAGCCGGTCAGCCTGTTCAACGACTATGTCGACCTGGGCAGCATCAGCATGCTGGGCGCGCGGATCGGCTAGAGGGTGGTGATCCAGCCCACGGGCAGGCTCGAGGCGGTGACGCCCACCAGCACCATGCTGTCGCCGCCCCCGAGATCGATCACGGTGTCGGACCCGACCTGGGTGACCGTGTAGGTCCCGTAGTCGATGATCACCCGGTCGCCCTGGGCGTAGTTGAAATCGGTCACCCGATCGAGGCCCGCGCCCGAGAAGATGTGGAACATGTCGGCCCCGGCCCCGCCGGTCACCGTGTCGTCGCCCCGGTCGCCCCACAGCCAGTCGTCCCCGGCCCCGCCGTCGACCACATCGTTGGCCTGGCCACCGCGCACCCAGTCGAAGCCGTCCCCCCCGAAGCAGGTGTCGGCGCCCAGGTTGCCATAGACGATGTCGCCGCCGGCCTCGCCATAGAGCAGGTCGTTGTCCTTGCCGCCGACGACCCAGTCGTCGCCGTAGCCGCCACGCAGGGTATCGTCGCCCATATTGCCCAGCATGTCGTCGAAGTCGGAGCCGCCCTCCATGACGTCGGCGCCGTCCTCGCCGCGCATGTAGTTGGAGCCGCCCCAGTCGTGCAGGGTGTCGTTCCCCTCGCCGCCCATGACGGTGTCGATCCCGGTTCCGCCCTGGACCGAGTCGTTGCCGGCGTCGCCGCTCAGATAGTTGGCGCCGTCCTTGCCGCCCAAGGGGCTCTGGTTGCCGTCGATCGTGTCGGCTCCGCCCCGGCCCAGGATGGTGTCGGCGCCGAGCTGACCCGTCAGGCGGTTGTCGCCCTCCGAGCCCAGGATGGTGTCATTTCCCTGGCTGCCGACGATGTTCTCGACATTCGTCAGGGTGCTGTGGCTGACGTCCCGCATCGTGCCGATGTTGACGTAGACGCCCGTGGTGTTGGCCACCCCCGTCGTCAGGTCGACCGAGACCGGCGAATAGGAGGTGTTCCACTGCGCATAGCCGACGCCGAAGTTGACGGTGTCGATCCCTGTGCCGCCGTCGATGACATCATTGCCGATGCCGAGGTCCGTGTCGGACCCGTCGAGCATGAATATCTGATCGTTTCCGGCCCCGGCGGCGACCGTATTGGCCCCTCCGCCAGGGTAGAGCATGTCGTCCTGGCCGGTCCCGACGATGCTGTCGTTCTCGGATCCGCCGTGCAGGTCGGCGCCGAAGAAGGCGTTGCTGCGCTCGGCCCCGACGATCGTGTCATGGCCGGAGCCGCCGTGCGCCTCGCTGGCCCCCAGGATCTGGTCGTCGCCGGCGCCCCCGTCGGAGACCACATCGGACCCACCGCGCAGGAGGTCGTCGCCGCCGTCCCCGTACAGCAGGTCATGCTGCCAGCCGCCGCTCAGCGCCACGCCAGCATTGCCCGCATCGAGGGTGTCGTTCCCGTCGCCGCCGGTGAGCTTGTCGGTGGCGGTCCCGCCCAGCAGGCTGTCGGCCCCCGCGCCGCCGGTCAGTTCCTGGAAGTAGACCCCGTCCGCCGTCACCAGGGTGTCGGCGAAGCCCCCGCCGATCACCGCCCGGATATTGATGAGGGTGTCGGTCCCCTCTCCGCCGCCGACGGCCTGCGCGCCCGCGAGCCTCAGGCTGACGCTGACGCCGCCCGCGGCGTGCTCGTACGAGGCCGTGGCCGTACCGATCAGCCGGTCGTCGCCGGTCCCGCCCTCCAGGACATCATTGCCGGAACTGCCAGCCGTGATCGTGTCGTCCCCCGCCAGGCCCTGGATCGTCTCGCCACGGCTGTAGGGGTCGGAGTTGCTGAGGTTGTCCGCATTCGCGGTCCCGACGATCGGCATAGGCGCCCTCCCAACTCAGGGTGGCATCCTAGCTTCTGCTCTCGCCGGGCCGCAACCCGGATAGCGGGATAGGCGGGCCCCGCTCGGCTACCGCGCGAACTTCTGGAACTTCAGCCGGTGGGGGATGAGGCTGTCGGCGCCCAGGCGGCGCTTCTTGTCTTCCTCATAGGCCTCGAAGTTGCCCTCGAACCATTCCACGTGGCTGTCGCCCTCAAAGGCCAGGATGTGGGTGGCCAGGCGGTCCAGGAACCAGCGGTCGTGGGAGATGATCACGGCGCAGCCGGCGAACTCCTCCAGGGCCTCTTCCAGGTTCTGCAGGGTCTCGATGTCCAGGTCGTTGGTCGGTTCGTCGAGCAGGATCAGATTGCCGCCGGTGGTGAGCGTCTTGGCCAGGTGGACGCGGTTGCGCTCCCCGCCCGAGAGTTGGCCGACCTTCTTCTGCTGGTCGCCGCCGCGGAAGTTGAACGAGCCGACATAGGAGCGGGTGTTGATCTCCCGCTTGCCCACCGCCAGCACGTCCAGGCCGCCGGAGATCTCCTGCCAGACGGTCTTGGTGGGATCCAGCGCGTCGCGGCTCTGGTCGACATAGGCCAGCTTTACGGTCTCGCCGACCCGGAAGGTCCCGGCGTCCGGGGTCTCCTGGCCGGTGATCAGCTTGAACAGGGTCGACTTGCCCGCCCCGTTGGGGCCGATCACGCCGACGATGCCGTTGGGGGGCAGCTTGAAGGAGAGGTCCTTGAACAGGACCTTGTCGCCATAGGCCTTCTCCAGGTTCTCGACCTCGAGCACCACATTGCCCAGGCGCGGGCCGGGAGGGATCTGGATGGTGGCGGTGGTCTGGGCGAGGCGGGAAGTCTCCTGCTCGCGGACCATCTCGTCATAGGCGGCCAGACGGGCCTTGGACTTGGCCTGACGGGCCTTGGCGCCTGAGCGCACCCATTCCAGCTCGCGGGTCATGGCGCGCTGGCGGGCCTCGGACTCCGACTGCTCCTGGACGATCCGCTTGGTCTTCTGTTCCAGCCAGCCGGAATAGTTGCCCTCGTAGGGGATGCCCTTGCCGCGATCGAGCTCCAGGGTCCACTTGGTGACCTGGTCCAGGAAATAGCGGTCGTGGGTCACCAGGATGACGCAGCCCGGGAAGGCTTCCAGGTGGTGCTGCAGCCAGGCCACGGACTCGGCGTCCAGGTGGTTGGTGGGCTCGTCCAGCAGCAGCATGTCGGGCTTGGACAGCAGCAGGCGGGCCAGCGCGATGCGGCGCTTCTCGCCGCCGGACAGGTTGTCCACCGGCCAGTCGTTGGGCGGGCAGCGCAGGGCGTCGGCGGCCATCTCGATGCGGGAGTCGATGTCCCACATGTCGGCGGCGTCGATCTTCTCCTGGAGGGCGGTCATCTCCTCCATGAGTTCGTCGGTGTAGTCCTCGCCCAGCTTGGCGGCGACCTCGTTGTAGCGGTCGAAGATCTTCTTCTCTTCGCACCAGGAGATGATGTTGCCCCAGACGTTGAGCTGGTCGTCCAGGTGCGGCTCCTGCTCCAGGTAGCCCATCTTGACGCCGTCGGCGGCCTTGGCCTCGCCGTTGAACTCCTTGTCCACCCCGGCGATGATCTTCAGCAGGGTGGACTTGCCCGAACCGTTGACCCCCACCACGCCGATCTTGGCGTCGGAGTAGAACGACAGCCAGATGTTCTCGAACACCTTCTTGCCACCGGGGAAGGCCTTGGTCAGGCCCTGCATCTGATAAATGTACTGCTGCGCCATGGGGCGTCCGCGCTCGCTCTTCGAAAGAGGGGAATTCGGGTGCGGAGATAGCGGTCGGGGGCGTCTTGCGCAATGTCGGCGCGGCGCGGCGCCGCCTCAGCGGCTCCAGGCGGCTCAAAAAGTCGGCGCGCCGCCCGCGGCCCTTCGGCGGCCGGCGCGCCGGAGGGGGAAGGCTCTAGCGCGGACCGGCGTTGCAGTTGGCGACGTCGGCGTCGCTCATCTTCACGCCCCGGCTCGAATAGGCGGCCAGCGGCCCCAGCGCGGCGCGCACCTTGCGGCACTGCTTCATGAAGCTGTCGAGGCCCGGCGCGTACTTGGAGACCCCCAGGCAGGCGTCGCCGTCGCACTTCCACTCGACATTGCTGACCACCGTGGTGGTGGGCGCCGCCACGGGGGTGAGCAGCTTGGCCTGGGCGCGGAAGCCCTCGGCGGCGCTGGCGCCGTTGGCGGCCAGGAGGGCGAGCGCCAGGACGGCGGCTGAGAGAACCTTGGTTTGCATAATTCGCTCCATGCGATAGAAAAGGGCACGATCGGTCACTGGCTTGGAAAAGGCACGATCGGTCACTTTTTGTCAAGCGGGGGCTTGGCCGTGAGGGCTGGACGTTGAAAAAGGGCGAGGCGACCCGGGCGCGGATCATCGAGGAGACCGGCCGTCAGGCCGCGATCAAGGGGTTCGGCGCCGTCAGCCTGAACGACGTGGCCGAGGCCGTCGGCCTGTCCAAGAGCGGCCTGTTCAAGCATTTCGAGTCCAAGGAGGCCATGGAGCTGGCGGCCCTGGACAGGGGGTTCGACCGCTTCGTCGCCTTCGTCTGGGAACCGGCCGAGAGCCTTCCCCCCGGCCGCGCACGGCTGGAGAGCGTGTTCGAGCGGTGGCTGGACTGGAGCGAGGTGGAGAACGCCGCCGGCGGCTGCCTGATCATGGCCGCCAGCACCGAGCTGGACGATCAGCCCGGCCCCATGCGCGATCTGCTGCAGACCCGGGTGCGCCGCTGGCGCCAGACCCTGGCCCGCGAGATGAAGGCCCTGCGCGAGCCGCCGATCACCGACGCCGAGGCCCAGGGCGCGGTCTTCCAGATGAAGAGCTTCATCCTCGGCCACAACGAGATGCGCCGCCTGCTGGACGACACCGGAGCCCGCGCCGCGGCCCGCGCGGCCTTCGAGTCCCTGCTGGACCGAACCGGCGGGGCCTGACGGAACGAAGACGCTTCCTCGCGCGTAGAGAAGGGCGAAGGGCGAGCCTCCCCTCGCCCCCCTTCTCAAGGAGACGGTCATGCACAAGGACACCATCAAGGGCGCCGCCAAGGACGCCTCGGGCTCCATCAAGGAAGCCGCCGGCAAGCTGACCGGCAATGAGCGCCTGGAAGCCGAAGGCGTGGCGGAAAAGACCGTCGGCAAGGTGCAGAAGGGCGTTGGCGACCTGAAGGACGCCGCCCGCAACGCCTTGAAGAACTAAACAGGTTTCCTACCTGAACGGTCAGGTTCCACCCTCCCCTCCCCCCAGTGGGTGGAACAAATAGGCAGGGCCGCGCTCCCGTGGAGCGCGGCCCTCGTCATGTCTGGTCAAGGCGTTGCGGGCGCCCTCCAATGACCGCGTGCGGGGGAAGCAGTCATGCGACGGATGGCAGGGGTGATGGCGGGCCTGGCGCTCGGTGCGGGACCGGCCCTGGCGGCCGAGCCCCTGGCCTTCGGGAGCGTCACGGAGCTGGGCCAGGCCATGACCAAGGGCCAGGCGACCTCCGAGGGCCTCACCCTGACCTACCTCGCCCGCATCGCCGCCCTCGACGAGAGAGGCCCCAAGCTCAACAGCATCATCGTCCTCAACCCGCACGCCCTGGACGACGCGCGCCGGCTCGACGCCGAGCGAAGGGCCGGCAAGGTCCGCGGGCCGCTGCACGGCCTGCCGATCCTGCTGAAGGACAATATCGAGTCCGCCGACGGCACGGCCACCACCGCCGGCTCCCTGGCCCTGAAGGACAACATCACCGGCCGCGACGCGCCCCTGGTGCGCCGGCTGACCGAGGCCGGGGCGGTGATCCTCGGCAAGGCCAACCTGTCGGAATGGGCCAACTACCGATCCTCCCGGTCCATCAGCGGCTGGAGCGCCGTGGGCGGCCTGGTGCGCAATCCCTACGCCCTGGACCGCAGCGCCTGCGGCTCCAGCGCCGGATCGGGCGCCGCCGTGGCCGCGGGGCTCGCCGTCGCGGCCATCGGCACCGAGACCGACGGCTCCATCACCTGTCCGGCGGCCATGAACGGGATCGTCGGCCTCAAGCCCACGGTGGGCCTGGTCTCCCGCACCCACATCGTGCCGATCTCCGCCAGCCAGGACACCGCCGGGCCGATGGCGCGCAACGTCGCCGACGCCGCGGCCCTGCTCACCGCCCTGGCCGGGTCCGACCCCGCCGATCCGGCCACCCTCGAGGCCGACCGCCACAGGACCGACTACCTGAAGGTCCTGGACCCCGCCGCCCTGAAGGGCGCCCGCATCGGGGTGCTGCGGGTCACCGCCGGCCGCTCGCCGCAGACCGACGCCGTGTTCGACCAGGCCCTGGCCGCCCTGAAGGCCGCCGGCGCGACCCTGGTGGAGGTGACGCCCCCCGACACCAGCCAGGTGGGCGCTCTGGAGGACCTGATCCTGCGGGTGGAGTTCAAGGCCGGGATCAACGCCTACCTGGCCTCCACCGCCCCCGACCAGGTGAAGACCCGCACCCTGGCCGACCTCATCGCCTTCAACGACCTGGAGCCGCGGGAGACCGTCCTGTTCGGCCAGGAGACCTTCAAGGAGGCCCAGGCCGCCCCCGGTCTGGACGACCCGGCCTATCTCACGGCGAGGGCCTCGGCCCGCCGGCTGGCGGGGCCCGAGGGGATCGACCGCATGCTGGCCGACGCCAAGGTGGAGGTCCTGGTGGCCGAGAGCGGCGGGCCGGCCTCGGTGGTGGACCGCGTGAACGGCGGTCGCTGGCTGGGCTCGCCGTCGGAGCTGCCGGCGGTGGCGGGCTATCCCCACCTCACCGTGCCCATGGGCTATGTCGAGGGCCTGCCGGTGGGGCTGTCCTTCATCGGCGCGGCCTGGTCGGAGGCCCGTCTGCTGTCCCTGGGCTACGCCTACGAACAGGCCGCCAAGGTCCGCCGCCCGCCGACCTTCCCGGCCACGGTCAACGGTTCACCGGCCTTCGACAGGCCCTAATAGTTCGGCGCGCCGACCATGGGCGGGGGGCCGCCGGAATAGCTCCCCGACCCTTGCGGATAGGCCGGCGGCGGCGGCGGCGGCCGGCGTCCGAAGATCGGGCGGCGCGGCGGCGGGGGCGGCACGTAGGCCCGCGGCAGGGGCGCGCCGTCGCGCTGGTAGCCGCGCTCATAGCCGTCCACTTCCCAGCCGTAGCGGCCCGAGGAGTCGAAGCCGCTCTCGTCCATGATCGCCTTGGGCATTTCCGACATCGGCCGGCAATAGCTTCCGGGGGGCATGCGGTAGCCGCAGCCCTGGGGGGAATAGACATAGTTGGGCTCGGTGATCGGATCGACCCCGCGCTCATAGTCCATGCCCGCGCCGATGAAGCGGTTATAGGCCACCTCCGGACGGCCGCCGGCGAAGTAGGCGCCGTAGTCGTCGGCGGCGATGGCGTTCTGGCGCACCCGGACCTGGCCGTAGTCCGAGAGCACGCCGCGGCGGACCTTCAGGATGCGGTTGTGGACCAGCTCCACCTGGGCGCCGCGGTCGACATAGACCCCGGTGATCCAGTTCTTGATGACGCTGTTGGCGATCAGAAGGCTGCCGGCGCCGCTGCGCTGGTCGCGCACGGTGACCGCCGTGGAGCCCGGCAGGCCGGGGCCCGGCGCGATGATCCCCACCTGGACCAGCCGGCTCTGGCCGGGGGCGGGGGTGATGTCGAGACCGCGCACGTCGGCGGTGACCCTGGACTGCTGGATGTCCACCAGGGCCCCGTCGGCCACCACCGCGGCGTCATTGGTGCGGGCGTCGATGATGCTGTTGCGGACGATCAGGCTGCCGCCCTGGACGAAGATCGCCGAGGCGTCCCCCTGGTAGCGCAGGGAGGACCGGATCAGGGCCACGTCGGCGTCCTGAGCCTCGATGCAGGCGCTGCGCCCGCCCTGGCCGGCCTCGATCACCAGGTCGCGGATCTCCACGCCCTTCACGCCGGGCGCGATGCGGATGCAGGGCATGCCGTCCGGCGGGCTCAGCTTGGCGACGCCGGAGCCCGCGCCGCCGAAGGCCGGGGCGCCCTCCCCGGCGATGATCACCGGGTGGTCGATCTCCAGGGTCTCGCGGCAGACCCCGCCACGCGAACGGATGTAGAGCACGCCGTTGTCGGCCAGGTTGTAGATGGCGTCGGCCAGAGGCGCGCCGCCCGACCGGGCGTCGCCGCAGTCGACGGTGATGGAGTCCAGATAGAGCGGCCGCCGCTGGCCGCGGGGTCCGTAGTAGTCGTAGCCCGGCCCGCCGCGCCGCGGCTTCCAGGCCGCCGGCCGGTAGGGATGGCGCAGGGGCGGCGCCAGCAGGATGCCGAAGTTCGGACGGATCTGCTGATCCACCTTGGCGTCGGGCATGGCCTGGGCCTGGCCCGCCACGCTCAGGGACAGGACGGCTCCGGCCACGGCGGCGCCAAGGCCCGCCAGCCGGCGCAGGGCGTGTGCGATCACCGGTAGCTTCCTTCTGTGGGTCGGCTGGGGGCGCGGGCCACCTGGGCCAGGACCTCGCGCAGGCGCTGGGCCGACGGCTTGAAGCCCGAGAGCGCCCCATCGATCTGGTAGACGACGGCCGAGGCCTTGTCCTGGTCGGCGACGCCGGAGACCCCCAGCGAGAAGTAGGTGGACATGGCGTACTTGGCCTCGGGGCTGCCCTGCTTGTCGGCCTCGGCGAACCAGTGGAAGGCCCGGGCATAGTCCCGCGGCACGCCCACGCCCTCGGCGTACATCACCGCCAGGGCAAGCTGGGACCGGGACGAGCCGTTCACCGCCGCGTACTGGATGGCGCGCACCTTCTCCAGCGGCGTGAACACCCCGGTGGCGGGCCGGCCGATCATGGCCTGGAAGGTCTGGATGTCGCCGGGCGAGAGCTGGCTCTGGGCCGACACCGGCTGCGGAATCACCCGCAGATAGGCCAGGGCCGCGGCGATGTGCTGGAAGGGCAGCTCGTCGATGCGGCTGACGGCCAGGCCCTCGGCCTCACCGAGCGTCGCGGTCTCGTCGGAATGGGGCACGCCGGAATCGGGCGCCTGGGGCGGATAGAACTCGTAGGGCGGCACCCAGCGGCGGGCCTTGGCCTCGGCGTCGGACCCCAGGGAGGCCCGCTCCGGAGACGACCGCTCGAAGTCCTTCAACATGACGTATCCGGCGACGTCGCCGCCCTGGGCGGCCAGGTAGTTGTAGAGATAGACGTCGACGTCGTTGCGGGTGAACAGGGTGGCCGCCGCCGGCGGCTTGACCTTGGCCAGGTCGCGCGGGTCGATGGGGGAGCCGTCGGCGGGATCGCCGAACGGTCCGAAGGACACGTCGTGCAGCCGCGCCAGGGTGCGGAAGCCCGGGGCCCCCTGGCTGGACAACACATAGATCACCCGGTCGCGCACCTGCTGGCGCTCGTCGGAGCTCATGCGGTCCAGCAGGCGGTCCAGGGAGAGATAGGCGCCGCGCCGTTCGGCCGCGCGGCAGTCGTTGAGCTTGGAGCCGGGTCCGCCCCGGTTGCCCCGCTTCGGATCGCTCCCCGCGACGATGGGGGCGTAGCCGTCGGGATTGGACAGGGCCAGTTCGTACCAGACCGCCGACTCCACCGGATCGGCTAGGTTCTTCTCCTGGGCGTCGCGGCCGGAATAGCGCCGGGCCAGGTCGATCTGGGCGAAGAAATCGCCCTGGAAGCCCTGGCGCCTCAGGGCGCGGATTTCCTGCTCCTGGGCGTTGAACTGCGGCTGCACGCCGATCGCCGCCTGAGGGCGGGGACAGGCCGGGCCACCCACGGCGATGCGCCCGGCGGAGCCGCCGGGACCCCCCTTGGGCTCGCAGCCGCCGGTCAGCGGAATGATGGCGGCCAGAACCGCCAAGGTCAGGCCTCTCCGCGCAATGTCACGCACGCCGAGGGCTGCTTCATGGAAAATGGCCATGCGCTCCCCCTTAAGCGTTAACCATACTTGAACCGCCCACTAGCGTCTTGCCCCTCCCCCCTGTCAAGCTTGGGACGGTGAAGATTAGGACACGTCAGATTCACCTATCAGGCGAGTGAGCAACGGCGCCGCGCCCAAGCCCCTTGTTCGACGCGTTTTCGCCTCAGATGGCGCGCCAAGCTTCGCTTTGAGGGACTTATTCGGAGCGCTGAGAACGATGGCCGCTGTACGGAACTTAAGTCACGTCTCCCTATGCTTGCTTACAGTTGTGGCAGCCGGCTCCGCGCCGGCGGCGCCCATGGCCGCCCCGGCGATTCGGGACGGGTCCCCGACGCCCGCGGCCTGCGAGGCCCTGGGCTTCCTCCGGAGCGACGATCGCCGGGACGTCTATGGCCGCGGCCGCGGCGGCCGGATGATGTACGCCCCGTCCATGGCCGGTCCGCCGCCGCCCGCCCCGCCGCCGCCAATGCCCTCGGTCCAGCCCTACGCTCCCGCCGCCAAGGCGGCGCCGGGGCCGATGCAGGAGATGGTGGTCACCGGTTCCTACCGCCCCGGTCCCATGCCCGGCGACGTGAACACCGAGCGCTACCCCCACGCCCAGGCCAATCCGATCAAGCAGACGGCCCAGGAACCGGTCTCCACCTTCGCGGTGGACGTCGACACCGCCGCCTACGCCAATGTCCGGCGCTTCCTGACCGACGGGCAGAGCCCGCCCCGCGACGCGGTGAGGGTCGAGGAGCTGATCAACTATTTCGACTACGGCTACGCCCGGCCCACCGACCCCCAGGTCCCCTTCAGGCCCTTCGTGGCGGTGACCCCCTCGCCCTGGTCCTCCGACCGGCAGATCGTCCACATCGGCCTGCAGGGCTACGACATCCCCCGCGGCCAGCAGCCACCGCTCAACCTGGTGTTCCTCATCGACACCTCCGGCTCGATGTCCGACGAGAACAAGCTGCCCCTGGCCCGCAAGGCCCTGAACCTACTGGTGGACCAGCTGCGGCCCCAGGACCGGGTGGCCATGGTGGCCTATGCCGGGTCGGCCGGCGCGGTGCTGGCCCCCACCAGCGGGCGCGACAAGCTGAAGATGCGCTGCGCCCTCGGCGCTCTGGAATCCGGCGGCTCCACCGCCGGCGGCCAGGGCCTGGCGCTGGCCTACGACCTGGCGGTGCAGAACTTCGATCCCAAGGCGGTCAACCGGGTGATCCTGATGACCGACGGCGACTTCAATGTCGGCGTCGCCGACCCCGCCAAGCTCACCGACTTCGTGGCCGACAAGCGCAAGACCGGGGTCTATCTCTCGGTCTATGGGCTCGGAGAGGGCAACTACAACGACACCCTGATGCAGGCCTTGGCCCAGAACGGCAACGGGACGGCGGGCTATATCGACACCCTGAACGAGGCTCGGAAGACCTTCCGCGACGACTTCTCCGGCTCCCTCTTCCCCATCGCCGACGACGTGAAGATCCAGGTGGAGTTCAATCCCAGGACGGTCAGCGAGTACCGGCTGATCGGCTACGAGACCCGCCTGCTGAACCGCGAGGACTTCAACAATGACCGGGTCGACGCGGGCGAGGTGGGCTCGGGAACCTCGGTCACCGCCCTCTATGAGGTGACCCCGGTGGGCGCGCGGCCCTCCAGCGATCCCCTGCGCTACGGCGCGCCGGCCGCCCGCGCGCCCGGCGTCAGCGGCGAGCTGGCCTTCCTGAAGGTCCGCTACAAGCTGCCGGGCGGCCAGACCTCCCGGCTGATCGAGCGGCCCATCGGGCCCGCCGACACCTATGGCCGGGTCGACCAAGCGCCGGAGGCCACCCGCTGGGCCCTGGCGGTGGCCGGGTTCGGCCAGAAGCTGCGGGGCGATCCCTGGATCTCGCCGGCCTTCGGCTGGAAGGCCGTGACCGACCTGGCCCAGGGCGCGCGCGGCGCCGATCCCTTCGGCCTGAGGGCGGAGTTCGTCCAGCTCGCCCGATCGGCAGGCGAGACAAGAACTGTCAACGAATCGCGAAACTAGACCGCGATCATTTCCGTTGTGCGCGGGAGGCTCAGCATGACCGCAACGAAACGGCCACGCCGTTCGTTGCCTGACCAGAACCCCCATCACCGGGAAGGCCCTCGCGTGTACGACGTCACCGCTTCGGACCAGGACAACCTGATCCGCCTCGATCCGGCGGAAGCCCCCTACTTCGGCGCGCCGGGGCGGGTGGGTTTCCACCTGATCGACACCACCATGATGTATGCGCCGCGTTCCGGCGGGGTGAAGCGTTACCTCAACGCCAAGCAGGCCTGGCTGGCGAGACGGCGGCCCGACATCCGCCACACCCTTGTGACGCCGGGTCCCACCACCGGGCTCTCCGAGCCCGGCGTGGTGACCGTGGCCGCCGCGCGCCTGCCCTTCGGCGACGGCTACCGGATGCCGGCCCGCGCCGACAAGTGGGAGACGGTGCTGCGCATGCTGGAGCCCGACATCATCGAGGCCGGCGACATCTTCGTGCCCGGCCACGCGGCCCTGGACACCGGCGAGCTGCTGGGGGTCCCGGTCGTGGGCTTCTGCCATACCGACGCCGCGGCCCTGGCGGCCCTGCACTTCGGCGAATGGGCCGAGGCGCCGGCCAAGAAGCGCTGGGCCGACGTCTATCACCGCTTCGACCGTGTGGTGGCGCCCAGCCGTCACATGGCCCTGCGCCTGGCCGAGGCCGGGGTCGAGAAGGTCACCGTGCAGATGCTGGGGGTCGATACGACCCTCTTCCACCCCAGCCGCGCCGACCCCTCCGCCCTGCGCAAGCGCCTGGGCCTGCCCTGGAACGCCCGCATCCTGGTCTTCGCCGGGCGGCCGGCGCGGGAAAAGAACATCGATTCCATCGTCTGCGCCGTGGAGCGCCTGGGCGAGCCCTATCACCTGGTCCTGGTGGGGGCGGGCAAGGATGTGCGCATCTCGCCCCGCGTGATCGCCCTGGACTATGAGTCCGATCCCGTCGCCCTGGCGACCCTGATCGCCAGCTGCGACGCCTGCGTCCACGCCAACGAGAACGAGCCCTTCGGCCTGGTGGTGCTGGAGGCCCTGGCCGCCGGCCTGCCGGTGGTGGGGCCCTCCCGCGGCGGGGTCTCCGAGCTGATCGACAACGAGGTCGGGCAGCTGGCGCACAACGTCGATCCCGGCGGCCTGGCCGAGGCTATCGAGGCCCTGTTCGCCCGCGATCTCGGCGCCCTGTCGGCCGCCGCCCGCGCCCGGGCCGAGCTTCGCCATAGCTGGGACCGGACCTTCGAGGGCCTGACCCGCCTCTATGGCGAACTGGTGATGAGCTCGGTCGCGCCTCAGCCGATGGCCTGGCGCGCCTAGCCCCGGCTAGCGGCCGGTGGGCATGTCCTTGAAGGGCACGTCCTTGTCGACCCGGATGTCGCCCGGCAGGCCCAGGACCCGCTCGGCGATGATGTTGCGCAGGATCTCGTCGGTGCCGCCGGCGATCCGCAGGCCCGGGCCGAACATCAGCGAGAAGTGGAAGGCCCCGTTCAGCGAGGCCAGCTCCGGATCGTCGATGATCCCGTACTGGTCCAGCATCTCGATGGCCGTATTGCCCAGCTCCTGCATCTGCACCGCCGAGATGATCTTGCCGATCGAGCTTTCCGGCCCCGGGGTCTGACCGCGTGAAAGCGCTGTCATCGTCCGATTGCGGGTATGTTTCAGGCCCTCGGCCTGGACGTACCAGTCCGCCAGCTTCTCGCGCAGGGCCCCGTCCTTCAGGGCCGAGCCGCCGTCGAGGCCGGGGGTCTTGCGGGCCGCCTCCAGGAACTGCTGCCAGCCGGCGCCGGTCTGGCCGCCCACCGCCAGCCGCTCGTTCATCAGGGTCACCAGGCTGACCTTCCAGCCCTCGTCCACCGCGCCGAGCCTCTGGCTGTCCTTGACCCGCACGTCGGTGAAGAACACCTCGTTGAACCCCGAGCCGCCGGACATCTGATGGATCGGCTTCACCTCGACGCCCGGATCCTTCATATCCACCCAGAACATGGTCAGGCCCTTGTGCTTGGGCTTGTCCGGACTGGTCCGTGTAATGACGATCCCGAAGTCCGAGAACTGGGCCCCCGTCGTCCACACCTTTTGGCCGTTAATGATCCAGTCGCCCGAGCCGTCCGGCGCGCGCTCGGCCTTGGTGCGGGAGGCGGCCACGTCCGAACCGCCGGAGGGTTCGGAGAACAGCTGGCTCCAGATCTCCTCGCCGCGCAGGGCCGGGCCGACGAAGCGCTTCTTGGTCTCCTCGTCGGCGAAGGTCATCACCGTGGGGACGCAC
The DNA here is from genome assembly GCF_058806695.1 of Phenylobacterium sp. GW821-FHT12F10. Classification (NCBI taxonomy): domain Bacteria; kingdom Pseudomonadati; phylum Pseudomonadota; class Alphaproteobacteria; order Caulobacterales; family Caulobacteraceae; genus Phenylobacterium; species Phenylobacterium sp. GW821-FHT12F10. The sequence goes on along the minus strand of NZ_JBXAPY010000002.1, from coordinate 623,500 downwards.
ATCCCCAGACCGATCTGGAAGGGGTTGCCAGGGATCGGATACTTCGCCTCCTCCTGGCTGAAGATAACGTTCTGCACGGGGGTGCCGCCCTGGCCGCCCCATTCCTTGGGCCAGGTGATGCAGGCGTAGCCGGCGGCGGCCTTCTTGGCCTGCCAGGCCTTGGAGGCGGCCATGCCGTCGCCACCCTCGGGGTCCCCGCCGACGCGGGTCCTGGGGGCGTTGGCTTCGAGCCACTCGCGGACCTGCTGGCGGTAGGCGGCTTCTTCGGGGCTGTCGTTGAAATCCATGACCAAATTCCCTTAGGCGGCCGCCGCGTTGCGGCGTTCGAGGTGGCTGACGAGACGTTCCTTCCAGACCCGGGGCGCGCCGGCCACCAGGCTGAGTTGGCGCGAGCGGCGGTAGAACAGGTGGCAATCCATCTCCCAGGTGAAGCCGATGCCTCCGTGGGTCTGGATGTTTTCCTTGGACGCGAACCAGTAGGCCTCCGACGCGGCGATACGGGCGGCGCTGGCGGCCACCGGCAGCTCCGGCGCGTTCGTATTGAGCGCCCAGGCCCCGTAATAGGCGTTGGAGCGGGCCAACTCGTTCTTGACGTACATGTCGGCCAGCTTGTGCTTGATCGCCTGGTAGGAGGCGATGACGCGGCCGAAGGCGTAGCGCTCCAGCGCATATTCCTTGGCCATCTCCAGGCAGCGGTCGGCGCCGCCGCACTGTTCGAAGGCCAGCAGCACCGCGGCGCGATCGAAGATCTGCTCCACCAGCTCGACGCCTTCGCCGGCCTTGCCGACCCGGCGGGCCGGCGCGTCCTTGAAGGTGAGCTTGGCGGCGTCGCGGGTGGGATCGAGGGTCTTGACCGCCTCGCGGGTGACGCCCGCCCCCTTGAGGTCCACCAGGAAGAGGCCGGGCTTGCCGCCCTCCTTGGCCAGGACCAGGGCCACATCGGCGATGTCGCCGTCGGTGACCGGGATCTTCACCCCCGTCAGCTTGCCGTCGGTGACGGTGGACTGCAGGGTCGCCGCGGTGGTGGCGCCGGGACCCTCGGAGGTGGCGATGGCGCCGATGATCTCGCCGGCGGCGATCTTCGGCAGCAATTCGGCCTTCTGGGCCTCGTCGCCCGCCAGCATGATGGCCTCGGCCAGGAAATAGACCGTCGAGGCGAAGGGGATCGGCGCGACGGCGCGACCCAGCTCCTCGGCGATCACGCAGAGCTCAAGGTGACCCAGGCCCAGGCCGCCAAACGCCTCGGGGATCGCCGCGCCCAGCCAGCCCTGGCCGGCGACGGATTTCCACAGCGCCTGGTCGTAGCCCTGGGCGGCGTCCTCCAGCACACCCCGGGCGCGGCTGGTGGGACAGTTGGCCTCGAGGAACTTGCGCGCCTCGCCCTTCAGGAACTTTTGGTCGTCCGAAAAATCGAAATTCATATTCGCCCATCCGCCAATTTTGGCCGGTTGAAGTTTCCTCGCGCGTCAACATACGCGCCTCTCGCCCAGAGGAAAGATTGACCTCGCGTCAAGGATTTCAGGCTCTTATGCGCGCCTGCGAGCAGGTCCGAAGGGCGCGTCATGGCCAAGGCGATATTTCAGAAGAACCAGCGTGTTTGGGTCGAGAGCGTCGGCGCCTGGGCGGTGATCGAGAAGCTGGTGCCGGTCTGGGCCCGCGGCTTCGACGAGCCTGTTCGGGTGAGCTATGACGTCGGCCTGGGCCGCGAGTTCCAGGCCCATGAGCTGAGGCCCGAGCAGGAGAGCGACGATATCCTGGCCGAGGACGGCGCCCACTGGCGGCTGCTGCGTGCGCGCAACAAATGGCAGACGCCCGACAATTGCCGGCACCATCCCTATCCGGGCAGCTACCCGGTGGTGGTCACCGACGCCAACGACTGGGGCGGCTGGCGCACCCCCGGCGCGGAATACGACCGCGATCCGCACAAGATCGAGTTCCAGGCGAGACTCATCACCTCGGCCCCGCGCCTGCTGTCCATCGCGCGGAGTCTGATGGCGATGATCGAGGAGTCGCCAGGCGCGCCGCCGGAACTGCAGCGCCTGGCCGAACAGGCCCTGAAGGTGGATCAGTACCTGAAGGAAGTCCCCGCCAGCGTGGATGAGCCGATGGCTGAACCGGCCACCCACGCCGCGGAATAGGCGCGCCTAGAACTTGTAGCCGAAGCCGGCCGAGACCACCCACGGGTCGAGCTTGACCTTGGACTTCAGGGCGCCGCCATTGATCTTGGCGTCGGTCTCGAAGAACACCTTCTTGACGTCGAGGTTGGCGCTCCACGGCCCCTTGACCGCGACATCCACGCCGGCCTGCAGGGCGTAGCCGAAGCCGTCCTTCAGCTTCACGTTGAAGCCGTTCTGATCCTTGCCGTTGTAGAACAGCATGTAGTTCACGCCGGCGCCCACATAGGGGCTGACCTTGGAGGTCGGCGCGAAGTGGTACTGCAGCGAGACGATGGGCGGCAGGACCCAGGTCTTGTGGACGGTGACGTCCACGCCCGTGCCCTGGGCCTTGATGGCGTGCTGGGTCGTGCCGGCGATGACCTCGACGGCCACGTGATCGGTGAGGAAGTAGCTCAGGCCGATGGTCGGCTTGATGTCGTCCTTGACGTCGACGTGCAGGCCGGTGGCCACGCCGCCCGCGGTGGTGATCGCGTCGTCGGCGGTGGGCGAGACGTCCGTGGCCCGGACGTTCAGCATCAGCAGGCCCTTTTCCTTGACCTGGAAGTCCTGGGCCTGGGCGGTCCCGGCCAAGGCGAGCGCCGCGCCAAGGGCCAGGGCGTAGGTGGAAACTTTCATCTTCTTTTTCCCCTCAAGGCACGGAGGGAGCGCCGTGCTGGCGGGGACATCGCGCCAACCGACAAGCTCAGCTTTGACAAAACTCAAACAACTGTTTGACGTCGGTTGCGCGTGGCGCGGGCGACACGGTGGCCGCCGCGACTTTCGCAGCCGCAGCGCTCGCCCTGGCGGCCGGGATGGCCTAAATCCTTCCAGATGCGCACAGAGACTCCCCAGCCCATCCGGCTCACCGATTACCGCCCGCCCGCCTTCCGGATCGACACGACCGAGCTGGTCTTCGACCTGGCCCCCAACGCCACGCGGGTGAAGGCGCGCCTGTCCATCACCCGCAACGGCCAGCACGCCGAGCCGCTGGTGCTGAACGGCGAGCGGCTGAAGCCGATCTCGGTGGCCGTGGACGGCAGGGTCCTGGACGCGGCCGAGCGCACCATCGACGCCGAGCACCTGACGGTGCCCAACGTCACCGACAGCTTCGTCCTGGAGACCGAGGTCGAGATCGACCCGGAGGCCAACAAGGCCCTCGACGGCCTCTACATGTCCGGCGGCCGGTTCTGCACCCAGTGCGAGGCCGAGGGCTTCCGCAAGATCACCTGGTTCCCCGACCGGCCCGACGTGCTGTCGCGCTTCACCGTGTGCATCGAGGCCGACAAGGCCTTCCATCGCCTGCTCTCCAACGGCAACCTGATGGAGTCCGGGACCTTGACCGGCGGCCGCCACTACGCCGTCTGGAACGACCCCTTCCCCAAGCCCGCCTATCTGTTCGCCCTGGTGGCGGGCGAGCTGGACGAACTGGCCGACAAGCTGGTGACCATGAGCGGCCGCACCGTGGATCTGAAGATCTATGTCGATCCCGGCATGTCCGACCGCGCCGCCTACGCCATGGATTCCCTGAAGCGGGCCATGAAGTGGGACGAGGAGGTCTTCGGCCGCGAGTACGACCTGGACCTGTTCATGATCGTCGCCGTGCGCGACTTCAACTTCGGGGCCATGGAGAACAAGGGGCTGAACATCTTCAACTCGTCCCTGCTGCTGGCCGACGAGAAGACCGCCACCGACCTGGACTATGAGCGCATCGAGAGCGTGGTGGCCCACGAGTACTTCCACAACTGGACCGGCGACCGCATCACCTGCCGCGACTGGTTCCAGCTCTGCCTGAAGGAGGGCCTGACGGTCTTCCGCGACCAGAGCTTCTCCGCCGACATGCGCGGCGCGGCCGTCCAGCGGATCAAGGACGTGAAGACCCTGCGCGCCCGCCAGTTCTCCGAGGACCAGGGGCCCCTCGCCCACCCCGTGCGTCCGGGGAGCTATCTGAAGATCGACAACTTCTACACCGCGACCATCTACGAGAAGGGCGCCGAGGTCATCCGGATGCTCAAGACCCTGATCGGGGACGAGAAGTTCCGGGAGGGCATGGACCTCTATTTCGACCGCTGGGACGGCCACGCCACCACGGTCGAGGAGTTCATCCGCTGCTTCGCCGACGTCACCGGCCAGGACCTGACCGACTTCTTCGCCTGGTACGAGCAGGCCGGCACCCCCAAGGTGACCCTCAGCCACAGCTACGACCCTGACGCCCGGACCCTGAGGCTCGACCTCACCCAGGAGACGGCCCCGACCCCCGGCCAGCCCACCAAGCGACCCCTGCCGATCCCGGTGCGCGTGGGCCTGCTGGACGGCGACGGCCGCACCCAGGCCTTCCTGCGCGACGGGACCGCCCTGGACGAAACCGTCGTGGTGCTGAACGGCGCCGCCACCAGCGTGACCCTGACCGGCGTGGACTCCGCGCCCGTCGTCTCGGCCCTGCGCGGCTTCTCCGCCCCCGTCACCCTGGAGACCGACGCCCAGCCCAAGGATCGCTATGTCCAGCTGGCCGGCGACCCGGACCTGTTCAACCGCTGGGAGGCCGGCCAGGACCTGGCGCGGGCCCTGATCACCAGCCGCGCGGCCGGCAAGCCCGACGAGGTGGGCGAGGAACGCTACGCCGAGGCCCTGGGCCGCGGCCTGGCCGACCAGGCCGCCGATCCGGCCTTCAAGGCCCTGATGCTGGCCCTGCCCTCGGAGGCCGACCTGGCCCTGGCCATGCGGCCCGCCGATCCCGCCGCCATCCACGCGGCTCGCGAGGCCCTGCGCACCCGCCTCGCCCTCCACCTGGAGGACGACCTGAAGCGCCTGCACATCGGCCTGCAGGAACTGGGCGAATTCTCCCCGGACGCCGCCAGCGCCGGCCGCCGGGCCCTGCGCAACGCCACCCTGGAACTGCTGGCCGCCAATCCCCGGGCCGAGATCGCCACCCTGGCCGACGGCCACTATCGGGCGGCCATCAACATGACCGACGCCATCGGCGGCCTGAACGCCCTGATGCTGGTGGGCGGCGAAGCCTTCGAGGCCGCCCTCGCTGACTTCTACGACCGCTGGAAGTCCGAGCCCCTGGTGATCGACAAGTGGTTCGCCCTGCAGGGACGCGATCCCACCGCCGGCGCCCTGGGCCGGGTGATGGGCCTGACCGCCCACCCCGCCTTCGACCAGAAGAACCCCAACCGCCTGCGCGCCCTGATCTCGAGCTTCGCGGCCAATCAGGCCCAGTTCCACGATCCCAGCGGCGCGGGCTATCGCTTCCTGGCCGACACCATCCTGGCGGTCGACGGGTTCAACCCGATGACGGCGGCGCGGCTGGTGGAGCCCCTGGGCGGCTGGCGTCGCTACAAGCCCGAGCTGGGAAACCTGATGAAGGCGCAGCTCGAGCGGATCGCCGCGACCGAGGGCCTGTCGAAGAATGTGTACGAACTGGCGACCAAGGCCCTGGCGGACTAAGCCGAGATCGGCGATTGCCGCTGAGCCGAATCTTATTGAAAATCAGACCCGTGGATATGTTGGCGCAGACCGGCGCCCACGGATTTGGCCTGGAGCGTGACCGCCTGAAATGGATACAGGTTCAGGCGCCCGTCACGCTCTAAACGTATGAGAACGAGCCTGCTTATCCGTCTCGGATGGGTCCATCTGAAGCGAACAGGCTCAAGGGAAGTCGCCACTGCATGTCCATTTCGCTGAGCCGCATCAACTTCATGGTGGTGGATGACAACATCCACGCGATCGACCTGGTCAAGACCATGCTGCGCGGCTTCGGCGTCGACGCGGTGGTGGAAGCCAAGACCATCGCCGAGGCCAAGGCCAAGCTGAAGGCCAGCACCCTGCCCGGCGCGGCGGTGATCGACATCATCATCCTCGACTACATGATGGGTGAGGAGGAAGGGGTGACCCTGGCCCGCTGGCTGCGCACCCACGAGGCCAGCCCGGCGCCCTACATCCCGATCATCATGTTGACCGGCCACGCCGACCGTCAGCGGGTCTACGCCGCGCGCGACGCCGGGGTGAACGAGTTCTGCGTCAAGCCCTTCACGCCGGCCGACCTGATGAAGCGAATCATGGCGGTGATCGACCATCCCCGGGCCTTCGTGCGCTCCAGCTCCGGCTATTTCGGCCCCGACCGACGGCGCGTGGACGACCCGAAATACAAGGGGCCGGAGCGCCGCAAGGACCGCCGCCGGAAATAGAGTCCGCCCGGGCCTCTGTGACCCTATGACTCTCGTGACGCGCGGGACGGGCTCGCCTAGACTCTGACCTTGGGTGACTCGGTTCAGCGTGAAGGAGCGGCGGGCGTTGGCCAGACGCGGGGGTGAGGACACCGAGGCCAGTCGGCCTCAGGAGCGCGACGCCGCGCCCGGCGTCCGGCCGCTGCCGACCCAAACCTTCGCGCGCATCGCCATCCTCGCCACCCTGCTGCTGCTGGCGGTCTACACCGCCTTCGCCGTCGCCAGGATTCAGCGCGAGCCGCAGATCACCACCGTCGCCAACGCCGCCCTGCCCAGCCGGGCCGAGGCCATCGCCGCCCACCTGGACGGAGAAGCCGCCACCCTGCGCGGCGGCCTGCTGGCGGCCCGCGAGGCGCTGCAGCGGGAGGGCGACGAGCCCATGGCCGCGGCCGAGAGTGGCCTGCGCGCCGCCTCCGGCGCGGCCCTGGCCGTGGCGGTGGTCTCCGACGAGGGGGTCGTGGCCGTGTCGGGCCCCGCCGGCGGCCTGGATTGGCTGGAACTGGCCAAGGGCGCTGAGGCCTCCAAGCGCGACATCTGGCTGGGCGTCACCAGCCAGACCACCCCGGCCCTCGCCGCCGCGGCGCTCGCCTCCACCAGCAAGGGCCCGCGCTGGGTCGTGGTGGCCGGCGACCCGGCCCGGCTGGGCGCGTGGCTCTCCAAGTCCAAGCCCGAGCTGATCGCGACCCCGGACGGACGGGTCCTGGCCGCCAGCCCGGCCCACGGCGTCGCCGCCGCCGACACGGTCAACGCCGCCTTCGCGATCTCGCCGGAGGAACTGAAACTGGACGGCGGCCTGAGCCGCGCCCAGGGTCCGGACGGCGCGGCCCTCGACCTGGCCGCGCGGCCGGCGCTCAGCGGCGCCCTCTACGCCCTGGCCGGGGCCAGCTCGGCGCCCCTGGAGGTCCAGACCTCCACCGAGCAGCTGGCCTGGCTGCTGACCCCCCTGGCCGCGGCCTTCCTGCTGGGCCTGCTGCTGCTCAACCAGAGCAACAAGGTGGAGAACGCCCAGAAGGCCTTCGTCGATTCCGAACAGCGCTTCCGCCTGGCCGTCGAGGCCGCCCGCTGCGGCATCTGGGAGTGGGACCTGGCCAACGACAAGATGTTCATGTCCGACGTCACCGGCGCCATCTTCGGCTGGGGCGGCGGCGGCATCGTCGAGGGTCAGCAAGTGCTGGAGCGGGTCTCCGCCGACCACCGCGACCGGCTGCGCCAGGCGCTCTCCACCGCCGCCGTCTATGGCGGCTTCGACGTCTCCTTCCGCGTGCCCTCGATGCAGGGCGGGCGGCCCACCTGGATCGACGCCCGCGGCCAGGCCTTCGGCGGCAAGGACGGCGACGGCTATTCGCGGATCATCGGGGTGGCGCTGGACGTCACCGAGGAGCGCATGGCCCAGGCCCGGGCCCAGGCCGCCGAGAACCGCCTGCGCGACGCCATCGAGAGCGTGTCGGAAGCCTTCGTCCTCTGGGACCGCAACGGCCGGCTGCTGATGTGCAACAAGAACTATCGGGCGTTCTTCTCCCTCGAACCCCGGCTGCTGAAGCCGGGCGCCTCGCGCGAGCAGGTCAACCGCTTCGCCCAGCTGGCCATCAAGCAGGAGATGGAGAGCTCCGACGGCCGCAAGGGCGTGCGCGAGGCCGAGCTCAATGACGGCCGCTGGATCCAGATCTCCGAGCGCCGCACCGCCGAGGGCGGCCTGGTCATGAGCGCCGCCGACATCACCGCCATCAAGACCCAGGAGGAGGCCCGCCGCCTCAACGAGGAGCAGCTGCAGAAGGCCGTGGTGGGCCTGGAACGCAGCCAGGAGCAGCTCTCCGAACTGGCCCGCAAGTACGAGATGGAGAAGGTCCGCGCCGAGGGGGCCAACAAGGCCAAGAGCGAGTTCCTGGCCAATATGAGCCACGAGCTGCGCACCCCGCTGAACGCCATCAACGGCTTCTCCGAGATCATGACCCAGGAGATGTTCGGACCCCTGGGGGACGCCCGCTACAAGGGCTACTCCCAGGACATCCTGTCGTCGGGCCAGCACCTGCTGGCGCTGATCAACGACATCCTCGACATGTCGAAGATCGAGGCCGGCAAGATGAGCCTGAAGTTCGAGCCCATCGCCCTGGAGGAGGTGGCCGAGGACGCCGTCCGCCTGGTCCGCAACCGCGCCGAGGCCACCGGCCTGACGCTGAGCATCGACTTCCCGCAACACCTGCCCGAGATCGAGGCCGACTATCGCGCGGTCAAGCAGATCCTGCTGAATCTGCTCTCCAACGCCATCAAGTTCACCCCGCGCGGCGGCCGGGTCACGGTGCGCGCCGAGGGCCGCCACGATCCCCTGGGCGAGCGCATCCGCATCAGCGTGCAGGACACCGGCATCGGCATCGCCGAGGACGACCTGGCCCGTCTGGCCCGGCCCTTCGAGCAGGTGGAGAACCAGCACTCCAAGACCACGCAAGGGACCGGCCTCGGCCTGGCGCTCACCAAGTCCCTGGTGGAGATGCATGGCGGTTCGCTGGACATGCAGAGCGCGCCCGGCGAGGGCACCATGGTCAGCTTCTCCCTGCCGATCCGCCAGACCGGCGCGGCCCTCGCCGGGCTCGCCGTCGCCTAGGGCTGTCCCGGCGGGCGCAGGGCCCGCTGTCCGCCGGCCGGCCCGCTGCGGGCCAGGCCCTGGGTCAAGGCCGCCCGTTCCGCGGGCGGCAGGTCGGCGGCGAAATCGACGATCCGGTCCTCCACCCCGCCCCGAGCGGTCATCTCCAGGGCTCGGGCCTCCGACAGCCGCCGCGCCACGGCGGGGCGGTCCAGAGGGTCCGCCCCCAGTTGGATCCAGGCCTCGCGGCGGGCGCGGCGGGCCTGCCGAAGCTGGTCGCCCACCCCCATGGCCTCGCCTCGCAGCATCTGGCGATAGGCGCGCCGATGCTCGGCCGGGAGGGCGTCGGCGGCGGCCCATAGCGGCTGGCGCGGACGGGCGGACGCCGGGGCGGCCTCCCGCAACCGGTGCCCCACCACCACGCCGCCCACCACCGCTCCGATCACGAAGAGGTTCAGGGCCACCGAGGCGATCAGGGCCAGGGTCAGGGCGCGCGGGCTCACCTCAAGCGCCTTCACTGCTGTCGGCGAGGTCGTCATAGGCGTTCATCGCCGCGCTGACCGCCTCAGGGGCGTCGGTCGCGGCCGCCAGGTTTCCCGACAGCGCCACCCCTAGGGCCAGGCCCGCGGCGCAGGCGCCCGCCAAGCCCGCCCCGACCCCGGCGCCCAGAAGCCAGGCCCTCAAGCCGCCCCTGCGCCGGGGCGACGGCGCGGCGGCGATCACCGCCTCACTCAGGCCGTGCGAAACGCTCAAGGGGACCCAGGCGTCGAGGATCGCGTCGAGGCGGTCGGCCTCTTCCAGGGCCCGGCGCGCGAAGTCGGGCTCCGCCGCCATCAGGGCCGCGGCCGCCTCGCGCGCCTCGGCTGGCCAGCGGGCGACCGCGCCGCCGTGGGCGTCCGCAAGCTCCAGGAACCGTTCGCGGGTCATGGCCGTCCTCTCATGGCGTCATCATATCCGAAAGCGCCGCGCGCAAGGCCCGTCGGCCCCGCGAGAGCAGGCTCTCCAGGGCCTCGACGCTGACCCCCATGATCGCGGCGGCGTCGATATTGGTCAGGTCCTGATAGTGGCACAGGGCCACGGCCTCCCGCTGGCGATCGGGCAACCCGCCCATGGCCGCGGCCACCCGGCGGCCCACATCGGCGGCCTCCAGCCCCCGGTCGGGCGCCGGGCCGTCGTCGGTCTGTTCCGGGGGATTGTCGGTGGCGATCTCGCGACGACGGCGCAGGCGGTCGTAGCAGAGGTTCAGCGTCACCCGATGCAGCCAGGTGTCGAAGCGGGCGACGCCCGGCTTCCAGCTCGGCGCCTGACGCCAGGCGCGGATCATGGCCTCCTGGGCCACGTCCTCGGCCTCGGCCGCCTCCCCGAGCATCCGGCCGGCCAGGGCCAGCAGGCGCGGCAGCTTGCGGGCCGCGAGCGCCCGCACCGCCGCCGGATCGCCCTGGGCGACGGCCGCCAACAACGCCTCGTCCGGATCGGAGTCCAAGCCTCACCTCGCCCGGCGGCGGCCTGCGCGCCCTATCCGTCACGGCCCCGGTTCTGGCGCATCGTGAGCAGTTCACCCTTGCTGAGCCAGCCGTCATGATTGCTGTCGGCCGCGTCGAAGCGGCGCTTGGAGCCGACCTCGAGCTCGGCGCGCGACAGCTGGCTGTCGCGGTTGGTGTCGCCGAGCGTCCACATCTGGGCGATGCGCGCCGCCGCGTCGGCGCCCCCGAAGCGCTGGGCCATGTCCTCCATGACCTTGCTCTCGGCCTTGCTGATCTTGCCGTCCTTGTTGGCGTCCAGCCGCGCCATCATCCGGTCGGCCTGGGCGCTCTTGAACTCGGCGAAGGTGACCTTGCCGTCGCGGTCCAGGTCGGGACTGGGGCCGCGGCCCATTTGGGCGTGGGCCGAGCCGGCCATGGCGAGGAAGGCGGCGCTGATGACAAGGCGCTTCATGGAGGGTCCTTTCGACGATCGACCGGGGCGCGGACCGTCAACCGTTCCACGGGCCCCGCGCCCATTTCCGTCGCTCAAGTTTGCACAATGATGTCGTAGGCGCGCCGCGCGGCGATCCGCGCCTTGTCGAGGCGGGTCTTCAGGGCGCGGAAGTCCCGCGCGCCGCCGGCCCGCGCCAGCAGGGCCTTGAAGGCCTTCGGTTCCTCGCTGGGATCCTCCCCATCGGCCAGGGCCACCTTCAGGAGCTGGGTCAGGTTCTGCTGCAGGCGCCAGGCGGCCTGGAGATCGGCCAGCGCCCCCTTCGGCGCCAGCTCGGCCGCCAGACAGGCTTCCAGCGCCTCGGCCGTATTGGGGGACAGGGGCCCGCCGAAACCGGCGTGAACCAGTTGCAGGAACTGGGCGGCGAACTCGATGTCCACCAGGCCGCCGGGGGAAAGCTTGAGGTCCCAGGGGCCCTTGGGCGGCCGTTCCTGCTCCAGGAGCTGGCGCATCTCGCGGACGTCGGCGGACGTCTTCTTCGCGTCGCGGGGCCGGCGCAGGGCGGCCTCGATGGCGGCCGCGGCGGCCGCGGCGAAGGCGGGCGAACTGGCCCACACCACCCGGGCGCGGGTCAAGGCCAACAGCTCCCAGGTCTCGGCCTCGCGGTCGTAATAGTCCTGGAAGGCGGCGAAGCTGACGGCCACCGGCCCCTTGGTGCCCGACGGGCGCAGTTGCATGTCCACCTCGTAGAGCTCCCCCTCCCCCGTGGGGGTCGACAGGGCGGCGATCAGGCGCTGGGTGAAGCGGCCGTAGAAGACGTCGGCGCTCCACTCCTTGACCGCCGAGGCGGCGCCCTCGGCGTCGGCGCGGTAAAGGGTCATCAGGTCCAGGTCGGAGCCCGCGCTCATCTCGCGGGAGCCGCACTTGCCCAGGGCCACCACCGCCACCTGGCCGGGGAAGGCCCCGCCCAGGCGCTCGGCCTCGGCGAGGGACACCGGGGCAAGGGTGTCGATGCAGAGGTCGGCCAGGTCGGCGAAGGCGTGGCCGGCGATCTCGGCGCTGGCCGAGCCGCTCATCACCTGGACCCCGATGCGGAAGGCCTGCTCCCGATGCACCCGGCGCACGGCGTCCATGGCGCCCTCGAAGCCCTGGGACTGGGCCACGGCGGCGGCCATCACCCGGCGGTCCTCCTCGATGGCGATGTCGGAGAAGAAGTCCCCGTCCAGCATGGCGTCCAGGGCGGCGGGCCGGCGGGCCAGGGTGGTGGCCAGGCGCGGGGCGTAGGCCATCACCTGGACGATCAGCTCGAAGAGTTGTGGCTGGGCCAGGAACAGGGACTGGAGCTGGACGCCGGAGGACAGCTTGCCGAAGAAGTCGCTGAACCGGTTGAAGGCCATGTCCGGCGCGCCGGTGGCGTTGGCCGCCTCCAGCAGGCGCGGGGCCAGGCGGGTGAAGAGCTCGCGGCCCCGCTCGGTGCGGGTGGCCGAGATGTGGCCGTGGTGCCAGCTGCGAATGGTCTGGGAGACCCGCGCCGGCTGGGAAAAGCCCATGCGCGACAGGGTCGCCAGGGTCTCCGGATCGTCGTCCACGCCGGTGAAGATCAGGCTGCCGAAGCGGGACGAGAGCTGCTCCTCGTCGGGGAAAAGCTCGCCGTAGCGGCGGTTGACGGTCTTGAGGGTCTTCTCGATGGCGGTGTCGAAGGCCCGCAGCTTGGCGTAGCCGGTCAGGGCTCCGACCCGCTGGCGGTCGGCATCGGACTCCGGGAGCTTGTGGGTCTGCTCGTCGGCCAGCATCTGGATGCGGTGCTCCACGGCGCGGAGCGTGTGGTAGCCCTCGGTCATCTCCTCGCAGGCCTTGGCCCCGACGTGGCCGGCCTCATGGAGGGCGCGCAGGGCGTCGAGGGTGCGCCGCGAGCGCAGGTCGGGGTGGCGGCCCCCCAGGATCAGCTGCTGGGTCTGGACGTAGAACTCGATCTCCCGGATCCCGCCGCGCCCCAGCTTGAGGTCCATCCCCTTGGCGGTCAGGCGGTCGTCGACCTTGTGGACGTGGATCTGGCGCTTGATGGAGTGGATGTCGGCGATGGCGGCGAAGTCGAGGTTCTTGCGCCAGACGAAGGGGGTCAGCTCGGCGAGGAAGGCCTCGCCGCGGGGGATGTCGCCGGCGCAGGCGCGGGCCTTGATGAAGGCCGCCCGCTCCCAGTTCTGGCCGACGCTCTCGTAGTAGTCCATGGCCGCGGCGACCGGCACGGCCAGGGGCGTCGAGGAGGGGTCGGGGCGCAGGCGCAGGTCGACGCGGAAGACGTAGCCGTCGCCGGTCTTGTCCTGCATCAGCTCCGAAAGCTTGTTGGTCAGGCGGACGGCGAAGCCCTGGGTCTCGTGGCCGTCGGCCAGCGGCAGGAGCTCGGGCTCGTAGAAGACCGAGATGTCTATGTCGCTGGAATAGTTGAGTTCGTAGGCGCCGTGCTTGCCCATGGCGATGCAGAAATAGCCGGGAACCGGGCCGGCGGGACCGGTCCCCAGGGCGCTCTGGCGGCCGGCCTCGACCTCGGAGCGGGCGGCCACGGTGAGGGCCGCGGTCAGGGCGGCGTCGGCGAAGCGGGCGAGCGCCCCGGTGACGGCGTCCAGGTCCCAGACGCCCCCCAGGTCGGCCAGGGCGATCAGCAGGTGGGCCTCGGCCTTGAGGGTGCGCAGGCCCACCTTGGCGGCGTCCCAGGGGGCGTCGGAGAGGGCCGCGGTGCGGACCAGCAGGTCCTCGAAGCGGGCCTGGGGTTCGGCCTCCAGCAGGACCTTCAGGCGGGCCAGGTCGCGGCGGGCCAGGCTGGTGAGGTAGGGGGAGGCGCCGAAGACCGGGGCCAGGGCGGGCCAGGCAGCCTCCAGCAGGTCGCCCCAGCCGGCCTCCTGCGCGGCGGCGGCGAAGACGGTGCGGGCGCGCTCGGCGGCCTTGGCGTCGGCGACGGGTCCGCAGGGCTTCAGGCCGTCGATCAGTCGAGTCATCGGCACATTGTCGGTCGCCGTGGATGGAAGACAAGGCCGTTTACCAGCCGACGGTGCGCCGCGAGGTCTTGAGGGGCAAGGGATTGCGGCCGTCACGGCCGGCCTGCGAAGGCCGACAAGTGACCGTCAGGGTCCCGTCAGGTGGGCGGCGACAGCCCCGGCAGCTCCTCCGGCCGCAGCCAGCTCACGGCCGGCGCGGCCGAAAGGCGCGGGAGCAGGGTCTCCAGGAAGCGCCAGGCCTCGGCGTCCAGGCGCAGGTGATGGGTGAGGAGGCCCACCGGCTCGGACCAGGTCCGGGCCAGGCGGCGGCGGCGCAGGGCCAGCCTCAGGCTAAGGACGCAGAGGACCACGCCGCGAAAGGCCGGGACCGGCGCCCAGCGGAACAGATCGACATGGGTGTCGATCCGCACCAGGCCCCGATAGGCGCGCAGGGGCCCGCCGAAGGCCGAGACCGCCTCGAAGCCGGCGACGGGCAAGGCCTCCAGCAGGTTGGCGGAGAGCCGGTTCCAGGGGGCGACATAGATGGGCAGGACCCGCGGACGGCCCCGCAGGTCGGCGGCGGCGCGCAGCAGCTCGCCCGCCACCCAGACGGCCGGCTCCCGAGCCCGGAACTGGGCGTGCCGCGGCAGCCGCAGGCGGTTGTGGTGATCGACCCCGTGCTGGGCCACGCCGATCGGCGCCCCGGCGATCAGGGGAAATATCCCGGCGGCGGTGGGCGACGGGACGACCGAGAGCAGCAGGGGCGCCGCGGCCGCTCGGCTCAGGTCGACGAGGCGTCGCAGTTGGGGCGTCACCTCGGTGGCGTCGTCGTCGCGCCACCAGAGACGGCAGGCGCGCCCCAGGGCCTCCCACCGGTCCAGTTCCCGCGCCAGGCTTCGCCAGGCCTGTTCAGGCATGGCGGCGGAGGGCGTCGCCGGCCAGGGCGGTCTCGATGACGTCGGCGGCGGCGGCGGGCCCGTCCTCCCCGGCGATCGCCGCGGCGAAGCGGCCGGCGGCGGCGGCGGCGTCGCCGGCCAGCAGCGCCGTCAGCTCGCGGCGCATCGTCTGGACGCCAAGCCGGCGGTGCGCGACGGCGCGGCCGAGGCCGAGCCGCGCGACCCGCTCGCCATTGTCGGGCTGGTCGGCGGAGAAGGGGACGATGAGCTGGGGCTTTCCGGCGCGCAGGGCCTGGGCCGTGGTCCCCACCCCGCCGTGGTGGACGATGGCCAGGGCGTGGGGAAACAGCTCGGAGTGCGGGGCGTAGTCGGCCACCAGGACGTTCGGCGTCGGCGGCCGCGCCAGCAGGTCGCTGTCGGGGCCGGTGAGCAGGATGGCGCGCCGGCCGAGCTGGTGGGCGGCGGCGAGCCCGACCTCGTAGAAATGTCCCGGCTTCATCACCAGGGTGGAGCCCAGGGTGAAGACGATCGGGGCCTCCCCGGCCCGCAGGAAGGCGGCCATGTCCTCCGACAGGGTGGCCGGAGCCCCGTGCCGATGGTCGTAGAAGCAGAACCCGGTCAGGGCGCAGGGCTGGGGGAAGTCGGGCTGCATCGCCCCGAAGCGCGGTGAGAACAGCCCCAGGGTTCCGTAGGGCGAGAACTGGCCGTCGAACAGCGGGTTGGGACAGGGCGGCAGGCCCAGCTCCCGGCGCAGCCGCTGGAACTCCCGCGTCCAGGCCCCGGTCAGGCCGCGGGCGAGCTTGACGATGACGGCGTCCGACCGGCCCTGGGTGAGGTCCCTCAGCCGCCGCGCGATGGCCAGGCCGCTGAGCACCGGCGGCTCATGGGCCGACATGAAGGTGAAGGGCGACAGGGCCGTCGAGATCCACGGCAGGCCCCGGGTCTCGGCCGCGAGCCGGGCGGCGAAGGCCGAGGTGTGGGTGATCACCAGGTCGGCGTCGGCGGTGGCGCGGCGCATGTCGCCATAGGCGCGCCGCAGGAAGCGCATGGCGATGCTGCGCACGGCGAACTCCAGCCCGCTGCTGCCCCGCGACGCCTTGCGGACGATATCGGGGGCGTCCAGACCCAGCTCGGCCATGACCTCGGCGACGCTGGGCCGCACCGGATGGAAGCCCAGCCCCTCGTCCTCGATGCTCTGGCGGAAGTCGTCCTGGGTGGCGATCACCGGGACGTGCCCCCGGCGTCTGAGCTCCAGGGCCAGGGCGATGAAGGGATTCAGGTCGCCCGCGGTGCCGGCGGCGCCCAATACGATCTTCATGCACGCCTCCCCCGAGGGCGACAGCGGGAGAAACGCGTCCCGCAGATCACAAGCCATGCCCACGAGCCAGGGACATTGACCGAAATCATTTGCGACTCGGAGGCGGACTGGCAACCCCTAGTGGCGCTGCGCACGCCAGAAGCGGTTTCCATTTCGGGCTGTCGCGCTCCGCCCTTGACCGGAAGCTTGGCCTTGGCGACGACTTCAATCCCGCCGGGCCCCGCGGCCGGCCAGAAGGATGAGCGCTTGGCCCTGCCCGAAGACGCCCCCGAGCCGAGCCCGCCGCCTTCGCCGGGCGGCCGCACGGCCAGGCTGCGGCGCCTGGGCGCCCGCGCCTTCCAGCCCCTGTTCGCCGTCGCCATGCTGGCCGCCGCCGCCTGGGTCCTGCACCGGGAGTTCCGCGGCGTGACGGCGGCCGAGATCGGCCAGGCCCTGGGGGCGGTCCCGCCCTGGGCCCTGGTGGCGGCGGCCTGCGCCTCGGCCCTGAGCTACGCCTCGGCGACGGGGTCGGACTGGTGGGCGCTCTCCACGGTGGGCAAGCGGCTGGCGGCCTGGCGGATCTTCCTGGCGACCTTCGTCGCCTGCGCCCTGGCCAATGGCCTGGGGTTCAGCGCCGCCACGGGGGGCGCGGCGCGGCTGCGCTTCTATCGCGCCTGGGGGCTGAGCACGGCCGAGACCGGGATGGTGATCCTGCTGGCCGGGATCGCGGCCCTGTGCGCGGGGGGCGTGGCCGCCGGCCTGGCCCTGCTGCTGTCGCCGGGACTGGCGCTGCTCCACCGAGGCCTCGGCCTGCTGCTGCTGACCCCCATCGCCTTCTGGTTCGTCCCCTGGCAGGACCTGGCGCCGGGCTGGCGCGCGGTGCGGCTGAGCCGGCCGCCCTGGCCTTCGAGCCTGCTGGCCCTGGGGGCGGGCGTCCTGGACTGGGTCTTCTCGGGACTGGTCCTCTTCCTGCTGCTGCCGGACCCCAGCCTCGCCCACTTCGTGCCCTTCATCGCCATCTTCGTGCTCGGCGCCCTGGCCGGCCTGACCGCCGGCCTCCCCGGCGGGCTCGGGGTGCTGGACGCCGTGGTCCTGACCCTGGGCGGGCGGTTCGCCACCCCGCAGCAGATGGCCGCCGGCCTGCTGCTCTACCGGCTGGTCCACGCCGCCGCGCCCCTGCTGATCGCCGCCGTCGCCGTGGGGGTCCACCAGGCCCTGCGCCGGCCGGCGCCCGCGCCTGCCGGCTGAGGTCGGGGGTCTGGCGCCGTTGGGTCAGATGCTCCCCCTCTGAGCCGCCCTCCAGCCGCCGCGCATTTCCGCTGGACACCCTATCATGTGTCAGATATTTCTGACGCATGAAGACGCGCCCACCGCCGACGGGAGACCAGCTGCTGGCCATGCTGGCGGCGCTCGCCAATCCGCACCGCCTGCGGATCATCGCGGCCCTGACCACGGGGGGGCGCCGCTACATCAGCCAGCTCGCCCGCGAGATCGGCATCAGCCGGCCCCTGCTGCACCTGCACCTGCAGAAGCTCGAGGAGGCCGGCCTGGTGACCAGCCAGATGGAGCTCTCCGCCGACGGCAAGGCGCTCAACTATTTCGAGGCCGCCGACTTCGCCCTCGACCTCACCCCGGCCGCCATCGCCCAGGCGGCGGCGTCCCTGACCCCCAAGACCGAGACCTGATCCCATGTCCGAACCCGTTTATTTCCTGAGCATCGGCCTCGTCCTGGCGACGATCCTGGCCGTCTTCGCCATGCGCTATTACGCGGCCATCACCCAGGCCAAGGCGAAGCTCGCCAGCGACGAGGCCTATCGCCAGCTGTCGGAGACGGCGGTCAAGGCCCAGGCCCAGACGGCCACGGCGCTGGCCGGCCTGGAGACGACGCTGGCCGACGTCCGCAGCCGGCTGATGGCGGTGGAGAAGGTGCTGAAGGAGGTCTAGGGGGGCAGGCGCAAAAGCCCGTTACCGCAACCCTCCGGGGCAGCGCCAAAGCGGCAGCATTTGCGCCCCCTGGCCGCATCTACCGTGCTGGCGATCAAATTTAACTGTAACGGTCCGTTTTCTACGACATCTCCTTCACTCGCCTTTAAGTCGCATTTGTCACCTTGGATGGTATAAGCAGTGGAGGCATCCGCCGATGGCGACCTGGAGATGGATGCTCGCGCTAATTCTCGGCGCGGCCCTTGGCGTGGTCGTCGTGCTCCCGGCCCTGCTGATCCCTCGCATTGAGCCCGCAACCCCGGAGGTCTTGGAAAAGGCGAACCGGGAACTTGTCGCCCGTGATCTGATGGGTCGCATCGGACGGGATTTTGTCGCCGATACGCCTCCGAGCCGCACCCTCGACGGGAGCCAAGTCTTCTATGACATCCCGCTCGCCTACGGGGATGGGCTGTGTCGGATTCGGCGCTACGCTTTTGGGCATGCGATCGCCGCGGGGCTGCCCTTCACGCGAAGGGACTACCCCTTTGAGAAGCTCATTGTCGAGGACGTCTATGGCGTCTGGGCCGAGCCCGGCTCAGCTCGCGCAACAGGGGCCGACGACGATCAGGCGTGCGCCAAGTATCGGGATTTTGAACACGTGATATCGGGAGAGGATGGCATCTCGATCAGTCGCGTCGTCAACGTATTGACCCGGGCGAGCCGGGAGGCGCAGACCGGTCGGGTCAGCTTCAAGGTGACGTGCTTGGACCGGCGTCAGCCCGACACGCAGATCCCCTGCGATGGCGTCGCCCTGCTGCGCGACACCACGGCGCATGATGTGCGGCACGTTCGGAACCTCTCCCGAGGGACCGACGACATCTACGCCTCCCCTCGAACCAGCCAGATTTACAGGGACTCAGCCCAGATCGACGTGGGATCAGTCGTTCACTCATGCGGGAAATGGGAGGCGCTGACGTACGACCTGACGGTCAATCAAGTGTTCGGAAAGACCGCAGCGACGGATGGGGACCTGCTCGCAATAGACATCTATCGGGACTCCATCTGCTAGTGCGCGGCGACCGAGCGACTCGGAAAATGGGGACAAGGCATAGTTGAGTTGGCTCCCGCCTCAGGCGAGCTTGCGGGCGATGGCCTGTTTCAGCGCTTGGCTTAGGACCACTTCAGACCGCTCAGGATGAATCTGGGTCCCGGCCTTCGCCGGGATGAGCGGGGGGGGTGCGATAGCGCAGGCCCTACCCCGCCCGCGGCAGGATGAGCGCCACGCGCAGGCCCGGGCCGATCTCGCCGACCTTGCCGGGGCCTTCGGCCAGTTCGAGGCGGCCGCCGTGGGCTTCGGCGACGGCGCCGACGAGGGAGAGGCCGAGGCCGGCGCCGGGTTCGCTGCGGCTGTTTTCCAGGCGCACGAAGCGCTCGATCACCCGGGGGCGGTCCTCCTCCGGCACGCCGGGCCCGGTGTCGGTGACGGAGAACTCGATCTCGCCGGAGGAGCGGCGGCGCACGCGCAGCATGATGGCGCCGCCGGCCGGGGTGTATTTCACGGCGTTGTCGAGCAGGTTGGCCAGAGCCTGGGCCAGGAACTCCTGATTGCCGCGGGCCTGGAGGCCGTCGGCCATCTCGGCCTGGAAGTCGAGGCCCTTGTCCTCGCACAGGGGTTCGTAGAGCTCGGCGATGTCGGCGGCGAGCTGGGCCGGGTCGAAGAGGATCTGGTCGGGGGCCTGGCCGGCGGCCTGCAGGCGGGCGATGGCCAGGACCGCGCCGAAGGTCTTCAGCACCCCGTCGGTGTCCTCCAGGGCCTGGGCCAGCGCCTGTTCCGGATCGCCCTTGCCGGCCTCGACGTCGAGATAGGCCACCTCCAGCCGGGCGCGCAGGCGGGTAAGCGGCGAGCGCAGGTCGTGGGCGATGGCGTCGCCGGCGTGGCGGTGGCCGGCCATGGAGCGCTCCAGCCGGTCGAGCATCTCGTTGAGGCCGGCGGCCAGTTCGTCGAACTCGTCGCGGGTGCCGCGCACCGGGGCGCGGGCGGCAAGATCCCCGTTGCGCACGGCGGTGACCACGTCGGTGAGGCCGGCCATGCTGCGGCTGACATTGCGGCTGACCAGGACGCCCCCCAGCAGGCCCAGGACCACCACCAGGGTGCCCGCGCCGCGCAGGGCGTTGACGATCTTGCCCACATAGGCCTGGTCTTCGCTGATGTCGGCGCCGACGAAGAGGATCTCCCCACCCCTCAGGTGCTCCTGGAAGCCGCGGGCCGGGTGCTTGATCGGGCGGCCCTGGGCGTCGAAGTCGGTGACCGAGAAGCTGGCGCGGGCCGGGACGGCGTTGATGTCCTCCAGGGGCGACTCGGCGATGGAGCCGGAGATGCGCGTGCCGTCGGGCTTCATCAGCAGGTAGAGGAAGGGCCGCTCGCTGGCGGCGCGCTCGATCAGGGACTGGTTGACCGCGTCGACGCCGGCCCGGTCATAGGCGGCGACGAGGGAGTTCATCTCGCGGGTGATGTCCTGGTCGGTGCGCCGCGTCGCCTCCCCGGCGGTGGCGACATAGATATAGGCCAGGAAGGCGCTGGCCGCGGCCCCGAACAGGGCCAGGAACAGCAGGGTCAGCCGGAAGGGCGTCGTGCGGAACATCCGCGGAAGGCGCAGCCCGGGGGACATCAGGCGGGCCTCTGGGGGCGCGGCGCCTGCCCCATTCCTTGACCGTCATCCTCGGGCCTGTCCCGAGGATCCATAATCTCCGCCTGGCCGCAGGGGGCGCGGACGTCGCCGCCGAGGGCCTTCCCGACCACGGAGTCCATGGATCCTCGGGACAGGCCCGAGGATGACGATCTTGAAGGTGGGATGGGCGTGGCCACGACGTCCAACCGAGGGAGCCCTACGGCTCCAGGCGGTAGCCCGCCCCGCGGACGGTCTGCAGCATGGCGCGGTCGAAGCCCTTGTCGATCTTGGAACGCAGGCGCGAGACGTGGACGTCGATGACGTTGGTCTGGGGGTCGAAGTGGTATTCCCAGACCTTCTCCAGCAGCATGGTCCGGGTCACCGACTGGCCGGCGTGGCGCATCAGGAATTCCAGCAGCTGGAACTCGCGGGGCTGGAGGTCGATCTCCTTGCCCTGGCGGTGCACGGAGCGGCCGATCAGGTCCATCTCCAGCTCGCCGACCCGCAGCAGGGTCTGGACCGAGCCGGTCTCGCGGCGGCGCGACAGGGCCTGGACCCGGGCGCTGAGCTCGGCGAAGGCGTAGGGTTTGACCAGGTAGTCGTCGCCGCCGGCCTGGAGGCCGGCGACGCGGTCGTTGATCTCGCCCAGCGCCGAGAGGAACAGCACCGGGGTCTGGTCGCCCTCGCGCCGGATGGTCTCCACCAGGGTGACCCCGTCCATCTTGGGCATCATGCGGTCGACGATCATCACGTCGAACTCGCCCTCGCGGGCGGCCTTGAGGCCCTCCTCCCCGTCGGCGGCGCGGACGCAGGCGTGGCCGCCCTCGGTGAGGCCGCGGTCCATGGCCTCGGCCGCCTCGAGGTCGTCCTCAACGATCAGAATGCGCATGCCGTACCCCCAAATCAGTTTCCGGAGATTAGCCGGAAACCTTGATCGGCAGGAAGGTGGTCCGGCCGGCGCGCAGGACGCCCACCAGGATGCTGGGACGGCCGCCCTTCTTGGCGACGTCCACGGCGGCGGCGAACTCCGAGGCGCTGGTCACCGGCCGGCCGCCGGCCTGGGTGATGATGTCGCCCTTGCGCAGGCCGCGCTGGGCGGCGTCCGACGACTGGTCGACGCTGTCCACCACGACGCCGCGGACGGGGCCATCGATGTTCAGGCGGCGACGGGCGGCGTCGTCCAGGGGGGCGAGCTTCAGCCCGAGAACCGCCGGGAGCTGGACGGCGGGGCCGCCCTCGGCGCCGGGGGTGCGGGGCGAGCCGGAATTGTCGTTGGCGGCCAGCTCCTTCTCCGTCGGGCGGACGCCCGAGCGGATGTCGACGGTCTTGCGCTTGCCGTCGCGCAGCACCTCGACGTGCAGGGTGTCGCCGGCGCGGGCCTTGGCCACCTCGCGGGTGAGCTCCGAGGAGGTGCGGACGGTGACGCCGTTGACGGCCACCACCACGTCGCCGGGGACCAGGCCGGCCTTGGCCGAGGGGCCGCCGGGGACCAGGTCGGCGACGATGGCGCCCTTCTGGCCGGCCATGCCGTTGGCCTCGGCCATCTCGGAGGTGAAGTTCTGGATCGAGGCGCCGATATAGCCCCGGGTGATCTTGCCCCCGGCGATCAGCTGCTTGGTGATGGCGTCGGCCACGTCGGCGGGGATGGCGAAGCCGATGCCCACCGAGCCGCCCGAGGGCGAGAAGATCGCGGTGTTGACCCCGATCACCCGGCCATAGATGTCGAAGGTCGGGCCGCCGGAATTGCCGCGGTTGATGGGGGCGTCGATCTGGATGTAGTCGACGAAGGTCTCGCCGATGTCACGGCCATAGGCCGAGATGATGCCGGCCGTGGCGGTGCCGCCCAGGCCGAAGGGATTGCCGACGGTGATCACCCAGTCGCCCACCCGGGGCTTGGCGGAGTTCTCGAAGTTGACGAAGGCGAAGTCGGAGCCCTTGACCTTGAGGACCGCCAGGTCGGTGCCCTCGTCGCGGCCCACCACGACGGCGTCCAGCTCGCGCTCGTCCTTGAGCACGACCTTGATCTCGTCGGCGTTCTCCACGACGTGGTTGTTGGTGACGATGTAGCCGTCCGACGAGATGAAGAAGCCCGAGCCGGAGGACTGCTGGGTGGGCAGGCGCGGCTGGCCCTGCTGGGTGGTTCCGCCCTGGTCGCCGTCCTCGCCGTCCGGCGCGGCGCGGGGCACGATGTCGAAGGGCAGGCCCGGGATCTGGCGGCGCAGGGCCGCGGCGTCGACCTTGGAGGTGACGTTGATGGAGACCACCGCGGGGGCGACCTTCTCGAAGATGTCGGCGAAGGAGAGCGGCGCGCCGGGGGGCGGGGCGAAGATCGGCGCGGTCGAGGCCCGGATGAGCATCGACGAGTCGACGCGGTCGGCGGGGGGCTTGCCGACGCTGGCGCCGGCCACGGCCGCGGTCGCGATGCTGACGCCGGCCAGGGCGCCCCAGAGATAACCGTTCTTCTTCGAGGTCATATGCCTTCAATTTCCCTGTGGGCCCTTAGGGGGCGCCAACAACCTAGGTTCGATGCCTTACAGCGCATTGGCCCTGCAAGTTACGTTTAGGTCACGCTGCGCGCAGCAAGGCGACCGATATTGGGCGCAATCGTGTCACGTCTGATCATCGTCGGCGAGATCGGCCAGGCGGGCGGCCTCCTCCTCCGACAGTTCGGCGGACGGGCGCGGGGTGCGAAGGTTCCGCGCCAGCAGCCAGACGCCCAGCCCCACCACCAGGAACGGCGCCCCCCACAGGGCCGCGTTGCCCCAGGAGAAGCTGGGCTTGAGCAGGACGAACTCGCCGTAGCGGTCGGTGAGATAGGCCTTCACCTGGCTGTCGGACTTGCCGGCCTTGATCTGGTCGCGGACCAGGCGGCGCAGGTCGGAGGCCAGCTCGGCCTGGGAGTCGTCGATGGACTCGTTCTGGCAGACCAGGCAGCGGACTTCCGCGAAGATGGCCCGGGCGCGGGCCTCCTGGGCGGGATCGGCCAGACGCTCCGACGGATCCGAGGCCGCGGCCAGGCAGAAGACCGCCGCCAGTATGGCCAGCAGCTTCCTCACGACGCCGCCGCCCGGCGGCCGACGGCCAGGCGCAGCCGGCGGTCGGAGAGCGAGATCAGGCCGCCGAGCGCCATGACGCCGGGGCCGCCGAAGATCAGCAGGGCCCAGGGGTTCCAGTAGGCGCGCACCAGCCAGACCTCGCCCGGCCGGCGTTCCCCCAGCACCACATAGAGGTGGCTGGCGCCCAGGGTGCAGATGGCCACCTCCGAGGTGGTCTGGCCGCCGGCGGGATAGAAGCGCCGCTCGGGGCGCGGCGCGCAGATCAAGGCGCCGTCCTTGCGGGCCGAGATCATCGCGCGCTCGGCGTCATAGTTGGGGCCGTCGACCCCCTGGATGGCGTCCAGGGTCAGCTCGTAGGCGCCGACGCTCAGGTGTCCGCCGATGGCGAGGGTCTCGGCGGCCTCGGCCTTCCAGCCGGTCTCGAAACAGGCGCCGAGCACGAAGATCCCCAGGCCGGCGTGGGCGAGCGTCATGCCCCAGGCGCCGCGCGGCAGGCCGGTGAGCCTCCGCCAGGTCTCGGCGGCCGGGCCGCGGAAGGCCCGGGTGCGCTCGGCCAGCTCCACCAGGGCGCCGAGGATCAGCCAGGCGCCGAGCGCCAGGCCGGCGCTGGCCAGCGCCTTGCGGGGGCTGACCAGGGCGAAGGCCAGCAGGCCGCAGCCGGCCGCGATCAGGGCCGCGACCCACAGGCGCTGGGCGACGCCGAGGGCGTCGGCCCGCTTCCAGGCCAGCAGGGGTCCGGCCGGCAGCAGGATCAGCAGGGCCGCCATCAGCGGGGTGAAGGTGAGGTTGAAGAAGGGCGGGCCCACCGAGATCGCCTCCCCCGTCGCGGCCTCGCGGATCAGGGGATAGAGGGTGCCCAGCAGGACGGTGACCGTGGCCGCCGCCAGCAGGATGTTGTTGAGCACCAGCGCGCTCTCGCGGCTGACCGGGGCGAAGACGCCGCCGGGGCTGAGCGCCGGGGCGCGCCAGGCGAAGAGGGCGAAGCCGAGCCCCGCCGTGACGCCCAGGATCATCAGCAGCAGGACGCCGCGGGTGGGGTCGACGGCGAAGGCGTGGACGCTGGTGAGCACGCCCGAGCGCACCAGGAAGGCGCCCAGCATGGAGAAGGTGAAGGCGCCCATGGCCAGGAACACCGTCCACCCGGCCAGCGCCCCGCGCTTCTCGGTGACGATGGCCGAGTGCAGCAGGGCCGTGGCGATCAGCCAGGGCATGAAGCTGGCGTTCTCCACGGGGTCCCAGAACCACCAGCCGCCCCAGCCCAGCTCGTAATAGGCCCAGAAGGCGCCGAGCGTGATGCCGACGGTGAGCAGGCTCCAGGCCATCAGGGTCCAGGGCCGCACCCAGCGGGCCCAGGCGGCGTCGGCGCGGCCCTCCACCAGGGCGGCGACGGCCAGCGAGAAGACCACCGACATGCCGACATAGCCGGCGTAGAGGAAGGGCGGGTGGAAGGCGAGCGCCGGGTCCTGCAGCAGGGGGTTGAGGGAGCGGCCCTCGATGGGGATGCGCACCAGCCGCTCGAAGGGGTTCGACGCGAAGACGGTGTAGGCCAGGAAGACCGTGCCCAGGGCGCCCTGGGTCGCCACCGTCACGGCCTTGAGGCCCGCCGGCAGGCCGCGGCGGAAGCCGGCCACGGCGGCGCCGAAGCCGGTGAGGGCCAGGCACCAGAGCAGCATGGAGCCCTCGTGGCTGCCCCAGGTTCCGGCCACCTTGTAGAGCATGGGCTTTTCGGTGTGGGAGTTGGCCGCGACATTGGCCACCGAGAAGTCGGAGGTGACGAAGGCGTGCATCAGGGCGGCGAAGGCGATGGCCACCCCCAGGAAGGCCGCCAGACCCGCGCCCGCGCCGGCGCCGGCCAGCACGGCAGAGCGCCGCCAGCGGCCGGCCACGGACAGGCCGACCTGGGCCAGGGACAGGACCAGGGCCAGGACGAGGGCGAAGGCGCCGATCTCCGCGATCATGTGACGGGGGACTTCCCGGGGACGGCGTAGGCGGGCTTGGCGCCGTCGCCGCGCCATTCGCCCTGTTCCTTCAAGGCCTTGGAGACCTCGCGCGGCATGTAGCGTTCGTCGTGCTTGGCCAGGACCTGCTTGGCCTGGAAGACCCCGTCCTCGCGATAGGAGCCGGTGGCCACGATCCCCTGCCCCTCGCGGAACAGGTCGGGCAGGTCGCCCTGGAACACCACCTTGTCGGCGGCCCGCGAGTCCCGGACGGTGAACTCCACCCGGCCGTCGGGATGCTTCACGACGCTGCCGGTCTCCACCAGGCCGCCGAGCTGGATCGAGCGGCCCGGGGGCGGCTTGGCGGCGTCGGCCTGGGAGGGGGTGTAGAAGAAGGAGATGGAGTCCGAGAGGCCCCACAGGGTCAGGCCGACGGCCAGGGCCAGCACCGGGGCGATAGCCGCCAGCAGGGTCAGGCGACGCCGCGCCTTGGGGGATTTCGGCAACCAGCCGCTCATCGCATGGGCTCCGTCTTGGCGGCCAGGTCGAGGGCCTTCAGCACGTCGGGATCGGCGGCGAACCGCTTGCGCGCCGTCGCCAGGGCGGCGTCACGCTTTTCGGTCTCCCCCAGGACGGCGTAGGAGCGCACCAGTCGGGTCCAGCCCTCGGGGTCGCTGGGATCAGCCTCCAGCTTGGCGGCGAGACCCGCCACCATACCGCGGATGGCGCCCATCTGACCGGCCAGGGGCGCGGCCGGCGACGGGCCGCGCTCGGCCTCGGCGATGGCCTGGCCCAGCGCCGCGCGGCGCGGATCGGCGGGCGCCAGCTCGGCCTGCAGGGCGCGCCAGGCGGCGATCCCGCCGGCCTTGTCGCCGGCGGCGATCCGGGCGCGGCCCAGATAGAAGCGGGCGTTGACGGTCTTGGGATCGAGCTTCACGGCCTGGGCGAAGGCGCGCGAGGATTCCGGAGTCGCCTCGCCGCCGGCCTGGGCCACCAGGGCCTCCCCCAGCAGCTCCCACAGATCGGCCTGGCGGGGCGAGAGGGTGATGGCGCGGCGCAGGGCGCGGGCGGCGCCGGAGGGGTTGTCGGAGGCGGCCTGGGCCATGGCCAGGTAGCGGAAGGCTTCCGGGTCCTTGGGCCGCTCCAGGGTCATGGCCTCGAGGACGGCGGCCATTTCCGGAGGCGAGAGGCTGGAGGGCTCGGCGGCGCGCCAGGCCGCCAGGCGCGACTTGAAGCCCTGGTCGGGATAGCCCGGCGAGCCCACGGCCAGATAGAGGCCGAGCGCCAGGACCGGCGCCAGGCCAGCCACCAGCAGCAGGACGCGGCGCATGCCGGAGTCGACCCGCCAGGGGGCGGCCCCGGCGTCGGCGGCGGTGAGGAGTCGGCGGGCGGCCTCGGCGTGGGCGCCCTTGCGCTCGGTCTGGGCGATCAGGCCCCGGTCGGCGAGGTCGTCGATCTCGCCGAGCTGGCGGCGATAGAGGGCGAGCGTCGGGTCTTCCGACCCGGCGTTGACCGCCGCGCGCGCGGCTGTGTGCAGGACGAGGAAAGCCGCGGCGGCGGAGATCAGGCCGGCGACCACCCAAAAGGCGAACATGAGCGGCGTGTAGCCGAAACCGCAGGCGAGCGCGAGGCCCTTGCGGGGGTTACTCCGCCGCGGCGGCCGGGCTCTCGGCCTTGACCGCCCCCAGGGCGGCGGTGGCGCGGCGGCGGATCACGTCGCCGGCGCGGGGCTCCCGCAGCAGGGCGGCGCAGTCGGCGGCCACCATCAGGTGGGCGCGCCCCGATTCGGGGTCCTCCACGACGCCCTCGCGGATGAGGGCGAGGGCCTCCTCCACATAGTCGTCGATGGTCTCGCCGATCTTCTCCACCACCTTGGCGCGGGTCGAGGCGAAGCCGCCGTAGTTGGCGCTGGTGCGCACCGACTCGATGAAGGTGAGCAGGGTCATGGCGCGGCCCACGGCCTTGGCGTCGGGCTCGCCGGTGAGGCGCGGCAGGCTCTTCATCATGCGGGCCACGCGAACGGTCTGGGACGGCAGAGCGGCGCCGATGACCTTCTCGCACTCCCTCAGGCGGCCCTCGACCACCGAGGCCAGGCCCTTCTTCTGCTTCTGGACCCGCCCGCCCCAGCCGCCCTCGCGGCCCAGGTCGATGGCGTTCTCCATCTCGGCGATCTGCAGGGTGATGAGTTCGACGGTGGCGCCGGCGTCGCGGCCCGCCTGCGGCCCGCCGTCGAGGTCCAGGTGGACGACCTTCAGCAGGTTCTTGTCGATCTCGTCCATCACCCGGGTGGCGAAGACCGAGAGCTCCGAGGCGGCCAGGTAGTGTTCCGTCGGACGGTCCATCACCGCCGAGACGATGCGCAGGATGGTCCAGCGCTCGGCCAGCTGGGCGGCGAGCATGTCGAAGAAGCGGGGCCCGGCATCGTCGGAGATGGCCACGGCGTCCTTGTAGGCCACCCGGGCGGCGGCGGCCCGCTCATCGGTGGTGCGGCTGATCCATTCGGGCAGGCGCAGGGTGGCCTCGCGCACGATGGGGGACAGGGCCAGGCAGGAGAGCAGCAGTTCGGCCCCGCCCGTGCGGCACTGGTCGGCGAGTTCGGCGGCGGCGGCGAAATCGCGCTGCTCGCGTTCGCGCAGGCCATCGGCGGCGAGCACGACCAGGACGTCGAAGGGTTCGGTGGAGGTCTCGTCGGCCCGATAGTCCACCAGGGTGCGCTCGGCCTTGAGCACCTCGTCGGGGGCGGTAGCCTTCAGGGCGCGCCAGATCAGGGCCAGGACGCGGGAGGGGAAGACCAGGCGCTCGGGGTCGGAGCCGTCGCCGATGAACAGGGGGGCCACGGGGGACAGGACCGCGTTGCGCAGCCGGCGGTCGGCGACCTCGCCCTCCACCAGGCGGCGGACTCCGGCCAGGACCGAATCCCCGGAGGCGGCGGCCAGCGCGTTCTGCAATCCGCCCACGACCTTGTCGGGCGCCGATTCGACGAGATGGCGGACGATTTCGATCTTGCGGTCGGACAGACCGGACATGAGTACGCTCCTGACGCGCTCGGGGGACACGCGTCAGCGGAGAACATGGTTCCGCGCGGGTTAAGGCTTTCCAAAGGCTAAGGAAATCACGCCTCGGCCCGCGGCAGCTCCAAAACCACGGCCAATCCACCCAGGCGTGCGTCCGACAGGGTCATGGCCCCGCCATAGGCGCGGGCCAGCTCGTCGATGATGTTGAGGCCCAGGCCCGATCCGGGAGCGCTCTCGTCCAGCCGGGCGCCGCGCCGGACGGCGGCCTCGCGCTCCTGGGGCGACAGGCCCGGCCCGTCGTCCTCGATGGAAAGCCTGAACCGCTCGGGGGAAATGGCCTCGGCGCGGACGCGGACCTTGCCCGCGCACCACTTGGCTGCGTTCTCCATGGCGTTGCCCGCCAGCTCCAGCAGGTCCTGGCGCTCGCCGAGGAAATAGAGGTCGTCGGCGGCGTCCCAGTCGATGGTGACGCCCTTGTCCTGGAAGATGCGTTCCAGGGTCCGCGACAATTCGTCCAGCACGTCGGCGACCGAGGTCCGTTCCCCCGATCCCTGGGTGCGGGCCGCGGCGCGGGCGCGGCGCAGGTGATGGTCGACCTGCTGACGCATGGCCTCCGACTGGCGGGTGACCACCTCGGCCAGGGGGCCGGGCTGGGCCTGTGATTCGGCCAGCATGACCGAGAGCGGGGTCTTCAGGGCGTGGGCCAGGTTGCCGACGTGGGTGCGCTGGCGCTCCACGACCTCCTGGTTGTGGGCCATCAGGGCGTTGAGCTCGTCGGCCAGGGGCTTCAGTTCTGTGGGATAGGTCCCCTCGATCCGCTCGCGCTTGCCGCGCCGGACATAGGCCACCTCGTGGCGCAGGGCGAACAGCGGGGTCAGGCCCACCCGGACCTGGATGACCACGGCGGCCGTCATGCCGACCCCCAGCAGCAGGAAGGCCACGGCGGTGGCGGTGACGAAGTTGCGGATGTCACGGTCGACGGGGCTGCGGTCCTCGGCGGCCATGAACACCACCGGAGCCGTGCCGCCGGGCAGCTCGGCCCGGGTGGCCATGGCGCGCAGGGGTTCATTCAGGGGGCCGCGGGTGTCGTAGACGATCGGCTTGCCGGGGTCGGCGGCCAGGCGCAGGGCCAGGTCCGGCGGGGTCTTGAGCTCGCTGTCCCACAGGGAGCGGGAGCGGACCCGGGGCTTGAGCACCCCGTTCACCGGGACGCTGATCTGCCAGTACTTGCCGGAATAGGCGCGCAGGGCCCGCAGGTCGGTCAGGGCCGGGGCCAGGACCTCGCCCGCGTCATTGATGGTGGTTCCGGCGGTGAGGTTGTCGATCAGCTCGGCCAGGCCCTGGTCGAACCGCCGCAGGGCCGCCTGCTGGAACAGCAGGGCGAGCACGATGGCGGTGACCACCAGGACCGCCAGGGACCAGCCCGCCGCCAGGATCACCAGGCGGCGGACGAGGGAGGGTCGGCTCAGGACCTCGAATTTCACGAGCCGGCCGCCTCGCCTCCAAGTTCGTCGGCGGGCGCGGTCAGGCGGTAGCCGAGGCCGCGGACGGTGTCGATCCGGTCGGCGCCGATCTTCTTGCGCACCCGGCCGATGAAGACCTCGATGGTGTTGGAGTCGCGGTCGAAGTCCTGATCGTAGAGGTGCTCCACCAGCTCGGTGCGGCTGATGACCCGGCCCTGGTGCATCATCAGATAGTGCAGCAGGCGGTATTCGAGGGAGGTGAGCCGAAGGGGCTCGCCATTGACCGTGGCCCGGGCGGCGCGGGGATCCAGGCGCAGGCCGCCCACCGACAGGCTGGGCGCGGCGTGGCCGGCCGAGCGGCGCAGCAGGGCGCGCAGGCGGGCCAGCAGCTCCTCGGTGTGGAAGGGCTTGGTGAGGTAGTCGTCGGCCCCGGCGTCGAAGCCGGCCACCTTCTCGCTCCAGGCGCCGCGGGCGGTCAGGATCAGCACCGGGACGGCCATGTTCCCGCGCCGCCAGCGCTCCAGGACCGAGACCCCGTCCACCTTGGGCAGGCCTAGGTCGAGGATCACCGCGTCATAGGGCTCGGTCTCGCCCAGGAACTGGGCCTCCTCGCCGTCGGGGGCATGGTCCACAGCGTAGCCGGCGTCGCCCAGGGCGGCCTTCAGCTGGCGCGACAGGTCCGGATCGTCTTCGACCAGAAGAATACGCATCGTGTCCTCTTCAGCCTTCGCGCGACAGGATCTGGCCGCTCTCGGCGTCGACGATGAAGATCATCACGCGGCCGTCGGGGGTCTGCCACTGCACGAAATAGGCGGGGCGGCCGGAATAGTCGCCCATGGTGGTGTTGAGCTGGCGGCCGGGGGTGCGCGAGGCGATGCGGGCGATGACCTGGGACAGGGACACCTGGCGGCCGCCGCGCACGGCGTCGCGGGCCTGGTCCTGGTCCCCACGGGCGCCGTAGGACGGCCGCCCGTAGTCCGGATAGCCCTGGGCCTGGGACGCCACCGGAGTGAGCGCCAGGAGCAGAGCGGCTATGGCGAATGAACGCTTCATGCCCGATGGTTTAGAGACCCGCGACTGAACCCAGCCTGAATAAGGGGTTTATGCAGGTGGTGCGGCGGTCTGTCACGCGGCAGGCGCGCGGGAGGGGATGGCGCGCGCGGCGTGGCCTCTCAGACCAGGGCCTCCAGCTCGGCCCTCTGCTTGCGGGTCAGGCCCGAGCGGATCAGGTCATAGGAGCCGCCCACCAGCCGCTCGATCTCATCGGGAGGCACGTCGGAGTCCAGGGTCACGCAGATCCAGAAGCGGCGGTCCAGGTGGCTGCGGTGGCCGACGCCTTCGTAGGTCTCCTTCAGGATCTCCACGAGGTGGGGGTCGCACTTGACGATCACGGAGGGTTCGCCCCGGACGTTCAGGATGGCGAACATCTTGTCCATGACCTTGTAGAGGGTCACGCCCTTGGCCGAGGGCAGCGGCGATCCCACGGCGCCTGGCAGGGCGTCGAGGACCGTCTGCAGGGCCGCGGCCGACAAGCTCATCGCGCGCGGCCTAGTGGGAGAGGGACAGCAGGTTGCCGTCCGGGTCCTTGAACCAGCAGACGCCGCCCGCGCCGCCGGGCGGGGTCCAGACACCCAGGTCGTCCTGCTCCATGCCCTCGAACCGTTCGAACACCACGCCCTTGGCCGCCAGGTCGCGGGCGGCGGCGCGGACATCGGGGACCCGCCAGCCGAGGGCGGTGAAGGGCTGGGGCGTGAAGGCGGGCGCCTTGTTCAGGCGCAGCGGAACATTTGCGCCGTCATAGGTGAGCGCGAAGGGGTCCTCCTCCAGGAGGCGAAGACCAAGCAGGTCGCCGTAGAATCGCTTTGCGGCCTGCGGATCGGTGATGGCCAGCATCGGCTGGATGGGGCGCTCGCTGAGCATGGAGCCTCCGTCGCGTGGGCGCGCGTTCCGGCGCCCCCTTCACGAGGCGTAAGAATAACACGGGTCTGCGATGAGACTAGACCGGAGTCAGCGACGGCGCGGCGTGTAGGGCCGTTCGGCGCGCCATTTTTCGGCGAAGGCCTCCAGGTCCGGGTCGACGGTCTCGGGCAGCATCAGGACGATGCGGGCCAGCAGGTCGCCGCGCTTGCCCTTGGCGTCCGACAGGCCGCGGCCCTTCAGGCGCAGGGAGGTTCCGGTGTTGGCGCCCTTGGGCACGCTGACATTGACCGCCCCGTCGGGGGTGGGCGCCTGGACCTTGCCGCCCAGGACCGCGTCGGGGATCGAGACCGGCAGGTCCATCACCAGGCTGTCGCCCTCGCGCCGGAAGATGGCGTGGGGTCGAATGGTCATCTCGATGAAGGCGTCGCCGGGGCCGGAGCGGCCGGGCGAGCCCTGGCCCTTCAGGCGCAGGGTCTGGCCCTCCTCCGCCCCCTTGGGGATGGAGACGTCGATGGTGCGGCCGTCAGAGAAGGCGATGCGCTTCTTGGCGCCGTGGATGGTGTCCTCCAGGTCGATCTCGAGCCGGGCGCGGACGTCGGCGCCGCGCTGGGAGAAGCCGCCGAAGCCGCCGCCCTGCCCGCCGCCGCCGGGGCGGCCGCGGCCCAGGATGTCGCCGAACAGCTCGCTGAGGTCGATCTCCGGGCCCTCGGCCTGGCCCCGGGGGCTCCAGCCGCCGCCGCCCTGCTGGCCGAAGGGACTGCCGCCGCCGAAGCCGCGCATGGTCTCGCGGCCGTCGGCGTCGATCTCGCCGGCGTCGAACTTCTTGCGCTTGTCGGGGTCGCCGATGATGTCGAAGGCGGCGCTGACGCGCTTGAACTTCTCCTCCGAGGCCTTGTCCCCGGGATTGGTGTCGGGGTGGTGCTTCTTGGCCAGCTTGCGGAACGCCTTGCGGACCTCATCGGCGCTCGCGCCGCGGGCCACGCCAAGTTCCTGATAGGGATCGCCAGCCAAGAGACAAAGACCTTCGGTGGTTGTTCGACAGATGTGGGGAACGCGTGGCCTTCAATTAGGCTGTTCTCCACCGCGCGCAAGGGCTGATGTGGTAAAAATACCACATACTGTCCCGCCCGACGAACCGCTAGCCTGCGCCCCTGAAGCCCGGGGCGCCATGACCATCGTCAAACTCTTCCTCTGGCCCCGGGGCCGCCTGTCGCGGGCCGGCTTCTGGCGCGCCCTGCTGATGGCGGCGCTGGCGGCCTTCGCCATCGACCTCGGGCTCTATCTGGCGGGCCTGTTCCATCCGCTGGAGGTGAGGTTCTACCTGGCCCTGGCCGGTCTCTATGTCTGGCTCTGCCTGGCGGCCAAGCGGCTGGAGGACGTCGGGCGTTCGCGCCTGCTGGCGGCGATCCCCGCCGCGGCCCTGATCCTGGGCCTGGCCTCGACCGCCTTCCTGGTGGGGGCGCTGGACGGGCGGGCCCCGGCGCCGACCACGATGATCGGGGTCTTCGGGCCCCTGGCCGGGCTGCTGATCTTCGCCGGCGCGACCGTCTGGATCGGGACGGCGCGGGCCAAGGCCTGACCCTCAGTCGCCGCCGCGTTCCTCCATCAGGTCGTAGGCGATGAACTCCAGGGCGTCCTCGGAACGCGCCAGCGTGTTCTCGCTGACGGTCTGGCCGCGGACCGAGACCCCGGCGCGGTGGACGCTCTCGGGATCGCCGGAGATCAGGGGGTGCCAGTCGGCCAGGCCGCGGCCCTCGTTGATGCGGCGATAGGCGCAGGAGAGCGGCATCCATTCCAGGGTGTCGACATTCTGCGGCGTCAGCTTGATGCAGTCGGGGACATATTTCTTTCGCCCGGCATAGTTACTGCAGGCGCAGGTCTTGGCGTCCAGGAGGCGACAATGCACGCGGGTGGGGATGATCTCGCCGGTGTCCTCATCCTCGAAGCGAACCAGACAGCAAAGCCCGCAGCCGTCGCATAGGCTCTCCCACTCGACCGCCGTCATCTGGCGGAGTGATTTCGTTTCCCAGTAAGGTCTCGTCGCCATGGTGATGGCGTCCTAAACCAAAAGCCTCCCCGCCGCCCTCCTTAGTTTGACCAAGTGACCGACTGGAACCTCGATCCGTACAAGTTTCCGGACTCGCATCCGAGCCCGCGGGCGCCCGACGCGCCGGCGCCTGAAGCCGTGACCGAGGAACCCTTCCGGGCCGACCTGCCCAAGCCGCGCAAGGCCAAGGCGGGCAAGCCGCCCAAGCCCCCCAAACCGCCCAAGGCCAAGGGCGGCGGTGGTCGCGGCGGCGACTTCGGCGGGACTCCGCGCGGACGGCGCGACCTGCGCTGGCTGTGGACCACCCTGGTGGTGGCCGCCGCGGTCCTGGCCTTGGCGGTGCTGGGGGCGGCGGTCTACGTCCAGCAGGTCTATCTGAAGGACATCCCGGCCCTGCCCGAGCGCGAGGCGCTCTATGCGATCAACCGGGCGCCGGCGATCAAGTTCTTCGACAAGACCGGGGTGCTGATCGCCTCGCGGGGGCCGAAGTACGGGGACCGGGTGACGCTGGGCCAGCTTCCGGCCTATGTGCCGCGCGCCTTCCTGGCGGCGGAGGACCGGCGCTTCTACCAGCACGGGGCGGTCGACCCCTGGGCCATCGTGCGCGCGGCGCGGGCCAACTACGCCGCCGGCCGGGTGGTGGAGGGCGGCTCGACCCTGTCGCAGCAACTGGCCAAGGGCCTGTTCCTGACGCCCGACCAGACGATGAAGCGGAAGATCCAGGAGGCCGTCATGGCCCAGCGCCTGGAGAAGATGCTGAGCAAGGACGAGGTTCTCGAACTCTATCTCAACCGCATCTATTTCGGGGCCAACACCTTCGGCATCGACGGCGCCAGCCGCACCTATTTCGGCAAGCCCGCCAGCCAGCTCACCCTTTCGGAGGCGGCCCTGCTGGCCAGCCTGCCCAAGGCGCCCTCGCGCATGGCGCTGAACCGCAACATGGCCGGGGCCCTGGAGCGCCAGCGCCTGGTGCTGGAGCGCATGGCCGGCGAGGGCTGGATCACCGCCGAGGACGCCCAGGCCGCCGAGGCCGCGACGCCCCGCATCAGCCCCACCGCCTTGGCCAATGACGGGGACATGGGCTACGCCCTGGACTACGCCACCAACGAGGTGCTCAAGCTGGTGGGGCCCAATTCGCCGGACCTGATGGTGCGCCTGACCATCGATCCCAAGCTGCAGGCCACCGGCGCCAATATCCTGCGCCAGGTGATCGCCACCGAGGGCAAGGCGGCCGGCGCCTCCCAGGCCAGCATGGTGGCCATCTCCGCCGAGGGCGCGATCCGCACCATGGTCGGCGGCCTCGACTACAACGCCAGCGTCTTCAACCGCGCGGTCCAGGCCCGGCGCCAGCCCGGCTCGTCCTTCAAGCCCTTCGTCTACGCCGCGGCCCTGGAGAAGGGGGTCATGCCCACCGACGTGCGCATCGACGGCCCGGTGAAGTTCGGCGACTGGCGGCCGGAGAACTATGGCGGCGGCTATCGCGGGGCGGTGACCGTGGAGACGGCGCTCGCCCACTCCATCAACACCGTGGCGGTGAAGCTGGCCCAGGAGGTCGGCGGCCCGGCCATCAGCGAGCTGACCCGGCGGTTCGGCCTCACCACCATCCCGGCCAATCCGAACCTGTCGGTGGCGCTCGGCTCCTACGAGGTGCCGCTGATCGAGATGGTCTCCGGCTTCCAGGTCTTCCAGACCGGGGGCAACCGGATCACGCCCTACATGGTCGACGAGATCAAGACGATCGGCGGCCAGCCGGTGTTCCTGCACCAGACCTCGTCGCCCGTGCCCGCCTACGACATCGCCCGCGCCAGCATGATGGTGAAGATGATGAAGAAGGTGATCACCTCGGGCACCGGCACCCGGGCCAATTTCGGCCGCCCGGCGGCGGGCAAGACCGGCACCAGCCAGAACTGGCGCGACGCCTGGTTCGTGGGCTTCACGCCGGACTATGTGGCGGGCGTCTGGGTCGGCAACGACGACGACAAGCCGATGAACCGCATCACCGGCGGCGTCATGTCGGCGGCGATCTGGCGTCAGTTCATGGTGGTGGCCCACGAGAAGCTGCCGGCCCGCGACTTCGACTGGCTGCTGCCCGATCCGGAGCCCGAGCTGGAGGCCGATCCGCGCAACGACTTCTACGAGGGCCTGGCCGACGAGTTCTCCGCCGCCGCCCGCGAGGCCGAGGCCGCGATCCCGCCCGAACCCGCCGAGCCCAAGCCGGAGGCCGTCGACAAGCCGCCGGTCGAGGAGATCCCGTTCTAGGGAAGGGACCTCCCCTTCCCCGCTCGTCCCGGCGAAGGCCGGGATCCAGATCGTGGGTCACAGCCTGAGCCTGCAATCCGGAATGCGGAGGATGTATCTGGATCCCGGCCTTCGCCGGGATGAGCGGTTTGGGTTCTAACGCTTGCTTCGCGCCAGCGCCCCGCTATGTCGGACGCCGCATGAAGCCACCCATCCTCGCCCTCAAGAACGTCCGCCTCGCCGACGGACCGAAAATGCTGTTCGACGGCGTCGACCTGTCGGTGGAGCCGCGCTCGCGCGCCTGCCTGGTGGGGCGCAACGGGGCGGGCAAGACCACCCTGCTGAAGGTGCTGGCCGGCCAGATCCAGCCCGACGACGGCGAGCGCGCCGTGCAGCCGGCCACGCGGATCGCCTATGTTCCCCAGGAGCCGGAGATCGTCGGCGCCACCCTGCTGGAGCACGTCACCGCCGGCGGCGCGGCCGAGCACGAGGCCGAGGCGGCGCTCGCCATCTTCGGCATCGACCCGGCCAAATCGACGGCCGGGCTGTCGGGAGGCGAGATCCGCCGCGTGGCGCTCGCCCGCGCCTTCGCCGAGGACCCGGACCTGCTGCTGCTGGACGAGCCCACCAACCACCTGGACATCCTGGCCATCGAGACCCTGGAGGCGGAGCTGACCCGCAGCCGCGCGGCCATGGTCATCGTCAGCCACGACCGCGCCTTCCTGGAACGCACCACCCAGCGCTGCTTCTGGCTGGAGCACCGCAAGGTGCGCCGCCTCGACCGGGGGTTCGCCGCCTTCGACGCCTGGGTGGAGCAGATCCTGGCCGCCGAGGTCGAGGAGAGCCGCCGGATCGACAAGAAGCTGGAGCAGGAAGAGTACTGGCTGCAGCGCGGGGTCACCGGCCGGCGCGCCCGCAACGAGGGCCGTAGGCGAGCCCTGATGGAGCTGCGCCAGGTCAAGGTCGAGCGCCTGCGCGAGACCCGCGGCGAGATGAACATGGGCATCGCCTCCTCCGGCCTGTCGGGCCAGCGGGTGATCGAGGCCAAGGGGATCTCCAAGGCCTTCGGCGACCGCACCCTGCTCAAGAGCTTCTCGACC
Organism: Phenylobacterium sp. GW821-FHT12F10; assembly: GCF_058806695.1. Taxonomy (NCBI): domain Bacteria; kingdom Pseudomonadati; phylum Pseudomonadota; class Alphaproteobacteria; order Caulobacterales; family Caulobacteraceae; genus Phenylobacterium; species Phenylobacterium sp. GW821-FHT12F10. Next base: position 586,094 of record NZ_JBXAPY010000002.1, on the reverse strand, counting down.
CGCATCCTGCGCGGCGACCGGGTGGCGATCGTCGGCCCCAACGGGGCGGGCAAGACCACCCTGGTGAAGATGCTGCTGGGCGAGATCGCCCCCGACACCGGCTCGGTGAAGCTGGGGGCCAATCTGGAGACCGCCTATATCGACCAGGCCCGGGCCGACCTGAAGCCCGACATGATGCTGCGCGACGTCCTGACTCCACTCGGCGGCGACCAGGTGATGGTGCGCGGCCAGCCCAAGCACGTGAACGCCTACGCCAAGGACTTCCTGTTCACCGACGCCCAGATCCGCCAGCCGGTGCGCAGCCTGTCCGGCGGCGAGCGCAACCGCCTGCTGCTGGCCCGCGCGCTCGCCACGCCCGCCAACCTGCTGATCCTGGACGAGCCCACCAACGACCTGGACATGGACACCCTCGACCTGCTCGAGGACCTGCTGGCCGACTTCGAGGGTACCCTGATCCTGGTGAGCCACGACCGCGACTTCATCGACCGGCTGGCCACCTCGACCATCGCCCTGAACGGCCGTGGCGACGTGGTGGAGACGCCGGGCGGCTGGCAGGACTTCCTGCGCCAGAACCCCGGCTACTTCCGCGCTATCGGCGAGGCGCCGGCCCCGGGCAGCGCCCCCAAGGCGGCGGCGAAGCCCGCCGAGCCGAAGAAGGCCACCAAGCTCTCCTTCAAGGACCAGCACCGGCTGAAGGAGGCCGAGGGCCTGATGGCCAGCCTGCCGGCCAAGATCGCCAAGCTGGAGGCCGACATGGCCGATCCGGCCCTTTACACCCGCGATCCGGCCGGCTTCGACCGCCTGACCAAGGCCCACGCCGCCGCCCAGGCCGAACTGGCCAAGGCCGAGGAGGACTGGATGACCCTGGAGGAGATGCGCGAGGCCCTGGAGGGCGGGCGCTAGGGACGCCACGGCCTCTCCTCGCGGGGTCATGGCTCCCTTCGCATCCGATTTCGTCATCCTCGGGCTTGTCCCGAGGATCCATGATCTCGGTCTTTCGGTCGCGAGCACGCGCGTCGCCGCCCAGGGGCTCCTGCGCCGCGGAGTCCATGAATCCTCGGGATAAGCCCGAGGATGACGGTCAGGGGGTTGGCAGCCCTGATTCGCGACGGCAGCAGGAATGCTGTGGATAAATTTCGACGCTGATTTTTAAGGGAAATTCCCGGAAAATCCCCAAAACATCCACAGGATGTCCACCGGGATTCGGGCCTTCGCCCACATCGGGGCGAGTCGGGGCGCTTGCTTGATAGAGGGTTCGGGGGAAAGATCAAGGGGTCGAGAGGGACTGCGGCGCTGACGGACACGGAAACGGGTTCGACGATGCGAGCAGGAGGTTCTCTGGGGAACTGGAAGCGGCGCAAGTCGGGACCGGAACCACCAAAGGACACCGGCGGCGATGGAAACCTGCGGGTAACCCCGCGTTCGAAGTCGCATCCGACCTTGAGACGCAGATCCCCCAACGGATCTGGATGAGAGGGCGACGCGACGGGAAACCGTTGCGCCGCCCTCTTGCTATGGGCGCTACCCGGTTCGTTGCGACAATATGTCCCGACTTGGCACAGCTTAAGCCTTTCGCCATCAGAATGAGTCATCATCGCGCGGCCTCTTAAGGACCCTCGATGCTGTCCAAGCCATCGCGCAACCTGATCCTGACCGTCAGCCTGACCCTGGCCTTCACGGCCAGCGTGCTGTTCAGCCTGGGCCTGTCGAAGGGCGAGACCGGGGTGGCGGCGATCTGGCTGTCCAACGGAATCCTGGCGGCGTCCTTCCTGCTGCTGCCCTGGCGCTGGAGCGTCCCGGCGGCGGTCCTCTGCTTCCTGTTCAACTGGGGCGCCGGCCTGCTGCTGGGCAATTCCATGGGGATCGGCTTCGCCTTCCCGGTGCTCAACTTCGCCGAGGCCTTCGCCACGGCCTGGCTGGCGCGCAAGGCCTGCGGCCAGACCATGCGGCTCACCAGCCTCAAGCGGGTGGCCAAGCTGCTGCTGTTCGCGGTGGCGCCGGCGACGGCCGCCAGCTCGGTGGTGGCCGCCGACGTCCTGACCCTGTTCGGCCGCAGCTTCGATTCCGTGCTGAGCACCTGGTTCTACGCCCACGGCCTGGGGATGGCGATCGCCCTGCCCGCCATCCTGCTGATCGCCCGGTCCGACGCGGTGCGCGACTTCCACCGCGACTGGCCCGAGCAGTTCGGCCTCTACTGCCTGATGGCGGCCGGCAGCGTGCTGGCCTTCACGCCGGTGCGCTTCCCAACCCCGATCATCATCTTCCCCCTGATGACCCTCATCGCCTTCCGCCTGGGCCCGCGCGGCGCGGCGGTGGCGGCGATGATGCTGGCCTCGGTGTCCACCAGCCTGGTCCTGGGGAGCCAGGAGACCCACACCGGCGCCACCTGGACGATGCTGCAGAAGACCCGCGGCGTGCAGTTCCTGATCGGGATCAGCTTCTTCACCGCGCTCGCCACCGCGCTCGCCATCGCCGACCAGAAGCGCCTGAAGCGCCTGTGGGCCAGCCGCACCCGGGTGGCCCGCGCCGCCCAGGCCCGCGCCCTGGCCGCCGGCCGCGCCAAGTCGGAGTTCCTGGCCAATATGAGCCACGAGATCCGCACCCCCATGAACAGCATCATCGGCTTCACCGAGGTGCTGATGAAGCGCGGCGACCTGCCCGAGGCCGCCCACCGCCAGCTGACCCTGATCGACCGCGCGGGCTCCTCCCTGCTCAACGTCGTCAACGACGTGCTGGACTTCTCCAAGATGGAGTCCGGCGAGGTGGAGCTGTCGCCCCGGGCCGTCGAGCCTCGGGCCATGGCCCAGGAGACCCTGGCCATCGTCGCCGAGGCGGCCCGCCGCAAGGGCCTGGACCTGCAGTTCTCCGCCACCGGCGAGGTCGATCGCCCGGTGATGATGGACGACCTGCGGCTGCGGCAGATCCTGCTGAACCTGCTGTCCAACGCCATCAAGTTCACCGAGCGCGGCCGGGTCCGCCTGGACCTGGAGGTGACGCTGGCCGGCGACGCCGCCACCCTGCGCTTCGTGGTCACCGACACCGGGATCGGCATCCCGACCGAACAGGCGACCCGGCTGTTCAAGCGGTTCAGCCAGGCCGACGCCACGGTCACCCGCGAGCACGGCGGCACGGGCCTGGGCCTGGCCATCTGCAAGGGCCTCACCGAGCTGATGGGCGGCCGCATCGGCCTCGACAGCGCCGAGGGCTTCGGCTCGGTCTTCTGGTTCGAGATCGAGGCGCCCCTGGCCGAGAGCGTGACCCAGCCGGCCTCGGGCATGCGCAAGATCGGCGACCTGGGCGCGCGCGTGCTGCTGGTGGACGATCACCCGGTGAACCGCGAGCTGGGCGCCACGGTCCTGACCCTGCTGGGCTGCGAGGTGGTGCTGGCCGAGAACGGCGAGGACGCGGTGGCCGCCGCCCGCGACGGCGGCGTCGACCTGATCCTGATGGACGTCCACATGCCCCGCATGGACGGCCTGGAGGCCACCCGCCTGATCCGGGGGCTGGGGGGCCGCTGCGCCACCCTGCCGATCATCGCCATGAGCGCCGACGTCATGCCCGAGATGGAGGCCCGCTGCCTCAAGGCCGGCATGAACGACGCCGTGGGCAAGCCGATCCAGATCGAAGCCCTGCACGGCGTCCTGGCCCGGTGGCTCGACGAGGCGCGCGCCCGGGACAACGCGGCCTAGAAACCTGGCCAACCCATCTTGGAAGCGGGGCCGTCACGCCCTAGGCTTAAGGGCGATCCAAGTTGGGGAGAGATCATGAACGCCTTGCGCGCCATCGCCGTCGCCGCCCTCGCGGTCCTCGCCGTCGCCTGTTCCCCGGCCAAGAAGGCCGATACCGCCCCGGCCGCCGGCCAGCCCACGGTCATCAAGTTCGCCACCGACTGGCGGGCCCAGGCCGAGCACGGCGGCTTCTATGAGGCGCTGGCCAACGGCGAATACGCCAAGCGCGGCCTGGACGTGCAGATCGTCCAGGGCGGGCCCGGCGTGAACGTGCCGCAACTGCTGGCCTCGGGCGCGGTCCAGGCCGGCATGGGCTCCAACAGCTTCATCGCCCTGAACATGGCCCAGGAGGGCGTGCCGGTGAAGGCCGTCGCGGCCATGATGCAGAAGGACCCCCAGGTCCTGATCGCCCACCCCGACCAGGGGATCGAGAGCATCGGCGACCTGAAGGGCCATCCCATCCTGCTGTCGGACGCCTCGGTCACCGCCTTCTGGGTCTGGCTGAAGTCCAAGTACGGCTTCACCGACGACCAGATCCGCAAGTACACCTTCAACTCCGCCCCCTTCCTGGCCGACAAGCGCGTGGCCCAGCAGGGCTACGTCACCAGCGAGCCCTACACCCTGGAGAAAGAGGCCAAGATGAAGCCCAAGGTCTTCCTCCTGGCCGACAACGGCTATCCCAGCTACGCCACCATGATCATGGTCCCGCAGAGCCTGATCGACTCCAATCCGGCGGCGGTGAAGGCCTTCGTGGAGGCCTCGGCCAAGGGCTGGCACGACTATCTCTACGGCGATCCCAAGCCGGCCGACGCCCTGATCCGCAAGGACAATCCGGAGATGGCCCAGGACGTCCTCGACCAGGCCCGGGAGAAGATGAAGTCCTACGGCATCGTCGACGGCGGCGAGGCCAAGACCGCCGGCATCGGCACGATGAGCGACGCCCGCTGGGCCGAGTTCTTCAAGCTCGCCTCGGACCAGGGCGTCTATCCCAAGACCCTGGACTACAAGAAGGCCTACACCCTGCAGTTCGTGGCGCCGCCGGCGGCGAAGTAGCCCGCCGCTGATGCCACCCGTCGTCGCCCTCGAGGCCGTTGAAGTCGATTACCCCAAGCGCGGCCGCGCCCTGGGGCCGTTCACCCTGAGCGTGGCGCCCGGCGAGATCGTCGCCCTGGTGGGGCCGTCGGGCTGCGGCAAGTCGACGGCGCTGCGCCTGCTGGCCGGCCTGGAGCAGCCGACCCGGGGCACGGTGACCCGGACCGCCGGCCGCGGGGAGACCTCGGTGGTCTTCCAGGCCCCGACGCTGGCCCCCTGGATGACCGCCCAGGCCAATGTCGCCCTGCCCCTGGAGCTGGCCGGCGCCTCGCGCAAGGGCGCCCGCGACCTGGCGGCCGCGGCGCTCGCCCGGGTCGGCCTGGCCGGCGCCGAGCAGGCCCGCCCCGCCCAGCTCTCCGGCGGCATGGCCATGCGCGCCTCCCTGGCCCGGGCCCTGGTCACCGAGCCGCGCCTGCTGCTGCTGGACGAACCCTTCGCGGCCCTCGACGAGATCACCCGCCGGTCCCTGGCCGACGACGTACTGAAGCTGTGGCGTGAGACCAGGCCGGCCATCGTCTTCGTCACCCACAATGTCGAGGAAGCCGCCTACATGGCCAGCCGCGTGGCGGTGATGACCCGCGGACCAGGCCGCATCGCCGGGGAGATCGAGGTGGCGGGCCACCTGCCCCGGCTGATCGGTTTCCGCACCACCCCGGAGTTCCGCCACGCCGCCGAGGCGGTGTCGGACCTGCTGGTGAAAGGCTCGGAGGCCGCGGCGTGAGCAAGCTGCTGGACCTGCTGGCGCCCTTCGCCCTGATCGCCCTGCTGCTGGCCGGATGGGAGATCGCCTGCCGGGTCACCGGCGTGCCGGCCTACTTCCTTCCCGCCCCCTCCGACGTCGCCGTGGCGCTGGCCACCGACACGACGAGCCTGATGCAGGCGGCCTGGAACACCCTGTCGGTGGCCCTGATCGCCCTGGTGATCGCCAGCGTCGCGGCCCAGGCCATCGCCCTGCTGGTGGGCCTGAGCCCCCTGGCCGACCGCGCGGTGCGGCCTTTGGCCTCGGTGCTGCAGGTGACCCCGGTGGTGGCCATCGCCCCTCTGGTGCTGATCTGGGCGGGCATCGACCATCCCGAGCGGGCCATCGTGGCCCTGGCGGTGCTGGTGGCCTTCTTCCCGATCTTCTCCGGGGCGGTCACCGGCCTGAAGGCCGCCGACCCGGACCTGGAGCGGCTGTTCGATCTCTATGGCGCCAGCCGCCTGCAGCGGGTCCTGCGCCTGCGCCTGCCCTCGGCCGTCCCGTTTCTGCTGGAAGGTCATAAGGTTGCGGCCGGCCTGGCGGTGATCGGGGCGGTGGTGGCCGAGTTCGGCGCGGGGTCGGGCGGGGTGCGCGGCCTGGCCTGGCGGATCCTGGACGCGGGCAACAAGCTGCAGACGGCCCGCATGATCGCGGCCCTGGTGGTCCTGGGGCTGATGGGGGTGGTCCTGCACGCCCTGCTGGAGCGGGCGGAGCGGGCCGGACTGGCCTGGTGGCGCGGCCGTTAAGAGCGCCCGTTAGGCCAGGGTTAAAGACGGCTGTTAGCTCAGGGTTAAGCGGCGGCGGCTAGCTTTCGCCGATCATGCGCCTAGGTCTCGCCATCGCCGCCATGCTCCGCGCGGCCCATCCGGCCTCCGAGGAGGACGATCGCCCCCGCTACGAGGCGCGCGCGCCCGTCGAGGCGTCGGCGCCGGCCGGCCCGATGCTGAACTGGTCCAACAAGCGCGCCTACGCCACCCCGTCGGGCCAGCCGAGCCCCTATGCGCGACCCGAGCCCATGGCCCTGGCCGGCCAGTTCGCCCGCGGCCGCCAGGAGGCCCCGCCCCCGGCGGAGCTGGCCCCGCCGCCCGGCGAGCGGCAGGTGACCACCTACCGGCCGCCCGCCTACCAGCCCTTCACCCCGCAGACGCCGTACCAGGCCCCGCGCGCCGCGCCGCCGGCCCCGTCCCTGCAGTCGCCGTCCTCGCCGCCGGTCTACGCGCCCCTGCCCTCGAGCCTGTACGGCGGCCCGCCGCCGATCCCCGAGCAGGCCGCGGTCGCCGCCCCGCAACACCTGGCCGACGCCTCGGCGACAGCCCGCAGGGTGGGCGGCTCCTCCAAGCTCTATTCCGTGCACCGCGCCTATGGCCTGGAGCCCGACCTGATCCCTGAGCCGCCGGCCGGCGACCGCTATGTCCTCATCGGTCCCCCCGACGCGCCCAAGGCCAAGACGACCGACGACGACAGCCGCGACGAGTCCGACGGCGGCGACGGCCGCCCGTTCTGAGAGCCCAGATGACGCGCACCAAGCTCCACGACCTGATCGAACTGGCCCAGGAGCCCTCCAGCGACCGCCGGCGCGAGCTGCTGCGCGGCGTCACCGACCTGTTCTTCACCACCGACGATCCCCGCGCGCCCGGCGAGATGGCCCTGTTCGACGATGTCCTGACCCAGCTGGCCGGGGACATGGAAGAGGCCGTCCGCGCCGAGCTCGCCCAGCGCATGTCCGGCGCCGATCCCGCGCCGGCGGGCCTGATCCGGGCCCTGGCCCGCGACGCCTCCATCGAGGTGGCCCGTCCCCTGCTGGAGGGCTCCACCGCTCTGACCGAGGACGACCTGCTGTCGGTGGCCCGCACGCGCGGCCAGGACCACCTGCGCGCCATCTCCCAGCGCCCGGTGGTGCCGATGGCGGTCTCCGAGGCCATCGTGGAGCGCGGCGACGACGAGACGGTCGGGGCCCTGCTGGCCAATTCGGGGGCCGAGATGTCGCGCGAGACCCACGAGATGGTGGTGGACCGCGCCCTGGACAATCCGGCCCTGCACCAGGCCGTGGTGGCGCGCAAAGCCCTGCCCGTCGACCTGCTCAACGAGATGTATTTCGTGGTGGAGGCCCGGCTGCGCGACCAGATCCTGGAGCGCAATTCCGAGGTCGACCCCGAGGCCCTGGACCAGGCCCTGGCCGCCGGCCGCAAGCGCCTGGCCGCCCGCGACGGCGCCCTGCCCGGCGACTATGCCGAGGCCGAGAAGGCGATCCGCATCCTGCGCCTGCGCGGCGCCATCACTCCGCCGGTCCTGGCCGGCTTCCTGCGCAACCGCGAGACCACCAAGTTCCTGGTGGCCCTGTGCGAACTGGCCGACATCGACTTCCACACCGCCCGGCGCATCCTGGAGCGCCGCGAGCTCGACGCGCTCTCCATCGTCTGCAAGGCGGCGGGCTTCGACCGCTCCCTGTACCTGACCTTCGCCGTGCTGATCCTGGACCGGGACTCCAACGCCATGGGCCGGGCCCGCGAATACGGCCAGCTCTACGAGTCCCTGCCCCTGGAAGCCGCCCAGCGCACCATCCGCTTCTGGCGCATGCGCCGCCAGACCGGCGACGTCGCCGCCGCCTAGGGCTTGGCGGGCGGGGCGTCCGCCTCTGGCCGCTCATAGCGGATCGGGGCCTTGATGCGCGCGCCCACGGTCGGCAGGCCGTCGGGGGTCCAGATTCCCATATGGAATTGCGGCGCGATGGCGGAGGCCGCGGCGCCGAAGCCGAGGCCCGAGGGCTCTTCACTCGCCACCGCGCAGTCGGCCAGCTTGCCCTCGGGCGCGACCACGCAGCTGACCACCGCGCGGCCCTTGAGAACACCCGCGGCGAGGGCGGCCTTCGGGTAGCCCGCCTGGAAGTCGGACGCCTCCGGCAGCACCGTCCATTGCGGCTTGCCGACGGTGGGGTGATTGGGGTCCAGCATCTTGGGCTCGAAGGAGACCGGCAGTTGCAGGGTGGCGGCCCTGACCGGCCGACCATCGATCACCGTGGGCGCGGCGAAGGCGCCCACCAGGCTGCGAGCGGCGCCGGAGAAGCCGTAGCCGTCCGGCTCCTCGCGCACGGTCGAGCATCCGGTCAAGCGGCCGTCGGACTTGAAGGTGCAACTCAGGACGACGTGGCCGGCGACCCCCTTGTCCCGGGCCTTCTGCGGATAGGCGGCCACCACTTGGTCGTAGGTGGGCGCGTCGATCCAGGGGACGTCGGAGATAGCCCTGACCGGGATGGGGGCCAGGCTCATCTGGCCGCCGATGCGGGAACCGGTCTCGGGTCCGGCGCCGGTGAAGTTTATGGAGACCTTGACCCCGGCCTCGGTGAACGGGGCGCCGTTGCGAGTCGCCGGCGACATCAGCAATTGGGGGGTTAGGGCGATCGCGGCCTGTCCGAAGTCGGCGCCCGGCGGACTCTCACTGGCGACCTGACACTCGACGAGAGCGCCGGTGGTGGTGACCGTACAGGACAGGACCGCGCGTCCCCCCAGTCCCCGCTTCAGCGCCTCGGCAGGCCAGACCCCCAGGAGATCCTCCGCCCTCGGACGGGTGAGCCAGGTGGCGTGGACGACCGTGTCGGCGGCCAGGGCCGATGAGGCCATTGTCGCCGCGCCGAGCAGCACGGGACCCAGAACATTCCAACACATCGCAGGCGCTCCCCCAACCCAAGGCGCAGCTTGCCATGCGCACCCAGGAGTTGAGGAGTCTAAATCGCGCGCCCTAGAAGGCGGGCCGCGGGGAGCCGTGGGTCAGGCGGCTGAGGGCGTCGGAGGCGATGATGCTCAGAGAGCGCAGGCCCTGTTCGGCGAAGACGTCGAGGGCGGCGTTCAGGGCGTGGGCGGCGGCGGCGCGCTCGCCCCGGTCGCGGCCGGTGATGTCCAGGCGGGCTTCGTAGAGACGGGCCAGGTTCACCTGCAGCAGGGCCCAGGCGGTGGGATCGCGGCCGGGCGACATGGCGGTCAGTTCGATGCGGAAGGCGGTCTCGGCGGCGTCCAGCACATTGAGGTCGCCGGAGAGCTCGGCCGAGCGGGCCAGGCAAAGCGCGCGGTTGGAGGCGGCCGAGGCGCGCAGGGCGAGCGCCGGGATCTCCTTGAGCACCATGGCGGCGCGGTCGTAGCAGGTGACGGCCTGTTCGTAGGCGCGCTCGCTGGCGCCGGCCTCGCCGAGCGCCTGCAGGCTCTCGGCCAGGGAGGTCTGGATGCGGGCCCAGTCCAGGGGGCTGTGCTCCCGCGACAGGTCGTTGAGCACGTCGGCGAGCTGGTTGATGGCGGCGGCCACGCTCTCGATCTGGCCGGCGGCGTCCCCCAGCAGGGCCATGGCCTGGCCGCGCAGGGCCGCGGCGCGGGCCCAGCTCAGGGGCTCGTAGGCGGGGTCCATGCCGGTGATGGCGGCCTCGGCGTCGTCCAGGGCCTGTTGCAGCAGGCCGCTGTCCTTCAGCCGCGCGCCCCAGCCCAGCAGCAGGTCGGCGCGCACCAGGCGGGCCTCGACAGCCAGCAGGCGGGCGGCTCGGCAGCGCTTGGTCAGGACGGTGAGGCCCTGGATCGGGATGGTGAAGCGGGCGGCCACGACGCGGGCGGCCTGGGCGTCGCCGGCGGCCATGCGGGCGCGGCCTTCCAGGGCGGCGATGCCGACATCGGCCAGCGGCAGGGCCAGGCCCCCGCGGGCGGCGGCACGGGCCTCGCGGAAGGCCAGGTCGGCGGCGGCGTTGAGGCCCTCGTCGCCGAACAGCTCGGCGCCCAGCATGGCGCAGAAGGCCTGTTCGCAGCGGGCGCGGGCCCAGCCGTCGGGGCGGCGGTTGCGGTCGAAGAGGTCGGCGGCGGCCTCGGCGGTGGCGGCGGCCTTGCGCAGGGCCACGGCGTCGCCGGAGCGGCGGGCGACCTCGCGCCAGACGATGGCGGCTTCGAGCTTGCGCTGGGCGCGGTCGGTGGCGCCGATGCGGCCGGCGGCCACGTCGGCGGCCTTGGCTTCGACTTTCAGCAGCTCCAGGTCCAGCAGCTCCAGCAGGGAGGAGTCCCCGCCGGTCAGGCCGTCGCGCGGGGTGTTCAGGCCCTCGGCGCCGAACAGGCGCTTCAATTCTCGACCGAACTCGAACATGTCGCGGCTCCGATCACCCTGGCGTCTCAACACGGGACGCCTGACCTGGGTTCAGACCGGAAGGAGCAAAGCCGGGTCCGAGATCGTAAACAAGTGGTTAATCAGTGGTTTATGGTTAACGGAATACGAATTTTCGCGTTTGAGGCGAAATGTGGCGCCTATCCGAAGATCGCCGCCTCGCCGGCCTCGTCCAGCACCCGCCACGCGCCGGGGGCCAGGTCCGCCGGCAGGGGCAGGCCGCCGATGCGGTCGCGGTGCAGGGCGGTGACGTGGTTGCCGACGGCGGCGAACATCCGGCGCACCTGATGGTAGCGGCCCTCGGTGATGGTCAGGGCGGCCTGGTTGGGAGACAGAACTTCGAGTTCGGCCGGCGCGAGCGGGCTGTCCTCCCCCTCCAGCATCAGGGTCCCGGCGGCGAAGATCGCCGCCTCCTCCCCGCTCATCGGCCGGTCCAGGGTGGCGAGGTAGCGCTTGGCCACGTGGTGGCGCGGCGAGATCACGCGGTGCAGCAGGTCCCCGTCGTCGGTGATCAGCAGCAGGCCCGAGGTCTCCTTGTCCAGGCGGCCGATGCTGGAGAGTCCCGGCATGCGGGCGCGCCAGCGGGTGGGCAGCAGCTCATAGATGCTGCGCCCCGGCTCGCGGTGCGAGCAGACCACGCCGAGCGGCTTGTGCATGATCAGGGTGAGCGGCGCGGGCGGGTCCACCGGGGCGCCGGAGATGGTCATGCGGGCGGGCAGGTCGCGGACGATGGGGACCTTGGCCCCGGCGTCCTTCAGGGTCACCCCGTCCAGGATCACACCGCCGGCCCGGACCAGGGCGTTGACCTCGCGCCGGGAGCCGTAGCCCAGATTGGCCAAGAGCCGATCGAGCCGGGCCATCGGCGGCTTGCTCACTTGCGGGCCTCGTAGATCTTGTAGCCGCCGGCCTCGGCCTTCAGCTCCACCTTGGAGAAGGCCGCGGCCAGGGGCCGCTCATAGGGCAGGTGACGGTTGGCGGTGAGCCAGCAGGTCCCGCCCTTGCGCAGGGCCTTGGCGGCGGTCTCGATGAAGGCCACCCCTAGCGCCCGGTCCTCCGAGCCGCCGTCGTGGAAGGGCGGGTTCATCACCACGAAGTCGAGATCGGTCAGGCCGGCCTGCCGCACGTCGCCCCAGACGATGGCGGCCCGGGAGTCGTCGACATTGCGGCGCGCGGCCTCGATGGCCCGGCGGTCGATGTCCACCAGGGTGAGGGCCGTGACCTCCGGGGCCGCCAGGACCTGCAGGGCCAGGATGCCGATGCCGCAGCCGAAGTCCGCGCCCTTGCCCTTCAGGGGCGGCAGGCTCTTCAGCAGCAGGGCGCTGCCCGGATCGACCCGGTCCCAGCTGAACACCCCGGGCTGGGTCCAGAACTCGCCGACGGCGCGCGGCGCGCCCTTGGCGATGGCGGCCTCCAGGCCGGTGGGTTGGTCGGGGCGCTCCACCGTGCAGATGCGGTTGTGCTTGCGGGACTCCTCGAAGACCTCGCAGCCGAAGGCCTCCAGGGACTTCTTCAGGCGCGAGCCGCCCTTGTCCTTGGGCGCGAAGGCGGTGAGGCGGCCGCCGGGCTTCAGGGCCCTCAGGGCCTGGGCCAGGGCATAGTCGCGTTCAGCCGTGCCCGGCGGGGCGGCGATCACGGCCTCGTCGAGGCTGGCGTCGGCCAGGCTCTCCAGGGCCGTGGAGCCCGCCAGGATCGGCGAGACCTGGACCGCGCCGGCCGGAACCTCCACCAGGCCGTAGGGCGGGGTCCCGTAGACGATCGCGCCGGCCACGGGGCTAGCCCCGCTCGCGGGTGCGATGGAAGGCCACCTGCGGATAGCGCTCGATCACGTAGCCCAGCTCCCAGGCCGACTTGGCCAGGAAGACCGGCTGGTCGTCGATGTCGGTGGCCATGGCGGTCTTGTGCTTGGTGACGAAGTCCTCCAGCTCGGCCTTGGCGGCCGTGACCCAGCGGGCCTCGGCGAAGGGGCTGGCCTCGAACTGGACCTCGAGCTGGTATTCATTGGCCAGGCGGTCGGCCATCACCTCGAACTGCAGCTGCCCGACCGCGCCGACGATGAAGTCCGCGCCGAACTGGGGCCGGAAGAGCTGGGTCACGCCCTCTTCGGCCAGGCCCTCCAGCGCCCTCTTCAGGTGCTTGGCCTTGAGGGGGTCCTTGACCCGGACGCGCTGCAGGATTTCCGGGGCGAAGTTGGGCAGGCCGGCGAAGCGGATGGTCCCGGTCTCCGACAGGCTGTCGCCCACCCGCAGCACCCCGTGGTTGGGGATGCCGATGACGTCGCCGGCGAAGGCCTCCTCGGCCAGTTCGCGGTCGGAGGCGAAGAACATGATCGGCGCGTTGACCGACAGCTGACGGCCGGTGTTCTGCACCTTCAGCTTCATGCCGCGGGCGAACTTGCCCGAGCAGAGCCGCAGGAAGGCGATGCGGTCGCGGTGGTTGGGGTCCATGTTCGCCTGGACCTTGAAGACGAAGCCGGTGACCTCCGGATCGCCCGGGGCGATGTGGGTGGCGTCGCCGCCCTTGGTGGCGGCCACCGCCTTGGGCGGGGGGGCGTAGGCGCCCAGGCCCGCCAGCAGCTGGTCGATGCCGAAGTGGCGCAGGGCCGAGCCGAAGAAGACCGGGGTCATGTGGCCCTCCAGGAAGGCCTTGGGGTCGAAGGGCTTGGAGGCCTCCCCCACCAGCATGGAGGTCTCCTCCAGCTCGGCCTGCTCCTCGGGGTCGAGATAGCTGACCATCGCATTGCCCTTGAAGGCGACGGCGGCGGGGTGACCCTCGTCCTTGTTGTCGGCGGTCTTCTTGGCGAAGGGCAGGAACTGCTGGGTGCGCAGGTCCAGCATGCCCTTGAACCGCCCGCCGGAGCCCGCCGGCCAGTAGAGCGGCGCGGGGTCGAGGGCCAGCTTCGACGCGATCTCGTCCAGCAGCTCGATGGGGTCCTGGGCCTCGCGGTCCATCTTGTTGATGAAGGTGACGATGGGGATGTCGCGCAGGCGGCAGACCTCGAACAGCTTCAGGGTCTGGGGCTCGATCCCCTTGGCGGCGTCCAGCACCATGACCGCGGCGTCGGCGGCCGTGAGCGTCCGGTAGGTGTCCTCCGAGAAGTCCTCGTGGCCCGGGGTGTCCAGCAGGTTGAACATCAGGCCGTCGTGGTCGAAGGTCATGACGCTGGCCGAGACGGAGATGCCCCGCTCGCGCTCGATCTTCATCCAGTCCGACCGCGTCCGGCGGTTCTCGCCGCGGGCCCGCACCGCGCCGGCCGCGCGGATCGCGCCGCCCGCCAGCAGCAGGTTCTCGGTCAGGGTCGTCTTGCCGGCGTCCGGATGGGAGATGATGGCGAAGGTGCGCCGGCGCGCGGCCTCGGCGGCGGGAGAGTTGCTCATGGGCGGGGACTAGCGCAGCCGGCCGCCTAACGCCAGCCGGCGGTCAGGCCGCCAGACGTCTCCAGACCTGGCGATCGGTCCAGATGGTGTCCAGTTCGCCATCGTCCTGGCGCTTGCTGAGCCGGGCCATGATCTCGAAATCGAGGTTCAGGTAGCGCATCGAGACCTCGCCCGGATCGCAGCCGAAGCCCGGGGCGGTGAACAGGGCGGCGTTGATGGCCGGCGCCTTGGCCATGATCAGGGTGGCCAGCCGCTTGGCCCGCTCGGGCCGGCGCAGGTGCAGCAGCGGGTCCTCGGCATAGAGCTCCTGCCCCAGCCGGCTGACGGCGTTGAAGGACAGGGCCCTGAACCGGCGCCCCGAAAGCTTCGGCGCCAGCCGCATGCCGGCGAGGTTGAGGACCACGTCGTTCATCAGGAAGAGCATGCGGGCCTGGTCACTGCTGGGCTTGGGGGAGCGCCTGAACACCTTGGCGCCGCCGACTTTCAGGCCGGTGCACAAAGGCGGTGAATCCCCGGCTAACCCTCTTCCACAGGCTCGGTGAGGAAGTGGCGGCCCTGCTTGTCCTCGATGTCCACCACCCAGAGGTCGGGGTCGATGCGCAGGGCGCGCTGGATGTAGCGGTCGATGTCGGCCTCGTTGTCGAACAGCTGGGGCCGCATCCAGATGCGCTCGCCGTCGCCGCGGGTGGCCTCCGAATAGAGCCGGGTCGTCTTGTCCTCCAGGTTCAGCACCCGGACCAGGACGCTGCCGGCCCGGGCGTCGCCCTTGCGCGCCACGACGCCGAAGCCGCCGGCCAGCTCGGCGCGGCGGATCAGGGCGGCGACCCAGATGTCCGTGGACAGAATCATGACGCGGCTCTCGTAACGGAACGGAAAGGGCGAACGGCTTAGGTTGCCGTCCAATGTCCCGAGCATACGGGACTGGCAGAGAGCATGACGAGCACAACGCGCACAACTGCGCGGCGCGCGGCGTGTTGGTGGGTGGGGCTCAGTCTGACCGCGGCGATCTGCGCCGCGCCGGGGCTTGCTAGCGCGAGCAGCGTGGACCTCTTCTACGAACGCACCGTGATGACCGCGGCCGACGCCCGATGCGGCCTGTTCGACGCCTCGGTGGGCTCGGCCCTGGCGGCGGCGCGGGCCCAGGCCCGGGGCGCGGCCCTGCGCGCCGGCGCCGATCGCGCCACCCTGAGCGCCGTGGAACGCCGCGCCTCGCGGAAGGCCGCCGGGGCGGCCTGCGACTCCCCCGACCTGAACCTCGCCGCCTCCCGCGTGCGCACCGCCTTCGAGGGCTACGCCAAGCTCATCAAGATGGACTATCCCGGCGACGTCTCCCAATGGCGCGCCGATCGCAGCTCCACGGCCACCGCGGCCCGCTGGCGCCTGGCCCAGGACACGGCCTTCGACGGCGGGACCATGGTGTTCGGCCTGGCCGGCCGCATCGGCGCCAACCGCCTGATGGCGGTCGCCAATTTCGAGGACGGGGCGGCGCCCTACGCCGCTCGCCTGGTGCTGCGCGACGTCGACCTGACCCTGGGCCCCTATCTCGACGCCCGCGGCGACAGCCTGGAACGCATGGCCCTGGCCCGTCGCCTGCCGCCGGTGGCCGCCCAGACCGCCTACGCCGCGGAGGCGCGCAGCCGGGCCGGACTGGACCTGCTGCCCAAGGACCTCAAGAGCGGCTGGGCCTTCCGCTTCCCGGCCCAGGCCGCCCGCACCCTGGCCGGGCTCGATCCCCGCGAGGCGGTGATGGTGGAGTTCCTGTTCGAGGGCCGGGCGCCGCGGCGGGCCTATGTGGAGGTGGGCGACTTCGCCGCCGGCCGGGCCTTCCTTCAGGTCGCCAATCGCTAGGCCCTAGCTGGTGGTCTCTTCCGTCGCCGGGGCCGCGGGCATGGGTTCGAGCTCCATCACCGGCAGGCGCACGCTGACCGTGGTCCCCTCCCCCAACTGGCTTTCGATGGCCATCTCGCCGCCGTGCAGCTCGGCGAAGGCCCGCACCAGGGACAGGCCCAGACCCGTGCCGGCCGCCCGCTGATCGGCGCCGCCGGCCTGTTCGAAGGGCCGGCCCAGGCGCTGCAGGTCCGTGGCGCTGATGCCGGTGCCGGTGTCGGCCACGATCAGCTCCAGAACCGGTCCCTCGGCGTGGGCGGTGACCGTCACGGCCCCGCCCTTGGGGGTGAACTTGAGCGCGTTGGAGATCAGGTTCAGGGCGATCTGCTTGAGGGCGCGCCGGTCGGCGGTCACCTCCAGGGGATCCTTGGGCAACAGGCCGCGCAGGTTGACCCCCGCGCGGTCGGCCTGGCCGCGCATGAGCCGCATCACCGCCGAGATGGCGTCGCGGGCGTCGAACTCCTCGCGGTGCAGCTCGAAGCGCTCGGCCTCGATCTTCGACATGTCCAGGACGTCGTTGATCAGCTCCAGCAGGTGCTCGCCGGACTCGTGGATCAGGGCCGAATACTCGGCGTACTTCTCCGGCATCGGCCCGAACAGCGACTGCCGCATGATGTCGGAGAAGCCCATGATGGCGTTCAGGGGCGTGCGCAGCTCGTGGCTCATATTGGCCAGGAAGCGGGACTTGCCGGCGTTGGCGGTCTCGGCGTCGATCCGGGCCTGGTCCAGGGCGGCCTCGCGGGCCCGCTGGGCGCCGGCGTCGCGGATCGAGCCGGTCATCCGGGTGGGGTTCACCCGGCGCAGGGTCAGCTCGTGCCACAGGGCCGGCGCGCCGGCGGGGGCGAACCCCACCTGGGCCTGGCCCTCGACGATGGCGGTGCGCAGGGCCTCGTCGATCCGCGGCCGATCGGCCGGCGTGGCCAGCTGCGACAGGGAGCGGCCCACCAGGATCTGCCCCTTGAGGCCGCGGGGCGCCGGGCCCCAGGCCGCCGCCAGCTTGCCGCCGGGATGGATGGAGATCAGCAGGTGGGGCTGGTCCCCCAGGGCTTCGCGCAGGCGGGCCTCGATGAGGGCCCGGCGGCGGGTGTCGAGGATCACCCGGCGCTGCAGGACGATCAGGGCCAGGCCCAGGCAGAGGGAGATGGTGATGACCGCCACGGCCCCGAGGCCGGCCGCCAGGTTGGGGGGCGGCGGCGCGGGCAGGCTGAGGGTGTAGCCGGTGAGCAGGGACAGGCAGATGGCCGCCAGGCTGATGGCCGCGCCCAGGGCCAGGCGGTCGATCCGCGCCATGGCCGCCGCCGCCGCCAGGGGGGCCAGGTGCCAGACCGCCATCGGCCCGGCGACGCCGCCGGTAAGCAGGGCGGCCAGCACGCCGGCGGCGCCCCAGTTGAACAGGATCAGGCTGTGGGCGGCGATGTGGCGCGAGCGCGCCAGCAGCAGGCCGGCCAGGGCCGGGGCGGCCCCCAGGGCCAGGGCCGTCATCGAGGCCGGGGTCTGTATGACGGGCGAAAACAACAGGACGCCCGTCCCCAGGGCCAGGACCGCAAGCCAGATCGCGTGCCACCACAGGAGCTCCCGCGGCGCCTGGCCGCCGGAGGTCCCCATGGGTCTGGTGGACGCGTTCTCGACCACGATCTGTCTCTGGACCTCCAGCAGGGCGCACGCACGGCGCCAGCGCGGAACCTTACCGTCGCAGGTGAGTCCCTGCGAGGCTGCTCGCGTCCCGCGCGATGAAGTCCAAGTGCATGAAGTTCCAGCAGGAAACGAAATCGTAAGCGGCGCGAGCCCAAGTTGGGGACCAACACCAGAGGCGCGATCCCTCCTTCATGGCTCAACCGGCTCCCCTTCCGGACTTCGACGACACCACGCCTCCGGCCCGCTCGCGGCGGCGGGACGCGCGCGCGCGGCGGGAAGCGGCCCTCGACGAGACCCAGCGCTCGTTCCTGCGCATGGTCAGTCACGAGCTGCGCACGCCGCTGAACTCCATCCTCGGCTTCTCGGAGATCATCTCCCAGGAGCTCTACGGCCCGCTCGGCGCGCCGCAGTACAAGGAATATGCCGGCATCATCCGGGCCAGCGGCCAGCGCCTTCTGAACCTGGTCAACCAGATCCTGGAGATCGCGCGGCTGGAGGGCCGGGCCATGGACATGGACCTGCGCGACGAGCCGCTGGATCACGCCCTGGACGACGTCCTCGACGGCCTGCGCGAGGAGATCGCCCACCGCAACACGGTGATCATCGTCCGCGACGAAGGCGCCCTGCCCCGGGTGAAGGCCGACCCGCGCGGCCTGCGCACCATCCTCACCAACCTGCTGCACAACGCCGTGGTGTTCTCGCCCGAGGGCTCGGCCATCGAGGTGATGGCGCGGCGCGACGGCGGCGACATCGAGATCTGCATCGCCGACCAGGGCCCGGGCCTGGAGGTCGCAGACATCCCGCGACTGCTGCGGCCCTTCGAGCAGGGGGACAGCGCGCTGACCCGCCGCAGCGAGGGGGCGGGGCTGGGCCTGCCCATCGTCAACCTGCTGTGCCAGGCCATGGGCGGCCGCCTGAAGCTGATCCCGGGCGCCGCGGGCGGGCTCACCGCGCAGGTCCGGCTCCCCGCGGCCTGAACCGGCCGATTGCGACCCCGCGGTTGCGCCGGCGGGGTCAGGCGCTTAAGTCGCCGACAGCATGCGCACCATCCAAGACGACCTCGCCGACCTGGTCTCGGAGTTCGACCTCCTGGGAGACTGGGAGGAACGCTATCGCTACGTGATCGACCTGGGCCGGGAACTGGCCCCCCTGAGCGACGCCGAGCGCAGCGAGGCCAACAAGGTCCGCGGCTGCGCCAGCCAGGTCTGGCTGGTGACCGAGCCCCATGCCGACGGGACCGTCACCTTCCGGGGGGATTCCGACGCCCATATCGTGCGCGGCCTGATCGCGGTGGTGCTGCGGCTCTATTCGGGCAAGCCCGCCAAGGCGATTCTCGACTTCGACGCCAAGGAGGCCTTCGACCAGCTGGGGCTGAGCGGCCATCTCTCGGCCCAGCGCTCCAACGGCCTGGCCTCGATGGTCGCCCGCATCCGCCGCGACGCCGGGGCGCTGACCTAGGATCTCAGGCGGCGCGGATGCCGCTGCTGGACAGGCTCTGGCCCTGGATGCCGACCACCGCGTCGTAGCCGAGGATCATGTCCACATCGACGCCATTGGTGGCCAGCGGCAGGCGCAGCCACAGGATCGACATGTGGGAGGCGCCGCGCCAGGAGAGGCTGTGGACGCCGACCGCCGGACGGCGCTCCTCGACGATCTTGGAGAGCTCCACCCGCCAGTAGTCGGCGGCGGCGGAGTTGTAGACGTCGTCCAGCCCGCGGCCGGTGATCTCGCGGCCATAGACGCTGTAGAGGCCGGTGCCGGCCAGGCGCAGGCGGAAGTCCAGGGGATCGCGGCGCACGTCGATCAGGCTGACCGTGGGCAGCAGGCGCTTGAAGTCCTCGGGCTTGATGTCGCCACGGCCAGGCAGCCGCGGCCCATGCCGGAGTCCCGCCCAGTAGGCGTAGAGCTCCTCATGCGCGCGGGCGGCCGCCGCCGAAGATCCGATCTGTGCCGCCATATTCAGATTCCTTAACAACCCCTTGGAATCACGACGAATCACTTATGGCCTGAGCCGCGAATCGGCGGCAAGGCGAAATCATGGCCTGGGCGCAGAAAACCGCTTTTGCCGCAGGGTCCAGACAACAAAACGCCCGCCGGGTGGGCGGGCGTTCCGTCGTCACGATGAAATCGTGGAGAGCCTACTTGCGCTTGCGCGGCGCCTGACGGCCGCCCTGGCCAAGGCCCATCTGCTTGGCGAGATCCGAGCGCGCCTTGGCGTAGTTCGGCGCGACCATCGGATAGTCCTTCGGCAGGCTCCACTTGGCCCGGTATTCCTCGGGGCTCATATTGTACTTGGTGCGCAGGTGGCGCTTCAGAGACTTGAACTTGCGGCCATCCTCCAAGCAGACCAGGTGGTCCGGAGTGATGGAGCGGCGCACGGGAACCGCAGGTTCCTTCGGCGCGGCCTCTTGGACGTCGGAGCCCTGCGAAATTCCGGACAGAGCGCGGTGGATGCTCTGAATGAGGGCGGGGAGATCCGACGCTGCGACCGAATTGTTACCGACGTAGGCGGAGACAATATCCGCCGTCATCTCAATGACTTCCGACTTTTCGTCCATAATTCTCGATTCCGTGCTGGGTAACTACCCAAGTTGGGGGGATGACTGATTCACGACATCAGTTATGGCGTCAATATAGGGGACTCAGGACCAGCACAAGCGGCGATAATCCGCGACATCTTGGCCGAACACGTTCGATACAAAGACAAGCTGGCGTAATGCACCGGAAGGTGGCGCCACGACCCCAGTAGCCAAATACGATATTCTGCACTGCAACAGTGTGCGGAAGCGCCGATCAACAGCAGCTAGTCCGGGGCGACTTTAAAGGCGGCTTTTGCTCGAACCGAGCCTAACGCCCGAATTCCTTGGAGAGCGCAAGCATCGCTGCGCGCTGGGGCACAGAGTATTCATCGGCGCCGTCCTCATCGCCATCGCGAATGGCCTTCAGCAACGCCGGGGTCAGGGCCGAGGACAGGGACCAGTTCCAGTAACGCAGAACGGTTTGCGCGCGATCGACCGCCACCATGTCATAGGTCACCAGCACCCGTTCCAGGTTCGGATTGGGGCTGCCGTCGGCCTCGGTTTCCGGCCGCCGCAGGCCGCGCCACAGGGCCCGCACGGCCTGCTTGGGCAGGCCGGTGGCCTTGCACAGGATGGCCAGGGGCTCGCCGCCCGGATCGGTGAAGATCTTGGCGCCGGTCATGGGTTTGAGGCCCGAGAGGTAGGAGATCTCCTCGGCCGTTTCGCGGGTCAGGCCGCTCTGGGCGGCCGCCACGGCGGCCTCCAGGCTGTCGAAGGGGGACTTTTCAATCGCCGCCCGGTTGCGCTGGCGGCGTTCGATGAACTGCAGCGCCTTGCGCGCCAGCGGGTCCTGCCAGTTCTCCGCCGCGGCCATGGGGAAGATGTCGCCGGTGGCCTCCTGCAGCACCTCGCGGGAGACGGCGAACCGCTGGAGGATGGTGCGCCGGGCCTCGGAGTCGGCCCACCAGAACAGCACATAGGCGTGGGCCGGGCGCAGTTCGGGGCGCTTCAGCAGGGTCGGCGCCGTGCGCGCGTCGCCCCGGGTGGAGGCGACGATGGCCTCGACACAGGCGTTGGACAGCTTGGCCAGCTCGTTCTTCAGCAGGCACTCGATGACCAGGGCCTCGCCGAACTCCACCAGCACCTCGCAGACCACCTCGCTGACCCCGCGGCGCAGGGCGATCAGCCGGCGATGCTCCAGGCCAGTCGAGCGCGCGCAGTCCAGCAGGTCGCTGTCGCTGAGCGAGGCGCAGTTGCTGAGCAGGGCCTCGGCGATGTCCACGTGGTCGCGCAGCAGCAGCCGCACCAGGCTGGCCGGAATCTCCGTCAGGTTGGCCAGGCGCCGCGCCACCTTCAGCCTGTCTTCCGGCTCGGCCTCGCGGAGCATGTCCACCAGCAGGTCGGCGGTCATGGCCCGCTCGAAGGCGTTCACCCGCGAGGACGGCAGGCACACGACGTCGGCCATCCGCTTCAGCAACGCGGTCCGCGCGCGGAAGACGGGGATCTGGTCGGTGGGGGTCGTGGCTTGATTCATGATGGATCCACGCTGACTCCATCATACCGGCCTTAACCGGACGTATTCATGTCACTTGAACGTGGGGGCGCTCCACTGCTCCCAGATGTCGGGCACGTCGGTGGAGACCTTGTCGGTGAAGGCCGGCGGGCGCTTCTCCAGGAAGCTCATCACCCCCTCGCGGGCGTCGGCCATGGCGCCGCGCTTCTGGATGCCGCGGCTGTCGGCGCGGTGGGCCTCCATCGGATGCGAGGCGCCGGCCATCCGCCAGATCAGCTGGCGGGTGATGGCCAGGGAGACGGGCGCGGTGTTGTCGGCGATCTCGCGGGCCAGCTTGCGGGCGGCCGGCAGCAGGTCGTCCGGCGCGTGCAGCGAGCGGACCAGCCCCTTCTCCAGCGCTTCCTGGGCCGAGAAGATGCGGCCGGTATAGCACCACTCCAGGGCCGTCTGGACCCCCACCAGCCTGGGCAGGAACCAGGAGGAGGCCGCCTCGGGATTGAGGCCGCGACGGGCGAACACCAGGCCGAACCGCGCCTCGGTGGACGCCATCCGGATGTCCATGGGCAGCTGCATGGTGACGCCGACGCCCACGGCGGGGCCGTTCACCGCGGCGATCACCGGCTTGAGGCTGTCATAGATGCGCAGGGTCAGCAGGCCGCCGCCGTCGCGCTGCACGCCCTCGCGGGTGCGGGCTTCCTTGTCCTCGCCGCCGCGGGCGTCGTAGTCGAAGGTCTGGGCGCCGCCCGACAGATCGGCCCCGGCGCAGAAGCCGCGGCCGGCACCGGTGACGATCACCACCTTCACCGCATCGTCGGCGTCGGTGACGTCGAAGGCGGCGATCATGTCCTTCATCATCTGGGTGTTGAAGGCGTTGAGCTTGTCGGGCCGATTGAGGGTGATCGTGGCGATCCCGTCCTCGACAGCGTAGGCGAGCGTCTCGAAAGTCTGCGAAGCCATCGTCTTCCTCCCATGATTTTCTTCAGTTCGCGCCGCTTGACGGACGGTCCGTCAAGCACCGCATATGCTCATTAACAACGATAAGTTTGGGAGGAGCCAGGAGCGCCAAAGCGGCGGCCTGGCCCAGTTTTAGGACCCGCCATGCATCCGGCCACCCACGCCACGACCCATCCCGACCGCGCCGCCTACATCATGTCGGGCTCTGGCGAGACTGTGACCTACAAGCAGCTCGACGAGCGCTCCAACCAGGGCGCCCAGCTGTTCCGGTCCCTGGGCCTGAACACCGGCGACGTCATCGCCATCCTGATGGACAACAGCCCGCGCTTCTTCGAGATCGCCTGGGCGGCGCAGCGCTGCGGCCTCTACTACGCCTGCATCTCGTCCAAGCTGCAGGCGGGCGAAATCGACTACATCATGAAGGATTGCGCGGCCAAGCTGCTGATCACCTCGGCGGGGGTCGGCCCAGTGATCGACGAGCTTCCGGCCCTGCTGCCGGGCGTGAAGCTCTACATGGTGGGCGAGGCCCGCGCCCCCTACGAGAGCTTCGAGGCCGCGCGGGACAAGATGCCCGCCACCCCGGTGGCCGACGAGAGCGCCGGCGCCGACATGCTCTATTCCTCGGGCACCACCGGCCGTCCCAAGGGGATCAAGCCGGCCCTGACCGGCTCGCCCATCGACGCCCCCAACCCGCTGGCCATGATGGCCCAGGGCCTGTTCGGCTTCCGGCCCGACAGCGTCTACCTGTCGCCCGCGCCGCTCTATCACGCCGCGCCCCTGCGCTGGTGCATGAGCGTCCAGCGCCTGGGCGGCACCGTGGTGGTGATGGAGAAGTTCGATCCCGAGGACGCCCTGCGGCTGATCGAGAAGCACAAGGTCGACGTCGGCCAGTTCGTGCCCACCCACTTCGTGCGCATGCTGAAGCTGCCCCAGGAGGTCCGCGACCGCTACGACGTCTCCTCCATGCGCTCGGCGGTCCACGCCGCCGCCCCCTGCCCCATCCCGGTGAAGGAGCAGATGATGAGCTGGTGGGGTCCGGTGATCCACGAGTACTACGCCGGCAGCGAGGGCAACGGCTTCTGCTACATCGGTCCGGAGGACTGGCTGGCCCACAAGGGCTCGGTGGGCAAGGGCACCACCGCCGAGGTCAAGATCTGCGACGACGAGGGCGAGCCCCTGCCGCCCCGCAGCGAAGGCGTCGTCTACTTCGCCAACGGCGCGCCGCTGACCTATCACAACGCCCCCGACAAGATCGCCGAGAACACCAACAAGCACGGCTGGACCACGCTGGGCGACGTGGGCTGGGTGGACGAGGAGGGCTTCCTCTACCTCACCGACCGCAAGAGCTTCATGATCATCTCCGGCGGGGTGAACATCTATCCGCAGGAGATCGAGAACCTGCTGGTGACCCACCCCCGCGTCGCCGACGTGGCGGTTGTGGGCGCGCCCGACGAGGAGATGGGCGAGAAGGTGGTGGCCGTGATCCAACCCGCCGACTGGGCCGACGCCGGCGATGACCTGCGCAACGAGCTGATGGCCTATTGCCGGGCCAACCTCTCCCACATCAAGTCGCCGCGCATGCTGGAGTTCATGCAGGAACTGCCGCGCCACCCCACCGGCAAGCTCTACAAGCGCCTGATCCGCGACGCCTACTGGGGCAAGGAAGGCTCCAGGATCGTCTAGCGCAATCGCGTATTCGGTGTAGGCTCCTCTCCAGCATGAGCCCGCAGACCCGCCTCGCCCAGAAAGTAGCCAATCCCCTCCCGGGGATTGGACGCGCGCGAGTCTAGCCAGACCTCACCGCGAACCGATCCCCCGCAAGCCTGCGGATGGATCGGACAGACCCTCTCCATCCGCGTCACAGATGGAGACAGACATGACCCAACCCGACTGGTGGTACGACGATCTCAGGCAGGTCGGCCTCGACTTCGAGGACGAGGGCCAGGTGGCGACCTACGACGCCCGCCAGGGGGGCGACGCCGCCGCCGACCGCGCCCTGCTCTCGGGCCTGGGGGTGACACGCGACACCGCCCTGGCCGACATCGGCTGCGGCACCGGCATCCTGGCCTGCGCGGCCGCCGGCATGGCCCGCTCGGTCCGGGCCATCGACGTCTCGGGCGCCATGCTGCGCACCGCCCAGGCCCGGGCCCGCGACCAGGGCCTGAGCAACATCGTCTTCGAGCGCGGCGGCTTCCTCACCTTCCCGGCCAGCGGCGACCTCGACCTCATCGTCACCAAGAACGCCCTGCATCACCTGCCCGACATGTGGAAGGCCGTGGCGCTGACCCGCATGCGCGACGCCCTGAGGCCGGGCGGCCGGCTCTATATCCGTGACGTGGTCTTCAACTGCGCCCCGGACGCCATCCCGCGCACGGTGGAGAGCTGGATCGGCTGGATGACGCGGGAGACCGGCTACAGCCGCGAGGACGTCGCCTGCCACGTGCGCGAGGAGCACACGACCTTCGGCTGGATCCTGGCCCGCATGATCACCGAGGCCGGCTTCCGCCTGCTGAGCCGTGTCCATGACGGGGTCTACGGGACCTATGTGGCCGAGGCCGTCGCCTGATGCGCCCTTGCTCCGAGCCCCTCAGGTGCTAGAGGTCGAACACCTGTTTCAAAGACGACGGAGAGAAGTATGAACCCCGTGGAATTCAAGGATCTGCCCGGCCTGGTGGGCCAGGAGACCGGCGTGTCGGACTGGCTGGAGATCACCCAGGACCGCGTCAACAAGTTCGCCGAGGCCACCGGGGACCACCAGTGGATCCACGTCGACGTCGAGCGCGCCAACCGCGAGATGGGCGGCCCCATCGCCCACGGCTACCTGACCCTGTCCCTGCTGCCCTTCCTGGGCGGTGGCCTGCTGCCGGTGAAGGGCGTGACCCGCGGCATCAACTACGGCTCCGACAAGGTTCGCTTCGTGAACATGGTCCGGGTCGGCAAGCGCGTGCGCCTGCGCCAGAAGCTGATCGGCGTCGAGCCCAAGGCCGGCGGCGTGCAGATCCGCAACGAATGCACCATCGAGATCGAAGGCGAGGACAAGCCCGCCTGCATCGCCGAGACCCTGTCCCTGCTGTACGGGGCGTAAGACCTGCGCGTTCCCTGCCCTTCGGGGCGGGGAACTACCAGTCGGGCGAGATGGCCTCTTCGGCCGAGGCCGCCTTGGCGCCCGTGACCACCTCGTTCGAGGCCGTGGTCACCGGGGCGTAGGGATTCTCCACCAGACCGATGGTCTCGCGGATGTACTTGGCCTGGGTGACGATCCCGATTTCCAGGCGCTCATTGTTCAGCTCCACCTGCTGGGTCAGCAGACCCGCGATGAACTGCGCCGGCTGGGCCTCGGTGGCGCCGACGCGGCGGCGCGAATTGTCGGCCATGAACACCGGCCCGCCCGAATTGCCCGGGAAGACGCTGAAATCCAGCAGGAAGGTCGGGAAGACCTTGGCCGGGGCGATGGGATAGGAGGCCACGCGGCCGGCCCGCAGGATCGGGAAGCCGGCGCGGTTGGCGGCCAGGCCGCGGGGGAAGCCCAGCGCCATCATCTCGTCGCCGGCGCCCACCTGCAGGCTGGCGAAGGTCTGGTCGTCGGCCAGCCAGTTCAGGGGGATGGCGGCCTTGGCGAACTCTTCGGGCGCGGTGATGGAGATGGCGGCCACGTCGCGGGACGGGTGGTGCGTCCACAGCTCGTGGCCGGCGCTGTCGCGGATCTTCAGGGTCTGGGGCGAATAGGTCCAGGAGCCATCGGGATTCTCGATCCGGTAGCCGATGCGCGCCTCGGCGCCGGGCATCTTGGAGAGCACGTGGTTGGCGGTGACAAGGACGGTGTGCGGTTGGCCGTCGGGGCTGATCGATTGGATCAGGAACCCGGTGCCGACGGTGCGCGTTCCATCGCCCAACGGCTGCTCTAGCTGCACCGTCGCGTGGATCAATTCCACGGAAAGGTCATAGACCATCGACGCCCCCGAAAAAGTCGCAACTCACGCACCCGACTAAAGCAGATAGTTCCTTAAGATCAGGGTTAACGCAAAGGCCGATATGGCCTGCGACCCGTGCGCCCGATTGCCGCGTCGGAAACGCCTCAGGGCCTTGAGAGCGCCTCAGGCCTGGCGCATCTAACGGGCATGACCCGTCCCACACCGCCCACCGCCCGGCGCCAGCCGAAAACCTTCACCCAGCTCGGCCGCACGCGGGTCGACGACTACGCCTGGATGAAGGACGACAATTGGAAGGAGGTGCTGCGCGATCCCAAGGTGCTGCGCGCCGACATCCGCGAACACCTGGAGGCCGAGAACGCCTACACCAAGGCCCTGCTCGAGACCCCGACCCAGGCCTTGCAGGACGCCCTGTTCGCCGAGATGAAGGGGCGGATCAAGGAGGACGATTCGTCGGTCCCGGCCTCCGACGGCGCCTGGGACTACTATGTCCGCTACGAGATCGGCGCCGAGCATCCGGTGCATGGCCGCCGGCCGCGGGGCCGCAACGACGGCGAGGTGGTGCTGCTGGACGAGGAAGCCCTCTCCAAGGGCAAGCCCTTCTTCCAGGTGGGCGCGGCCCATCACAGCCCCGATCACCGGCTCTATGCCTGGGCCGCCGACGAGCAGGGGTCGGAGTACTACACGATCCGGATCAAGGACCTGGCCACCGGCGAGGCCCTGCCGGTGGAGATCGAGAGCGCCTACGGCGACTTCACCTTCTCGCCCGACAGCCAGTGGCTGTTCTGGATCTGGCGCGACGAGAACGCCCGGCCCTCCAAGGTCTTCCGCCGTCCCGCCCGCGGCGGCGAGGACACCCTGGTCTATGAGGAGGCCGACGAGGGCATGTTCCTCGGCGTCGGGACCACGGCCGACGACAGCCACATCGCCATCCATGTGGGCAACCAGGAGACCACCGAGATCTGGCTGATCCCGGCCGCCGATCCGACCCGCCCGCCCTTCGTCTCCGAGCCGCGCCGGGTCGGGATCAAGTACGAGCTGGACCACTGGGGCGACCGTTGGGTGATCCGCACCAATGACGACGGGGCCATCGACTTCAAGCTGGTGACCAGCACCGCGGAGATTCCCGCCAAGTTCACCTGGACCGACTTCGTGCCCCACAAGCCCGGGCGCTACATCACCGGCTTCTCGGCCTATGCCGGCCACCTGGTGCGGCTGGAGCGGGTCGACGCCAGCGACCGCATCGTGGTGATGGACCGGGCCGGCGGCGAGCACGGGGTGGCCTTCGACGAGGAGACCTACGCCCTCTCCCTCACCGGCGGCTACGAGTACGACACGCCGCTGACCCGTTTCGTCTACCAGTCCCCGACCACGCCCCGGCAGTGGTTCGACTACGACATGGCCACCCGTGAGCGGACCCTGCGCAAGACCCAGGAAATCCCCTCCGGCCACGATCCGGCCCGCTATGTGGCGCGGCGCCTGATGGCCAGGGCGGCCGACGGCGCCGAGGTGCCGATCACCGTCCTGATGCTGAAGGACACCCCCCTCGACGGCTCGGCGCCCCTGCTGCTCTACGGCTACGGCGCCTATGGCCACGCCATGGAGCCCAGCTTCTCGATCCGCAGCCTCAGCCTGGTGGACCGCGGCTGGATCTGGGCCGTGGCCCACGTGCGCGGCGGGTCCGACAAGGGCTGGGGTTGGTTCCTGGACGGCCGCAAGGAGAAGAAGATCAACTCCTTCACCGACTTCATCGCCTGCGCCGAGCATCTGTCGGCCAACGGTTACGGCAAGGCGGGCAGGATGGTGGCCTATGGCGGCTCGGCCGGCGGCATGCTGATGGGGGCGGTGGCCAACCTGCGCCCCGACCTCTGGGCCGGGATCATCGCTGCGGTGCCCTTCGTCGACGTGCTCAACACCATGAGCGACACGACCCTGCCGCTCACCCCGCCGGAGTGGCCCGAATGGGGCAATCCGCTGGAGGACGCGGCCGCCTACGACACCATCGCCGCCTACAGCCCCTACGACCAGGTGGCCGCCCTGCCCTATCCGCCGATCCTGGCGACCGGGGGCCTGTCGGATCCGCGCGTCACCTATTGGGAGCCGGAGAAGTGGGTGGCCAAGCTGCGGCAGTTCTCGACATCGGATGCTCCGATCCTGCTCAAGATCAACATGGAGGCCGGCCACGGCGGCGCCTCGGGGCGGTTCGACTTCCTCAAGGAGATCGCCCTGGACTATGCCTTCGCCATCTGGGCGATGGACAAGGGGTGGGAGAAGCTATGATCGTCAGAGCTTCGCTGGAGAGCGACGCACCGGCCCTGGCGGCCATCTACGGCCACGACGTGCTGCACGGTTTCGGGACCTTCGAGGAGGTCCCGCCTTCGCCTGAGGAGATGGCCGCGCGGCGCCTGGCCATCGTGGAGCGGGGCCTGCCGCACCTGGTGGCCGAGGCCGACGGCCGGGTGCTGGGCTTCGCCTATGCCGGCCTGTTCCGGCCCCGCGCGGCCTACCGGTTCACCGTCGAGGACAGCGTCTATGTGGCCCCCGACGCCAAGGGGCGCGGCGTGGGCAAGGCTGTTCTCACCGAGGTCCTGGCGGCCTGCGAGGCGCTGGGCCTGCGCCAGGTGATGGCGGTGATCGGCGACAGCGGCAACGCCGGCTCCATCGGCCTGCACCGGTCCCTCGGCTTCGAGCATGCCGGGGTCTGCCGCAGCGTCGGCTTCAAGCACGGGCGCTGGGTCGACACCGTCTGGATGCAGAAGCCGCTGAACGGCGGCGACTCCACCCTGCCCGACGCCGGCGGCCTGATCCTGACCGGCCACTAGAGCCGGGTCAGCCTCAGGCGCAGGGCGTTTGAGATGACGCTCACCGAGGACAGCGACATGGCCGCCGCGGCGATGGCCGGGGTCAGCAGCAGGCCGAAGGCCGGATAGAGCACGCCCGCGGCGATGGGCACGCCCAGGACGTTGTAGACGAAGGCCAGGACCAGGTTCTGGCGGATGTTGCCCATCACCGCCCGCGACAGCCGGCGGGCCCGCAGCAGGGCCCGCAGGTCGCCCTGCAGCAGGGTGATCCCGGCGCTCTCGATGGCGACGTCGGAGCCGGCGCCCATGGCGATCCCCACCTCGGCGGCGGCCAGCGCCGGGGCGTCGTTCACCCCGTCCCCCGCCATGGCGACGATGCGACCCTGCGACCTCAGGCGGGCCACCACGGCGGCCTTGTCCTGGGGCAGGACCTCGGCCTCCACCTCGGCGATCCCCAGGCGGGCGGCCACGGCCTGGGCGGTGACGCGGTTGTCGCCGGTGAGCATGACCACCCGCACCCCGGCGCCGCGCAGCTCGGCCACCACCTCGGCGGCGTCGGCCTTGATCGGGTCGGCGATGCCGAACAGGCCGGCCAGGGCGCCGTCGACGGCGACGAAGATCCCCGTGGCGCCGTGGCCGCGCAGGGCCTCGGCGGCGGCCTTCAGGGGGCCGATGTCGATCCCCGCCTCGGTGAGGAAGCGGTCGCTGCCGATGGCCAGCTTGCGGCCGTCGACGGACCCGGTGACCCCCTTGCCCACCGGGGAGTCGAAGTCCTGCGGCTCGGCCAGGACGAGGCCGCGATCGAGGGCCGCGCGGACCACGGCCTCGGCCAGGGGATGCTCGCTGCCCCGCTCCAGGCTGGCGGCCAGGCGCAGCAGGTCGGCCTCCGCAAAGCCTTGCGCGGCATGGATCTCCGTGACGGCGGGGCGGCCCTCGGTGAGGGTGCCGGTCTTGTCGACCACCAGGGTGTCGACCTTCTCCAGCCGTTCCAGGGCCTCGGCGTTCTTGATCAGCACCCCGGCCTGGGCGCCGCGCCCGACCCCCACCATGATCGACATGGGCGTGGCCAGGCCCAGAGCGCAGGGGCAGGCGATGATCAGCACCGAGACCGCCGCCACCAGGGCGTGGGCGAGCTTGGGGTCGGGGCCCAGGAACCACCAGGCGGCGAAGGCCAGCACGGCCGAGGCGATGACGGCCGGCACGAACCAGGCCGAGACCCGGTCGGCCAGACGCTGGATGGGGGCGCGGCTGCGCTGGGCCTGGGCCACCATCTGGACGATCTGGGAGAGCAGGGTGTCGGCGCCGACCTTGTCGGCCCGCAGGATGAAGGAGCCCGTCCGGTTGATGGCCCCGGCCACCAGGCGGGCGCCCTGGGCCTTCTCCACCGGCATGGACTCGCCGGTGACCAGGCTCTCGTCCACGGCGCCGGCGCCCTCCAGCACCTCGCCGTCGACCGGGACCTTCTCGCCCGGGCGGACCCGGAGGCGGTCGCCGACGGCGATCTGGTCGATGGCGACCTCATGGTCGGTCCCGTCGGGGGCGATGCGGCGGGCGGTCTTGGGAGCCAGGTGCAGCAGGGCCTTGATGGCGCCGGAGGTGGCCTCCCGGGCCCGCAGCTCCAGCATCTGGCCCAGCAGGACCAGGACCACGATCACCGCGGCGGCCTCGAAATAGATCGGGACCTGGCCGCCGGGGGTCTTGAAATCATTGGGGATCGCGGCGGGGAACAGGGTGGCGAAGGTGGAGTAGAGCCAGGCCGTCCCGGCCCCCAGGGCGATCAGGGTGAACATGTTGAGGTTGCGGCTGACCAGGCTCGCCCAGCCCCGCTCGAAGAACGGCCAGCCCGCCCACAGCACCACCGGGGTGGCCAGGAGGAGCTGGATCCAGGGGTTCCAGGCCATGGGCCAGGGGGTGCGCATGCCCAGCGCGTGGCCCCCCATCTCCAGGAGGAACACCGGGGCGGTCAGGGCCAGGCCGATCCAGAAGCGGCGGGTGAAGTCTGTCAGCTCGGGGTTGGGGCCGGCGTCCAGGCTCACCAGCTCCGGCTCCAGGGCCATGCCGCAGATGGGGCAGGAGCCCGGCCCCTCCTGGCGGATCTCCGGGTGCATGGGGCAGGTGTAGATCGTGCCGGGCGGGGGCGGCGGCTCGGGCTCGCGCTCGCCCAGGTACTTGCCCGGGTCGGCGGCGAACTTGGTCTTGCAGCCGGCCGAGCAGAAGCCGAACTCCACCCCCTCGTGCAAGTGGCGGTGGGCGTCGGTCTTCACGGTCATGCCGCAGACGGGGTCGATGAGGGGGGCTTGTTCGGACATGTCGGTCGCCGTGGATGGAAGAAAACGGTCCCCCGCAGATATACCCCCTGGGGGCATATTGCAATTACCCTAGGGGGGTATATAAGGGCGGCATGAAACGCGAGAACAAACCCAAGCTTCTCACGCGCCTGAGCCGCATCGAGGGCCAGGTGCGCGGGATCGCGCGGATGGTCGACGAAGACCGCTACTGCATCGACATCCTCACCCAGCTGCAGGCGGTCCGCGCCGCCCTGGCCAAGGTGGAGACCGAGATGCTGCGCGACCATCTGAGCCACTGCATCGAGAGCGCCATCGTCAGCGGCGACGCCGACGAGCAGCGCCAAAAGGTCAATGAACTCATCACCCTGCTGGAACGCAGCACCCACTAGACGAAGCGACCTCCCCCATGAAGCTCCCCCTCCTCGCCGCCGCCGCCCTCGCCGCCCTGGCCACCCAGGCGCACGCCCAGGACATGTCCTCCATGCCCGGCATGGACATGCCGCCGGCCGGCCGACAGGCGCCGACAGGTGACCCTCAAGGTCCCACCGATCCCCACGCCGGCCACGACATGTCCGGCATGGGCGGCATGGGCCACGCCACGGCCACCGCCACCGACGACGCCGCGCCGCCGGAGCACGACATGGCGGCCATGGACCACGCCATGACCAGCGCGCTCGGCCCCTTCCCCATGACCCGCGACGGCTCGGGCACCGCCTGGCAGCCCGACGCCAGTCCGCACATGGGCGGCATGGGCCACCACGGCGACTGGATGACCATGAGCCACGCCCTGATCAACGTGGTCTATTCCGACCAGGGCGGCCCGCGCGGCGGCGACAAGGCCTTCCTGGCCGGCATGGTGATGGCCATGGCCCAGCGGCCCCTGGGACAGGGCACGCTCGGCCTGCGCGCCATGCTCAGCCCCGACCCCTTCATGGGCGCCAAGGGCTATCCCCTGCTGCTGGCGGCCGGCGAGAGCGCCGACGGCAAGACCCCGATCATCGACCGCCAGCACCCGCACGACCTCTTCATGGAGCTGTCGGCCAGCTACAGCCTGCCGGTGGGCGAGCGCGGCAGCGTCTTCCTCTATGGCGGCCTGCCCGGCGAGCCGGCCTTCGGCCCCCCCAGCTTCATGCACCGGCTCTCGGCCCTGGACAGCCCCGAGGCGCCCATCAGCCACCACTGGCTCGACAGCACCCACATCACCTTCGGGGTGCTGACGGCGGGTTATGTCCAGGGGGACTGGAAGGTGGAGGCCTCGCGCTTCCGCGGCCGCGAGCCCGACGAGAAGCGCTACGACATCGAGACCGGCGCGCTGGACTCCACCGCCGCCCGCATCTCCTGGAACCCGACCGCCAACTGGGCCGCCCAGGTCAGCTGGGCCGACATCAAGAGCCCCGAGGCCCTGGAGCCCGACCACGACGAGGCCCGCGTCTCCGCCAGCCTGGCCTATGTGAAACCCCTGGCGGGCGGCGGCAGGATCGCCGCCACCCTGGCCGCGGCCCGCAAGGACAAGTCGCCGGGCCCGGTGCTGTGGGGCTACCTGGCCGAGGCCGCCTACATGCCCAACGACGCCTGGACCCTGTTCGGCCGCGCCGAGCAGGTGGACGCCGACGAACTCTCCGGCGTCCACGGGGCGCCGGCGGTGACGGTGGCCAAGCTCTCGGTGGGGGCCATCCACGACTGGACGATCCGGCCGGGGGTGAAGCTGGGGCTCGGGGGACTGGTGTCGGCCTTCGACATCCCCGGCGCCCTGGGGACGAGCTACGGGGAGCCGTCGGCGGGGATGGTGTTTGTGCGGTTGAAGGTGGGGTGAGGGGCGGGTGGCGGCCCAGGGTTGCTGACCGAGAGGCTATTTCATGAATCGTCACTGCAAGTCCCCATCACCCTCTCCCCAAGGGGAAGAGCTTCGGGGCCGCCTTCGTGGACGGCCCCGAGGGGTGGCTGCGGGACCTAGATGATGTTCGCGTAGCTGATGTCGTTCAGGGTCGCGCCGGTCAGGATAATCGCGTCGGTCGGCGTGGCGCCGGAGGCGGCGGTAAACAGCACGACGTCGGCGCCGACCTGGATCGCGGCGGACTTCACGGTCGCGCCGATCAGGGACTGGGCGAGCGCCTGGGCAGAGGCGAAGTCGGCCGCGGCGGCCTCGACATAGTTGGTCGCCGTGCCCGCCACGGCCAGGTCGAGCTGGTCATCGGAACTCCAGTCGGTGATCTGATCAGCCAGGCCGTAGATCAGGCCCGAGTCCCCGGAGCCGAACACGAAGACGTCCGCGCCGCCGCCGCCGGTCAGCAGGTCCCGTCCCATGCCGCCGTTCAGGGTCTGAGCGTCTGTGAATCCGCCGATGGTGTCGGCCCCAGCGTCGCCGGAGAGGATGTCGGCGCCACCGAAGCCCTGGATGTAATCGTCATCGGCGCCCCCACTGATGGTGTCGGCGTCGGACGCGCCGTAGAGGACATCGGAGCCCGCGTCGCCATTGATGATGTCCGCGGACATGAGGCCGCGAATATAGTCGTCGCCATCGCCGCCGTTGAGCGTGCCGGCGCCCATGCCGCCCACAATGGCGTCATTTCCTGCGTCCCCGGTGATGTAGACGCGGTAGGAGGCGGCAGCCGAGATGTTGTCGTTCCCCTCGCCGCCCAAAATCGTGGCCGGGCCCGCGCCGCCCGACCAGAGGGCCACGTTGTCGTCACCCGATCCGGCATCGATGTAGATAGAATCGCGGTTCTGAACGATGATGATGTCGTTCCCCGCACCGGCGTCGATTGAGACGGTCTGGGCGCTGATGGAGATGTTGTCGTTCCCGTCGCCGCCGTTGGCCACGATATCGACGCCGGACGTCACCGAGATCAGGTCGTCGCCGCTGCCGCCATCGATGTAGTCGCTACCGCCGCCGCCGTTGATGGCGTCGTTTCCGGCCCCGCCGCCGAGATAGTTATCCTGGGCGTCGCCGGTCAGGGTGTCATTGCCGGCGCCGGAATAGACGCTTTCGATGGACACCAGCGTGTCGGCCCCGTGGCCCACAGCGGTCTGGGTCACTAGGTTGACCGCGACATCGGCGGGGTCGCCGTCGTCGAAGCTGGCCGTGTCGGAGCCAAGGCCACCGTCGATCACGTCGTCGCCCGCGCCGCCGACGATGAAGTCGTCACCCTGGCCGCCAACGAGCAGGTCGCCGCCCGCGTCGCCGAACAGCATGTTGGCGCCGGCGTCGCCCGTGAGGGTGTCGGCATAGGCCGAACCGTAGAGGTTCTCGATACCGATGAGCCGGTCGGTCCCGCCGCCGAGGGTGTTCTGGGCCGTGGTCAGGGACAGGTCGACCTTCACGGCGGAGGTGGCGCTCTCGTAGCCCGCCCAGTCGAGGCCCGCGCCACCGTCCAGCGAGTCGTTGCCGGCGTCGCCCATGAGGTAGTCGTCGCCGATCCCGCCCGAGACGGTGTCATTGCCGGCGTTGCCGCAAACGACATCGTCGCCGCCGCCGCCGGAAGCCTTGTCGTCCCCGCCATTGCCATAGAGCGTGTCCGCGCCGGACCCGCCGGTCAGAGTGTCCTTGCCGTTGCCGCCGTTGAGAAACATGACCCCTCCAACCTCCGCATGATGCGTCTGGCTCGGCCGCAACCTATGGCTGGTACGCACAGGCGCAACTCGCATCGCCTACAAGGGGCGACTTAACCTTAAGGTGTATTGCGGCTGGGGAATTCGACCCTGGATGTCTCAGGCCGCCGGAAGCGCGGCGCCTGCTGCGCGCGCCTCACCCCCTCCCAAAGAGCAGAGGAATTACGGTGACAATTACAGTGACAGTGCACAGAAGTCAGCTGCCTCGCGTCCTCCCCCTGAGGCCGGGATTTTGGGTGTGCTGTCGCCGCAATTCCGATCCATGCGCCAGTGTCACGAAAATTGCCGATGAAGCCCAACGGCCTCATGTGAGGCCCATTGAGGGACACGGCATGACGGGCGTTTTTGCAGGCCTTTTGGCAGCGACAGTGCTGGTGGCGGCGGGGTCCCGCGCCGCCGCCG
Organism: Phenylobacterium sp. GW821-FHT12F10; assembly: GCF_058806695.1. NCBI lineage: Bacteria > Pseudomonadati > Pseudomonadota > Alphaproteobacteria > Caulobacterales > Caulobacteraceae > Phenylobacterium > Phenylobacterium sp. GW821-FHT12F10. The sequence goes on along the minus strand of NZ_JBXAPY010000002.1, from coordinate 550,497 downwards.
AGCCGGTGGAGATCGGGCAGGTGGCCCAGGGGGCCGTCTACTATAACCGGCCGCACGCAAGCCTAGCCCAGCACGACGCGGCCTTGGCGGCGTGCATGAAGACGGCGCCGCTCCCGACGACCCAGGCGCGGATGCTCACGACCGACGTCAACACCCGGGTGACCTACGACACCACCTTCATCTTCAACCTGATCTGGTCGGGGCCCATCGCCGGTCTTCGGGCGGCCAGGGTGGAGAACTGCATGCTGCTGCACGGTTGGCGCGCGGTGCGTGCGCCGCAGGCCGAGGTGGCGAAACTGGACGCCATGGCGCCGCAGGATTTCGGAGCCGCCATGGCCGCCCTGGTGGGCGCGGAAACGCCGTCCGGTGAGATCGTGCGCGTCTTCGCCAACGAGGCGCTTCGGCCCGGGGCGTATCACACCGCCTCGCGCCCCAAACCGCCGACGCGGGATCAGCTGAGCCTGAAGCTCTATCACCTGAGGGGGGGCGTCTATCCGACCGGGTCGGCGCAGGCCGAGGCGCCGGCGCCCGTGAACCCGGCCTGGCCCGTCCGGCCCATCAAACTCGAGGCCGTGTCGACCGCGCCGCCTGGCGCGGCCCTCGTCCTCGTGCGCGTGACCGGCATCAGCAACCATTACGGCACGGGGGTCGGGTTCTCGCGCCTCCCCGCCCCGGACGGCGCGCCACCCTCCCGATCGGATGGCGGCCCCGATACCGTCTCGGCCTCGATCGGCTATCTGTTCGCCAAGCCCGAAGGCAACTGGTTCATCCTGGCGGTCCCGCCGGGGCGCTGGCACATCGCGGGATCGGGCGTCCTCGACTACTGCCTGGGCGCGCCGTCCTTCGAGACCAGGGCCGGCGCCGTGGTCTATGCCGGAACCTTCCACCTCGAGGGGCCGGTCCTAGGCCCCGACCTGGACCTGGCGCCGGCGCGTCAGTATCTGGCCGGACCTCTGGCCGACCGCATTGAGCCCGCGATCTACACGAATGGAGCCTCGCAGACCTGCAAGGGCTTCGGGGTCACCTATGGCCTCGAGTTTCCGGGCCTGCCCTTTGATCCAGCCTATGACGGGGGCAGCGTCGCCCTGGCCCGATAGGTTGGTCCTCAACCTCATCGAGTTCCATAGACTTTCCAGGCGCCAGGATGCACCTCCCCCGCGTCCGGGAGAGGGTGGGCTTTCTGAAGGGTCGTTATTGCTTCGTCGCCGAGACGCGCAGCTGTGCTGCGCGCCCCCTCACCCTACCCTCTCCCCCGTGGGGGAGAGGGGGTGGGCCGCCTGCGCCCCGCGTCACACCTGCGCCAGCCCCCCGTCCACGAACACCTCGCCGCCGGTCATGAAGCTCGAGTCGGACGAGGCCAGGAAGGCGGCTACCGCGCCGGTTTCCGAGGTGTCGCCCATGCGGCCGAGGGGGGTGGAGGCGCCGAGATCGGCCAGGGCGGCTTCGCCCACGACCTCGAGGACCAGGTCGGTGGTGGTGGGGCCGGGCGAGAGGACGTTGACGCGGATGCCCGTGCCCTTGAGGTCCAGGGCCCAGCTGCGGGCCAGGTTGCGGACGGCGGCCTTGGTGGCGCTGTAGACGCTGAACGCCGGCGTGCCCATGACGCCCGTGCTGGAGCCCGTCAGGATGATGGAGCCGCCGGCGCTCATCAGCGGCAGGGCCTTCTGCACGGTGAAGATCAGGCCCTTCACATTGACGTCGAAGATGGCGTCGTAGTGCTCGCCCGTGATCTCGCCCAGGGGGGCGAAGGCGCCGGTCCCGGCGTTGGCGAAGACGATGTCGAGGCCGCCGCGCTCGGCCTTCACCGCCGCGTACAGCCGGTCGAGGTCGGCGGGCTCGGTGACCGAACCCCGGACGGCGCGGGCCTGGGGTCCAAGCTCGGCGACGGCGGCGTCCAGCTGCGCCTGGCGGCGGCCGAAGAGGTAGATGAAGGCGCCCTCCTCGATGAAGCGCCTGGCGGCGCCGAGGCCGATGCCGGTGGCGCCGCCGGTGATGACCGCGGTCTTGCCCGAAAGTCTGCTCATGATGTGTTCCTGGTTTGAGGTTGCACTGAGCTGTGGGGCCACCCACCTATCGACAAGTATGCACCTTTTGGTAAGTACCCAAAAATGTCGAACGACCTGTCAGACACCCTCCCGCCGGCGGCCGCCGCCGCCTGCACCCCCACCCTGCCCGGGTTCACCTGCGGGCTGGACGCGACGCTCCGCGTCATCGCCGGCAAGTGGAAGCCGCTGATCCTCTACTTCGTGGCCCAGGACGGCCCGACCCGCTACGGCGCCCTGCGGCGCGCCATCCGCGATGTCAGCGACAAGATGCTGATCCAGCAGTTGAAAGAGCTGGAGGCCGACGGGTTGGTGAAGCGGACCGATTACAAGGAGGTCCCGCCGCGAGTGGACTATAGCCTCACCCCCCTGGGCCACAGCCTGGCCCAGGCCCTGGTTCCGCTCTGCGCCTGGGGCACGGAGAACATGGCCGAGGTGACGCGGGTGTTCGCGGAGCGGGCGGCGGCGCGGCCGGGGACGGTGGCTAGCCCAGGGTGATCCAGCCCGGGGTCAGGCTGGCCAGGGAGACGCCCACCAGGATCATCTGGTTGCCGCCGCCCATGTCGATCACGGTGTCGGCGCCCGCCTGGCTCAGCTGGAAGCTCGTGCCCGGGTCGAGGAGGACGCGGTCGCCCTCCGACAGGCGGAAGTCCAGCACCCGGTCGAGGCCGCCGAAGGCCGTCCCGTGGAAGGTGTCGGCGCCGGCCCCGCCGGTGAGCGTGTCGTCGCCGCGGTCGCCGGAGAGGTAGTCGTCGCCGGTCCCGCCGGAGACCACGTCGTCGCCCTGGCCGCCGCGCACGATGTCGGCGCCGTCGCCGCCGCTGAGGGTGTCGTTTCCGAGGTTGCCGTCCACCACGTCGCCCCCGGCGTCCCCGAACAGCAGGTCGTTGTCCTTGCCCCCCACCACCCAGTCGCCGCCCTCGCCGCCGTGGGCGGTGTCGCGGCCCATATTGCCGTTGATGTCGTCGAAGCCGCCGGCCCCCAGCAGGGAGTCGTCGCCCGCCTCGCCGCGCAGGTAGTTGCCCTCCCCGGCCCGGGCGTCGAGGGTGTCGTTCCCGTCGCCGCCGAAGAAGCTGGAACGCGTCCCGCCCCCCAGCATCAGGTCGTTCCCGCCCCAGGCGCGGGCCAGATAGACCTCGTCGGCGTTGGGGGTGGAGGTGGGCGGGGCGCCCACCACCTCCTCGATGACGTCGTCCCCGGCCAGCAGGGTGGAGGCCCCCAGGCTGTCGTCGCCGACGCTGTAGGCCAGGCCCAGGACCGCGGCGTCGGCGTGGGCGCCGGTGATGGCGATCCGGCCGTAGGACGCCGCCAGGCTGAAGCCGGTGACCACCCCGCCGGTCAGCAGCACCCCGTTCGGGCCGCCATAGGTCAGGCCCGTCCCGGTCAGGGCCATGTAGTAGCGGTCGGCGTTCCAGCGGAAGATCTCGCCGCCGGAATTGAGCATGGCCACAGTGGAGCCCACCAGGTCGCTGTGACGGTAGGCGTCGGCGTCATAGCCGTCGAACAACTGCACCCGCGCCATGAAGCCCTCCCGCGCCAGGTTTTTGACGATGACGTCGAAATCGGCGGCAGGCTAGACCTTAGCGATTGTTTTTGCGGCCTGCTCGCAGGGCGGGGGGTTCTTGCGTCCCTCCGCAGGTTCACGGGGCCGGCGAGGACACCCGGTCGATCTGCGCGATGCGGCGGGCGTGGCGCGCGTCGCCGGGGAAGGGGGCGGCGAGCCAGCGGGCGACGGCGTCCTTGGCCTGGTCGAGGGTCAGGAACCGCAGGCCGAGGGACAGGGCGTTGGCGTCGTTGTGCTCGCGGGTCGAGGTGAGGATATCCAGGCGCCGTCCCGAGGCGTCCACCTGGGCGTTGCCCGGGTCGCCATAATAGAGGGCGCAGCGGACGCCCTTGAAGCGGTTGGCGACGATGGCCTCCCCCTGTCCGGATCCCCCGGCGACGATGGCGCGGCTGTCCCGGCCCGCCGCGACGTCCTGCGAGAGCTTGCGGGCGGCGCGCGCGATGATCTCGGGATAGTCGTCCTGCGGATCGTCGACCAGGGCGCCGCAGTCCTCGACCTCCAGCTTGAGGTGATCGCGGACATAGTCGACGAGCCGGTTCTTGGTCTCGAACCCGGCGTGGTCGGAGGCGAAATACACTTTCATGGCCGTCACCTTCGCGCCGGGGTTTCACGGGTGGGGGGGCGGTTTCCAGGTCGCCGGAGCGCCGGCCCCCGCGGCCCTTATAGGTCGCCGCCGCGCGCGCATCCACGGCCCGGATCGCCGGCGGGGGCGGAGGGGGCGCGGTCAAGGTGCGCGCCGCCGGAGGTCGCCCGCCCCGCACGCCGGTCTTGACGCCGGCCGCCGCGCGCCTGAAACCGTCGGCCATGGCCAGCATGATCCTCAGCGTCGTCGGCAGTGACCGGCCCGGACTCACCCAGGCGCTGGCGGCCGCGGTGCTGTCGGCCGGGGGCAACTGGCTGGAGAGCCATCTCAGCCGGCTGGGCGGGCTTTATGTGGGCTCGGTGCTGGTGGAGGCCGGCGACGTCGAGGCCCTGCGCGCCGCCGTCCAGGCGGTGGACGCCCACGGCCTGGAGGTGCGCATCGCCCCCACGGTGGAGGCCGGGGCCCCGGGCGCGGACGGCGAGGCGCTGCTGTTCAGCCTGGTGGGCCAGGACCGGCTGGGCATCGTGGCCCAGGTGACCGCGATCCTCAGCGGCCTGGGGGTCAATATAGAATCCTTCAGCACCCGGATCAGCGCCGAACCCCATTCCGGCGCACCGCTGTTCCACCTGGAGGCGCGCCTGCGCCTGCCGCCGGAGGTGACGGCGCGGGCGGTCCAGGACGCCCTGGAAGCCATCTCCGGCGAGATCATGGTCGACATCTCCCTGGCCCCCGCCAAGGCGGGCTGAGGTCGGCGCCGCGCGGGGTCACCCGGGGACCGCCTCGCCGTAGAACCGGTGGAAGGACTCGATGGGGGCCCAGGCGCCCAGGGCGCGCAGGGGGAAGGCCTTCCACGGCGCGGCGGGGTCCAGGGTCGCCAGCTTGTCCAGCAGGGCCCGGCGGACGGCGGGCTTCACGGCCTCCCGGAAATCCAGCAGCTGGCCCCAGCTGGAGGTTCCGTCCAGGCGCACCCGCTCGGGCTCGTAGGCCGAGGCCGCGTAGTCGGGCGGGAAGAGCCGGCGGTAGGCCTCCAGATTGTAGAGCCAGGAGCCGCCCCGAACGCTCCGCGCGTCGGGATGGTGGGCGCCGATATGGGCGAACATCGCCCGCAGCTCGGCCCGGCGGCGCTCGGCCTTGGCGCGGGCCAGGGGGCCGACGCCGTCCTCGCTGTCGCGGTTGCTGAAGTGGATGCGCACCACGGGCTCGGGACTCAGCAGCTCGTAGCTGAAGCAGCCGAATCGGCGCGTGGCGCTGGCCTCGGGCGCGGCGGCGGCGAAGACGGCCACCGTCCAGTCCAGGCGCTCGGCGTGGCGGGCGCGGGCCTCGAGGCCGGCGGCGTAGCGCCGCCATTCCGCCGAGGGCGCGCCGCCGTCGGGGCGGCCCAGGCCAAACCGCCGGTGCAGGTTGGTGAAGGTCAGGCAGGCCTCCGACAGGGGCCGCGCGGTCCGCGCCGCCATCGCCTCGGCGAACAGCAGCTGGACCTCGAAATAGTCCCGCAGCCGCCTGGCCTGTTGGCCCCGCTCATCGATCGGCCCGTCCATGGCTGGGATGACAGAGCAGCGGCGGGGCCAGGTCAATGGCCGCCTTTCCCCGATCGCGGCGGCGGGCCAGACTGCCGCCGCGCCGCCGCAGGAGCCCGCCGTGATCACCGCCCGCCCCATGGACGACCCGGTCTATATCGTCACCGACATCGAGTGCGACGGGCCGACGCCGGGGGCCAATTCGATGATCGCCTTCGCCTCGGTGGCGGTCACCGCCGAGGGCGCGGTACGGGGGACGTTCGAGGCGGTGCTGGCGCCCCTGCCCGGCGCGCGGGGCGATCCCGACACCCTGGCCTGGTTCCAGACCCAGCCGGAGGCCTGGGCGGCGGCGACGACCGATCCGCGCGACCCGGCCGCGGTGATGGCCGACTATGCCGACTGGGTGCGCGGCTTCCCGATGGGCCGGGTGTTCGCCGCCAATCCCCTGGCCTTCGACGGGGTGTGGATCGACCACTATCTGCGGCGCTTCACGCCCTTTGGTCTGGTGGAGGGCCACTACGCCACCGACCGGCTGTTCGACGGGCCGGGCCTGTGCCTGAGGTCCTACGCCGCCGGGGTGCTGGGGCGCGATCCCTGGGCCTGCGGGCCGGCGCAGATGCCGCCGCAGTGGCTGGGGAACCACGCGCACAGCCACAAGGCCATGGACGACGCCCGCGGCTACGCCCACCTGCTGGGCGTGCTGATGGGGATGGCGCGGGCGGGACGCGCCTAGGGCGCGCGCGGGTCGAAGCGGGTCATGTCGGTCTGGGACAGGGCCAGGATCTGGGGCGCCGGGGGCTCGGAGGTCTCCGCCGGGCCGGGCCGCAGGGCCGCGCCGCTGGCCGCCCCGGCGCAGAGGGCGAGGGCCAGGCCGGCGAGCCAGAGTCCAAGGGGCGGGCGAGAGGCCATGTTCGGTGACCCGGTTGCAGGAGCCCCTCTAACAGGCGCCCGCGCAATCTGTTCCGCGCCGGGACTCCCGAAGCGGCGATTTTGTCGTGGGGAGATGTCGGGAGAGACTGGCTGGGGAACTAGGACTCGAACCTAGAACGACGGTACCAAAAACCGCTGTGTTACCATTACACCATTCCCCAGCAGGAACGGCGCTGGGCCGGGGCCCGCGCGAGGGCGTGGAGATAGCGCAAGCCTTCCCCGGATGCAACGCCCCTAAGGGTCGCTTGCGGCGTGGAAAGCGCTCCTCTATAAGGCGCCCTCCCAAGTCGGAGTGTGGCTCAGTCTGGTAGAGCACCGCGTTCGGGACGCGGGGGTCGCAGGTTCGAATCCTGCCACTCCGACCAATTCTTCCCTCGCGCCGGCGAGGGGCAGATCTTCCCCGCGAACAACCCCCATTTCAACGGCCCGCCCCGGCCGCGCCTGCGCGGATTCGCGCGCCCGTCGCCCCGCCTGGAAGCTTGGCCGTAGCGGGCGGGGCTGCGAGACTTTCCGAATCGGAAGCGCTGGGGAGTTTCAAGATGGATGGCGCGGCCCGCATGACCGATCGGGCGATGAAGCTCGCCCAGCGTGTCGATCTCGAGAGCCGCCTGGCGCGCTTCCAGATCGACGGATCGACCCGGACCAACCTTGGCCAGCTCAAGGTGCTGCGGAACGGCGGGCTGGAGACCATCATCGCCCACTTCTACGACTATCTGCGGCGGTTTCCCGAGACCCAGGCCCTGCTGAAGGGACACGACGAGGACCGGCTTCGCCACCGCCAGAAGGACCACTGGACCCACCTGTTCAGCTGCGACTTCGACCAGCGGTACGTGCACAGCTGCCTGATGGTCGGCCTGGCGCACTATCAGGCGCGCGTCGCGCCTCACACCTACATCGCCGCCTACAGCTTCTTTCAGGCCGAGTTGTTGCGGGCCGCCATCAAGCTGCACACCCCCGCCGAGGTGGAGGCCCTGTCCATCTCCATCGGCAAGGTCATCATGCTGGACATGTCCATCGCCCTGAACGCCTACATCCTGGACGCGGTGTCGATGAAGCCGTGATCCCGGCGCGAAGGGCCGTCGCTCCCCAAGCGACAAAGCGCCGCGGCCCGCCGCGCGGTGTTCGGCGCGCGATTTCCGAAACATTAACCGTCACGCCCCACACCTGAGGACAGGTCGTGAGTCGCTTGTCTGACGATCATCCGCAGCGAGGAAGTCCTATGCCAGCGTCCGGGGGTCTGCCGCTTGTCGGCGCCGAGCTGATCTCGATCATGGCCGGCGGCCAGCAGTTCGCCATAGACATCATGTCGGTGCGGGAAATCCGCGGCTGGACGGCGTCCACGCCCCTGCCCCACGCCCCCGCCCACGTGCTGGGGATGATCAACCTGCGCGGCTCGATCCTGCCGGTGGTGGACCTGGCCTCGCGCCTGGGCCTGGGGATGGCCTCGCCCAACCAGTCTTCCGTGGTGGTGGTGACCCAGATCCACGACCGCGAGGTCGGCCTGCTGGTGGACGCGGTCTGCGACATCCTCACCGTCACCGAGAACATGCTGCACGAGCCGCCGGACGTCGGCGCCGACCAGGTGCGGGAATTCGTCGACGCGGTGATGTCCACCGACGAGGGCATCGTCAGCCTGCTGTCCCTGGACAACGTCCTGCCCAAGAGCCTGGCGCTCGCGGCCTAGGCTAGTCCGCGCACCTGCGGCGAAACTCCCGCCGAGATTGCGGCGTCTTCATTTGATCGAGACGCACAACCATATAGCCTGTGGGCGCCTTCTCCCCGCAGGATTTCCATGAAGCAGTTTCTCATCACCGCGGCCGGCGTCTTCGCGGGCCTGGTGCTTTTCCTGGTGGGGGTTCCCTTCCTGCTGATCTCCCTGGCGGCGGCCTCGGCCCGGCCCGAGGCCACGCCCGCCCGCGCGGTCCTGAACCTGGACCTGCGCGACGGCCTGACCGACCAGGCCCCCAACAACCCCCTGGCGGCCTTCGGACGGCGCTCGATGTCGGTGATGTCGGTGATCGAGACCCTGAGGCGGGCCGAGAACGACAACAAGATCAAGAGCCTGCTGATCCGCCTGCCCGAGGGCGGCATGGAGCCGGCCGCCGCCGACGAGCTGCGGCTGGCCATCAAGCACTTCCGGGCCAGCGGCAAGCCCGTCCTGGCCCACAGCCAGGGGCTCTATCCCTCCGGGATCGTCACCTCGACCTATCTGGTGGGCGCCTCAAGCGGCGACCTGTGGATGCAGCCGGGCGCCTCCTTCCAGGTCACCGGCCTGGCCAGCGAGGACGTGTTCTTCAAGCGGCTGTTCGACAAGTACGGGGTCAAGGCCGACTACGAGCAGCGCTACGAGTACAAGAACGCGGTCAATCCCTACCTGCACGACGACTATACGCCGGCCCACAAGGAATCGACCCTGTCCTGGATGGGCTCGGTCTATCGCACCAGCCTGACCACGGCGGCCCTGGACCGCAAGAAGAACCCCGCCGCACTGCAGGCGACGATGGAGGCAGGTCCCTATCTGGCCGAGAGCGCCGCCAAGCTGGGCCTGATCGACAAGGTGGGCCAGGTGAAGGAGGCCCAGACCGCCCTGCTGACCAAGGCCGGGGACGGCGCCAAGCTGGTGGATTTCGACGACTACATGCACGCCGTGCGCGACCGCGGCGCCGGCTCGGGGCCGGCCATCGCGGTGGTGGAGGGCGAGGGCCCGATCATCACCGGCCATGACGGGGTGAAGAACCCCTTCTCCGGCGGATCGACCATCTATTCCGACGACCTGTCGGAGGCCATCTACGCCGCCGTCGAGGACAAAAACGTCAAGGCCATCGTCTTCCGGCTGAACTCGCCGGGCGGGTCCGACACGGCCTCGGAACAGATCCTGGCGGCGATCCGGGCGGCCAAGGCGGCCAAGAAGCCGGTGGTGATCTCCATGGGCACCTATGCGGCCTCCGGCGGCTACTGGATCTCCTCCCAGGCCTCGGCGATCGTGGCCCAGCCCACGACGCTCACCGGCTCCATCGGCGTCTATGGCGGCAAGTTCGCGCTGGGCCCCGCCCTCGCCAAGCAGGGCGTCGACGTGCGCGAGACCAGCGTGGGCGCGCCCTATGCCGGCGCCTTCGGCATGGGCCAGGAGTTCTCCGCCAGCGACCGCGCCCACTTCGCCGGCTGGATGGACCAGATCTACGGCAACTTCATCGCCCGCGTCGCCAGCGGCCGACACCTGCCCGAGGCCCGCGTGCGCGAGATCGCCAAGGGCCGGGTGTGGACCGGCGCCCAGGCCCGCCAGCTCGGCCTGGTCGACGAGATCGGCGGCTTCTACCAGGCGGTGGACAAGGCCAAGGCCCTGGCTGACCTGAAGGGCGACGTGCGCCTGAAGCGCATGACCCGCCAGACCTCGCCCTTCGAGGCCCTGGAAGGGGCCCTGGGGGTCTCGGCGACCTCGGTGCGGACCCTGGCGGCGGCGGCCTGGATTCTGGGCGACCCGCGCGCCCAGAGCGTGCTGGACGACCTGGCCGACGAGCGCCTGCGCGGCCAGAGCCACACCAGCGTCATGGCCCCGCGCGAGTTCTAGTTGGGGGGAAAGACCGGCGGGTCGGGCGACTTGCCGGTCTGGAACACCACCTCGCGGCGGCCGAAATCCAGCTCGATCGAGCGGAAGTGACGCATGACGTCCATGCCGATGAGGATGGCAGGCCGGTCCACGAGGTCCCAGATCTTGAAGGTGTGCAGGTCGGCGAAGACGCAGGAGAGGTTGCCGATGCGCAGCCCCCCCAGGCGCAGGCCCGGCAGGCGGGCCAGGTCGCCGGAGACCGTCTGACCGGTGGCGCTCACCAGCTGGACCCTCTGGGTGCGCAGGGCCAGGCCCGGCTCCTGCAGGAAGGCGGCGTTGCGCAGGGCCAGGTTGCCCACCGTCGACTGGGCCCCGGAGTCCAGGAAGGCGGTGATCGGCAGGCCGACGCCGACCTCGGCGTCGATGATGGTGAGCTGGCCGAACCGGTAGCGGGCCGGCACCACCACGATGTTGGGATCGAAGACCGGCGGCGCCAGTCGCCCCGTGCCCCCGGCGCCGGCGCGCTTGCGGAAGCTGGAGTCCGACGGCGCGATGTTGAAACGGTTGCGCTCGAAATCCAGCAGCACGTCGCGGCGGGTCAGGACATCGACCCCCAGCAGGCCATCGGCCCCCAGGTCGCGGCGGGGGATCAGCGGCATGCGGACGCGGCCGGTGACCACGCTGCCGATGGTCATGCGCCGCACCGAGACGGTCTCGGCCGGCTCCACCCCGGCGATGCCGTGGATCTGGGCGGTCCCGGCGCTGGGCAGGCCCAGGCCAAGCGCGGTCTCGATGGCCAGGACCGAGTGATTGGCCCCGGTGTCGACCACGAAGGTGAACGGCCCCGCCCCGTCCACCAGCACCGGCACGGTCATCCGCTGAACGGGATCGAAGCCGGCCTGCAGCACGGCGTCATCGCTGGGCGGCGGCGGGTTCGGCGCGCTGACCGGCGGCAGGGGGGTCTCGGTGAGATTGACCTGGATCATCCGCCGCGCCGCGGTCGGGACGGCGGCGCAGCCCGCCAGGGGAACCGCGGCGGTCAGGCCGGTCACCAGCGTCCGGCGCGTCAGGATGAAACTAGACATGAATCAACACGATGCGTCGCCTCCCCACCTGCGAAGCTAGTGGATTCCTGGGGCTTGGCGCGTCTTATTTTCGGTTGCGCCGGGGCGACGCGGCGCCTAGCGATAGGTCTTGTCTCCAGGAGCGTCCTCATGGCTCAACCGGTCGCCATCATCCGCAGCAAGCCCGACACCCTGGGGCCGGAGGTGCGCAAGTTCGCCCAGGCGCCGCTGCGGCAGACGGCCTTCCTCAACAGCGTGCCCAAGTGCGGCACCCACCTGTTGCGCAACATCGTGCGCATGTTCGTGCCCACCGAGCAGCACTACGACCGCGAGTTCATCCAGGTGCAGAACCTGCAGCAGCACATCGGGGCGCTGAACCCGGGGCGGCCGCAGTTCAGCGTCGGCCACCTGGTGTTCGCCGACATCTCCCTGATGGCGCTGAAGCACGCGCGCCAGGTGGTGCTGGTGCGCGACCCCTATGACTATGTCCTGGCCCGGGCGCGATTCAGCCTGTCGGATCAGCTCGATCATCCCGAGCTCAACCCCCTGAAGAACGGGGCCGTCAGCGTCGAGCAGATGCTGAACCTGATGATCTTCGGCATTCCCGGCAAGGGCCCGGCCCTGCGGGAGGTCTTCACCTTCCACGCCGTGGCCTGGTTGGGCACGGGGGTGGAACTGGTCCGCTACGAGGACATCATCGCCCACCTGAAGGACCTGGAGGCCCCGGCGGCCAAGGCGTTCTTCGAGGACCTGCTGGGCAAGTTCGGTATCGCCCTGCCCCACGACTGGCGCGAGCGGGTCAAGGTGGGCTCGGCCCGCGAGCACAGCGCCACGTCGCGCGAGAAGCTGTCGGGGGGTCAGGCCCTGCCCGACGTCCTGCCCGACACCCAGAAGCGCCTGGTGGACTTCATGGCGCCCGGTCTCAGGGACCTGCTCGGCTACGCCTGAGGGCGACCCGATCCTCCTGAGAGGGAAGGTCCCTGCTCAGGATAAACTCCGCTCATCCCGGCGAAGGCCGGGACCCAGATTCATCCCCAACCGCGAGGATGATCCGCGTCTGCCTTGTGATCTCACGGGAGGTCGGCGGGGGCTTCACCTGCGTCCCGGCCTTCGCCGGGATGAGCGGAAGGGGGAGAGGTCCATCGCCCCCAAACTGCTCCGCACAGCCGCCCAGGATGCGTCGCCCACGAAAAAGGGCGGCGGACCGAAGTCCGCCGCCCCCATTTCGTTGGTTCAGACCAGGCTTAGAAGCGCAGCTTCACGCCACCGAACACCCGGCGACCCACGACGTCGTAGGTGGACGGATCGGTGCCGGACTGCACGTTCGGCGCGTAGGTCTCGGCTTCCTTGTTGAAGACGTTGTTCACGCCGAGCTTGAACTCGACATTGTCCGTCATCGCCCAGGTGCCGGCCAGGTCGAGGTACCAGACGGCGTCCGGACCCGTGAACTGGGTCTCGCCCGGGAACTCGATGTTCAGACGGTTTTCCATGGCCGCGATGTAGCGGGCGCGGGCGTCGAACTTGAAGTCACCGACAGACCAGTTGGTGTTGATGGTGGCCTTCCAGTCCGGGAAGCTCGTGCCGAGGCCAGCGCCGAAGTAGGAGACGGTGCCCGCGAAGTCGAGTTCCGGCACGCCGGAGATCGGATCCTGTTGCTTGAACTCGATGACGTGCGTCAGGACCGCGTTCATACGGACCGAACCCCAGGTCGACGGAGCGCCCAGCCACTCGAGGTCGAAGCCGTAATCGAACTGGATGTCGATACCGCTCGTCTTCTGGTGGCCGCCGTTGGAGGCGGTGAACTCTTCGTAGTTGTTGTTGGGGTTGTAGACCCAGAGGATGTCGCCACCGGTCCGCAGGATGCCGTCGCAGTTGGTGTTGGCAGGGCTGTAGGTCGGGTTGGTGCCGTAGTAGTTGTAGCAGGCGGCCACGATCTGGTTCGGGGTCGGGGTCAGGATCGCGTCAGTGATCTTGATGTTGTAGTAGTCCACCGAACCTTGCAGACGCGACAGCCACTGGTTTTCCCACGGGGACTTCCAGACGAGGCCGGCGGTGAAGGTGGAGCCTTCTTCCGGCTTCAGGGCCTTGTTGCCCAGCAGGTCGACGCCGATCTGCGAACCCGGGGTCTGCACGAAGCTGCCGATGGCCGAACCGGAGATGCCGCCGTTGAAGCCGGCGGTCTGGCAGAGCGCCGTGACCTGGGCCGCATTGGCGCCCTTGCGGGCCTGGCTGGTGACCGAGCAGGGGTCGAAGTACTGGGGAGCCGAGCCACCGCCGGAGAACAGTTCCGAGAAGTTCGGGGCGCGGACCGAGCGCTGGTAGGAAGCCCGAGCGCGCAGGAGGTCGTTGATCTCCCAGTTCAGCTCGGCCTTGTAGGCCCAGACGCCGTCCAGTTCGACCTTGTCGCCGGCGATCTTGTCGGCGAATTCGTTCTTGGAGTAGCGGGCGCCGAGGTCGAGTTCCAGGCTCTTGATGAAGGCCTGGTCCTTGATCAGCGGGATGGCGATTTCGCCGAAGTAGTCCTTGAACGAGTTGGTGCCGCGGTCGGGGTTCTGGGTCGAGAAGCCCGAGATGGGGCCCGAGGCCGAACCCGGATCGAAGTTGTATTCGAAGCCGCGATATTCGGCGCCGAGCACGATGGAGACGTCACCGGCCGGCAGTTCGGCGACCTTGCCGGTCACGAAGCCCTGCGCGATTTGCGTGGTCATCGAGGTCGACAGGGTGGTGGCCGAGGCCAGGTAGGTGCGGCAGGCGGCCGAGATCGGCTGACGGCCGAAGATGTTGAAGCCGCCGGCGCAGATGCTGGCGCCGCCGTCGGCCGCTTCGATCAGGGTCTGCATACGCTGGGTGTTGAGGTTCCCGGTCTGCGTCTGGTCGATCTCGGTGCGGCCTTCGCTGACCGAGACTTCGAAGTTGAAGCCGGTGTCGGCGATCGGGCCTTTCACGCCGGCCAGGAACTGGACGACGGTGTTTTCGTAGTTCGACTGGCGCAGGCCGAGATCCAGGGTGCGCTGACGCATCCGGAAGGGCTCGGTGGCGCCGGCGCCCACCAGGACCGGGTCATCACCGGTGCGGCTGTTGAGCAGGGCGCGCAGGTCCGCCGAGATGAAGGGGTTGGTGACCGGGATCACCAGCTGCTGGGCGACCTGCTGGCCCGGGGTCACCAGGTTGGAGATCACGTCCTGCGTCCGAGCGGTGCTCGGGTTGCGGGTGTTGACGGTCGGGAACGGGGTCGGGGCCAGGGCGGTGGCGGCGTTGTATTCCGTCCAGCCGGCCGAGGCGAAGAACTCGATCCCGTTGTCCATCTCGTAGTTCACCTTCGTCATGAAGGAGTACCGGTCGAGCGGCAGGGTCAGGATGTTCACATAGTCGAAGTTGTAGCTGTACAGGTCGGGGTACAGGCTCTGGTTCACCGTGCCGTCGATCGGGCCGGTGTAGTGCTGCACGTTCAAGGGGTTGTTGAACACGCCCTTGTAGAACAGCGAGCCGTTCATGTTGAAGCCGAGGGTCCCCGAGGTCAGGGAGATCTGGGCCGGGGTCACGCCATAGGTCCCGAAGACGGCGTCGAGAGCGGCCTTGGTCGGGGCGTTGGTGTTGGCCCAGAACAGGGCGCCTTCCGGCAGGAAGGAGGTGGTGGAGGTGGCGTTCTGCGAGAAGGCGCGCTGCGACTTGATCATCGGCTCGCGATAGGAGCGGTCGAAGCCGAACACCGCGTTGCCCTTGCCGTCGGCGAAGTTGCCACCGATGGCGGCCGACAGTTGGTACTCTTCGGCATCCCAGAACTCGGTGGAGTTCGAGTAGTTGGCGCGGATGTCGACGCCTTCGAAGTTGCGCTTCAGCTTGACGTTGACCGCGCCGGCGATGGCGTCGGCGCCGTAGGCCGCACCGGCGCCGCCGGTGATGACTTCGATGCTCTCGATCAGGGCCTGGGGAATGGTGTTGAGGTCGACCGTGAGGTTGTTGGCCGAGACCATCGGACGACGGCCGTCGACCAGAACCACGTTACGGTTCGCGCCCAGACCGCGAAGGTCGATGTTGGACTGGCCGCCGTTGCCGGGGTTGTTGGAGGTGGTGGTCCCGGACGGGTTCACCTGCGGCAGGGTGTTCAGATAGGTGTCGAGGGTGATGTCGGCGTTCTGGACCGTCTGCTCGCCGGTCACCGTCGAGATCGGGCTGTTGGCCACGTAGTCCTGACGGACGATGCGCGAACCGGTGACGACGACTTCGGTGACTTCGCTGCCCTGGGCGTAGGCGGCCGAGGCCGAGAAGGCCGTGACGGCCGCGCCGCAGATCATCGAAGACGCCAGAAGGCGCGATCGCATGGATTTTGTTTTCAAGGTCTATTCCTCCAGCGGCTCGCCGGGCCCAAGCGGCCTGCGACACTCGCTCCCCAGATTCGGATTCCGAAGAACCCCGTGGCGGACATAGGCGTCGCAGATGTTACGGGGTCAATTCTGTAACAGCCTCGGAAAGCGCGTTTGCCCCGATCTGTCACATTATCGCCACGCATCGACCAGGTTTACGCAATGCGGGGACGGGAACTTGCCGGAATTGGGGCTGTTTTCGACTCGGCGCCTCCCCCACGAATGCCTGAAATCGGACGCGCGTTACCGGCTCGATACATCATGTAAACGGTCGGCGCGGCGCAGAAAGCCTGCGGTCGGACGCGCGTTACCTGTGTAATGTTACTGGGGGCGGTAACGCCGGAAGCGGCCTGCCCTCGCCTGGACGGTTCAGCCGGCCCTCTGGCCGATCAGCTCGACGATGGCGGCGATCTCCTGGGTCGCGGCGGTGTCGCCCCGCCCCGCCTTGGCCATCAGGCCCGCCACCGCCTCCAGCACCTGGGGACGCACCCGGGCGGTGGGACGGCCTCCGCGGGCGCCGCCGAAGTGCTCGGCCCGGGCCGCCAGGGCCTGGGGCAGGTTGAGCTGCTGCACCAGGGCGTCCACCCTGGCCAGGAGCTCGTCGCCCTCGGCGTCGATGGCCATGACGGCGTCCCAGAGCGGAACCCCCTTGATCGCCCCATAGTCCAGCAGGGCGCGGGCGTGGGAGTGAGACTTGCGGAAGGCGCCGGCCGTGACCTTCACCGAGCCGCGGAAGGCCAGGACGGAGAGCGGCAGAGCGTCATAGGCGTTGAGGCCGAGCTGCCGGCGGGTGACCAGGGCCACCACGGCGATCTGGCGCGCCAGGCCCCGCGGGTCGGGCCCGTGCTCCGATTCCCACAGACCCAGGAACAGGTCATAGACCTTGAGCAGCTTGGTGGCGTGCTCAGCGGACTCGATTGCGGACATCGCCTGGATCTCGCCTGTTCAACCCCTCAGGCGCCCGACATCTGGATTTGCAGATATTCAGGTCGCCCGCCCGTGAGCTAGACGCCGCGCGATACCGCCCCCCGCAGTGGGATTCTGAACTTTTTTTAATCTTGTCGCGCTGGCCCCGGCCAACCGCGCACGAAAAAGGGCGGCGGACCGAAGTCCGCCGCCCCCATTTCGTAAGTTCAGACCAGGCTTAGAAGCGCAGCTTCACGCCACCGAACACCCGGCGACCCACGACGTCGTAGGTGGAGGGATCGGTGCCGGACTGCACGTTCGGCGCGTAGGTCTCGGCTTCCTTGTTGAAGACGTTGTTCACGCCGAGCTTGAACTCGACATTGTCCGTCATCGCCCAGGTGCCGGCCAGGTCGAGGTACCAGACGGCGTCCGGACCCGTGAACTCGGTTTCACCCGGGAACTCGATGTTCAGACGGTTTTCCATGGCGCTGATGTAGCGGGCGCGGGCGTCGAACTTGAAGTCACCAACGGTCCAGTTGGTGTTGATGGTGGCCTTCCAGTCCGGGAAGCTCGTGCCGAGGCCGGCGCCGAAGTAGGAGACGGTGCCCGCGAAGTCGAGTTCCGGCACGCCGGAGATCGGATCCTGCTGCTTGAACTCGATCACGTGGGTCAGCACGACATTGGTCCGGACCGAACCCCAGGTCGGGGGCGCCCCGAGCCATTCCAGATCGAAGCCCCAGTCGAACTGGATGTCGATGCCGGAGGTCTTCTGATGGCCACCGTTGGAGGCGGTGAACTCTTCGTAGTTGTTGTTGGGGTTGTAGACCCAGAGGATGTCGCCACCGGTCCGCAGGATGCCGTCGCAGTTGGTGTTGGTCGGGCTGTAGGTCGGGTTGGTGCCGTAGTAGTTGTAGCAGGCGGCCACGATCTGGTTCGGGGTCGGGGTCAGGATCGCGTCAGTGATCTTGATGTTGTAGTAGTCCACCGAACCCTGCAGACGCGACAGCCACTGGTTTTCCCACGGGGACTTCCAGACGACGCCGGCGGTGAAGGTGGTGCCTTCTTCCGGCTTCAGGGCCTTGTTGCCCAGCAGGTCGACGCCGATCTGCGAACCCGGGGTCTGCACGAAGCTGCCGATGGCCGAGCCGGAGACGCCGCCGTTGAAGCCGGCGGTCTGGCAGAGCGCCGTGACCTGGGCCGCATTGGCGCCCTTGCGGGCCTGGCTGGTGACCGAGCAGGGGTCGAAGTACTGGGGCGAGGAGCCGCCGCCGGAGAACAGTTCCGAGAAGTTCGGGGCGCGGACCGAGCGCTGGTACGAAGCACGAGCGCGCAGGAGGTCGTTGATCTCCCAGTTCAGCTCGGCCTTGTAGGCCCAGACGCCGTCCAGCTCGACCTTGTCGCCGGCGATCTTGTCGGCGAATTCGTTCTTGGAGTAGCGGGCGCCGAGGTCGAGTTCCAGGCTCTTGATGAAGGCCTGATCCTTGATCAGCGGGATGGCGATTTCGCCGAAGTAGTCCTTGAACGAGTTGGTGCCCTTGTCCGGGTTCTGGGTGTTGAAGCCCGAGATGGGGCCCGAGGCCGAACCCGGATCGAAGTTGTATTCGAAGCCGCGATATTCGGCGCCGAGCACGATGGCGACGTCACCGGCCGGCAGTTCGGCGACCTTGCCGGTCACGAAGCCCTGGGCGATCTGGGTGGTCATCGCCGTGGACAGGGTGGTGGCGGAGGCCAGGTAGGTGCGGCAGGCGGCCGAGATCGGCTGACGGCCGAAGATGTTGAAGCCGCCGGCGCAGATGCTGGCGCCGCCGTCGGCCGCTTCGATCAGGGTCTGCAGGCGCTGGGTGTTGAGGTTCCCGGTCTGCGTCTGGTCGATTTCGGTGCGGCCTTCGCTGACCGAGACTTCGAAGTTGAAGCCGGTGTCGGCGATCGGGCCTTTCACGCCGGCCATGAACTGGACGACGGTGTTCTCGTAGTTCGACTGGCGCAGGCCGAGATCCAGGGTGCGCTGACGCATCCGGAAGGGCTCGGTGGCGCCGGCGCCCACCAGGACCGGGTCATCACCCGTCCGCGAGTTCAGCAGGGCGCGCAGGTCGGCGGGGATGAAGGGGTTGGTGACCGGGATCACCAGCTGCTGGGCGACCTGCTGGCCCGGGGTCACCAGGTTGGAGATCACGTCCTGCGTCCGGGCGGTGCTCGGGTTGCGGGTGTTGACGGTCGGGAACGGGGTCGGCGCCAGGGCGGTGGCGGCGTTGTATTCCGTCCAGCCGGCCGAGGCGAAGAACTCGATGCCGTTGTCCAGCTCGTAGTTCACCTTCGTCATGAAGGAGTACCGGTCGAGCGGCAGGGTCAGGATGTTCACATAGTCGAAGTTGTAGCTGTACAGGTCGGGGTACAGGCTCTGGTTCACCGCGCCGTCGATCGGATAGGTGAAGTGCTGAACGTTGAGCGGGTTGTTGAACACGCCCTTGTAGAACAGCGAGCCGTCCATGTTGAAGCCGATGGTCCCCGAGGTCAGGGAGATGGCCGTGGGTGCAACGCCGTAGGTTCCGAAGACGGCATCGAGGGCCGCCTTGGTGGGGGCGTTGGTGTTGGCCCAGAACAGGGCGCCTTCCGGCAGGAAGGAGGTGGTCGAGGTGGCGTTCTGAGAGAAGGGACGCTGCGACTTGATCATCGCTTCGCGATAGGATCGGTCGAAGCCGAACACCGCGTTGCCCTTGCCGTCGGCGAAGTTGCCGCCGATGGCGGCCGACAGTTGGTACTCTTCAGCGTCCCAATATTCGGTGCTGTTGGAGTAGTTGGCGCGGATGTCGACGCCTTCGAAGTTGCGCTTCAGCTTGACGTTGACCGCGCCGGAGATGGCGTCGGCGCCGTAGGCCGCACCGGCGCCGCCGGTGATGACTTCGATGCTCTCGATGAGGGCCTGGGGAATGGTGTTCAGGTCGACCGTGAGGTTGTTGGCCGAGACCATCGGACGGCGGCCGTCCACCAGCACCACGTTACGGTTCGAGCCCAGACCGCGAAGGTCGATGTTGGACTGACCGCCGTTGCCGGGGTTGTTGGAGGTGGTGGTCCCGGACGGGTTCACCTGCGGCAGGGTGTTCAGATAGGTGTCGAGGGTGATGTCCGCATTCGCCACCGTCTGCTCGCCGGTCACCGTCGAGATCGGGCTGTTGGCCACGTAGTCCTGACGGACGATGCGCGAACCGGTGACGACGACTTCGGTGACTTCGCTGTCCTGGGCGTAGGCCGCGGAGGCCGAGAAGGCCGTGATGGCGGCGCCGCAGATCATCGAAGACGCCAGAAGGCGCGATCGCATGGAATTGGTTTTCAAGGTCTAGATCCTCCAGCGGCTCGTTCGATCGTCAGGATCGGGCGAGACCTGCTCCCCACAAATGGACTCGGTCCCAGGGCCGCATGCGGACCCGGTTACCGGGGAGTTACGAAGGTTACCGCGTAACGGTCAACGCCCATTACGGATAGGCAATGTGAAGGGCGCCGACCTGTCGCATTCTGGTCACAGATTACGGGTCGCCCACGGCTCGACGCACTATCTTGCCTGCATCGTCGCCTTTTCGCGGGATTTTTACCTGAAGCCTCGGCGGATTGTGGCGAAACGGGGCACAGGACGCCTCAATCGACCTCGGTCACCGGGCCGAATCCCGCCGGCCCGGCCCGATTGTGGTCGTATTCGTCCCCGGAAATCGCGCCAAGCGCGAGCGTGGGGTCAGGGTCGCGGCTTGCCCACGCAGAGGTAACGGGTGCGGTGATGGTCGACGATGTTGTCGGCCCAGCCGGTGATCTTCGGCGAGACCAGGTTCTTGTTCACATAGAAGAAGACCGGGGCCACCGCGGCGTCATCGAGCATGATCTTCTCGGCCTGGGCCAGATAGGCGGCGCGGACCTTGGCGTCGGGCTCGTTGTCGGCCCGCGCCAGGAGATCGTCGAAGATCGGGTTCTTGTAGTCCCCGTAGTTCTGCGAGCCGGTGGAGGACTGCTGCAGATAGAGGAAGCTCATGGCGTCGTTGTAGTCGGCGATCCAGGCGGCGTCGGCCACCTGGAAGTCCCGCGAGCGGTAGGCGGCGTAGGCGATCTGGGTCTCGTTCTGAACCAGCGCCGTCTCCACCCCCACCTCTTTCCAGTCGGCCTGGACGGCGGGCATGAACAGCATGGGATCGGGCGTGTTGCGGTGCTTGATCTCGATTTTCAGGGGATTGTTCGGGCCGTAGCCCGCCGCGGCCAGCAGACGCCGCGCCTCGGCCTGGCGCTTGGCGAGCGGCCAGGCGGCCCAGGCCGGCGCCGCGGCCTGGGTGTAGTTGGCCACGCCGGGCGGCACGAAGGTGTAGGCCGGCTTCTGGCCGCCGCGCAGCAGCTTGCCGGTGATGAACTCCCGGTCGATGGCCATGTCGAGAGCCATGCGCACCCGCTTGTCCTTGAAGGCCGGCACCGCGGAATTGAAGGCCAGATAGGCCACCCCGAGATAGGTGTAGGTGTGGACATAGTCCGGCATCCGCTCGCGCAGGAAGGCGATGCGGTTGGACTGGATGTCGGCGTTGGCGTCCAGCTCGCCGCGTCGCACGCGGCGCTCGGCGCCGATGGCGTCGTTGGTGGGGTAGTAGTTCACCTGGTCGACGCAGACATTCTTGGCGTCATAGAAGCGCGGGTTCTTCACCGCGGCCACGTGGTCGCCGAGGGACCAGCTCTTCAGCAGATAGGGTCCGTTGGAGACGTAGTGGGCCGGCTGGCTCCAGGCGTCGCCCCACTTCTCCACCACATGCTTGGGCACCGGCAGCATGGTCTGGTGCTTGGCCAGCTCGGGGAGATAGGGGGCCGGGTGCTCGAGGGTGATCTCCAGCACCTTGGGGGACAGGGCGCGGACCCCGAGGGCGTCCTTGGCGGCCTTGCCCTCGTTCACCGGCTGGGCGTTCCTGATGAAATAGAGCAGCGAGGCGTATTCCGACGCCGTCTTGGGATCCATGATCCGCTGCAGGGCGAAGACAAAGTCGTCGGCGGTGACCGGCACCCCGTCGGACCACACCGCGTCGCGCAGGTAGAAGGTCCAGGTGTTGCCGTCGGGGCTGGTGGTCCAGCGCTCGGCCATGCCGGGCACGGACTTGCCGTCCTTGTCGTCGGTGGTCAGCCCCACCATCAGGTCCGAGACGATCCGGTCCTCCCAGGTGCCGGTGATCTTGTGCGGGTCGAGGGAGGCCGGCTCGGAGCCGTTGCCCATCTGCAGGCAGACCTGGCCGGCCGGACAGGGCGGCCGCGAGGCCTTCTGGGTGCAGCCGGCGAGCGCCAGGGCCAGGAGCGAAAAGGCGGCCAGGCCTGCGAGCAGCGTCTTGCCGCGGCCGGGCGCGGCCTTATCAATGCGGGACAATGAGATCATGGGGTCACGGATGACACAGTTTCCTAAGCGCTTAAAGCTGGCCAGCCTTGGCCTGACCGCCCTGGCCTTCGCCGGCGCGGCGAACGCCGCCGAACCCAAGACCGAGGCGCGGACGGCGGTTTTCCAGAACCTGATGGACTGCAAGGGCAAGACTGAGGCGGCCGAGCGGCTGGCCTGCTACGACGCCGCCGTCGCCAGCCTGGATGTCGCCGAGAAGAAGGGCGACATCGTGGTGGTGGACCGCGACCAGGCCCGCGCCGCCCGCAAGCAGGCCTTCGGCTTCTCCATGCCTTCGCTGGCCATGTTCGAGCGCGGCGAGAAGCCCGAGGACCTGGACCGGGTGAGCAGCAATGTCACCAAGGCCTATCAGGGCGGCGACCGGAAGTGGGTCGTGGAGTTGGAGGGCGGAGCCGTCTGGGCGCAGAACGACAGCGAGATCCTGGCCCGCGCGCCGAAGGCCGGCTCCAAGGCCGAGATCCGCAAGGCCTCCATGGGCTACTTCATGAACCTGGACGGCCAGCGGGCGGTGCGGGCGCGGCGGGTGAAGTAGCCCCTCCCCTCACCGGTCCTTCGGGTCGATGGCGTCGCGCAGGCCGTCGCCGATGAAGTTGAAGCTCATCAGGGTGACCACCATGGTCAGCGACGGGAAGACCAGCAGCCACCAGGCCAGCTCCATGTCCTGGGCGCCGCCGGCGATCAGGGTGCCGAGCGAGGCCATGGGGGGCTGGACCCCCAGGCCCAGGAAGCTGAGGAAGCTCTCGGCCAGGATCACGGCGGGGATGGTCAGGGTCACATAGACCACCACCGGCCCCAGCAGGTTGGGGACGATGTGCTTGGCGATGATCGACCCCTGGGTCAGGCCCGCGGCGCGGGCGGCCTCGACGAATTCCTTGTGCTTCAGGGACAGGGTCTGGCCGCGCACGATCCGGCTCATGGTCAGCCACTCCACCGCCCCGATGGCGATGAAGATCAGGATGATGTTGGAGCCGAAGGTCACCATCAGCAGGATGACGAAGAAGATGAAGGGCAGGGAATAGAGCACGTCGACGATGCGCATCATCACCTCGTCGACGACCCCGCCCACGAATCCGGCCACCGCGCCCCAGGCGACCCCGATAACCAGGGAGACCAGGGTGGCGATCAGGCCGATGGCCAGGGACACCCGCAGGCCCATCAGCAGCCGGGCCAGCAGGTCGCGGCCCAGCGAATCGGCGCCCAGCAGGTGGCCGGCCGTGAGCGGCGGCGCCCAGACGTCGTTCTTGTTGATCTGGTCGTAGGCGAAGGGGACCACGTGGGGGCCGATCACCGCCACCAGGACCAGCAGGGCCAGCATGACCATGCCGCCGACGGCGCCACCGTTGCGCAGCAGGCGACGGCGAGCGTCGTCCCACAGGCTGCGGCCGCGGACGGCGGTCTCCATGAGGGCCGCGCCTTCGCGCGAGCCGGGAGCGAGAATCGGAGTGCTCACGACAGCCTCACGCGGGGATCGAGGACCGCATAGAGCAGGTCGGCGACCAGGTTCAGGAACAGGATCAGGGCGGCGTAGAAGATCACCATGCCCATGACGACGGTGTAGTCGCGCTGCAGGGCGCTGATGACGAAGAACTTCCCCAGGCCCGGCAGGTTGAAGATCTTCTCCACCACCAGGGAGCCGGTGAGCAGGCCCGCGCAGGCGGGGCCGAGATAGCTGACCAGGGGCAGGATGGCCGCGCGCAGGGCGTGCTTGAACACCACCCGGTGGGCCGGCAGGCCCTTGGCGCGGGCCGTGCGCACATAGTTGGACTGCAGCACCTCGATCATGCCGGCCCGGGTCAGGCGCGAGATGATGGCGATCTGCGGCAGGGCCAGCACGGTGATGGGCAGGACCAGGTTGGCGAGCGCCCCGTCGTTCCATCCTCCGTTGGGCAGCCACTGCAAGATCGAGCCGAACAGCAGGACCAGCAGGGGCGCGGTGACGAAGGTGGGGATGCAGACCCCGATGATGGCCACCCCCATGACGCCGTAGTCGACCCAGCCGTTCTGCCTCAGGGCCGCCAGGACCCCCAGGGTGACGCCGATGGCGCCGGCGAGGGTTATGGCCGAGAGGCCCAGGGTGAGGCTGACCTTGTAGTTCTCCTGCAGGATCTGCAGGACGGTCTTGTCCTTGTATTTCAGGGACGGGCCGAAATCGCCGTGCAGCACGCCGGTCAGGTAGTCGGCGTACTGGGCGCCGAGCGGCTTATCCATGCCGTACTTGGCCATGACGTTGCGCTCGATCTCTGGCGAGAGCTTGCGGTCCATGTCGAAGGGGCTGCCTGGGGCGGCCCGCATCATGAAGAAGGCCAGGGTCACGACGAGGAACAGCGTCGGAATGGCCACGAGAAGTCGGCGGCCTATGAAACGCAACATGGGTTTTGGGAGCTCGACGTGGAGGCCTTTTGACGGCCGGGCGTTGCGAAAGTTTCACTGGCCCTTGATGATGTCAACGAAGGGCCTCTCCCCAGCTTAGTGAAGTCAGACCATGACCGAATTTCGACGCGTCACCGACCAGCTCTCCGTGAGCCCCCAGATCAGCCTGGAAGACCTGCCCCGCGCCGCGGCGATGGGGTTCAAGCTGGTGATCAACAATCGCCCAGACGGAGAGGATCCGGCCCAGCCGTCGAGCGCCGCCGTCGAGGCCGCGGCCAAGGCCGCGGGCCTGGCCTACGCCTATATCCCGGTGCGGGGCGGGCCGACCCAGGAGCAGGTGGCCGAGGAGCGCTCGATCCTGGAGAACTCCGAGGGCCCGGTCCTGGCCTTCTGCCGGTCGGGCACGCGCTCGATCATCACCTGGTCGCTGGGCGAGGCCATGGACGGC
This sequence comes from Phenylobacterium sp. GW821-FHT12F10, assembly GCF_058806695.1. NCBI lineage: Bacteria > Pseudomonadati > Pseudomonadota > Alphaproteobacteria > Caulobacterales > Caulobacteraceae > Phenylobacterium > Phenylobacterium sp. GW821-FHT12F10. The sequence goes on along the minus strand of NZ_JBXAPY010000002.1, from coordinate 525,761 downwards.
GCGCGCTCGCGCGACGAGCTGGTGAAGCTGGGGGAACAGGCCGGCTACGACCTGAACGGGGTGCTTCCGACTTCTTGAAGAACGCGCGATGGTCGCCGAACCCGGTATCCACTTTCGGCTATCGCGCTTAGCCCGGCATCGAGATGGGCACGCGGACCGCGCCCAGCAGGGCCGGTTCGTCGGGCTCGCAGCTGGCCATGGTCAGGACCAGTTGGGCCGTCATGAGACACATCAGGGCGAAGACCACCCGCTGAAGCCGTTTTGAAACAAACATCGCCGCCTGCGCCGCCATAACCGCCTCACATCACTGGAATTGAGGCTCACAGCGCAAACTCGGCGCCGCCGAAAGGACACCTTCGATGATTCCCTATGTCCGCGAGATCAAGTTCGACTACGGCAAGGTCGACCAGGTCTCCCCCCTGATCCGGCGGGTGGTGGCCAACAATCCGGGGCCCTTCACCTATCTGGGCACCGGCACCTACATCGTCGGCCGCGGCCAGGTGGCGGTGATCGATCCCGGCCCCGACATGGACGACCACCTGGAGGCGATCCTGGCCGCCCTGGAGCCCGGCGAGACGGTCAGCCACATCCTGATCACCCACCACCACACCGACCACTCGCCCCTGGCCGGGCCGCTGAAGGCGCGGACGGGCGCGCCGATCTATGGCTGCGCGGTGGCCCACGCGCCGACCGACGACAGCGGCGTGCGCATGGAGGCCGGTCACGACCACGACTTCGCCCCCGATGTCAGCCTCTGCGGCGGCGGCCAGGTGCTCGAGGGGCCGGGCTGGACGATCGAGGCCATCGCCACCCCGGGCCACACCTCCAACCACATCTGCTACGCCCTGCGCGAGGAGAACGCCCTGTTCTCCGGCGACCACATCATGGGCTGGTCGACGACGGTGATCACCCCGCCGGACGGCGACATGACCGACTACATGGAGAGCCTGGACAAGGTGAAGGCCCGCGAGTTCTCGGTCCTGTGGCCGACCCACGGCCCGCCGATCACCGAGGTCACCCCCTTCATCGAGGGCTATATCGCCCACCGCCGCGCCCGCGAGGCCCAGGTGCTGAAGGCGGTCACCGAGGGCCACGGCAGGATCCGCGACATGGTCCCGGTGCTCTATGCCGACGTCGATCCGCGCCTGCATCCGGCGGCGGCCCGCTCGGTGCTGGGCCACATGATCGACCTGGTGCGGCGGGGGCTGGTGACCACGGACGGGACGCCGGGGCCCGACAGCGAGTACCGGGCGGTGGAGAGGGCCTAGCTCCGCATCGCGCCGATCAGCTCGGTCACCCGGGCGCAGTTGGCGCCGAAGTCGGGGACGGGGACGCGGCCGATGGCGCGGACATCGATGCGGGCGCCCTGGGGGGCCGGCAGGACGCGGACCACCACGTCGTTCTTCAGGCCGAAGGCGGGGCTGCGGCCGGTGGCCTCGATGCGGCCGCTGGCGGGATCGTCGGTGACCAGGGCCAGGCCCGCCTGCTCCACCGCGGCCTTGGCCTTGGCGTAGGCGGCGCCGGGGGCGGCCGACAGCAGCAGGGGCCGAGCCTGGGCGCAGGTCTCGGCGTTGATCTCGGCGACCCGGCGGCCGGCATAGGCGGCGGAATCCAGCGGCCGCACGGGATCGGCCTCCACCATGATCGCCTCGGGACCGCGCTCGCGCATCATCTTCTGGGAGAAGGTCAGCGGCATGCTCCAGTCGGTGGAGACGTCGTTGATCGGCGGGTTGGTCACCTGGGCCTGCCGGGCCCAGACATAGGCCCCGAAGGTGGCGCCGCAGATCGCCAGGACCAGCAGGGCGCGGGCCCAGAAGCGGCCGAAGCCCGAGAACAGGGCGATGATCACCCCCAGGAGGCCGGCGGCCACCGCCACCAGGGCCACCTTGGGCGCCCATTCCAGGGCGATGACGCCGAGGCCGGTCTTCCAGTCCATCAGGCCCGAGCGGGTGCCCAGCATACCAGCGCCCACCATCAGGGCCGGGGCGAGGGCCACCAGGGTGGCGAGGTTCAGGTAGAAGCCGGCGAAGCCCCCGCTCCGCTTGCGCGGCTTGCGGCGCTCGTGCGGCAGGGGCATGGCCAGGGGCGCCTCCGGGGCGGCCTCGGGCCGGGGAAGATCGGCGTGCGCCGCGGCGTCGGCCCGCGGCTCAGCGGGAAAAGGGGCGCCGGCCTCCGCCGTGGCCTCCGGCGCGTCGGCGGCGTCGGGGGCGGGGAACGAGGCCAGGGTCGGCGTCACCACGGTCAGGCCGGAATAGGCCTCCTCCTGCACCGGCTTGGCGGCCGGGGACCAGGCGGTGTGGTCGGCGGTGGGCGGCTCGGGCGGCGGGGCCGGGTGCGCCTCGGCGTGGGTCTCCGGCTCCGGGGCGTAGATCTTGGGCTCCGGCGGGGCGGCCAGGGCCGCGCCGGCCGCCGTGGCGGCGACGGCGGTGGGCAGGACATAGTCGGCCATCCGGGTGCGGATCAGCTTCTTGTCGATCTTGCCGGTGGCGCCGAGCGGGATGTCGTCGACGAAGACCACGTCGTCGGGCATCCACCACTTGGCGATCTTGCCCTCGAGGAAGGCGAGGAACTCCTCCTTGGTGGCGGTCTGGCCGGGGCGCAGCTTGACCAGCAGCAGGGGCCGCTCGTCCCACTTGGGGTGCGGCATGCCGATCACGGCGGCCAGCTCGGCCTTGGGGTGGCCGGCGGCGATGTTCTCGATCTCGATGGTGCTGATCCACTCGCCGCCGGACTTGATGACGTCCTTGGCGCGGTCGGTGATCTGCATGAAGCCGTGCTCGTCGAGGGTGGCGACGTCGCCGGTGTCGAAGAAGCCCTGGTCGTCGAGGATGTCGCCGCCATCGCCCTTGAAGTACTCGCCCACCACGAACGGGCCCTTCACCAGGAGCTTGCCGAAGGTGTGGCCGTCGCGGGGCAGGTCGTGGCCCGCGTCGTCGGTGAGCCGCAGGTCGATGCCCAGCGGCGGCCGGCCCTGCTTGAGCTGGAAGCGAAGCTGGGCCTCGTCGTCCATGGCCGCGATCTTGTGGTTCGGGGTGGCCTGGGTGCCCAGCGGCGAGGTCTCGGTCATGCCCCAGGCGTGGGTGACGGCCACGCCGTAGTCGTCGCGGAAGGCGCGCACGATGGCCTCGGGCACGGCCGAGCCGCCGATGACCACGCGCTTGAGGCTGTTCAGGGTCCCGTTGGTCTCGCGCAGGTGGGTCAGCAGCATCTGCCAGACCGTGGGTACGGCGGCGGAGAAGGTGACCTGCTCGCTCTCCAGCAACTCGTGGATCGAGGCGCCGTCCAGCTTGGCGCCGGGCATCACCAGCTTGGCGCCCACGGCGGGCGCGGAGAAGGCCACGCCCCAGGCGTTGGCGTGGAACATCGGCACCACCGGCAGGACGGTGTCGAGGGCCCCGATGCCGAGCACGTCGGCGCCCATGGTCACCAGGGTGTGCAGGAAGTTGGAGCGGTGCGAGTAGAGCACCCCCTTCGGGTTGCCCGTGGTGCCGGAGGTGTAGCAGAGGCCGGCCGGGGAATTCTCGTCGAAGCCGCCCCAGACGGCGTCCTCGGAGACCTGGGACAGCAGGCTCTCATAGGAATGGGCGCCGGGCAGGTCGGCGGTCATGTGGCCGTCGTCGGTGAAGACGATGATGTGCTGAACGGTGGGGATCTGGTCGCGGATAGAGGCCAGGATGGGCAGGAAGGTCAGGTCGGTGAAGATGACCTTATCTTCGGCATGGTTGATGATGTAGACGAGCTGCTCGGAGAACAGGCGCGGGTTGAGGGTGTGGCAGACCGCCCCCATCCCCATGATCCCGTACCAGGCCTCGATGTGGCGGGCGGTGTTCCAGGCCAGGGTCGCGACCCGGTCGCCGGGCTGGATGTTCAGGCCCCGCAGGACGTTGGAGACCCGCTTGGCCCGCGCGTGGACCTCAGCATAGGTGGTGCGGACGATCGGGCCCTCGACGGAGCGCGAGACGATCTCGCGGTCCCCGTGCCAGGACTTGGCGTGGTCGAGTATGCGGTCGACCGTTAGCGGCCAGTCCTGCATCCTGCCTTGCATCGAAAGCGTCCTCCAACTTCGGCCTCTGAACGGGCGCGCGACAAGCTAGTTTCGCACGCGCCGGGGCGCAACGCCGCGCCCCCGTGACGCGAGGGGTTTGGTTAGCATTTGCGTCAGGCGTGCGCGACCGGCCAGCGCCCCGTCCCGCCATTGTCGATCAACAGGCCGGTGAGGGTGCGGTCGGCGTGCTGGGCGCGCCAGGTCAGCATGGCCTGGGCGTGGGCCAGGATCACGCCGGTGTCGGTGACCGGCGTGCGCCAGGTGGGATCGGCGGCCAGGTCGAAGCAGAGCCAGTCCCCGTCGCCGAACTGGACATAGGCGGCGGTCTCGGAGCGCAGCACCGCCAGGTTCTGGCGCTCCATCCGCCGGTCCCAGGGCCAGGCCTGCGGACCTTTCGGTATGTTGGAGCCGCGCCAGTCGAACTCCCAGTGGGCGGCGGCGCGCCAATGGGGCGGGTCCTCGCCCGCGAGGAAGGGCGTCAGCGGCAGGCCGTCGCACTGGTCGGGCACGGGAATCCCCATGGCCTCGCAGAGGGTGGGCAGGATGTCGACGTTCTCGGTGAAGCGGTCGACCACGCTGCCGTGGGCCCGGGTCCGGCGCGGGTCCCGGACGACATTGAGGATATGATAGCTCTCCTCGAAGAAGCCCGACTTCTGGATCAGGCCGTGGTCGCCGAGTTGCTCGCCGTGGTCGGCGGTGACGACGATGAAGGTGTCCTCCCACTGGCCCGACGCCTCCAGGGCGGCCCACAGGCGGCCGAGCTGGTGGTCGACCTCACTGACCATGCCGAAATACTGCGCCTGGAGCCGAGCCATCTCGGCGGGATCCTCGGGCGCGCCGATGGCGCGGCGCAGGCCGTCGTGCAGGCGGTGGCGGTCCTGCGACGGCGCGATGGGCGGCGCCATGGCGGCCGGATCGTACATCTCCGCGAAATGCCCCGCCGCGCCATAGGGCGGATGGGGGCGAAGCTGGGACAGGTGGGCGAACCAGGGCCCGTCCTGGGCGGCGATCCAGTCCAGCAGGACGTCGGTGTGATAGGCCGACAGGCTGTGTTCGGCGGGCCGGCCGGGCTCGCCGCCCACGGCGCCCTCATAGTCGTCGGGGACCTCGTGCCCCAGGTCGCGCAGCCAGCGGACCCAGACGCCGGGATCGTGGGTGGCGAAGTTCAGGCCGACCTCGAAGCCCGGCAGCACCCCTTCCCAGGACCGGAGGCGGGGATCGTCGGGGCCGGTGGCGTCGCGGGGATCGACCGCCTGGTCGGTGTAGCCGAAGAGGGTCGGCCTATAGCCCGCCCGCCGCGCGGCCTTGGCCACATTGTCCAGCCGCCGGTCCAGCGGCGTGCCGTTGGCCACCACCCGGTGATTGAGCTGGTAGGTCCCGGTGTAGAGGCTGGCCCGCCCGGGGCTGCAGGGGGCGGCCTGGCTGTAGTGGCGCGCGAACCGCACGCCCTGCGCCGCCAGCCGGTCCAGGTTCGGCGTGCGCACGATGGGATGGCCCGCCGCCGAGAGGGCGTCGCCGCGGAACTGGTCGAGGGTGATGAAGAGGATGTTCACCCCGCCACCATGGACGAGGCGCGGCGGGGAAGGAAAGAGCCTAGGCCACCGCGCGGCGGGCGGGGGCGGCGGCGCGCAGTTCGCGCTCGACGGTCTCCACCACGTCGGTGCCGCCGAAGGGTTTCACCAGGCCGGCCCGGGCGCCCAGGCCCACGGCGCGCTGGAAGTCGGCCTCGCTGAGTCGCTTGCCCATCACCAGGACCGGGAAGGCCAGGCCCTCCCCGTCGGGATCGAGGGCGCGCAGGACCGCGAACCCATCCATCCCCGGCAGATCCAGCTCCAGCAGCAGGGCGTCGGGGGCCACCTGCTCGAGGGTCTCCAGCGCCGCCTCGCCGGTGCGGGCGGTGAAGGTCTCGCAGCCAGCCAGTTCCAGCCGGATCTGCAGCAGCTCCAGGACGGTGCGGTCGGGATCGCAGATCACGATCCGGCGGCCTTGGGTTTCGTGGGTCATGGGCAGCCTTTCCGCGCGGACCGGTTGGGGACGAGTGTCGGCTCAGAACAGGTCAAGGTCGCCCGCCTCGTCGCCGTCGTTGAGACCTTTTTCCTCGCCGCCCAGGGCGGTGAACATCCGGTCGGCCAGGGCCGCGAGCTTCATGTCCCCCAGGGCGTCCTGCACCGAGGCGGTGACGTCGTCGGAGATCTCGTCGCTGAGGTGACGGGCGAAGGCGGCCAGGCTGGTGAGCTGCTGGCCCAGCAGGTCCACCGTCTGCATCCCCTCCACCAGCTTCTCGCGATGCTCCTGGGGCAGGATGTGCAGCAGCTCGGCCACCAGGACGTCGAGCTTCATGCAGCGGGCGCCGGCCAGCTCGATCTCCCAGGAGAGCACGCCCACCATGTTGGAGACGCTGGCCTCCAGGACGTCCGCGGTCTGCGTCTGCGCGCCCATAACACCGATCCCCGAGTTGTGTCGGAAGACCCTGTGCGGTCGCGGCTAACAGACCATGAATCAGGCCCGGGCTGCGACGTCCCCGCACAGGCTCAAAACGGGGTGTCCGGGACCCGGGTCAGCGGGCGTAGCGGGTGGACCAGGCCTCGGCGGAGTCCTCGGCCGGCCCCGAGGCGTCGACGCGGGTCCAGGCCACCGGGCCGATGTCGCGGGCCAGCTGCATGGTCAGGGTGGCCAGGGTGGCGTCGGAGGCGTCGCCGGTGCGGCCCTGGATGCGTCCGGCCAGGATCTCCGGGGCGGCCTCCAGCCAGACCCCGTGGAAGGGGACCCCGGCCCCCGCCGCCAGGGCCTCGACCCGGACCCGCAGCTCCGGCTGGATGAAGGTGGCGTCCAGCACCACCGCCCGGCCGGCCGCCAGCAGCTCGGCGGCGTCGGCGAACAGGGTGTCGTAGACCTGGTCGTAATAGGCCTGGGAATAGACCTCGCTGGAGAGCGGCTGGTCGTGGGCCGCGCCCAGCAGCCGCTTGCGCACTTCGTCGGTGCGCAGCACCACCGCGCCCGGCGAGGCGCCGAGGCCCGGCGCGATCAGCCGCGCGAAGGTGGACTTGCCGGTCCCCGACAGGCCGCCGACGGCCGCCAGGCTGGGGGCCGCGGGGGTCAGGTGGGCGATGGCGGCGTCGAGATAGGCCAGGGCGCCGGGGTCGTCGCCGCTGTTGGCGCAGACATGGGCGCGGACCGCGGCGCGCACCGCCAGCATCAGCGGCAGGGCGGCCAGGCCCTGGCGCAGCTCGCGCCCCCAGACCCGGGCGGCCTCGTCCAGATAGGCCGACAGGGCGCGGACCGCGGCGTCGGAGCGCCGGCGGAACTGCAGGTCCATCAGCAGGAAGGCCAGGTCGTACTGGACGTCGATCTCCGAGAGCACGTCGTTGAACTCGATGCAGTCGAAGAGGATCGGCCGGCCGGCCTCCAGCAGGATGTTCCCCAGGTGCAGGTCGCCGTGGCAGTGGCGGCCGAAGCCGGCGGCGCGGCGGGCGTCCAGCAGGGGCTCTTGGCGGAAATACTCAGCGTCAGTGGCCGCCACCAGGCGCTCGACCCGCGCGGCGCCCAGGCGCGGCGCCAGGCCCCGCAGCAGGTGGGCGTTGGAATCGATGGTGTATTTCAGGGCCGCCCCGCCGCCGCCCTTGGGCCGGATCGGGGCCGCGGCGTGGAAGCCGGCCACCGTGCGCCCGAGCGCGTCGGCCAGGGGACCGTCGACCGCCCAGGGTTGGGCCGACAGCACCGCATGCTCGTCGAAGCGGCGCATCTCGAGGGCGAACTCGACGGTCTCGCCGGGGCCGTCCAGTTCCAGCCCGCCACCCGCGGCGCGGCTGACCCGCCGGACGGCGCGGTAGATGTCCGAGGCCGCGGCGCGGTTGAAGCTGAGCTCCCGCTCCAGAGCCCAGTGGCGCAGGTCCAGGGTGGAGTAGTCGAGATAGCCGAGATCGACGTGGCGCTTGACCTTGAAGGCCTGGTCGCCGGCCAGATAGACCCGGGCGCAGGCGGTCTCGATGGCGCGCTCGGAGCGGCCCTCGAACCAGGCCGCCACCTCGGCTTCCTGGCCGTCGGTCAAGGATAGAGCCGGGTCGTGGTCCAGCCCGAACCCTCGCGCTGGAAGACCAGGCGCTCGTGCAGGCGGAACGGGCGGTCGCGCCAGAACTCGATGACGTGGGGGGTGATGCGGAAGCCGCGCCAGTGCGGCGGGCGCGGCACCTTGGAGATGCCGAACTTCAGGCCGAACTCGGCGATGCGCTTTTCCAGGGCCAGGCGGTCGGGCAGGGCCTGGGACTGCTGGGAGGCCCAGCCGCCGATCTGGGCGGGCCGGGCGCGGGTGGCCCAGTAGGCGTCGGCCTCGGCGTCGGTGACGTGGGAGACCGGCCCGCGGACCCGCACCTGGCGGCGCAGGGACTTCCAGTGGAACAGCAGGGCGGCCTGGGGATTGGCGGCCAGTTCGCGGCCCTTGGCGCTGGTCTCGTTGGAATAGAAGACGAAGCCCCGCTCGTCGGCCTCCTTCAACAGCACCATGCGCACGTCGGGCAGGCCATCGGTGTCGGCGGTGGCCAGGGCCATGGCGTTGGCGTCGTTGAGCTCCTTGTCCAGGGCTTCGCCCAGCCAGGTGTTGAACAGGGCCATGGGGTCCTCCTCCGTCAGGAGCGGGAGGGGATGGGCCTCCGTGACGCTGCGGACGTAGTCGTCCTCGCTCGGCGAGGCGGGAATGGCGGGCTTGTCGGTCATGCTCGGCATATAGCGCAGGCGTGGCCCAGCGTCAGGGGCTTAACCCCGCATTGACCGCGTCTTCCTAAGACTGCGCGGGATGGCCGGGGCGAACACAACCACGATGAGCGTGAAGCGGGCGCGCGAGGTACTGGGCGCGGGCCCCCTCGCCGGCCCCGCCGAGCTGCGCCGCGCCTTCCGCGAGGCCGCCAAGCGCGCCCACCCCGATCGCAAGGGCGGCGACGCCGAGCGCTTCCGCGAAGTGGTGGAGGCCTATCGCATCCTGCAGATCGCGCCGGCGCCGCGCGACCGGGTCGGCCAGCCGCCGGCCACGGTGAGCCGCCCGGTCGCCGCCTCCCCCACCCTGTCGGTCCCGCCCCTGGTGGCCATGGCCGGCGGCAAGGTGGAGCATCGGCTGCCCGACGGCCGCCGGGTGAAGATCGACCTGCCCCCCGGCCTGCGGGCCGGCGACACGGTCCGCGCCGGCGAGGCCGAGCTGGACGTGGTCATCCGCGGCGACGGCGAGATGCTGGTGCGCGGCGACGACCTCTGGATCACCGTGAAGATCGAACCGCGCCTGCTGGCCGAGGGCGGCCGCATCGGGGTGGAGACGCCCCTGGGCCGCCGCGTGGTCTGGATCACCCGGAAGGCCTGCGAACGCGGCCTGATCCGCCTGGTGGGCCAGGGCCTGCCGGCGCGCGGCCGCCACCGCCAGGGGCACCTGTTCCTGCGCCTGGCCGCCGACAGCCAGAGCGGGGATTCCGCCGCCCGCGCCCAGCTCCGCCGCTTCGCCGCGGCCTGGGCGGCCTAGCCAGAAACCGCCCGCGCGGTTAGAAGCGCCGCCATGTCGCACAACACCTTCGGCCACCTGTTCCGTGTCACCACCTGGGGCGAAAGCCATGGGCCGGCGCTGGGCTGCGTGGTGGACGGGTGCCCGCCCAACATCAAGCTGACCGCCGAAGAGATCCAGGTGTGGCTGGACAAGCGGCGCCCCGGCCAGGGCAAGTTCGTCACCCAGCGCCAGGAGCCGGACGCGGTGAAGATCCTGTCGGGGGTGTTCGCCGACGACCGCACCGACGGCCAGGTCACCACCGGCACGCCGATCTCGATGATCATCGAGAACGTCGACCAGCGCAGCCGCGACTACGGGGAGATCGCCCAGGCCTTCCGCCCCGGCCACGCCGACTACGCCTATTTCGCCAAGTACGGGGTGCGCGACTATCGCGGCGGCGGCCGGGCCTCGGCCCGCGAGACCGCCGCCCGCGTCGCCGCCGGCGCCGTGGCCCGCAAGATCCTGGCCGGCGTGACGATCCGCGGCGCGGTGGTGCAGATCGGGCCCCACGCCATCGACCGCGCCCGCTTCGACTGGGACCAGACCACCCAGAACCCCTTCTGGTGCCCCGATCCCGCGATGGTGGGCGTCTGGGAAGAGCACCTGGAACAGGTCCGCAAGGCCGGCTCCTCCACCGGCGCCATCGTCGAGGTCGAGGCCATGGGCGTGCCCGCCGGCTGGGGCGCGCCGATCTACGGCAAGCTCGACGCCGAGCTGGCCGGCGCCCTGATGTCCATCAACGCCGCCAAGGGGGTGGAGATCGGCGCGGGCTTCGCCTCGGCCGCCTTCTCCGGCGAGGAGAACGCCGACGAGATGCGGATGGGCAATGAGGGGCCGATGTTCCTTTCCAACAGCGCCGGCGGCATCCTGGGGGGTATCTCCACCGGTCAATCGGTGGTGGCGCGCGTCGCCTTCAAGCCCACCTCCTCCATCCTTTCCCTGCGCCGCTCCATCAACGAGGCCGGCGAGGAGATCGAGCTGCGCACCAAGGGCCGCCACGACCCCTGCGTGGGCCTGCGCGCCGTGCCGGTGGTGGAGGCCATGACCGCCTGCGCCCTGGCCGACGCCTTCCTGCGGCACCGGGCCCAAACGGGTGGCGAAGCCTTCTTGCCCGGCAGGGTTGCGGAAGACTGAGCGCGGACCCAGGCCCGCGCCGCGCCCTGCCTTCGCCCTTGCGGGATCGAATTGATCGAACAGTACTATTCGGCGTTGACCGAACTTGTTACGCCCCGTTATTGAGCGCCTCCTGCGCTTCCGGCTCTTGATTCCGACGGCCGCCGTGGCGTCCATTTTTCTAGGTTAGATTGCAGCGACGCCCCGTGCGGCTTGACCTTCTCAAGATCCTGCTCGTCGACGACAACCCCCACATCCGGGTTCTGTTGTCGGAGATCCTGCGCGCGGTGGGCGTGAACAACATCTATGAGGCCAGCGACGGCGCCGAGGCCCTGCAGCGCATGCGGGCCCACGCCATCGACATCGTCATGACCGACCTGGCCATGGAGCCCCTGGACGGCATCGACTTCGTGCGGCTGCTGCGCAACTCCGCCGACAGCCCCAACCAGATGGCGCCGGTGATCATGATCACCGGTCACTCCACCCTGCGGCGGATCCACGAGGCCCGCGACGCCGGGGTCAACGAGTTCCTGGCCAAGCCCCTGACCGCGCGCGGCGTGCTGGACCGGCTGCAGAAGATCATCGACCACCCCCGGCCCTTCGTCCGCACCGACGACTATTTCGGCCCCGACCGCCGCCGCAAGGTCGACCCCGACTATGACGGCCCCCGCCGCCGCGCCGCCGACCGCGCCGCCGCCGGCCCGGTCCCCCGCAGCCCCAAGCGCTGAGACGCCGCGGCCCGCCACCTTTTGGTATGGTTTGGCGGTTAACCGTACGGGACCATCCGGGGACCCCAGCATGACACTCGCCCGCACCGCCGCCACCGGCGCCCTGTTCCTGGCGCTTGGCCTATCCCAGTCGGGCTGCATCGCCATGGCCGCCGGCGCCGTGGTGGGCACCGCCGTGGGCGTCACCGCCAGCGCCGTCGGCATGACCGCCAAGGGCGCGGGCATGGTGGTGGGGGCGATGATCCCCGGCGACGGCAAGGACGACGAGACCCGTGACGACCGCAAGCGGCGCTAGCCGACCGCCGCCGGCTCAGAAGCGGTAGCCGACCTTGGCGTAGTAGAAACCGCCGTTGATGCCGAAGGGCGAGAAGGCGGGATAGACCTCCACGGCCGGATTGCCGGCCGCGGCGCTGGCGGCGAGACCCGCGGCGTTCACGCGATTGGGCCGCACGTCGAAGAGGTTGTTGGCCCCGAGCGTGAGGCTGACCCGCTCCGTCACCCGGTAGCCCACCACCAGGTCGGTGATCAGCTTGGCGCCGGCCTTGTCGAGATAGTAGCGGCCGTCGCCGGGATCGGCGTAGCGAGACGCCTGGCCGTACCAGGTCTCCCGCAGGTCGACGCTCCAGCGCCCGGCCTGCCAGAGGGCGCCGGCCACCAGTTTTGACTTCGGTGACGCGGTTTCCAGGGTGGACAGCGCCACCTTGTCGAACAGACTCTGGCCGGAGGCGGCCAGTTGGGCGGGCGTGGCCCGCACGCTGGTGACCTTGGTCTGGTTGTAGTTGGCCGCCAGGGTCCAATCGATCCGGCCCGGCGCGCCGTAGCTGTTGGACCAGGTGACCACCAGATCCGCGCCCCGGGTGCGGGTGTCGACGCCGTTGGAGAAGACGTTGACGCCGCTGAAGGGCACGGGCTCCAGCACGTTGCCGTTGGCGGCGATGGCGGCGTTGACCGCCGCCGAGCGGACCACGCCGTTGGCGTAGCCGTAGAGGGTGCCCGATCCCACGACCCTGTCCTCGACCTCGATCTGGTAGGCGTCGAGGGTGATCACCACGCCCGCGCCGGGGCGGGCCAGGACGCCGGCGCTGAAGTTCACCGACTTCTCGGGCTTCAGCTTGTCGATGCCGATCAGGGCGGCGGCCGGCGCGTTGGGCGGCAGCTGCACATAGGCCGAGTTGGGCTGGACGTTGGTGGCGGAATAGTAGCTCTCCGCCAGGGTCGGGGCGCGGAAGCCCGTGCTGGCGGTGCCGCGGATGGCGAAGGCCGGGGTCACGTCCCAGCGACCGGTGAGCTTGCCCACGGTGGTGTCGCCGAAGTCGCTGAACCGCTCGTGGCGCACGGCGATGTCGAGGGTGGTGTCCGGCGCGGGCGCGAAGGCGAGGTCGGCGTAGAGGGCCCAGTTGTCACGCCTGTGCTTGCCGGCGTCGGTCAGGGCGAAGCCCGGATAGGACTGGGAGCCGGCCTTGTAGCGGGAGGCCGCGTCGCCGGCCCGGATCTCGTAGATCTCCTCCCGGCGCTCGATCCCCGCGGCGAAGGTGGCCGGGCGCGCCAGCAGGTCGAAGGGCCGGGCGAGGTCCAGGGTGGTGGTCCACTGGGTGGCGATGAAGTCGCCGGCGTGGAAGTCGGACGGCGTCCTTCCCGTGTCGTTATAGAGATCGACATTGGCCGAGTTGGTGACGTTGACGGCGATGTCGTCGCGGCCCCAGGTGCTCGACAGGTCCCAGGTCCAGCCGCCGGCCACCCCCGCGACGCCGCCGGTGAGGGCGTAGTCCTGCTCCTTGGTGGTGTCGATGGGATCGAAGCCCTGGGGGTAGAGGGCCGGCAGCCGGGTGGGGGTGCGGAAGTTGGCCCAGCCGCCGCCGTACTTGGCGCCGTAGGTGGCCGTGGCGTAGGCGCGGGTCTCGCCGCCCAGGTCGGCGCCGGCGTTCACGGTCACCAGGTTCAGCTGGTAGCGGGCGTCGCCGAAGATCTTGTTGAGGTAGGGATAGCCCGGCAGGTTTCGCCACTCCGGATGCGCGCCCGATGCGATGGCCTGCTCGACCCGCTGGTCGGGGCCGCCGCGGTTGGAATAGCTGTGGTAGCGCGAGAGGGCGGTGACGTTGACGAAGGCGTTGTCGGCCGGGCGGAAGCCGGCGTTGAGGGAGACCTCGCCGGTGTCGCCATCGCCCTCGAAATACTGGCCGGCCATGACGTCGGCCGAGCCGCCGGCGTCGTCCTGCTTGAGGATGACATTGATGACTCCGGCGATGGCGTCCGAGCCGTACTGGGCCGCGGCCCCGTCCTGCAGGACCTCGATGCGGGCGATGGCCGCGGGCGGAATGAAGTTGAGGTCGGCCGCCGCCCCGCCCTGATAGGCGCTCGACAGGATCGCCAGGTTCGAGGTGCCGTGCCGCCGCTTGCCGTTGATCAGCACCAGGGCGTGGTTGGGGCTGAGCCCCCTCAGGCGGGCCGACAGCGTCTCGTTGGCCGTGTCGCCGCCCACGGCCTGGGCGGTGAAGGACGGGACCATCAGGGCCAGGGTGTTGACGAGGTCGGTGGAGGCGCTCCGCTCCAGGGCCGCCTGGCCGACCACCTGGATCGGCGCGGCGCTGTCGCTGGCCCGCAGGCCGGTGACCCGGGTGCCGGTGACGATCAGCTCGTCGACGGAGGTGTCCTGGTCCGCGAAGGCCTGACCTGCCAGGCCAAGGCCGAGAGCCAAGCCGCACGCCGTCCCCAACCACTTTCGCATCGCCGTTCCCCCCGGAAGCTTTACCGGCGGATTAGAGGCGGCGCGGCGACGGCGTCAACCCGCGGTGGCGCCTAGAGGTTTAGCGCGCAGCTCTCGTTGATGGTCGGGCGCGAGACCACGATGCGGCACAGGCCCGGGAACGGGGCCTTCAGCCGCTCGGCGAAATAGAGGCAGAGGTGTTCGAGGGTCGGGCGCTCCAGGCCGGGCTTCTCATTGAGCAGGCCGTGGTCCAGCTCTGCCGCCACCCCGCGCAGGGCCGCGTCCAGGTCGGCCAGGTCGGCGACCCAGCCCACCGGCTCCTGGGGCGCGCCGCGAACGGTGGCCTCCACCTTGAACGAGTGGCCGTGCAGGCGCGAATAGGGCCGGTGTTCCGGCCCATCCTCGAAATAGTGCGCCGCGTCGAAGGTCGCGGACTTGGTGATCTCGAAAATCGGGGCGGTCATCAGCTGTCTTTGGCGTCCGGCAGGGCGCGTGAGCCCTATGGGATGCCGAGGTATTTGTGGGTTTGGACGCTTAAACGCCACTGGGGGTGTGCGATGCAATAGGCGATCGCCGCCTGGGTGTTTTCGACGCGCGCCGGACCATCCATCGGCTGCAGCAGGAAGCGCTCGAAATCCCAGCCCTCGAAGGCCGCCGGATCGACGCCCGGCTGCGGGAAGACCAGCTTCAGCTCCTGGCCCGAGCGCTGGACGACGGCGGCGTCGGCCTTGGGGCTGACGCAGATCCAGTCGACGCCCTCGGGCGCCGCCAGGGTGCCGTTGGTCTCCAGGGCGATGGCGAAGCCGCGCGCGTGCAGGGCCGCGATCAGGGGTGGGTCCAGCTGCAGCAGGGGTTCGCCGCCGGTGCAGACCACCAGGCGGTTGTCGGGGCCGCCGGTCCACTTGCCGGCCACGGCGTCGGCCAGGGCGTCGGGCGTGGCGAACCGGCCGCCGCCCTCGCCGTCCAGGCCCACGAAGTCGGTGTCGCAGAAGGTGCAGACGGCGGTGGCGCGGTCCTGCTCGCGGCCGGACCACAGATTGCAGCCGGCGAAGCGGCAGAAGACGGCGGGGCGACCGGCCTGGCCCCCCTCCCCCTGCAGGGTCAGGAAGATCTCCTTGACCGAATAGCTCACAGGACAAGCTCCGGGCGGCCGGCGGCCACCCATTCGTTCCAGCCCTTGATGCGCAGCTCGCAGGCCGGGCAGTCGCCGCAGCCGTGGCCCCAGGGGTGCAGGTCACCGCGCTCGCCGCGGTAGCAGGTGTGGCTGTCGGCGACGATCAGCGCCACCAGGGCCTCGCCGCCGAGGGTCTTCGACAGCGCCCAGGTCTCCGCCTTGGTCAGCTGCATCAGCGGGGTCTCGATGACGAAGTCCTGGGCCATCCCCATGTTCAGGGCCGTCTGCAGGGCGTCGAGGCTGTCGCGGCGGCAGTCGGGATAGCCGGAGAAGTCGGTCTCGCACATGCCCCCCACCAGGAAGCGGGCTTCGCGGCGGTCGGCGAGCGCCGCGGCATAGGTGAGGAACACCAGGTTGCGGCCGGGGACGAAGGTGTTGGGCAGGCCCTTCTCGGTGATCTCGAAGGCCCGCTCGGTGGTCATGGCGGTCTGCCCCACCGCCCCGAAGCCGGTCAGGTCCAGGACGTGGTCCTCCCCCAGCTTGCCGGCCCACCGGGGAAAGCGCTGGGCGATGGCGGCGCGCACCACCTGGCGCTGGGCCATCTCCACGGCGTGGCGCTGGCCATAGTCGAAGCCGACGGTCTCCACGTGGTCATGGCGCTCCAGGGCCCAGGCCAGGCAGACGCTGGAGTCCTGGCCGCCGGAGAACAGCACGATGGCGCGCGATGCTTGGCTCATGCCCCCATATGCGGCAGCCGAGGCCAAATCGGAAGGCTTGGGCGGCGCCCCGCATCCCCTTTCGCGCGCCCCCTCGCCCGCCCCCGCGCGAAGATCGCGCGGCGGGGCGACAACAGGGGTGATGCACATTCGCCGACGAGGCGACCGGGAGATCGCCTGTTCCTTGCGCGCTCAGGTTTTATTGCCCCTAGGGAAGGTTAAAAGACCCTTGGTATTTGCGCCACATGAGGCCGAAAAGATGCTGAGTGAACGCCGTTCACCTATCGCCGTGCGTTGACAGACTCTAGCTCGCGGCGTGACCGTATCGATTGCTGGGGCAGCCGCCGCGTGTTCCCGGCCGAAAATATTGCGCGGCGAATGCTGACAGACCGGACCGGCGTAGAAAGTCCGGCTGTCCTGGGAGGAAACGTAGAATGTCCAAAACTCTGCACCTGCGGAGCTTGCTGGTCGTTGGCGCGAGCGCCGCGGCCCTGACCGCGATGAGCTCGCCCGCCTTCGCCCAATCGGGCGGTAGTAACGTCATCGAAGAGCTTGTCGTCACCGCTCAGCGGCGCGAAGAGTCGCTTCAAGACGTTCCCGTCGCCGTCTCGGCCTTCTCCGAGGACAGCCTCCGCGTCCAGCGCATCGACGGCGGGCAGAACCTGCTCCAGGCCATTCCGAACGTGAACTTCTCGCGTTCCAACTTCGGGGGCTACAACCTCTCCATCCGCGGCATCGGCACCAAGGTCGTCGGCAGCGGCGAGGCCGGGGTCAGCTTCCACCAGAACAACACCCCGCAGACCGCCAACCACCTGGCCGACGCCGAGTTCTACGACGTGGAGCGCGTCGAAGTGCTGCGCGGACCGCAGGGCACCCTGTACGGCCGCAACGCCACGGGCGGCGTGGTCAACGTGATCACCGTCAAGCCGATCGTCGGCGACGAGCACATGAGCGGCTGGCTGAGCGCCGAGTACGGCAACTACAAGACCACCCGCGTGAAGGGCGCCATCAACGTCCCCCTGAACGACTTCATGGCCATGCGCTGGTCGGCCTCCTACATCAAGCGGGACGGCTACGGCGACAACACCTACACCCACAACGACATCGATGACCGCGACCTGACCTCGTCGCGCCTGCAGTTCCGCGTGAAGCCGAACGACGTCCTCGACGTCACCGCCCTGTGGGAGCACTTCAACGAGAAGGACTCCCGTTCGCGTATCGGCAAGCAACTCTGCATCGCCGACCCGGGCCCGGCCACCATCGGCGGCGTCGCCACCGGCGCCAACCGCAACTACTTCAGCCAGGGCTGCCTGCCCGGCACCCGCTACCAGGACGCCGCCTACGGCGCCGTCAACTCGGTCGCCACCCTCGGCGGCCTGCTGGCCCAGCTGGGCGGCCTGTCCAACGGCAACCTGAACGCCGGCAAGGTGCAGGACCACAACCTGCTGAACATCGAGTCGGTCACCGACCCGATCTACCAGGCGCAGGAAGACTTCTTCCAGATCGACGCCTCGGTCGCCCTCACCGACAGCCTGACCTTGGCCTCGCTGACCGGCGTGAACTACAACGAAGGCTACTCCTACGCCGACTACAACCGCATCGTCGGCACCGGGGTGTTCACCCCGGCCGGCGCCATGAACCTGGTGGCGCCCGGCGGCTTCGTGACCGACCCGCAGGTCGGCCGCGACAACAAGCTGCGCTCCTTCGACTTCGGGCGCACCGACAGCAAGGAATACAGCCAGGAACTGCGGCTGTTCTCCAACAACGAAGGCGCCTGGAACTTCAGCGTCGGCGGCCTGTACACCAAGTACCAGTCGGTCACCGACTACTACGTGTTCTCCAACTCGCTGACCGCCTTCGCGCAGCTCAACGACCTGGGCGGGATCCCCAACGTCTTCCCGTTCTACGTCGACCCCAACTTCCCGCCGTCGGATAACGAAGGCCGCAACTACTACGACTCCCGCGGCCACAACACGACCACCTCCAAGGCCGTGTTCGGCGAAGTCTACTGGGCGCTCAACGACACCCTGAAGCTGACCGCCGGCCTGCGCTACACCGACGACCACAAGGTGCTGGACTCCACCCCGATCACCCTGCTGGCCGGCCCGACCAAGGTCGCGCCGCCGCCCGCGTCCGGCGTGATCCCGAACCCGAACTTCACCGGCGGCCGCGGCGCGGCTCCCGCCGTGCGGGTCGACTATCAGAACGCCGCCACCACCGGCCGCCTGAACCTGCAGTGGACGCCGGAGCTCAGCTTCACCGAAGCCTCGACCTTCTACGCCACCTACGCGCGCGGCTATAAGGCGGGCGGCTTCAACACCCCCTGCGACGCCACGACGCCGGGTTGCGCGGCGGTGACCAGTTCGTTCGCGCCGGAACAGCTCGACGCCTTCGAAATCGGCACCAAGAACAGCCTGCTTGGCGGCAGCCTGATCTTCAACGCCACGGCGTTCTACTACAACTACAAGGGCTATCAGATCTCCAAGATCGTGAATAAGTCCTCGCAGAACGAGAACGTCGACGCCAAGATCAAGGGCGTCGAGATCGAGAGCATCTGGGAGCCGATCCACAACCTGCGCTTCAACCTGCAGTACGGCTGGCTGGACACCGAGATCCAGAACGGCTCCTCGATCGACACCATGAACCGCACCCAGGGCAATCCGAACCTGGTGGTGGTGAAGGCCACCGACGGTTCCAACTGCGTCGCCACCACCTCCGGCGTCGCCACCCTGCTGACCATCGCGCCGACCGCGGTCCTGGGCATCTGCTCGGGCCTGCCCTCGGCCCTGGCCGGCGCCATCGGGATCTACAACTACCCCGCGGGCGTCGCGACGGCTCCGGCCTTCGTCAACAACGCGCCGCTGCCCAACAGCGTGGCCAATATCGGCCAGGGCGTCCCGGTGAACCTGACCGGCAAGGAACTGCCCAACTCGCCGAAGTTCACCGTCGGGTTCGGCGCCCAGTACAAGTGGGACATCTCCGACAGCATGAGCCTGACGGCCCGCGCCGACTACTATCGCCAAGACGACAGCTACGCGCGGATCTTCAACTCCACGACGGACAAGCTGGAAGGCTACCAGAACATCAACGCCACCGTGACGCTGAGCAACCCCGACTGGGGCCTCGACATCCAACTGTACGGCAAGAACCTGACCGACGAGCAGCCGATCACCGACCTCTACCTGACCGACGACTCCTCGGGCCTGTTCACCAACACCTTCACCCTCGAGCCGCGCCAGTACGGCGTGACCGTGACCAAGAAGTTCTAGTCTCCCCCAACCGGGAGCGCCTTTTGGGGCGGCGGGGAAACCCGCCGCCCCTTTTTCTTGCCTGACGCCAAATTCCCGCTCATCTGAGACGCCCGCGTCAATTCGTCGACCCGGTATGCCGAACCAGGCCGACCAAGCCGCCGAATGGCTAAGCTTTCCCTGGGATTAGCAAAGCCACCAAAGAACACGGGTCAGTTTTGTACCAGCGGTTTGAAACTGCGGTACTTCGGCCACAGGCGCGCGAAAGCGGCGCCGATTCCCGTCCACTTCCGGGCCGTAACATTGACGTCGCCAGGCGCGCGACGGAGGTAGCGCGCTTCCAGACGCCTCCCCGCGCCTGGTTTTCATTAGATTCGTACATGCAGGCGGAAGCGGACGCAGGTCCCGCCGCCTTGGAGGATACATGTCGCCAACCAACCGCACGCGTCTGCGCACCGTCCTGGCCGTCGGGGTCTCGACCCTGACCCTGGCGGCGATCGCGGCTCCGGCTTTCGCCCAGGACGCCAACGATTTCACCATCGAAGAACTGGTGGTCACCGCCGAAAAGCGCGAGCAGGCCCTGCAGGACGTGCCCGTCGCCGTCTCGGCCTTCACCTCGGCCCAGCGCGACGTCGTGGGCATGAACAACATCCAGGACTTCGTGAACTTCACGCCGGGGATGAACTATTCCGGCACCGACCGGGTGTCGCTGCGCGGCGCCGGCCGCAACACCTTCTACGTGGGCAACGACCCGGGCGTGGCCACCTATTCGGACGGCTTCTACTCCGCCTCGTCGTCGGAACTTTTCAAGTCGCCGCTGTTCGTCGAGCGCACCGAGATCCTGCGCGGTCCGCAGGGCACCCTCTATGGCCGCAACGCCATGGGCGGCGCGGTGAACACCGTCTCCAAGCACCCCTCCGATGAGTTCGGCGGCGAAGTCCGCCTGATGGTGGGCAACTACGAGCACACCAAGATCGAGGGCGTGGTCTCGATCCCGGTGGCCGAGCACCTCCGCTTCAAGATCGGCGGCAGCAACGACCTCCAGCGCGAGGGCTTCATCAAGAACATCGGCGGCGCCAATGACGGCGGCGCGATCAAGCGCACCTATTTCGAGTTCCAGGCCGAGGCCGAGCTGGGCGACAACACCAAGGCCTGGCTGCGCTATTCCAAGACCGGCTGGGATGACACCACCGGCGTGGGCGACCGCCTCGCCAACCTGGTGACGCCCTACGACACCACCCGCGTCTTCCAGCCGATCGGCGGCCTGATGCCCAACCCGGCCTATGGCTACGGCGTGGCCAATCCGGGCGTCACCGACCCCTATACCCAGAACACCAACCGCGACGGCTACGGCCACCTGCGCGGCAACCACCTGCTCACCGCCCAGGTCACCTATGACCTGGGTTGGGCCGACCTGAAGTACATCGGCGGCTTCCAGCAGTACAACTACCAGACCGGCGGCGACTATGACGGCACCAGCCGCACCGCGGCCATCACCATCCCCGGCATGGTGGTCCCCTACTACCCGGACCAGACCACCGACTTCAACGAGCACAAGCGCTACTTCTCCAACGAGCTGAACCTCACCTCCAACAGTGACGGCCCGCTCTCCTGGATCCTCGGCCTCTACCAGTACCACGAGGAATATAAGCAGCGGATCCAACTGGGCGCCCCGCAACAGACCCAGCTTTCCCAGCCCCTGACCCTGCTGGGCACGCCGGCCGCGCCGAACCCGCTGCGCAACTTCGCCGACCAACAGGCGGTGCTGGAGTCCAAGGCCTGGGCCGTGTTCGGCCAGTCGACCTACAAGTTCAGCGACAGCTGGGCGATCACCGGCGGCCTGCGCTACACGGTCGACGACAAGGACGGCTTCGAGAGCCAGCGGCTGATCATCCAGTCGCCCTCCATCGCCGGCGGCGCCGCGGCCTTCGACGTCTCCAGCGACATGGATCCGTCCACCCCGGGCGTGCAGAACTTCCGCAACATGTCCGACAGCTGGAGCGCCGTCACCGGCACCCTGAACCTGGACTGGACCCCGGACACCGACACCCTGGCCTACGCCAAGTACAGCCGTGGCTATAAGTCGGGCGGCTTCCTGCTGGGCACGCTCGCCCCGCAGCCCAAGGCCGACCAGGAAAGCGTCGACGCCTACGAAATCGGCCTGAAGAAGACCTTCAACGGTCGCTTCATCCTGAATTCGTCGGTCTTCTACAACGATTTCAAGGACCTGCAGCTCAACCTGTCGCAGCTCAACGCGACCGGCACCGCCGCGGCCTCGAACTTCGTCAATGTCGACGCCAAGGCCTGGGGCGTGGAGCTGGAAGCCCAATGGCGTCCGACCGAAGCCCTGCAGATGATGGCCTCCTACGGCTATCTGAACACCGAGATCACCCGCGGTTGCTGCTTCTATGACCCCGCGGACCCCTCGGCCCTGCTGGCCAGCGCCCAGCCCAAGGGCGGCACCGCCACCACCAACGGCGTGCTGCTGGTCTTCCAGGACCTGAAGGGCAGCCAGCTCTTCCAGTCCCCGGAGAACAAGTTCGCCTTCAACGCCAACTACACCTTCGACTTCACCCCGGGCTCGCTGATCCTGTCGGGCACCTACACCTGGACGGACTCGACGATCTACCAGCCCTTCAAGGACCCGGCGTTCGAGGTTCCGGCCTACGGCACCGGCGATCTGCGTGCGATCTGGAAGGACGCCGACGACAAGTACACGCTCATCGCCTCGGTGAAGAACGTGACCGACGAGGAGGGCTTCACCTCCACGGGCTCCACCAACCCCACCGCGATCTTCGGAAACCCGAACCCCGGCCTGGTGGTTGGCGGCACGCCCTATCTGCGTCAGACGGGCGTCGCCATCACGCGGGGCCTGATCGCGCCGCGGACCTACAGCCTGGAATTGCAATACCGGTTCTAAGGCGAGACGGCCCGTCCCTCGGGGCGGGCCTCTTTCCCCAAGCCACGCAAGGGGCGGCGGAGCGATCCGCCGCCCCTTTTCGTCGGCCGCGCCAGGAATTCCGGCCAAGCTCGCGCCGTACAACCCCAGTTTGGGAATTTAACGTCTCCGCAAGCGCTTAGGCGCATTCTGAGCATAAGTTCCCCGGCGCCGGCGATACATGTCCCTTCCTGACTTCTTCTTCGAACGGGTCACCAGCGAAATCCATCAGCAGATGGAGGGCGTGCTGGCCCTTGCCGAGCGCCTGGCGCGACAGCCCCTGAGCGCCGACGCCCAGACCTGCGTGGCCGGGGTGGCCGAGGCCGCGGCCTGCGTGCGCCAGATCCTGGCCTCCAGCGCCGACCTGAAGGACGCCGCCACCAGCGGCATGGCCTTCGAGCCCGCCCCCAAGCGCCTGCGCGACCTGGCCGACGAGATCGAGGCCCGCTGGGGCCAGAGGGCCGCCAAGTCCGGCGTCACCCTGCTGGTCTCCTATGACGGCGCGCCGGAGATGACCGCGCTGATCGATTCGACCCGGGTCATGCAGGCCTTCGACGGCTTCATCGCTCAGGCCCTTGCCGGGGTCCGCCACGGCGCTGTGGAGGCCACCCTGCGCGCCCACGCCGCCGGCGACATGCTGCGGCTGGAGGGCCGGGTTCGCGGCGGCGGCGAACGCAGCCTCGGCGACAAGCCCTTGGATATTCAGGAGATCGAGGCCCTGTTCGGCCTGGAGACCGCACTGTCGGTCGAGCTCGGCCGGCAGATCGTCAAGGCGGTCGGCGGGGAGGTCCGCACCGAGGCCAACGCCGGCGCCGGCGAGACCCTGGTCTTCGAATTCACCGCCCCCCACGCCGTGGAGGCCAGCGACGAGCCCGCGGCCGACGACGCCGACGCGCCCCATCGCGCCGCCCACATCCTGGTGGTGGACGACAACGCCACCAACCGCATGGTGGCCGAGACCCTCTGCGAGATGTTCGACTGCACCTCGGAATCGGCCGTCGACGGCATGGAGGCCCTGGAGGCCGCCCGCACCGGCCGCTTCGACCTGATCCTGATGGATATCAAGATGCCCCGCATGGACGGGGTCACCGCCACCCAGGCGATCCGCGCCCTGAAGGGCGAGGCCGGCAAGGTGCCGATCATCGCGCTCACCGCCAACGCCGACCCCGAGGACGCCGCGGGCTACCTCAAGGCCGGCATGAACGGCGTGGTGGAAAAGCCCATGAAGCCCGAGAACCTGCTCCGCGCCCTGCAGGAAAACCTCGGCGGCGGCCGCGCCGAAGAGTCGGTGGCGGCCTAGACCCTAGTCCTTCAGCCGCACCGTCACCTTGGCCGACAGGCCGGGGCGCAGGCGCGCGACCTCGGGCTGGCCCGGATCGAGCTTCAGGCGCACCGGCACCCGCTGGACGATCTTGGTGAAGTTGCCCGAGCCGGGCTCGAAGGGCAGCAGAGCGAACTCCGACCCCGATCCCGGCGCGAAGCTGTCCACATGGGCCTTGAACCTCACCCCCGGCAGGGCGTCGACGCGGATGGTCGCCGCCTGGCCGCGCAGCATGCGCTCGACCTGGGTCTCCTTGAAATTGGCGGTGACATAGAGGGTGTCCATGGGCACCAGGGTCAGCAGGCGCGTGCCCGGCGCCACATAGTCCCCCGGATTGGCCTGGCGGTCGCCGACCGTCCCGGCGATGGGGGCGCGGATCACCGCGTGGTCGGCGTCCTGCTGGGCGAGGCTGAGGGCGGCGATGGCCTTGGCGTGGGCGGCGCGGGCGGAGTCCAGGGCCGCCAGGGCCTCGCCGCGCCGGCTGCCGGTGACGGCGGCCTGGTTGCGGCTGACGGCGTAGGCGGCGCGGCTGCGTTCGGCCACGGCGCTGGCGCTGACCGCCTCGGCGCGGATCCGCTCGGCGTCGCGGCGGGCGACGGTCCCGGAATCCACCAGCGATTCGTAACGCTCCCAGTCGGCCTGGGCCCGGGCCGACTGGGCGTCGGCGGCGCGGATCCCGGTCTGGGCCTCGGCCACGGTGGAGGCCGCCAGGGCCTCCTCCGCCCCCAGCCGCGACAGGGCCCCTTCGGCGGCGGCCACGGAGGCGGCGGTCATGGCCACCTCGCCCTGGGCGGCGGCCAGGCGGGCGGCGTACTCCTCGGGGTCCAGCACGATCAGGGGCTGGCCGGCCTTCACGGTCTGATTGTCGGCCACCAGGACCTGGGCGATCAGGCCCTTCACGCGGGGCGCCACCACGGTGCGGTCGCTCTTCAAATAGGCGTTCTCGGTGGTGACGGTGGCCTTGGGCGCCCGCAGCCAGGTCACCCCGCCGACCGCCAGGACCACGGCCAGGGCGAGCACGATCAGGGCCCGGGTCGGCGGTCGGCGGCGGACCTTCAGGGGCACGACCTTGGGTCCCTCCTCATAGGTCGCCGCGCTCATCGGTCGAACACCAGGAGCGTGCTGGAGGCCGTGGCGTAGAGGCGGCCGTTCAGGTCGGTCAGCCGGCCCTCGGCGAAGGCGGCGCGCCGGCCGATGGAGATGACCTTGCCCTCGGCGCGGACCGGACCGGTGTGCTCGGTCATGGCCCGGTGATAGGCGACCTTCAGCTCCAGGGTGGTGTAGCCCTGGCCGGGCTTCAGCCTGGAATGGACCGCGCAGCCGACGCAGGAGTCCAGCAGGGTGGCGGCGAACCCGCCGTGCACCGAGCCGATGGGGTTGTAGACCCCGGCGTGGGGCGTGGCGCCGAACACCACCCGGCCGTCGTCGATCTCCACGTGATCGAAGCCCATGGTGTGGCCCATGCCCACCGGCGGGGCGGTGGGGTCGATGAAGATCGCCCGCAGTTGCTCCAGCCCGCTCAGGGCCGCGAAGTCGATGACGTCACTCACGAAGGGTCGCCTTGTTCCGGGGAGGAAGGGGCAAGGCCCATGCGGGCCTTGATGCGGGCGCGGCTCTCGGCCAGCAGCCGGTCGGAGAGCGCGCGGTCGGACACGGCGCGCGACAGGGCCACCGCCCCGGCCATCTCGGCCAGCAGGGAGCCGGCCAGGCCCTGGCGCTCGTCGGCCGCGCCCACCTGCAGGCGGCTGGCGATCATCTCGATCAGGGAGTCGACGCCGGAGTCGAAGGCCGCTCGCGCCGGAGGGCCCTGACGCGGAATGTCCGATGACAAGAGGGCGATGGGGCAGCCCCGCTCGGGATGGTCGCGGTGCTCGGCGGAGACATAGAAGTCGACGAAGCCCGATAGCAGGGCCTGGGAATCCCCGGCCCTAGCCATGCGGGTCAGCCGCCGCCGGCTCTGGTCGAAGGCCGCCTGTACGGCGGCCCCCACCAGGGCGTCCTTGGAGGTGAAGTGGGCGTAGAAGCCGCCGTGGGTGAGGCCCGCCTCCCCCATGATCTCCGCCACGCTGACGCGGTCAGGCCCCAGGCGCCGCATCGCGCTGGCCGCGGCCTTCACCACCCGAGCCCGCGTCTCGGCCTTGTGATCTTCGCCATAGCGCATTGCGCGTCTCCGCTTTATATGATGATCATAATATAATGGTGCGCGGGTCCGCAAGAGCAATGCCATGAGCGATCAAACCGCGGTGGGACGCCTCTCCGACCGCCGCAAGCTGCTGATCTTCGGGGTCATGGCGTTCGGCCAGTTCATGGCCCTGCTGGACATCCAGATCGTCGCCGGCTCCCTGGGCTCGATCCAGGCGGGGCTCTCGGCCGGACCCGACGAGATCGCCTGGGTGCAGACCGCCTATCTGATGGCCGAGATCGTCATGATCCCGCTGGCGGCCTTCCTCTCCCAGGCCATCTCCACCCGCTGGCTGTTCACCGCCTCGGCGGCCCTGTTCACCCTGTCCAGCCTGATGTGCGGCCTGGCCTGGGACATCGATTCCATGATCGTCTTCCGGGCCATCCAGGGCTTCACCGGCGGGGCCATGGTGCCCACGGTGTTCGCCACCGGCTTCGCCATGTTCGACGGCCCCAAGCGGGCGATGATCCCGGCCATCCTGGGCATGGTCTCGACGCTGGCCCCGACCCTGGGCCCCAGCGTCGGCGGCTGGGTCACCGATGTCGCCGACTGGCGGATGCTGTTCTTCATGAACGTCATCCCGGGCCTGGCCATCACCCTGATCCTGCCGGCCCTGGGCAAGGTGGACGAGGCCGACCCGTCCATGCTGCGCAGGATCGACTGGCTGCACGTCGCGTCCCTGGCGGTCTTCCTGGGGGGCCTGCAATACGTCCTGGAGGAAGGCCCCCGCCACGAGTGGTTCACCGATCCCGGCGTGGCCTCGGCGGCCTGGATCTCCCTGGTGGGGGCGGGGGTGTTCTTCGAGCGCACCTTCTTCTCCACCATGCCGGTCCTGAAGCTGACCCCCTTCCGGCGGCCGACCTTCGCCATGGCCTGCGTGCTCAACCTGGTGATCGGCTTCGGACTCTATTCGGCCACCTACCTGACCCCGGTGTTCCTGGGGCGGGTGCGGGGCTTCACCAGCCTGCAGATCGGGGTGACGGTCTTCGTCTCCGGCCTGACCATGGCCGTCGCCGCCCCCATCGCCGCGCGGCTCTCCACCCGGGTCGACGGGCGCTATGTGATCGGGGTGGGGTTCTGCTTCTTCGCGCTCGGCCTGTGGATGTTCTCCAACATCACCGCCGACTGGGGCTTCGCCGAGCTGCTGGTCCCGCAGGCGGTGCGCGGCTTCGCGGTGCTGCTCTGCATCGTGCCGGCGGTGGGCATGGCGCTCAACGGGGTGGCGCCGGCCGAGCTGCGCTATGCGTCGGGCCTGTTCAACCTGATGCGCAACCTGGGCGGGGCCATCGGCATCGCCGTGGTCAACACCTGGATCGCCGACTTCGGCCGGGTCCACGCCCTGCGCCTGGGGGAGGCCATGTCGGCCCGCCCCGAACAGGCCGGCGGGGTGGTGGCGGGGCTCACCGCCTACGCCTCGCGCTTCACGCCCGACGCCGCCCTGGCGCTCGGCCAGGCCCAGAGCCAGCTGGCGCGCATCGTCGGGCGCCAGGCCGCGACCCTGGCCTTCGCCGACACCTTCCGGCTGATGGCCTGGGTCTTCATCCTGGCCCTAGTGATCGTCCCCTTCTGCAAGCCCGCCCCCACCGACGCCGCGCCGGTGAACGAACACTAGCCGGCGGTCTCGCCCTGGGGGATGCTGGGCCATAGCCTGGGGGCGAGACGCCATGACATCCTTCTACGACCGCAAGATCCTGCCGCGCCTGCTGACCTGCGCCTGCACCTCGCCGCCGATGATGAAACAGAGGGCCAAGATCGTGCCCCAGGCCGGCGGCAAGGTGCTGGAGCTGGGGATCGGCATGGGCCTGAACCTCGCCTTCTACGATCCCGCCAAGGTCAGCGCCGTGGTGGGCGTCGACCCCTCCCCCGAGCTGAGGGCCCTCGCCCGGGCCGCCCCGCGCCCCGAGGGGCTGAAGGTGGAGGTGGACGATGGGACCGCCGAGGCCCTGCCCTTCGAGTCCGGCAGCTTCGACACCGTGGTCTGCACCTTCACCCTCTGCTCGGTGCGCAATCCGGCCGCGGCGCTGGCCGAGGCGCGTCGGGTGCTCAAGCCCGGCGGCCGCTTCCTGTTCTGCGAGCACGGCCTGGCCCCCGATGCGGACGTCGCCAAGTGGCAAAGGTTCTGGGACCCGCTCTGGAGCCGCATGGCGGGCGGCTGCCACCTCATCCGCCCGGTGGCCAGCGCCATCGCCGCGGCGGGCCTGAAACTGCAGGGGGTCGAGACCATGTACATCCCCGGAACCCCGCGCATCGCCGGCTGGAACGAGTGGGGGACGGCGGTCGCCGCCTGAGGGTGTTTGCGCTTGCGCCGCCCCCCAGGATTCAAGCTAGGGTGGAGAAGTCGCGGCGCGCACGGGCGTCCTGAGTTGGGGGACTAGTATGGCGGCGCCGAGCCTCGCGGAAATCACCACCGTCCTCCTCTATGACGAGGGCAACGTCTGGGCGGGCGGCCAGGTCACCTTCTCCTTCCCCCGCGCCGGCAGCCTGTGGCCCGGCTACGCGGTGGACGACGAACAGGCCAACGCCGACTACGCCGCCCCGACGGACGTCCAGGACGTGCGATTCCGCGCCGCCCTCGAGGCCTGGGACAAGACCATCGCCATCAGCCTGGTGGAGACCGACGACCTGGCGGCGCCGGGCCAGATCCGCATCGCCTTCACCGACGTCAACGACTTCACCAGCAGCGACAAGACCGAGGCCTACGCCTACCGGCCGCCCACGCCGGGCTACCAGCCCTCGCCCTGGGAGGGCGACGTCTGGCTGGACGAGACCCTGCAGACCAGCACCTTCGCCGCCGGCTCCCCGGGTTTCGAGACCGTCCTGCACGAGCTGGGGCATGCCCTGGGCCTGCAGCATCCCTTCGGCCCGGGCGCGGTCCTGCCCGCCGAGTACGACAACATCCGCTACACGGTGATGGCGTACGATCTCTACAAGGACGCCTTCTATGTGACGATCGAGCCGGTGGACGGGGTCAACCGGCTGGTGGGCCGGGCGGTGGCCCCCTCCACCCCCATGGTCTTCGACATCGCCGCCCTGCAGGCCAAGTACGGGGCCGATCCGACCACGGCGGCCGGGGACACCACCTACACCTGGTCCCAGGCCACGCCGTTCATGCAGGCCATCTACGACGCCGGCGGGACCGACACCTTCGACCTGTCGGGCCATACGCGCTCCTCCGTCGTCGACCTGACGCCGGGCGCCTATTCCTCGATCGCCTACTATTCGGCCCAGGCCCAGGCCAACTACTGGAACGGCCTCTATCCCAACGCCGGGACCACCATCTCCGACTTCATCATCGATCCGGAGACCTACACCTGGTCCAACAACCTGGGCATCGCCTACGGGACGGTGATCGAGAACGTGCTGGGGGGCTCGGCCACCGACACCATCCTGGGCAATGACGCGGGCAACTACCTGAACGGCGGCGGCGGGAACGACTTCCTGCGCGGCTTCCTCGGGGACGACAGCATCGTCGGGGGGAGCGGCTTCGACGACACCCACGGCAACCAGGGCAATGACACCGTCCGCGGCGGCGACGGCCCCGACTGGGTGGTGGGCGGCCAGGGCTCCGACATGCTGTTCGGCGACGCCGATGGCGACGTGGTCTACGGCAATCTGGGCGCCGACACCCAGGAGGGTGGCGACGGGATCGACTGGGTGCGGGGCGGCCAGGGCGACGACAGCCTGGCGGGCGGGGCCGGCGACGACTGGATGTCCGGCGACCTCGGCGACGACACCCTCAGCGGCGGGGCCGGCGCCGACATCTTCCACACCTGGGGCGCGGCCGGCATCGACCGGGTCCTCGACTTCAACCGCGCCCAGGGCGACCGGGTGCAGCTCGACGCTGGGACCGCCGCCACCGCCAGCCAGGTGGGCGCCGATGTGGTCATCGACATGACCGGCGGCGCCCGGATGATCCTGGTGGGGGTCAATATCGCCAGCCTCGGCGGCGACTGGATCTTCGCCGGCTGATGAGCGTCTTCGAGACTCCGCGCCTAGTCCTGCGCCCCCGCGGACCCGAGCACCTGGAGGCCTGTGTCGCCATCAACAGCGACCCGGAGGTGATGCGCCATCTGGGTCCGGTCTGGCCGCCAGCCCAGCAGCGAGCTCACCTGACCCGCCAGTTCTCCACCGATTGGGGGCCGGGCCTCGGCTACTGGGCGATCTTCCGCAGGGCCGCGCCCGACGAGATGCTGGGCTGGGTGGGGCTGGTCCCCCTGGAGGGGACCGACGAGATCCAGATCGCCTACCGTCTGAAGCGCTCAGCCTGGGGCGACGGTATCGCCACCGAGGCCGGAGCGCGCCTGGTGGCGCACGGCCTGGAGATCCTGGGACTTCCCAGCCTCGTCGCCTGGACCCGTCCGGAAAACCGCGGGTCGAAGGGCGTGCTCGCCAAGCTCGGCTTCGAACCGGCCGGCCAGTACGAAGACAATGGCCAGGTCCAGGACCTCTACCGGCTGACCCCCGCCGCCCGGCAGCCCTGAGCGAAGGCCGACAGCATCGCCGGCGGCGGCGCGTCATAGGGGCCGAACTGGCTCGCGCCGTAGACGCCCTGAATCTTGGTGGCGGTCTGCAGGACGATCAGCAGGTCCTGGGTGATGGGGCCCGTGGCCTCCACCCCCTCCGGCGCCGTCAGCGACTCCGCCGTCACCACCAGGGCGAAGGGTTCGCCGCCGAACCCCACCGACAGCCGGTCCTCGCTGCCGATGGGGATGATCTTCTCCACCGCCACCCGGAACTCGGCCGGATCGCGGGCGCAGCTCAGCCGGATCGGCGGGGTCTGGACGCTCGCGCTTTCCGGCGCGTAGGCCAGGGCCATCCCCGCGCCGGTGACAATGGTCGACCAGCGCGACGGGACGGCCGGGGGTCCGGCCGGCGGCGCGGCGGGGCCGCAGGCGGCCAGGGCCAGCAAGGTCAGGACGGAAAGCGAGGCGAGGAGACGCATGGCCGCAGTCCTAGCACAGCCGCGCGGCGCGGCGACGTCCTGCACGCCCGACGGGATCGCGCTCGGCTCGGGCGCCTGCGGCTCAGGCGTCCTCGAGCCGCCACCACTGGTTCTTGCCGCCGTTCCAGGGGAAGGACAGGATCGTGCGGCCGTCCTCCATGACCCCGTGGTCGATATCGATCACCTGCTTCTTGTCGTTGTTGTTGATCGCCACCCAGGGCGCGGGATCCAGCCCGTCCATCTTGCACTGGAACAGCAACAGCTCGCGCGGGCCGCCGCTCTTCTGGGTCAAGGCCAATTGCAGGTGCCAGTGGGCCAGATACAACCCGCTGGCCTCGTGGCGGAAATAGTAGGCGCCGTCGTCATGCGCGTCCTCCATGACGAAGACGGTCCCGGCACGATGGTTCTTCGGCCGGAGCACCGGCCTCTGGTCGAGATGGATGGTGTAGTCGGTGGCGCCCACCACCATCTCGGTCGGCTGGCCCGAGGTCTCATAGGCCACGATGTGCACCCGTCTGTCGGTCATGTCGTCCTCCCGCCGCTGTCGCGAGTCTCATTTGAGATCACAGCGTTCCGCCAAGCTGTGCCATAGGTTGCAAACTAAACCTAGGGTGCGATGTCGGGATGGCGCCACTTGGCGAGGAATTGTCCGCGGGTGGTAGCTGGAGGCGGGCTCGAACCGCCGACCTGTGGGTTATGAATCCACCGCTCTAACCAACTGAGCTACCCAGCCATGAGCCACCCGCGGAGGCGCGGGTTATAGGGTGGGATGTTCGTCGCTTCAAGCGGCTTGGGTGCGGCGCAAAGCCCGGCTAGAGTTGCGGCTCATATGAGCGTGCTCCACCTCCTTGGAACGGCCGGCGAAGGCGGCGCGGAGACGTACTTCGTCGACCTGGTCTCAGGCCTGTCCCGCGCGGGCGTCGCCCAGGCCGCCGCCATCCGTCCCAACGCCAATCGCCAGGCCCGCCTGGCCGCCGCCGGCGTCCCCGTCGAGACCTTCCGATTCGGCGGCCCCATCGACCTGCTGACCAAGCCCAAGGTCGCCGGCTTCGCCCGGCGGCAGGGCGCCAAGCTGGCGCTCGCCTGGATGAACCGCGCCGCCCGCCACACGCCCAAGGGGCCCTGGGCGCGGATCGGCCGGCTCGGCGGCTACTACAATCTCAAATATTATCGCGGCTTCGACGAGCTGGTGGCCAATACCGAGGACATCGCCGAATGGATCGTCGGCCAGGGCTGGCCGCCGGGCAAGGTGCGCTGCATCCCCAACTTCGCCGCCACGCCGGCGGAGGCGCCCGCCGCCGACCGCGCCAGCCTCGCCACCCCCGCCGACGCCCCCCTGCTGCTCTCCATGGGCCGGCTGCACGAGGCCAAGGCCCACGACATCACCCTCCAGGCCCTGACCGAGATTCCCGACGCCTTCCTGTGGATCGCCGGCGTGGGGCCGCAGGAGGCCAAGCTGAAGGCCATGGCCGCGGCCCTGGGCGTCGCCGACCGGGTGCGGTTCCTGGGCTGGCGCACCGACGCCTCGGCCCTCTATCGCGCCGCCGATGTCTGCGTCTTCCCCTCCCGCTACGAGCCCCTGGGCAATGTGGTGATCCAGGCCTGGGCCCACGGCTTGCCGGTGGTGGCCGCCGCCAGCCAGGGCCCAGCCGCCCTGATCGCCGACGGGCAGGACGGCCTGCTGGTCCCCGTCGACGAGGCCGAGGCGCTCGCCGCCGCGGTCGCTCGCCTGCTGGCCGACCCCATGCTGCGCATCCGCCTGGTGCAGAACGGCTCGGACCGCGTGGAGGCCGAGTTCTCCGAGGCCGCCGTCGTCGCCCAGTGGCGGTCGCTGTTTTCCGACTACGGAGCCGCCTGATGTGCGGCATCGCCGGGGTGCTGCACGGGACGGCCTCCGCGCGTCCCATGATCGAGACCCTGACCCACCGCGGCCCCAACGGGGTGCGCACCGAGCAGGTGCGCGGCGGCTCGGTGGCCCATGCCCGCCTCTCCATCATCGACCTGGAGGGTGGCTGGCAGCCCTTGCATGCGGCCGGCTGCACGGTCATCGGCAATGGCGAGATCTACAACTATCTGGAACTGACCGCCGAGTTCGGCCTGGCGGGCGAGCTCGCCACCGGCTCGGACTTCGAGCCCCTGCTGCACCTCTACGCTCAGGAGGGGCCCGCCGCCTTTCAGCGGCTGCGGGGCATGTACGCCTTCTGCCTGATCGGCGCCGACGGCCGCACCTGGCTGGTGCGCGACCCGTTCGGCATCAAGCCGCTCTATGTGCTCGAGCAGGACGGGGCGGTCTATTTCGCCTCCGAACCCCGCGCCCTGGCCAGCCTGCTGCCGTCGGAGCTCAGCGAGGACCACGCCCGCGAACTCCTGGCCTTCAACTACGCCCTCGGCGAGGCGACCATCTTCAAGGGCCTGAGGCGCCTGGCGCCCGGCGAAATCGTCGAGGTGATCGACGGCAAGCTGCAACCCTCGACGCGGCGGCCCTTCCTCTCCGTCCCACCCGCCCCCACCGCGGGCGATGAGGCGGCGCTGATCGGCCAGCTCGACACCGTGCTGGAGGACAGCGTCCGCGTCCATCAGCGCTCCGACGTGCCCTACGGCCTGTTCCTGTCGGGCGGCATCGACAGCGCGGCGATCGGCGCCCTGATGTCGCGGCTGAACGCCCGGCCGGTCACCGCCTTCACCTGCGGCTTCGAGGCGCCGGGCGCCAAGGACGAGCGGGCCCAGGCCGAGCGGGTGGCGAAAGCCCTGAACCTGGACTGGCGCGAGACCACCTTCGACGAGGCCGACTTCTGGCGGATCCTGCCCCAGGTCGCCTGGGCCCTGGACGATCCCACCGCCGACTACGCCACCCTGCCCACCTACAAGCTGGCCGAGGCCGCCAAGGGGACGCTCACCGTGGTGCTCACCGGCGAGGGGGGCGACGAGCTATTCGGCGGCTATGGCCGCTATCGCAAGGCCCTGCGCCCGGCCTGGCTGGGGGGCCGCGCGGCCGAGCCGCGCCCCGACGACGCCCAGGCGCTCTCGCGCTGGCGGACCCAGGCCAAGCCGCCCGCCGGCCTCACCCGCCTGCAGCAGGCCCAGTGGGCCGACATCGCCACCTGGCTGCCGAACGACCTGCTGCTGAAGCTGGACCGCTGCCTGATGGCTCACGGCCTGGAGGGGCGCACGCCGTTCCTCGACCCGCGCGTCGCCGACTTCGCCTTCCCCCTGCCCGACCGGTTCAAGGTGCGCGGGCGCTACGGCAAGTGGCTGGTCCGCAAGTGGCTGGAGCGCGTCTGCCCCGCCGCCGATCCCTGGGCCCGCAAGCAGGGCTTCACCGTTCCGGTCGACGCCTGGATCGCGCCCCGCGCCGCCGACCTCGCCGAGCGGATCGGCAAGCTGGAGGCCGTGCGCCGCGTGCGGACACCGGACGAGGTGCGCGCGACCTTCGCGCAGGGCGGCGCCGAGCGCTGGCCGCTGCTGTTCTTCGCCGTCTGGTCGCTGATCCACCTGGAAGGCGCCGCGCCGGACGAGGCCCTGCGCCAGGTCGCCGGAACAATTTGATTATGGATTTCAAGGAGCTTCATATGCGCCGCCTTCTCTTCACCGCCGCCGTCGCGGTCCTCGCCTCCGCCTGCGGCCCGACCCAGGCCGCCCCGGTGGAGACCCGTCCGCCCAACGCCCCCAACCTGACGCCGGCCTTCCCGAACCAGACCCGCGCGCCGGAGGTCAAGGCCGGCGTCGAGTTCGAGGTGAAGACTGTCGCCGAAGGCCTCGCCAATCCCTGGGCCATCGCCTTCCTGCCGGACGGCAAGATGCTGGTGACCGAGCGGCCGGGCCGCCTGCGCATCGTCACCCCCGACGGCAAGCTGAGCGAGCCGGTCACCGGCCTGCCCGCCGTCTACGCCAAGGGCCAGGGCGGCCTGCTGGGCCTGGCCATCGACCCGGCCTACGCCAAGAACGGCCTAGTCTACTGGAGCTACGCCGAGAACCCCGAGGGCAAGTTCACCAACACCGCCGTGGCGCGCGGCAAGCTCACCATCGGCGCCGACGGCCAGGGCGCCATCGAGAACGCCCAGGTGATCTTCCACCAGGCGCCGTCGATGGAATCCACCCTGCACTATGGCGGCCGTCTGGTGTTCGCGCCGGACGGCAAGCTGTTCATCACGCTCGGCGAGCGCTCCATCCTGCCAGGCCGGGTCCAGGCCGAGCGGCTGGACGGCCTGCTGGGCAAGGTGGTGCGGCTGAATTCCGACGGCAGCGTCCCCAAGGACAATCCCTTCGTGAAGACCCCCGGCGCCCGGCCCGAGATCTGGTCCATCGGCCACCGCAACGTCCAGGGCGCGGCGCTGAACCCGGCCACCGGCAAGCTCTGGACCATCGAGCACGGCGCCCGCGGCGGCGATGAGCTGAACATCCCGCAGGCCGGCAAGGACTACGGCTGGCCCACCATCACCTACGGCATCGAGTATCAAGGTGGCCCCATCGGCGCCGGCATCTCGGCCAAGGAAGGCCTGGAGCAGCCGGTCTATTACTGGGACCCGGTGATCGCCCCCTCGGGCCTGGCCTTCTACAACGCCGCCCTGTTCCCCAAGTGGAAGGGCAGCCTGTTCATCGGCGGCCTGGCCAGCACCTCGGTCACCCGCCTGACCCTCGACGGCGACAAGGTGGTGGGCGAGGAACGCCTGCTCACCGACCTGAAGGAGCGCATCCGCGACGTGGTGGTCGGCCCCGACGGCGCCCTCTACCTGGCCACCGACAACGCCGAGGGCCGGATCCTGAAGCTGGTCCCGAAGGGCTGATCCCAACGCCGCTCATCCCAGCGAAGGCCGGGACCCAGATTCATCCGGGGTGAGCGAAGAAGATCCGAGACGGAGCCTGCGCCCCTTCGCAGATGGGAGTGGGTTTCACCTGGGTCCCGGCCTTCGCCGGGATGAGCGGGGTGGGCGGTCGCTAAGCCGCCCGCGCCAGATCATCCCGCGCCTCGGCGGCGATCTGGAAGGAGCGCAGGCGGGCGCCATGGTCGAAGATCTGCGAGGTGACCATCAGCTCGTCGGCCCCGGTGCGCCCCACGAACTCCGCCAGGCCCATCCGCACCGTGTCGGGCGAGCCGATGATGGCCTGGGACAGGGCCGAGGCGAGGCCCGCCTGGGCCATGGGGTCGAGGCGCTCGCCATAGCCCTCCACCGGCGGCGGCAGGGGGCCGGGCTGGCCGGTGCGCAGGTTGACGAAGGCCTGCTGCAGGGAGGTGAACAGGAACCGCGCCTCTTCGTCGGTGGGCGCGGCCACGATGTTCAGACCCAGCATCACATAGGGCGCCTCGGCATAGGCCGAGGGCCGGAACTGGGCGCGGTAGAGACTGATCGCCTGCATCATCTGGGCCGGGGCGAAATGGCTGGCGAAGGCGAAGGGCAGGCCCAGCGCCGCGGCCAGCTGGGCGCCGAACAGGCTCGACCCCAGGATCCAGACCGGCACGCGGGTCCCCTCGCCGGGCACGGCGCGAACCGCCTGGTTGGGCTGGGCCGGCTCGAAATAGTGCAGCAGCTCCAGGACGTCCTGCGGGAACTGGTCGACGTCGCCGGTGAGCGTCCGGCGCAGGGCCCGCGCGGTGAGCTGGTCGGTCCCCGGCGCGCGGCCGACCCCCAGGTCGATGCGCCCGGGATGCAGCGCCGCCAGGGTCCCGAACTGCTCGGCGATCACCAGGGGCGCGTGGTTGGGCAGCATGACGCCGCCGGCCCCGACCCGGATGGCCTGGGTGCCTGCCGCCACGTGGGCGATCACCACCGAGGTCGCGGCGCTGGCCACCCCGCGCATGTTGTGATGCTCGGCCAGCCAATAGCGGTTGTAGCCCAGGGCCTCGGCGTGGCGGGCCAGGTCCAGCGTGTTGCGCAGGGACTGGCCGGCGTCGCTCCCCTGCAGGATCGGCGAAAGGTCGAGAACGGAAAGCGGGGTCATGGGGCCCATATGGGAAGGCGGGCCGCCAGTGTTAGAGGCCCAGGCGCGCGGCCACCTCTTCGCCGATGGCCAGGGAACTGGTCAGGCCCGGGCTCTCGATGCCGAACAGGGTGACCAGACCCGCCATGCCGTGCTTTTCCGGCCCGTCGATGCGGAAGTCCGGCTGCGGCTCGCCGGGGCCGTGCAGCTTGGGACGGATGCCGGCATAGTCGGGGCTCAGCGCCCCGTCCGGCAGGCCCGGCCAGAACTTGCGGATATAGGCGTAGAATTCGCCGGCCCGGGCCGGATCGACGCTGTAGTCCAGGGCCTCGACGAACTGCAGGTCCGGACCGAACACCGCCTGCCCACCGAGGTCGCGGCGGTAGTGGGTGCCGAGCGCCCCGGGGATCGGCGGCGGATAGATCAGCCGGGCGAAGGGCGCCTTGCCGGTCAGCCGGAAATAGACCCCCTTGCCGTAGTGGCCCTCGGGGATGGTCGCCTTCGGGAAGCCCTCGATCTGCGCCGCCACCGCCTGGGCCGACAGGCCCGGGGCGGTCACCAGCAGGCGGCAGGTCAGCGTCGTGGGCTCGGCGCCGCCGGCGCGGACCGACCAGCCGCCGCCGGCCAGCGGGCTCGCGCCCTCGAAGGGGGTGGAGGTCACCACCGCCCCGCCGGCCGCCTCGATCTCCCCCTCCAGGGCCAGCATGTAGCCGTGGCTGTCGAACACCCCGCTCTGGGGGGAGACCAGGGCCTCCTCGCACTTTAGCTCGGGCTCCAGGGCCGCCACCTGGGCCTTGGAGAGCCGCGCCATGCCCTCGACGTCGTTGGCCTGGGCCTGGGCCAGGATGCCCTCCAGCCGGCCGACCTCCTCGGGAACCGTCGCCACCACCAGCTTGCCGCAGCGGTCATAGGCGACCTTGTGGCTGTCGCAGAAGGCGTAGAGCGCCCGCCGGCCCTGGACGCAGAGTTTCGCCTTCAGGGACCCGGTCGGATAATAGAGCCCGCCGTGGATGACCTCGGAATTGCGCGCCGAGACCCCCTCGCCGATGATCGGTCCGGCCTCCAGCACGGCGACCGTCAGGCCGCGCTTGGAGAGCCCATATCCGCAGGCCAGGCCCACGGCGCCCGCGCCCACCACCACCGCATCGAAATCGAAATCCGCCATCAGCCGTGGGTAGCCGATGGCGCGCGCCAGGCCAAGCCAAGCCCGGCGCAATTAATATGATGAAAGACGCCCTGCCCTAGCGGGGCGCGAAGATCATCCGGATGCTCTCGCGATAGAGCAGGACCTGGCCGGCGATGGCCTTGGGATCGTCCAGGGCCTTGGTGAGCATCAGGCCTGATGAGGCGACGACGAACACCCCGTCGGCCAGGGCGGTCAGGTCCACCTCGGCATGGGGCGGATAGACCGCCGCGATCTCCTGCAGCCAGGGCAGGAACAGGCCGCGCCAGGCCAGCAGCCCGTCGGTGTTGCGCTGCCGAACCTCCCGGTCGAAGGCCTGGTCCTGGTAGGTGATGGTGGCGACGATGCAGCCGGGATGGGCCTCCAGCATCCCTTCCATCGCCTCGGCGAAGAGCTTGAGGAAGATCAGGAAGGCGTGCAGCGGGTCGTCCGACAACTCCCGCGCCCGGGCGGCCAGGGCGGCCTGGAAGTGGTCGTTCTCGGCCTGGTAGCGCCCCAGGATCTGGCGGGCGAGATCGTTCTTGTCGCGGAAATGGTAGAAGAACCCGCTCTTGGTGATGCCCGCGGCCTCCACCAGTTCCTCGATCGAGGTGGCCGCGAATCCCTTCCGGATCACCGCCTGATAGGCGACGTCCAGCAGGCGATTGCGCGTGCGCTCGCCCTTCGACATCGGTCCGGACTGCACCGTCGGTGCAGTTTTTCCGCCAACCTCGGCGTTCATGGCCTTCTTCCGCTCGCCAAACCCCGGATAACCGGCTCAGATAACAGGGAAATCCAACTCCCGGCAAAACCAACCGCGCATCCGCTAGAGGCCGGCGACCGGAAAAACTAACCCTCTCCGCCCAACATGTTAGGAGAAAACATATGCAACACCGTGACTTATCCGGCTCGACCCTGTCGGGCGCCAGCAGCGCGGCGGCGGAGAAATACCTGGCGGCCGTCGAGGCCTATCATTGCTTCGCCGGCGACGCCGGCGGCCTGCTGGAGGCCGCCATCGCCGACAGCCCGGCCTTCACCATGGCCCATGTGCTGAAGGCCTACCTGCACCTGGTGGGCTCCAACGCCGCCGCGGTGGCCGTCGGCGTCGAGGCGGCGACCACGGCCCTCGCCCTCCCGGCCAACGACCGCGAGCAGGGTCACCTGGCCGGTCTGGGCAAGATGCTGACGGGGGAGTACCGGGCCGCCGGCCGCATCTTCGAGGACCTGACCATCGCCCATCCGAAGGACGCCCTGGGCCTCCAGGTGGGCCAGCTGACGGACTTCCTCACCGGCGACTCTCGGATGCTGCGCGACCGCATCGGCCGCGCGGCCCCCCAGTGGGACCAGGGCCGGCCCGACTATCACGCCGTCCTGGGCATGCTCGCCTTCGGCCTGGAGGAGACCGGCCACTATGACCGCGCCGAGGCCGCCGGCCGCCAGGCCGTGGCGCTGCAGTCCCGCAACGGCTGGGCCCAGCACGCCGTGGCCCACGTCCTGGAGATGCAGGACCGCCGCGCCGACGGGGTGATCTGGATGCGCGCCGACATCGACGCCTGGACCCGCGAGAGCTTCTTCGCCGTCCACAACTGGTGGCACCTGGCCCTCTTCCACCTGGGCCTGGGCGAGGTGGACGAGGTGCTGAAGCTCTATGACGGCCCGATCTGGGGCGCGAAGTCCGACATGTCCTTCGACATGGTGGACGCCTCGGCCCTGCTGTGGCGGCTGTCCCTGCGCGGCATCGATCTCGGGAACCGCTGGGACGAGCTGGCCGACGTCTACGAGGCCCGCGCCGGCAGCCTGGGCGCCTACGCCTTCGACGACACCCACGCCATGCTGGCCTTCGTGGGTGCCGGACGCGCCGACGCCGCCCGGGACCTGCTGGCGATTCAGCAGGCGGCCCTCAAGGGCGGCGGCGACAACGCCAGCTTCGCCGGCGAGGTCGGTCTGCCGGTGATGGAGGGTCTGGTCGCCTTCGGGGCCGGGGACTATGGCCGGGCCGTGGAGCGCCTGCGGGAGGTCCGCAACCGCTCGGCGCGGTTCGGCGGCAGCCACGCCCAGCGCGACCTCATCGACCTGACCCTGATCGAGGCGGCCACCCGCAACAAGGACCACGACCTTCGGCGCGCCCTGATCGCCGAGCGCGCCGTGGCCCTCCCCGCGGGCGAGAAGGCCGGCGCCCTGGGCCGGGCGGCCTAGGAGGCTCGGGGCTAGGCGCCCTCCCCCGGGAGAGGGCCTAGCCCCACTGCCCCCACAGCGCCGCTTCCTGCGCCTTGGCCGTCGTCACCGAGGCCTCCTTGATGTGGCCATAGCCGCGGATCTGCTGCGGGATCTGGGCGATCTGGGCGGCCAGAGGCGCTTTCTCCGCCGTCAGGCCGGCGAGCAGCTTGTCGAGGCCCGCCTCGTACTCCGCGATCAGCCGGCGCTCCATCTTCCGCTCCTCGCTATAGCCGAAGAGGTCCAGGCGGGTGCCGCGCAGGCCCTTCAGCCTGGCCAGCACCGGGAAGCCGTAGTCCAGCATCCAGCCGCCGAAGGCGATCTTCTTGGGCCGGCCCTCGGAATCCTTCGGCGCGATGATCGGCGGGGCGAGCCAGACCTTGGCCTTGCCGCCCTTGAAGGTCCCGTTCTTCTCGGCCTCGAAGCGGCCGTCGGAATAGAGGCGGGCCACCTCGTACTCGTCCTTGTAGGCCATCAGCTTGTAGAGGTTCACCGCCACCGAGCGGGTCAGGACCTCGGAGCCGAAGATGGCCTCGGCCTTGGCCACCTGGTCCACGCGGTCGAGATAGCGCTTGGCGTAGGCGGCGTTCTGGTAGGCGGTCAGTTCCTTGGCCCGATGGGCGATCAGCTCGGCCAGCGGCATGGTCTCCGGCGTCGGCACATCGGCTTCGGCCTTGCCCCGCTGGCTCGGATCGTGGGCCACCCGGCGGCCCAGTTCGAAGGCCTGCAGATTGGCCTCGGCCTGCACCCCGTTCAGCCGGATGGCGCGATAGACCGCCCGGCTGGAGATCGGGATCAGCCCCTTCTGCCAGGCGAAGCCCACCATGATCATGTTGGCGTAGATGGCGTCGCCGAAGTGGGTCTCGGCCAGGTGGTGGGCCGGGCACTCGTCATAGGACTGGGTGGCCGCCGCGATCCGGCGGGCCATGCTGCCGGCGTCGAAGCGCACGTCGCGGTCGGTGACGAAGTCGGCGGTGGGAGCGAAGTCCTCGTTGCCGCAGGCCACGGTGCGGTCCTTGGCGTAGAGCGACAGCGCGTCCGGCCCCGCGGCCGAGAGGATGTCGCAGGCGATCAGCACATGGGCCGAGGCGGCGGGCACGCGGCCGCCGACCACGGTGTCCTCCAGCTCGCCGATGCGGACATGGGAGAAGACCGCCCCGCCCTTCTGGGCCAGGCCCGTCATGTCCACCACCGAGGCGGCGCGGCCGTCCACGTGGGCGGCCATGGCCAGGATCGAGGCGACGGTGGTCACCCCGGTGCCGCCGATGCCGGTGAAGACGATGTTCTTCACCCCCTCCAGGGGCGCGAAGGTGGGCAGGGGCGTGGACTCGGCCGTCAGCGCCGGCAGGGCCTTGGCCTGGGCGTTCTCGCCGCCTTCGATGGTGACGAAGGAGGGGCAGAAGCCTCCGAGGCAGGAATAGTCGGTGTTGCAGCTCGACTGGTTGATCTTCCGCTTGCGGCCGAACTCGGTGTTCAGAGGTTCGACGGACACGCAGTTGGAGACCTTGGAGCAGTCGCCGCAGCCCTCGCAGACTAGGGGGTTGATGAAGACCCGCTTGGTGGCGGTCTCCATGGCCCCGCGCTTGCGGCGGCGGCGCTTCTCGGTGGCGCAGACCTGGTCGTAGAGCAGGACCGTGGTGCCGGGCGTCTCCCGCAGCATCCGCTGCACGGCCATCAGCTCGCTG
This sequence comes from Phenylobacterium sp. GW821-FHT12F10, assembly GCF_058806695.1. Taxonomy (NCBI): domain Bacteria; kingdom Pseudomonadati; phylum Pseudomonadota; class Alphaproteobacteria; order Caulobacterales; family Caulobacteraceae; genus Phenylobacterium; species Phenylobacterium sp. GW821-FHT12F10. The sequence goes on along the minus strand of NZ_JBXAPY010000002.1, from coordinate 484,212 downwards.
CGCGGCTTGACCTCCACCCCCGGCGCCAGGTCGGTGACCTTGGCGTAGCGATCGACGTCGTCGGCCACGATGACGGTCTTGGAAATGCCTTCGGAGGCCAGCTGCCGGGTGATCTGGGCCGGGGTGAAGCCACTCTCGGCGGCCTGCCCGCCCGTCATGGCCACGGCGTCGTTGAACAGCAGCTTGTAGGTGATGTGCGACTTGGCGGCGATCGAGGCGCGGATCGCCAGGGATCCGGAGTGGTTATAGGTCCCATCGCCCAGGTTGGCGAAGACGTGGCTCTCGGTGGTGAAGGGCGACGCCCCCACCCAGGTCAGCCCCTCCCCGCCCATGTGGCTGTTCAGGTCGGTCTGGGGATCGGAGAAGCTGGCCATGTAGTGGCAGCCGATGCCGGCCAGGGCTCGCGACCCCTCGGGAAGTCGCGTCGAGGTGTTGTGCGGGCAGCCCGAGCAGAAGAACGGCTTGCGCTGCTGTTCGGCCGCGAGCGTCACGGCGGCCATGGAGGCGGCCGACACCCGGGAGAGATAGTCGTGCACCCGGTCCATGTGCGGCCCCGGCGGCAGGCGGTCGGCGATGGCGAGCGCCACCTCGGCCACCGACAGCGATCCCAGTTCCGACAGCAGGGGATGGCCCACCTCGTCGGTCTTGCCGATGATCCTGGGCCGGGCGTGGGCGGGCAGGTCATAGAGGGCGGCGCGGGCCTGGACCTCGATCAGCGGGCGCTTGTGCTCGATGACCATCAGGGTCTCGAGGCCGGCGGCGAAGGCCTTCAGCCCCTGCGGCTCCAGGGGCCAGGGCATGCCGACCTTGTATATGGAGACGCCGAGGGCCGCGGCCTCCTCGAGGCTGATGCGCATGGCCGCGAAGGCCTCGATGACGTCCTTGTAGGCCTGGCCCGAACAGACGATGCCCAGGCGCGGCCGGGCGGCCGGCAGCACCACGCGGTCGATCCTGTTGGCGCGGGCGAAGGCCAGGGCGGCGGGGAGCTTCTGGGTGCGGAGCCGGCGCTCCTTGTCCAGGGGCTGGTCCTTCAGCCGGATGCCCAGCCCGCCGGGGGGCAGGGCGAAGTTGGTGGGCAGGACGAACCTGTGGCGCGCCAGGTCGACGTCGATGGTGACGCCGCTATCCATGGTGTCGGCGAGCGCGATCAGGCCCACCCAGAGGCCGGAATAGCGCGACATGGCGTAGCCCAGCAGCCCGTAGTCCAGCACCTCCTGCACATCGGCCGGCGACAGCACCGGCATCTCGAAGTCCTGGAAGGCGAACTCCGACTGCGACGGCAGGGTCGAGGACTTGCAGGTGTGGTCGTCCCCGGCCACGGCCAGGACCCCGCCCTTGGGGAAGGTGCCGGCGAAATTGGCGTGCTTGAAGGCGTCGCCGGTGCGGTCGACGCCGGGCGCCTTGCCGTACCACATGCCGTACACCCCATCGAACCTGGCGCCGGGGAACAGGTTGGCCTGCTGGCTGCCCCAGACGGCGGTGGCCGCCAGGTCCTCATTGAGGCCCTCCTTGAAGACCACCTCGCAGGCTTCCAGGTGTTTCCTCGCCCGCGTGGCCTGCTGGTCGAGACCGCCCAGGGGAGAGCCGCGATAGCCCGACAGGAATCCCGCCGTGTTGAGGCCCGCCTGCTGGTCCAGGCGCCTTTGATCCATCAGGACTCGCAACAAGGCCTGCACGCCGGTGATGAACACACGGCCTTGGCTGAGCAGAAATTTGTCGTCGAGCGTCACATCCTGGTGCCGCATCGCAATTTCTTTCCTTTTGGGTTCCCTAATCAGGTTAGAAGATCATATAAGTGCGCCGCAATTGCTTGCTAAAGGCGTGCCCCTCGCAAGCGGTTCCGGGGCACGAATGAGGCCCATAAGCGCCAAGTGTGGGAGGAAAACTTGTCCGAGGCCCTCGACGCCGTCGATGCTAAGATTCTGGATCTCATCCAACACGACGCCGGATTGTCCGTCGCCGAGATCGCCGAGCGGGTCGGATTGTCCTCCAGCCCTTGCTGGCGCCGCATCAAGCGCCTGGAGGATTCGGGCATCATCCAGCGCCGGGTGACCATCCTGGACCGCGAACTGCTGGGCCTGGGCTTCGAAGTCTACTGCACCGTCAAGCTCAGCCTGCCCACCAAGGACAACCTCAACGACTTCGAGCAGGCCATCACCAAGCTGGCCGAGGTGGTGCAATGCGCCACCGTCACCGGCTCGGCCGACTACGAACTGCGCATCGTGACCCGGGACATGCACGCCTTCGACGACTTCCTGCGTGACAAGATCCTGTCCCTGGGATTGGTCTCCAATATCGAGAGCCGGATCGTCATCCGCTCGGTGAAGAACACCACCGCCGCCCCGCTCGGCCTCGTCAGTCCCTATGTGAGCGCCCACAGCTAAGAGTTCTCCCGTGATCGATCTGGTCATCGAACAACGCCGCAAGGACCTTGGTGGGTTCGAGGTCGGCCGCGTCCTGCCCTTCCACGCGCACCGGATGGTCGGGCCCTTCATCTTCTTCGACCACATGGGGCCGGCCCAGTTCGCGGCCGGCTTCGCCCGCGACGTCGACGTCCGCCCCCATCCCCATATCGGCCTCTCGACGGTGAGCTACCTGTTCGAGGGCGAGATGACCCACCGGGACTCCGTGGGCGCGGTCCAGGCGGTGAAGCCCGGCGAGGTCAACTGGATGACCGCCGGCCGCGGCATCACCCACTCCGAGCGCTTCGAGACCCTGCGCGCCCACGGCGGCCGCCTGCACGGCATCCAGACCTGGGTCGCCCTGCCCGATGGCCAGGAGGAGATCGACCCGGCCTTCCACCACCACGACGCCGCCGACCTGCCGACCTATGAGGTGGACGGCCTGTGGGCCCGGCTGATCGTCGGCAAGGCCTTCGGCGCGGAGGCGAAGGTCAAGACCCACTCGCCGATGTTCTATGTCCACTGGGCCCTGCAGGCCGGGGCCAAGGCGCAGCTGCCCGCCGAATATCCCGAGCGCGCCGCCTATGTGGCCCAGGGCTCCGTCGAGGTGGAGGGCCAGACCTTCGGCGAAGGCCAGATGATCGTCTTCAAGCCCGGCGAGCCGGTGCTGTTCACCGCCGTGACGCCGGCGATCGTCATGCTGCTGGGGGGCGAGCCGGTGGGGCCGCGCTTCATCGAGTGGAACTTCGTCTCCTCGTCGAAGGCGCGCATCGAGCAGGCCAAGGCCGACTGGCGCGCCGGCCGCATGAAGCTGCCCGACGCCGACGACCAGGAGTTCATCCCCCTGCCCGAGCCGAGCCCGCCGGCGAATCCGATGAGCTAGGCGGCCAGCGCCTTCCGCGTCTGGTTCCAGTACTGCCAGCCGGTGATCAGGGTCACGAGGGCCGCAACCCACAGGGTCGTATGGGCGAACAGGGTCACCGGCTCACGGATGGCCGGATCGGCCGGGAGCTGGAAGGCGCCCCAGGAGGCCACCAGCAGTTCGGCGCCCAGGCCCACCAGTTGCAGGGTGGTCTTCCACTTGGCCAGCAGGGTCACCGGCAGCTTGATCCCCTTGCCGGCGCCCACCTCGCGCAGGGCGCTGACGGTGAATTCGCGGAACAGGATCAGGCCCACCGGCAGCACAACCGCCGGCTGGGCGCCGAGCGCCATCAGGCCCAGCACCGCGCCGGCCACCAGCACCTTGTCGCCGATGGGGTCGAGGATCGCCCCCCAGACCGTCACGGCGTCCAGCTTGCGGGCCAGCCAGCCGTCGAAATAGTCGGTGACCGCCGCGATCACGAAGGCCCAGAAGGCGAAGCGCTGCAGGGCGAACTGCGTCTCGGGCGTCAGGCGTTCGCTGACATAGGGCACCCCCCCCGCCGCCGCGGCCAGGGCCACGAACATCAGGACGGTGAGGACCAGGCGGCCGGCGGACAGGATATTGGGCAGGGACTTCATCATGGCAGTCTAACGCTCCAGCCCAGCTTCCGTCGCTAGCTCTTGCGGAAGAAGTCGAAGATCCGCTGGGCCAGGGGTTCGCTGACCCCCTCCACCTTCATGATGTCCTCCACCGAGGCCCGGGAGACCCCGCGGGCCGAGCCGAAGGCGTGCAGCAGGGCGCGCTTGCGGCCCGGGCCCACGCCCTCGATCTCGTCGAGGGGATTCTTCTTCATGTCGATGGACCGCTTGATGCGGTGGGTGCCGATGGCGAAGCGGTGGGCCTCGTCCCGCAGCCGCTGCAGATAATAGAGAACCGGCGACTTCGGCTCGAGCATGAACTGCGGCTTGCCGGCCACGTGGAAGCGCTCCAGCCCGGCGTCGCGGTCGGGGCCCTTGGCCACCCCCACCACCGGGATGTCGTCCACCCCCAGGTCGGCCATCACCTCCATCACCGCCGAGATCTGCCCCGCGCCGCCGTCGATCAGCACCAGGTCGGGGCGGGGGCTGGAGGCCTCGCCGGACTCCTCCTCCTTGACCATGCGGCCGAAGCGCCGGCGCAGGACCTCCTTCATCATCCCGAAGTCGTCGCCGGGGGTGAGCTCGGTCCCCTTGATGTTGAACTTGCGGTACTGGTTCTTCTGGAAGCCGTCGGGCCCGGCCACGATCATGCCGCCGACCGCGTTGGTGCCCATGATGTGGCTGTTGTCGTAGACCTCGATCCGCTCGGGCGGCGCCTCCAGGCCGAAGGCCTCGGCCACCCCGGCCAGCAACTTCCCCTGGGCCGAGCTCTCGCTCATCTTCCGCCCCAGGGCCTCGCGGGCGTTGGTGAGCGCGTGGTCCACCAGCCCCTTCTTCTCGCCCTTCTGCGGCCGGCTGATCTCCACCTTGCGGCCGGCCTTGAGGGTGAAGGCCTCGTTCAGCAGCTCGCGCTCGGCGGGCTCCACATTGGTGAGGATCAGGCGCGGGATCGGCTTGTCGTCATAGAACTGGCCCAGGAAGGCGCCCATGATGTCGACGTCCTCGTCGGACTTGTCGACCCGGGGGAAATAGGCCCGGTTCCCCCAATTCTGGCCCGCCCGGAAGAAGAACACCTGCACGCAGGCCTGCCCGCCCTCGGCGAACAGGGCGAAGACGTCGGCCTCCTCCAGGGTCTCCGGATTGATCTGCTGCTCCTGGGCGACGGAGGCGAGCGCCCGGATGCGGTCGCGCAGGCGGGCGGCGCGCTCGAACTCCATGTCGTCGGAGGCGGCCTGCATCTCGCCCGACATCTTGGAGATCACCGCCCGGCTCTTGCCGCGCAGGAAGTCCTCGGCCTGCTCCACCAGGGCCGCATAGTCCTCCAGGCTCACCAGCCCCGTGCAGGGGGCGGCGCAGCGCTTGATCTGGTGCAGCATGCAGGGCCGGGTGCGGCTCTCATAGACGCTGTCCGAACATGACCGCAGCAGGAAGGCCTTCTGCAGGGTGTTCAGCGTGCGATTCACCGCCCAGGCGCTGGCGAAGGGCCCGAAATAGTCGCCCTTGATGGTGTGCGCCCCGCGATGCTTGCGCAGCTGGGCGGCCGGGTGCTCCCGGCGGATGACGATCTCGGGGAAGCTCTTGTCGTCCCGCAGCAGCACGTTGAAGCGCGGCTTCAGCTGCTTGATCAGGTTGATCTCGAGGAACAGGGCGTCGGTCTCGGTGCGGACCGTGACGAACTCCATGGACCTCGTCAGGTCCACCATCAGGGCGATGCGCTGGGTGTGGAAGCGCCCTTGCGCGTACTGCAGCACCCGCTTCTTCAGGGACTTGGCCTTGCCCACATAGAGGACCTCGCCGTCCTCCCCCATCATGCGATAGACCCCCGGCGCATCCGGCAGGCGTCGCACCTCATCCTTGATCAGGGCCGCGCCCTTCAGGGGCGCCAGGGTCACGTCCGTGGGCATGGCGCAGATATAGGCGAGTCCGGGCGATTGCGCAGCGGCGGCGCGACCTTTCGTCAGGCTTCGGTTTTCCGCGCGGTGCGTCTATGTACCAGGTTCGCTAAGAGAGACCTCGCTTGAGCGCCCCCGCGGGCTTCAAGGCTTTGCGGGACGACGTGTTGCAGCAGATCGACTACCAGGCCCTCTTCGACGTCCTGCCCAGCCCCTACATGGTCCTGGACCGGGCGCTGCGGTACGTCGCCGCCAACCAGGCCTATGTCCAGGTGGTCGGGCGGTCGCGCGAGGAGCTGCTGGGCCACAATATCTTCGACCTGTTCCCCGACCCCGGCGAAAGCGGCCGCCTGCTGCGGGCCTCCTTCGAGCGGGTGATCGAGACCCGTCACGCCGACAGCATGGCGCTGATCTCCTACGCCATCGAACGGCCGGCCGCGCGTGGCGGCGGGATGGAGCTGCGCTACTGGTCGGCGGTCCATACCCCCCTGCTGGGAGACGACGGCGAGGTGGCCTTCATCGTCCAGAACACCGTCGATGTCACCGAGCTCCAGACCTTGAAGGAGATGGCCCACGGTCCCGGCGCCCTGGCCCCCGGGCCCGGCGAGACCAGCCTGCTCCAACGGGTGCAGGAGGTGCAGGAGGCCAACCTCTCCCTGCTGCAGGAGACCGGCGAGCTGCGCGACATCTTCCGCCAGGCGCCCGGCTTCATGGCCGTGCTCACCGGACCGGACCTCACCTTCACCCTCGCCAACGACGCCTACAACCAGCTCATCGGCCATCGTCCGGTGATCGGCCGGCCGGTGGCCGCCGCCTTGCCCGAGGTACGCGGCCAGGGATTCATCCAGCTGCTCGAGGGGGTGATGGCCAGCCGCGAGCCCTTCATCGGCCGCTCGATCAGCGTCCTTCTGCAGCGCACCCCCGACGGGCCGCCCCAGGAACGCTTCCTGGACTTCATCTACCAGCCGATCCTCGGCGCCGACGGCCAGGCGGCCGGCGTCTTCGTGGAGGGCAGCGACGTCACCGACCGGGTGCGCGCCGAGGAGCAGCAGAAGCTGCTGCTGGACGAGCTGAACCACCGGGTGAAGAACACGCTGGCCACCGTCCAGTCCATCGCCGCCCAGACCCTGCGCACCAGCCCCGACCCCCAGGCCTTCAAGGCGGCCTTCGAGTCCCGGCTGATGGCGCTCTCCTCCACCCACGACCTGCTCACCGCCTCCAGTTGGCGCGGCGCCGACCTGCGCGACATCCTGGGCGCCGAGTTCCGGCCCCATGGCGTCGAGCGCTACAAGCTGGAGGGTCCCGACCTCGGCCTCTCTCCGGCCCAGGCCCTGGCGCTCGGCCTGCTGTTCCACGAGCTGGCCACCAACGCCGCCAAGTACGGCGCGCTCTCCAGTCCTGAGGGCTGCGTGAAGGTGCGCTGGACGGTGACCGACCGGCGCCTGGTGATCAGCTGGACCGAGGAGAAGGGCCCCAAGGTCACCGCCCCCACCCGCAAGGGCTTCGGCTCACGCCTGATCGAGCGCAGCCTCAAGGGCGAGCTCGGCGGCGAGGCCACCCTCGACTATCGCGAGGACGGCCTCCACTGCCAGGTCATCTTGCCCCTGGATCGCGCCGGCTAGGCGCGGCGGGGCTGGGTCCGGGCGCCCGGCGTCTGGCCGATATAGTCGATCAGGGCGCGGCTCGGCGCCCAGCCCAGAAGGCGGGTCTTGCTGGTGTCGATGTCCGCGCTCATCCGGTTGCCGGCCACTTCCGACCCCATGACGATCTCGCCGCCGAACATCTCGGCCACCTCCAGGATGGAATAGGCGCGGCTGTCGCCCAGGCCGAAGTCGTCACCCTCGCCGTGTTCCCCCACCAGGACCAGGCCTTCGACGATGTCGTCGATATGGGTGAAGTTGCGCTTCTGGGTGCCCGGGGCGTTGACTCGCAGGGGCTCGCCGGCCAGCCGGCGCTGGCGGAAGATCTCGATCAGGGTGCCATAGGCCCCGGCCCGCTCACCCGGCCCATAGACGTTGTAGAAGTAGGTGATGGCGTAGTTCAGCCCGTACCAGTCGCCATAGTTGCGCACGAGCTCGGTGTTGGTGGCCTTGGTCCAGGCATAGGGGCTCTGGTCGCGCCCCAGCCCGCCGTCCCCGAACTTGGTGGAGGACCCGGCGTAGAGCAGCTTGCAGCCCTTCTCCCGGCAGAACTCCAGCACCCCGAAGGTGCCGACCTTGTTCAGGTCCCACACCACCTCCGGCTCCTTCAGGCTCTTCTCGACCCGGGAATATTCCCCCAGGTGGAAGACCAGGTCCGGCGTCTCCGGAACCAGGGCCGCGATGTCCTTGGTGTGCCCCTCGCGATAGTCGACCCCGTCGACGTGGGCGTCCTTGGTTCCCGCGAAATAGTTGTCGATCGAGATCACCCGGTGGCCGTCGGCCGCCAGGCGCGCGCACAGCGACGAACCGATGAACCCGGCGCCGCCGGTGACGAGAATGAGCTTGGACATGGGGAGAGGATGGCCCCGGAGGATTTAAGGCGGTCTTTAGCCGCTGCGGTTTTGGCGGTGAACACCCCACCCTCAGAACGTCATCCTCGGGCTCGTCCCGAGGATCCATGATCTCCGCCTCGACACAGAGGGCGCGAACCTCGCCGCCGGGGATCGCCTTCACCGCGGCGTCTATGGATCCTAGGGACAAGCCCGAGGATGACGATCATGGAATTCTAGAGCTTCACCCCACCCGCCTCGAGCTTGCGCAACAAGATGCTCCCCCTCTGGGGGAGCTGGCGCGAAGCGCCTGAGGGGGACTTTGACTCTTGTTCAACAGAGTGTGGACTACGTCCATCCCCCTCCGGCAGTCGGCTTCGCCGCCTGCCACCTCCCCCACATCGGCGTTACGCGCCTGGGGGAGGATCTGACTAAAGCTTCACCCCGCCGGCCTCCAGCTTGGCGAAACCGGCCTTGGTGAGCTTCACATAGCCCTTGGCGCCGTCCTTGTAGAACATCGGCCCCTTCACCTTGCCGGGGTCGAAGCCCTCGGCCACCAGGTCCACCTTGCGGTGCTTGAAGGTGCCGGTGACCTCGATGGCCGGCAGCAGGCGCACGAAGACGGGCTGGGCGTAGGGGGGCAGTTCGCGGCCCACCTGCTCACCGAAAGTCTTGATGTCGAAGCTGCCGTCCACCACCAGGCCCGCCATGCCGGCCCGGCCGTCGGCGCCCGGAACCTGCACCCCGTAGACATTGGCCTCGGTGACGCCGGGGATGGCCTCCAGCCGCTCGGCCACCTCGCCGGTGGAGACGTTCTCGCCCTTCCAGCGGAAGGTGTCGCCGATCCGGTCGACGAAATAGAAGTAGCCGTCGGCGTCCTGCTTCATCAGGTCGCCGGTGCGGAACCAGGCGTCGCCCTTCTCGAAGACGTCGCGCAGGATCTTCTTGTCCGAGGCGGCCTTGTCGACATAGCCGGTATATTCGCTGCGGGCGTCGCCGGCGTTGATCTTGCCGATGCACTCCCCCACCTGGCCGGCCCCGCACTCGATGCAGAAGCCGTCGGTCCCGCGGATCGGCGCCTCGGCCTCCACGTCGTACTGCACCAGGCGGATGTTGAACTTGTTGCGCAGCCACTTGGGCGCGCGGCCGATGGCGCCGGTGCGGCCATCGAAGTTGAACATCGACACATTGCCCTCGGTGGAGCCGTAGAACTCCAGGATCTCCGGGATGCGGAAGCGCGCCTTCATCTCGGCCCAGACGTCGGGGCGCAGGCCGTTGCCGAAGGCCATGCGCAGCCGGTGGCGGGTGTCGTCCTCGCCGGGGGGCTGGTTCACCAGGTAGCGGCACAGCTCGCCGATATAGACGAACAGGGTCGCCTCCTCGCTCGCGACGTCCGACCAGAAGTGGGAGGCGGAGAACTTCTTCTTCAGCACCACCGACCCGCCGTTCAGCAGGGCCGCGCCCAGGCCGCAGAGGCCGCCGGTGGAGTGATAGAGCGGCAGGGGGTTGTAGACCCGGTCCTTCTCGGTGGCCCCCGTCGCACCGGCGAAGCCGCGCATGAACAGCTGGGCCCGCACGTGGGTGATCCTGGCGGCCTTGGGCAGGCCGGTGGTGCCGGAGGTGTAGATCAGGAGCGCGGTGTCGTGCGCCGTCATGCCCTCGCGCACCATCCGGTCCGGCGGCAGGGAGCTGCAGCTCTTCAGCGCCTGGGAGAGGTCGCGCTGGTCGCCGACGGCGTGGCCCAGCACCCACTGCTGCATGGGCCGCTCCAGCAGGCCGCGGGCCTGCTCGAAGACGGGGGAGGTTTCGCCGTCGACGATGGCGTGGCCGGCGCCGGAGATGTTCAGGCAGTGGGCCAGGGCCAGGCCCGAGAGCTGGTTGTTGATCAGGGCGGTGACCACGCCCACCTTGGTCAGGCCGTACCAGATGGGGAAATATTCCAGCCGGTTGGGCATGAACAGCGCCACGGTCTGGCCGCGCCGCAGGTTGTTGGTCTTGGCCCAGTGGGCGTAGCGGTTGGCGATGGCGTCCATCTCGCCATAGGTCAGCGTCTTGCCCTCGAAGGTCAGGGCCCTGCGGTCACGCCACTGGTCGACGGCGACCTGCAGATCGTCGCAGATCAGGTTGGGCGAGGTGGGCGCAATGGTCTTCACCCGCTTCAGGGTGCGGTTAAGGCCGCGTACGAACCGCCACTCACGTTCGAGCCGGGCCTTAAAACTCATGCATACCCCTCCGACGTCGAAGACACCTTGGCGGGGCGGCGCGCGCCGGGTCAAGCGGGGCCTTGGATACCTGACGTCACACCCGCGTCAGGCGAACCCGACCGTGGCGCAAAGGACTCAGTCCGGCGCCCGGCCTCTCGGTTAGTCTGGTTCCATGACAGCCCTGCCCCGCGCCATCCTGTTCGACCTGGACGACACCCTCATCTCCCTGGGCCGCCGCCCGCAACTGCTGGCCGAGGTGGCCGAGGCGTTCGCCGCCGACCTCACGCCCCCCGGCCCTGCGGAGGTGACCGAGGCTCTGGAGCGCGCCTTCCACGCCTACTGGGCCGATCCCGAGCGCCACCGGGCGGGCCGCATGGATCTGACCGCCGCCCGCCTGGGCATCGTCCAGGAGACCTTCGCCCACCTGCGCCCCCACGCGCCAGGCCTGACCCCGGAGGTCGCCCGGGCCTTCGCCGCGCGCTTCGACGCCTATCGCGAGGAACAGATCCGCTTCTTCCCCGGCGCCCTGGAGGCCATCGACGAGCTGAAGCGCCGTGGCGTGAAGCTGGCCCTGGTGACCAACGGCGCGGCCGCCGTCCAGCGGCAGAAGATCGAGCGCTTCGACCTGGCCCACCGCTTCGACCATATCCAGATCGAAGGCGAGGCCGGCTTCGGCAAGCCTGAGGAGATGGCCTACCTCCACGCCATGGCCACGCTCGGCGTCACCGCGGCGGAGACCTGGATGGTGGGGGACAATCTGGAATGGGAGGTCGCCGCCCCCCAGCGCCTGGGAATCTACGCCATCTGGCACGACCACCTGGGGACGGGCCTGCCCGAGGACAGCCCCGTCATCCCCGACCGCATCGTGCGCTCCATCGCCGAACTGACCGCCGATTTGAGCTGAGCCGTCAATTAAGGCGCGATTGCGGTACGAATTTGAGAGAATTCGGCATGATGATGGACGGATATTGACCAACAACCAGTCGAAAACTCAAGTTATCGAAGAAAAATTGAATCACCGCAAACCGGTATTCCATAGGCAATAGCGGCGCTTCGGACCCCGTCGCGCCGGGGTTCCGGCTCGAAATCACGGAACGTGTGAGGAGCCGCTTCGTTAATCTCCCGAACAACACTGGGAGGTCTGAAACATGACTGTCGAATATAGCCCCTTCGCTAAGCCCACCTTCACCGCCGCCGACTTCGAGCGCGACGAGCCGGCCCTGGCCGGCGACACGCCGATGTTCGCCGAGACCCCGATCTACGCCCGTCCCAAGAGCCGCAAGGCCAAGGGCGGCATCCATCCGGCGGCCCTCATCGCCGTGCCCACCGTGGCCCTCGCCCTCGGCGCCGCCGTCATGTTGATGGGCGCGCCCCGTGACGAGGCTCCGCCTCCGAGCGCCGCGGCCACCGTGGCCCCGGCTCCGATGCTGGCGCCCGCTCCGGCTCAGACCGCGGCCCTTGAGGCCCCGGCCGCCATGGCTCCGGAGACGCCGCGCATCGCCCCGGCTCGGATCGAAACGCCCAGGGCCACGGCTCGGGTCGCCGCCACGCCCACCCGCGTGGCCCGCGCCCGCCCCGCCGCGGCGCCCAGCGCCGAGGCCGCGGGTCAGGACGCCAGCGCCACCCTGCCGTCGGCCCCGATGACCTATTCGGGCTCGGCCCAGACGTCGGCCTCAGCCCCGACCGCCATCGTGGTTCCGCCGGTGACGGCGGCCCCCGCGCCGGTCAATCCGGCCCCGGCCGAAGCCACCCCGGACTCGGTCCAGCCCGAGGCGGCCACCGTTCCGACCCCGTAAAGGGTCACTGATCTCCGGGGTTGGAGCCTCCCCTCTCACCAGCCCCGACAAACTGGGCGGCGCCTCCGGGCGCCGCCCTTTTTCGTCACCCGGAACCTTCCCGCACGGTGGAGGTTAGAGGTCCATGTCCATCCTGATCGTCATCCTCGTCGTCGTGGTTCTCCTGGCCCTGGCCCTGTTCGCCGTCCAGAAGATGCCCATCCCCTCGCCCCTCAACTGGATCATCCAGGTGGTGCTGATCGTCATCGCCATCGCGGTGATCGGCCAACGCGCCGGCCTGTTCTAGACGCGCGACCCCATGAGGCGGGCGCCGGTTCAGGCGCTCGACCCCGCGTCGAGCCGAGTCCGCGCGATTGATCCTGGCGGGGCTCGCCGCTAGGCTCCGAGCGTGCCGGCCCGTCGGCGCGCTTTCCTGTCAGTGAACGGCTTTCCGATGGACGATCTCACGAGCGGCCAGGTCGAGACCCTGCGTGATCTGGCCCGCAAGAAGACCGGCGAGGCCGTGGGCTTCGTCAACATCGCCGACGCCCGCGCCCTCACCGAGCTGGGCCTGGCCCACCGCAGCCAGGAGGGCTGGGACATCACGCCGGAGGGGACCGCCCTGCTGGCGCGCGACGCCCCGCCCCCGGCCGATATCGACCCGGGCTGAATCCGACGACCGGACACGCGAAAGCTGTCCGAAATTTCACTTCCGGTCCCTCCCTCGGCGCCTATGGTCACGGCCAAAGTGACCTTGGGGGCCTCATGTTACGCACCGCCTTTTCCGTCCTCGCCCTGACCGCGGCCCTGGCCGGCGCGCCCGCCTACGCCCAGACGCCCGCCGCCGCGCCGGCCGCGGCGGCGCCGGCCGTCTCGGAGGACGCCCGCCTGGCGGCCTTCTTCCAGGAGGCCTTCCTGGAGAGCGCTCGCCTCAGCCCCGAGACCCTCACCCAGCTGGGCATGAAGGAGCGCTACGGCGAACTCGGCGACTACACCAAGGCCGGCCAGGACAAGGCCCTGGCGGTGGCGCAGGCCCAGCTCGCCCGCATGACGAAGACCTTCGATCGCGCGCGGCTCAGCCCGGAGTCCCAGCTCTCCTACGACCTCTTCGCCAAGTCGGTGGCCACCCAGGCCACCCTGACCAAGTGGTACTGGCAAACCTATGCGGTCTCCTCCACCGGCGGCGCCCTGGACGCCCTGCCGGTCATGCTGATCAACAACCACCGGGTCGACACCGTCGCCGACGCCGAGGCCTATGTCGCCCGCCTGCGGGCGGTGGAGCGGGTGGCCGGCGAGGTCTCCGCCGACCTCGACGAGCGCACCGCCAAGGGCTACCTGCCCCCGGCCTTCGTCTTCGGCCGCGTCATCCCCGACGCCCAGAACCAGATCAAGGGCGCCCCCTTCGACACCGGCCCCGACCACGCCATCTGGGCCGACTTCAAGACCAAGGTCGCCGCGCTCAAGACCGACGAAGCCACCAAGGCCCGGCTGCTGGCCGACGGCGAGGCGGCGCTGAAGGGGCAATGGCGGCGCGGCTACCGGCGCTACCTGGCCGCGCTCGGCGCCATGTCGGCCAAGGCGACCAGCGTCAACGGCGTCTGGGCCATGCCCCAGGGCGACGCCTACTATGCCGACATGGTGGCCTTCTTCACCACCACCACCCTCACCCCCGACCAGATTCACCAGACGGGGCTGTCGGAGGTCGCCCGCATCCGCGGCGAGATGGAGGCCATCAAGACCAAGGTGGGCTTCAAGGGCTCGCTGGCCGAGTTCTTCGCCTATGTGAAGACCGACCCGAGGTTCCACTATCCCAACACCCCGGCCGGCAAGCAGCAGTACCTCGCCGACGCCAAGGCGCTGATCGCCAACTACATGGCCGTGGCGCCCCGGCAGTTCTCCCACCTGCCCAAGCAGGCCCTGGAGGTCCGCGCCGTCGAGCCCTTCCGCGAGAAGACCGCCTCGGTGGCCTTCTACAATCCGGGGACCCCCGACGGCTCGCGGCCGGGCATCTTCTACGTCAACCTGTCGGACATGACCCAGGTGCTGAAGCCCCAGATCGAGGCCATCGCCTATCACGAGGGCGCGCCGGGCCACCACTTCCAGATCGCCCGCTCCATGGAGCAGGCCGAGCTGCCGATGTTCCGCCGCTTCGCCTACCAGGGCGCCTATATCGAGGGCTGGGGCCTCTACGCCGAGAAGCTCGGCAAGGAGGCCGGCTTCTACCAGGACCCCTATAATGACTTCGGCCGGCTGTCCCTGGAGCTTTGGCGCGCCGCCCGCCTGGTGGTGGACACCGGCATCCACGCCAAGCATTGGACCCGCGACCAGACCATCGCCTACATGCGCGACAACACCCTGAACTCCGAGCGCGACATCGCCTCGGAGGTCGACCGCTACTTCACCAATCCCGGCCAGGCCACCAGCTACAAGACCGGCCAGCTGAAGATCTCCCAGCTGCGCGCCAAGGCCGAGGCCGCCCTGGGCCCGAAGTTCGACCTCAAGGACTACCACGAGGTGGTGCTCTCCAACGGCGCCCTGCCCCTGGACGTCCTGGAGGCCCAGGTCGACGCCTATATCGCCCGGAAGAAATAGGCCCGGGGCCGAGGACCGCCGCCATAGCTTCACCGTGGCAATGATGGGATGATCGGGCCGCCCGCGCCTCAACCCTACGGATGTCCCGGCCCATGCCGAACCAGGCCCTCGACGACGCCTTCGCCGCGGAGGGCTCACCCCTGCTGTTGCCGGGCGGGGCGCTGCTGGCGGACGCCGGCGAGGCGGTCGCGGCCCTCTACCGGCTGACCGCCGGACGCCTGGCCGAGGTGGAGCCGGCGGTGGAGGGCGGCGGGCGGCTGCTGACGGTGCATCGGCCCGGCGCCCTGATCGGCGGGGCCCAGCTGCTGGGCGATGGCCTGCACCGCACCACCATCACCGCCCTGCGGGATTCCGAGCTGCAGGCGATCCCCGCCGCCCGCGCCGCCGCCCTGCTGGGGCAGCGCCCCGACCTGCTGGCCGCCGTGGCCCGGGCCGCCCTGGCGCGGCTGAGCGCCACGCCCTCGGCCCAGCCGCGCAAGAGCGCGATCCTGGGGTTCGTGGCCATCAGCGAGGGACTGGCCCTACGCGACCTGGTGGAACGCCTGGCGCTCGCCATGCGCGCCCTGGGCGCCGAGGTCGCGGTGGTGGGCGCCGAGGCCGACGACAGCTCCCCGGCCTATCTCCACGCCCTGGAGGTGGAGCACGATTTCGTCCTGATGGCCGCCGAGCGCCGGGAGGTCGACTTCGCCACCTATTGCGGCCGCCAGATCGACCGCCTGATCCTGGTGACCGACGCCCGGACGCCGCCGCCCGCCGGCCCCATCGGCTTCGCCACCCCGGCGATCCGCAACCAGCGCCTGCTGGACGTCATCCGCGTCCACCCCGCCGGGACCGGACGGCCCCGCGATTCCGAGCCCTGGCTGGACGCCGTCCCGGCCTCGCGCCTGTTCCAGATCCGCCAGGGCGACGGGCCCGACCTCGCCCGCCTGGCGCGCATCTACACCGGCAACTCGGTGGGCCTGGCGCTCTCGGGCGGCGGCGCCCGGGCCTACGCCCATGTGGGGGTGGCGCGCGCCCTGGCCGAGCTGGGCGTCCCCATCGACTTCGTGGCCGGCACCTCCATGGGATCGGTCATCGGCGCGGGCCTGACCATGGGCTGGGAGAACGCGGAGATGGAGCGCCGCATCCACGAGGCCTTCGTGGACTCCAGCCCCCTGTCGGACATCGCCTTCCCCATCCTGGCCATGACCCGGGGCCGCATGGTGGACCACCGCCTGGAGACCCACTTCGGCGAGGTCCAGATCGGCGACCTGTGGCGGCCCTTCACCTGCGTCTCCACCGACCTCACCGTCGGCGGCATGCGGGTCCACCGCCGGGGCCTGTTGCGCCGGGCCCTGCGCGCCTCCCTGTCCCTGCCGGGGGTCCTGCCGCCGGTGGTGGAGGACGGTCACGTGCTGGTGGACGGCTCCCTGGTGCGCAACCTGCCGGTGGACCTGGTGCGCGAGCAGCACGACGGGGTGACCATCGGGGTCGACGTCTCCAGCGCCGACGGCCTGAAGCCCGACGACCTGTTGCTCAAGCCCTCCGGCTGGCGCTGGCTCGCCTCCGGCGCCTGGCTGCGGGGGCCGCCGATCGTCTCGGTGCTGATCCGCTCGGCCACCATGCCCAGCGTCACCGCCACGGCCCTGGTGCGCGACGACGTGGTGCGGATCACCCCCCGGGTCACGGGGGTCGGGCTGCAGGACTGGAAGGCCTACGACCTGGCCGTGGACGCCGGCTACCGCGCCGCCATGGCCGCCGCCGACCATCTGTCAGGCCTGCGGCGCTGAACCCCGCGCCGCCTGTGGCGCGCTGTCGCAGGCCCGGCCCAGGCGCCGGTGGGTAACCTTTCCGTCAGCCTCGTCAAGGTAAACGCGAGATTGCCAAGGACGAGGCCGTCGCGACGCCGGCCGCAAGGCGGGAACTCCCATGTCGTTCAACAACCTCAAGATTTCCCGCAAGCTCACCGCAGGCTTCGCCGCCGTCACCCTGACCATGGCCGGGATGGGCGCGGCCACCTTCCTGTCCTTCCAGTCCCTGGAGACGGCCCGCCGGGAGACCGACGAGAGCCGCCAGACCATCCAGATCCTCAACGAGGCGAAGTTCTACCTGGCCCGCCAGGAGAACAGCTATCGCGGCTTCCTGCTCTCGGCGAACCCCTACTATGTCGAGCGCATCGCCAAGCACCGAGCCAACTTCAAGAAGCGCCTGGACGCCGCCGCGCCCCTGCTGGCCGACACCCCCAAGGAGCTTGAGACCCTGGGCGCCATCGGGGCGGCCGCCGACCGCTGGCACAGCGAGATCGTCGAGGCCGGCCAGGCCCTGGCCGCCGATCCCGCCACCCGCCAGCAGGCGGTGGACATGATCTCCCCCGACGGCGCGGCCGACGGCCTCATCGCCCCGGCCGAGGACGGCATCGAGGCCATCTTCGACGCCGAGACCCAGCGCCTGGCGGGCCTGGCGACCTCCCAGGCCGCCACCACCCGCAACGCCTATCTCAGCCTGGCCGCCGGTCTGGCCCTCGGCCTGCTGATCGCCGTGACGGTGGGCCTCTGGCTCACCCGCGCCATCGCCGGCCCCGTCACCGCCATGACCAGCGCCATGCGCCGGCTGGCCTCCGGCGACTTCACCGTCGAGATCCCCGCCCAGGGCCGCCGCGACGAGGTGGGCCTGATGGCCGAGGCCGTGGCCGTCTTCAAGGAGGCGGGCGTCGAGAAGCTGCGCCTGGAGGGCATGAGCGCCGAGCAGCGCCGCGCCGCCGAGGAGGCGCGCGCCGCCACCGAGGCGGCCAAGGCCCGCGCCGCCGCCGAGCAGGCCGCCGTCGTGGCGTCCCTGGCCGGCGGCCTGGAGCACCTCAGCCGCGGCGACCTCACCCACCGCATCGCCGAGGCCTTCCCCGAGGACTACGCCAAGCTGAAGAGCGACTTCAACGCCGCCATCGGCCAGCTGCAGGAGGCGATGACCATCGTGGTGGGCAATGTCCGCGGCATCCGCAACGGCTCGGGCGAGATCACCGTCGCCACCGACCACCTGTCGCGCCGCACCGAGCAGCAGGCCGCCAGTCTCGAGGAGACCGCCGCGGCCCTGGAGCAGATCACCTCCACCGTCCAGCGCTCGGCCAGCGGCGCCATCTCCTGCGCCCAGGTGGTCCAGGCCGCCCGCGGCGACGCCCAGACCAGCGGCGACGTGGTCCGCCAGGCCGTCGAGGCCATGAGCGCCATCGAGGGCTCGGCCCGCGAGATCAGCGCCATCATCGGCGTCATCGACGAGATCGCCTTCCAGACCAACCTGCTGGCCCTCAACGCCGGGGTCGAGGCCGCCCGGGCCGGGGAGTCCGGCAAGGGCTTCGCCGTGGTCGCCTCCGAGGTCCGGGCGCTCGCCCAGCGCTCGGCCGACGCCGCCAAGGAGATCAAGGCCCTGATCGGCGCCTCCTCGCGTCAGGTGGAGACCGGCGTGCGCCTGGTGGGCCAGACCGGCGAGAGCCTGCAGCGGATCATCGAGAAAGTGGCCGACATCGACAGCCTGGTCACCGAGATGGCCGCCGGCGCCCAGGAGCAGGCCACGGGCCTGGCGCAGGTCAGCACCGCGGTGAACCAGATGGACCAGCTCACCCAGCAGAACGCCGCCATGGTGGAGGAGAGCACGGCGGCCAGCCACGCCCTGCGCAACGAGGCCGACGTCCTGGCCGGCTCCATCAGCCGCTTCAACACCGGTGTGGCGCTCGACACGGCGCCCGCGCGCAAGCCCGCCGCGATGGCGATGAAGACCGTCAGCCGCGCCGGCGGCGCCGTGCGCCGTCCGCAGGCCGAGGGCTGGGAAGAGTTCTAGGCCTCGGGGGCCGCCCTCAGAGCGATCGGCGGCCGCGGAAGAAGTGCAGGACCACCATCACCAGGGCGATCAGCAGCAGGACGTGGATCGCCGCCGTCGTCACGTGGAACGCGAAGAAGCCGAGCAGCCACAGGACGAGAAGCACGATGGCGATGGTTGCGAGCATGGCGGCGATCCCTTGGGTCGCCGATAACCGGCGAGGTCCAGGGGGCAAAGCCTGACCGGGGCGGAGGTTCCAGCCCTCAGGACAGCCGGTCGCGGAACTCGGCGTAGTCGAACTGGCGCACCAGCCGCAGGGCGTCGGTGTCGCTGTTCCAGAGCGCGATGGCCGGCAGGGGCACCCCGTTGAAGGTGTTGGTCTTGACCATCGAATAGTGCGCCTGGTCGAGGAAGGCGATCCGCTCTCCCGGCTGGGGCGGGTTGGCGAACAGATAGTCGCCGATGATGTCGCCGGCCAGGCACGACGGCCCGCCCAGCCGCACGCTCACGCCCTGCTCGACCTCCCCCAGCAGGGCCGGCCGGTACGGCGCCTCGATGACGTCGGGCATGTGGCAGGTGGCGGAGATGTCGGTGATCGCCACGGCCATGCCGTTGTCGAAGCTGTCCAGCACCTCCCCCACCAGGATGCCGGCGTCGAGCGCGATGGCCTCGCCGGGCTCCAGATAGACCTCCACCCCGTGCCGCGCGGTGATCGCGCGCAGGAAGGCGACCAGCCCCTCGATGTCGTAGTCGCTCCGGGTGACGTGGTGGCCGCCGCCGAGGTTCAGCCACTTCAGCCCGGGCAGCATCCCCGCCAGCTTCGGCTCCAGGGACGCCCAGATCCGCGCCAGGGGCGGAAACCCCTGCTCGCACAGGGCGTGGAGGTGCAGACCGTCCACCCCCTCCAGGTGCTCGGGCCGCAGCTGCGAGACCGGGAAGCCCAACCGTGATCCGGCCTGGCAGGGATCGTACTTCGCCACCTCGGCCTCGCTGTGCTCGGGGTTCAGCCTCAGGCCGATCTCGAACACCTCGCCGGCAGCCCGCGCGCTGGCGATCAGCGGGGCGAACCGCGCGATCTGGTCGGGCGAATTGAAGATTACCGTGTCCGACAGCTTGAGGATCTCGGGCAGGTCGGCCGCCTTGTAGGCCGGCGCATAGGTGGTCAGCTCCCCGCGATAGTGCTCACGGGCCAGCCTCGCCTCCCACAGGCCCGAGGCGCAGACCCCGTCCAGATAATCCCCCACCAGGTCGGCCAGGGCCCACATGGAAAAGGCCTTCAGGGCCAGCAGCACCCTGGCCCCGCCCCGCGCGCCCACGTCCTTCAGGACCGCCAGGTTCCGCGCCACGGCGGCCTCATCCACCACGAAGCAGGGCGAGGGCGTGCGGGAAAGATCGAACCGCGCGAAGGCGCCCGGACCGCCGGCCTGGGTCTCCATGCCGGTCAGAAGGCCAGAGGGGCCGGCAGGTCCTTGACCTGCCAGGGCAGCCCCTGCCGGTTCAGCAGGTCCATGAAGGGGTCGGGATCCAGCTGCTCCATGTTGAACACGCCCTCGCCCTTCCACTGTCCGGTCAGCATCAGGGCCGCCCCGATCATGGCCGGAACCCCGGTGGTGTAGCTCACCGCCTGGCTGCCGGTCTCGGCATAGGCCGCCTCGTGGTCGCAGATGTTGAGGATGTAGACGGTCTTCTTCGCCCCATCCTTCGCGCCGGTGGCGATGACCCCGATATTGGTCTTGCCCTTGGTCACCGGCCCCAGGGACGAGGGCTCCGGCAGCAGCGCCTTGAGGAACTGCAGGGGCACGATCTCGCGGCCCTCGAACATCACCGGGTCGATCCGCGTCATGCCGATATTGGTCAGCACCTCCAGGTGCTTCAGGTATGAGTCCCCGAAGGTCATCCAGAAGCGGATGCGCTTGATCTCCGGATAGAACCGGGCCAGCGACTCCAGCTCCTCGTGGTACATCAGGTACATGTTGCGCGGGCCCACCTGGTCGAAATCGAAGACCTGCTTCTGGGCCAGCGCCGGCCCCTCCACCCAGGCCCCGTTCTCCCAGTGCCGGGACGGCGCGGTGACCTCGCGGATATTGATCTCGGGATTGAAGTTGGTGGCGAACGGGTGGCCGTGGTCGCCGCCGTTGCAGTCCAGGATGTCCAGGGTCTCGATCCCGTCCAGCAGGTGCTTGGCGACATAGGTGGTGAAGACCGAGGTCACGCCCGGATCGAAGCCGCAGCCCAGCAGGGCCATCAGGCCGGCGGCCTTGAACCGCTCCTGATAGGCCCACTGCCAGCGGTATTCGAACTTGGCCTCGTCGCGCGGCTCGTAGTTGGCGGTGTCGAGATAGTTCACCCCCGCCGCCAGGCAGGCCTCCATGATCGCCAGGTCCTGATAGGGCAGGGCCAGGTTCACCACCACGGCGGGCTTCACGGCCTTGATCAGCGCCGTGGTGGCGGCGATGTCGTCGGCGTCCAGCTGCGCGGTCTCGATGGCGACGCCGGTGCGCGCCTTCACCGAGGCGGCGATGTCGTCGCACTTCTCGCGGCGGCGGCTGGCCAGGGTGATGTGCGAGAACACATCGGGGTTCATGGCCATCTTGTGGACGGCCACGGAACCCACGCCGCCAGCGCCGATAACAAGCACCCTACTCATCTGTGCCCCTTCTGACGCGGAACAAGCTTGTGGAAATTGGCCGCCCGACGGCGGCGTTGGCGGGGGGAGTATCACGACGGCGACGCGACCGCTAACCACCTGAAACGGCCCAGCTCTGTTTCGGGTCCCGGGCCGCCTCGCGAATCGCTCGCCGGCTCGGGCGGACGGCGGAATACGCTCACCTCTCCTCAGAATGGGCCGCTCGCCCCTTCCCCCGAACCGCCCCATGGGATCGCGCCCAGGCCGGACCCGGTGCGGCCTAGGGGGTGGGACAGCTCTGGGTCGGCGCGCCGTAGCGCGTGTGCAGGGCGCGGGTCGCGGCCCCGCCCAGCTCCAGCACCGTCAGGGTGTCGTAGTCGCAGTCGGTGAGCACCAGGGGCGCCGGGTCGCCGAGGGCGCGGGCGATCTCGGTCAGGGTGTTGCTGTGGGCCACGATCAGCACCGTCGCCCCGGCCGGCGCCTGGCGGGCCCGCTCGGCGACCCGCCGGGCGTGCGCGGCGTCCCCGCCCGCAAAGTCGATGGCGGTGATCTCCACCCCCGCCGCCTGCGCCGCCGGCTGGGCGGTCTGGGCCGTGCGCTTCAGGGGCGTGGCGATCACCAGGGAGACCTTGGCGCCGGACAGGGCGCCCGCCAGGGCCTGGGCCCGGGCCTGGCCCGCCGCCGACAGATCGACGTCGCCGGTGGGGCCGGCCTTCTCCGCATGGCGCACCAGAACCACCGTCTGGGCCTGGGCCGGCAGGGCGACGACGGCGGCCGCCAGGGCCGCGAGCAGGAGGCGATGAATCATGGCCTGACCTTACCGTGAAGTCCGCGAACGCGCCCAGGCTTGCGCAATCGGTCCGCATCGCGGAACTCTCCCCGCCTCAGGCAAGGGTTCGAGGTCCTCACATGCGTAAGTCCGGCGCCACCAAGGCGCTCTATGCGGGCTCCTTCGACCCCGTCACCCGCGGCCACCTCGACATCATCGGCAAGGCCCTGATGACCTTCGACGCCGTCCACGTCGCCATCGGCTTCAATGTCAGGAAGGTGCGTACCTTCGGGGTCGAGGAGAGCGAGCGCCTGATCGTCGATTCCATCACCGAGCTGTGGCCGGAGGCCGCCACGGGACCCGGGAACCTGTTCGGCGGCGCCCTGGAGGTCAGCGAATACACCGACCGCAGCCTGATCGCCTACGCCCACCAGATCGGCGCCACCCACATCGTGCGCGGCCTGCGCGAGGCCAGCGACTTCAACGACGAGTTCAACCTGCACGGCGTCGCCGGCCGCATCGACCCCAGGGTGCTGATGGTTCACTTCATCTGCGAATCCCAGTTCCTCCACGTCTCCTCCAGCACCGCCAAGGAGCTGGACTCCGTGGGCGAGAGCATCGGCTGGCTGGTCATGCCCTGCGTCGAAGCGGCCTTCGCCGCGCGGCGCGAATTGTTGAGTTGAGGAGCCCAGCCATGCGCACCGTGACGGCCCTGACCTGGGGCGTGAAACAGAGCTTCCGCGCCTATGTCGAGGGCGCGGGCGGGACCATCGAGGCCGGAGCCGGCGCCGCCCGCGCGGCCGACGGCGGCTTCACCTTCGCCGCCGCACCGGACAGCAGCCTGACCCTGGACCCCGAGGGGCGCTTGGCGGGGCGCGGCCTCTTCCTGGGCGAGGTTCAGTTCACCGCCCATGGCGGCATGCTCAAGATTTCCCTGGTCGACCCCATCCTGGAGATCGGCGAGGCCGGGGCCATCCTCACCGTCGCCGACCACCCCACCCGCACCTGGCGCCTGGAGGCCGCGAAACTCGACCTCGCCGCCCCGGCCCTCGATCCCACCGGCGGCCTCATCCTCCCGGCCGCCCTGATGATGTTCGGCAGCCAATGGCTCGGCGACCACTACCCGGCCGGCGCGCCGCTGGATCCGGTGCGGCTGACGGTGGGGGGGTAGCACCCCGGCGGCGCCGACCCTGTCCTTCTTCCCTTTGCGGATTGCCGATGCGCGGCCATGCCGCATCGCGAATCCCTTACAGATATGACCCTATGAGCGCCTACCGACATCCGGGCCGCCAAGGGACCCCCATGCTGAACACGCTGTTTTCGCGCACCGGAGCCGAATGGAGCTCCGCCATCCTGGTCTTCGTGGTCAGCCTGCTGGCCGGCCGCTACGCCGCCCAGGGCATGGACGCGATCCAGTGGGCCGGCGCGGCCACGGCGGTGCTGGGCTCGGTGACCGTGGCCGTCTGGGTGCGGATCGCCCCGGTCGCCGCCAAGGTCACGGCCCGTCAGGACGACTGACGCGAAACCCGGCGATCGGGTCTCCCGGCCGCCTCAAGCGTGACCACTCGCCGCAGGCCGACCACATTCCATATTTACCGTGACGGACGACCCTGACAGCGTACGTCAACTGGAGGGCATAGGAGAACCCATGCTCAGATCGATCGCCGCCCGCCTTTCCGCCGAACGCGCCGCCATGGCCTTCGTGATCCTGGCCAGCGCCCTGGTGGGCCGCCAAGCCGCGATCGGCATGGACACGGCCCAGGGCCTGTCAGGCCTGGCGGCGATCCTCGGCTCCTCCATGCTGGTGGTGATGCTCCGCTCCTGGCCCAAGCCCGAGCGGGTCAAGGTCAAGGCCCGTCAGGACGACGACCGCCGCTAGTCGGCGTAGACGTCCAGGCCGAGGGCGGTCAGCAGCCGATATTGCTGGCCCACATCGATCTTCATGCCCCCGCAGCTGGCCAGGCCTGACAGGTTCAGGCCGCTGACCTCCGCGCCGCGCAGGTCTGCATCGGCCATCCTGGCGCCCCCTGTCAAAGCCTGAAAAAGATCGCAGTTGCGCATGTCCGCCCCGGTCAGGTCGGCCTCCCGCAGGTCGGTCTCGCGCAGCGAGACATTGGTCAGGTCGGCGCCGGACAGCCGCGCTTGGGCGAGGTCGGCCAGCTCCAGGCTGCAGCCCGAGAACGACACCTGGGTGCGGATCACCTTGCGCCCGAAGGCGCGGCTGAAGTCCGCCCCCACGAAGGCCGCGCCCCGCAGGTTGCAGGTCTCGAACTGCGCGCCATACAGGCTCGACCTCTCGAACCGCGCGAAGGACAGGTCACACCGCGTGAAGCGCACCTCATCGAGACCGCAATGGGCAAATGTCGGCCCATGTTGGCCCTGCGCGAACACGCAGGCCTCGAAGTGCGCGTCGCGCAGGTTGGCGCTGGCGAACCGGGCGCCCAGGATGCGGCAGCCCTTGAATTGACTGCCTTCCAGCACTGTCCCCGAGAACTGCGCCCCCTCGATCGTGCAGCCCACGAACACCGCATCGGTGCAGTCCGCGTCGGTCCAGTCGGCGTTCGACAGGTCTTCGTCGGTCGCCCCGCCTGCAAAAGCCATTTTCTTCCATCCGCGACGACCGACAGGTGTTCAGAGCTTGACCTGAATCTCGCCCCCCGCCGCCCGGAATTTGGCGCTCATCTCCGCCATGCCCTCCGCCACGTCGTTCTGCCGCGCCGCGGTCTCGCGGATCTCCTGGCTGATCTTCATGGAGCAGAACTTGGGCCCGCACATGGAGCAGAAGTGCGCGGTCTTGAAGGCCTCCTTGGGCAGGCTTTCGTCGTGGTATTCCCGCGCCGTCTCCGGATCGAGGCCCAGGTTGAACTGGTCCTCCCAGCGGAACTCGAACCGGGCCCGGGACAGGGCGTCGTCCCAGGCGCGCGCCGTCGGATGGCCCTTGGCCAGGTCGGCGGCGTGGGCGGCGATCTTGTAGGTGATCACGCCTTGCTTGACGTCCTCGCGGTCGGGCAGGCCCAGGTGCTCCTTGGGGGTCACGTAGCAGAGCATGGCCGTCCCGAACCAGCCGATCATGGCCGCCCCGATGCCGCTGGTGATGTGGTCGTAGCCCGGCGCGATGTCGGTGGTGAGCGGGCCGAGGGTGTAGAAGGGCGCCTCGCCGCAGACCTTCAGCTGCTTGTCCATGTTGGCCTTGATCTTGTGCATCGGCACATGGCCGGGGCCCTCGATCATGGTCTGGACCCCGTGCTTCCAGGCCACCTGGGTCAGCTCGCCCAGGGTCTCCAGCTCGGCGAACTGGGCGGCGTCATTGGCGTCGGCGATGGAGCCTGGCCGCAGCCCGTCGCCCAGGCTGAAGGACACGTCGTAGGCCCGCATGATCTGGCAAATGTCCTCGAAGTGCTCGTAGAGGAAGTTCTCCTTGTGGTGGGCCAGGCACCACTTGGCCATGATCGACCCGCCGCGGGAGACGATCCCCGTCACCCGCCTGGCGGTCAGCGGCACATAGGCCAGCCGCACCCCAGCGTGGATGGTGAAGTAGTCCACCCCCTGCTCGGCCTGCTCGATCAGGGTGTCGCGGAACACCTCCCAGGTCAGGTCCTCGGCGACGCCGTCCACCTTCTCCAGGGCCTGGTAGATCGGCACCGTCCCGATCGGCACGGGACTGTTCCTGATGATCCAGTCGCGGATGTTGTGGATGTTGCGGCCGGTGGACAGGTCCATCACCGTGTCGGCCCCCCAGCGGATGGCCCAGACCATCTTGTCCACCTCGTCGGCCACGGTGGAGAGCACCGCGGAGTTGCCGATATTGGCGTTGATCTTCACCAGGAAATTGCGGCCGATAGCCATCGGCTCCAGCTCGGTATGGTTGATGTTGGCCGGGATGATCGCCCGGCCTCGAGCGACCTCGGAGCGCACGAATTCCGGGGTGCAGACGTCCGGAATCTCGGCCCCGAAGTCCTCGCCGTCGCGGAGGAAGCCGTCGCCCTCGCCGCGGCGCAGGTTCTCGCGGATGGACACGTACTCCATCTCCGGGGTGATGATCCCGCGCCGCGCATAGTCCATCTGGGTGACGGAGCCGGCGCCCTTGGCGCGGTAGACCCGGCGGGGGGCGGTGAAGGCCGGCGCCAGGTGGGCGCCCGCCGCGCCGCCATTGTCCTCGGGCTTCACCGCCCGTGGCTCGGCCACCACCTCCACGTCGCCCCGGGAGACCACCCAGGGCTCGCGGGTCTTCGGCAGCCCCTTGTCGATATCGATGCTGGCGGCCGGGTCGGTATAGGGCCCGGACGGGTCGTAGATTGTCACCGGCGGCTCGTTGGCGCTGGGGTGGACCGCCACCTCGCGGAAGGGGACCCGGATGTCGGGCCACAGCACGCCGGCCTGATAGACCTTGCGCGAACCGGGCCGCTCCCCGGTGGGGATGGCGCCATTGCTGGGGACGGGGGTCTGGATGTTCATGCGCGGGCTCCTGCCTTGGTAAGGAGACCCGGACGTGTCGCGCAGAGTGGTCGTGCGGTCGCCCGCGTTCCCTCCCTTCGCCGGCATGACCCGGATCAGGTTCGGCGGGTCGCGGGGACGAACCCGCCTCTCAGCCGCTGCGGCGACTCCCCGGAGAAGCCCTCACGCTAGCTGAGGCGCCCGACAAATGCCATCCTGGGGCGCTGATCTTCCGTCACCCGCAAGGATCACCCCCATGACCCGCCTCCTCCCCCTTCTGCTGGCCGCCGCGACCCTGAGCGCCGCCGCCCCGGCCCTGGCCGCCGATCCCGCCCCGGCCCGGCAATGCTTCCGCGTCAGCCAGATGAACGGCCACACGGTCGGCGACCCCAAGACCCTCTATGTCGGGGTGGCCCGCAAGGACGTCTACCGGATCGACATGGCCGGGGCCTGCCTGGCCGGGGCCAATTTTGGCGATCCCCTGGTGATCGAGAGCCGCGGCAACGACTTCATCTGCCAGCCCATCGACCTGGACCTGAAGGTCGCCGGCGCCATCGGCCTGTCGCCCTGCATCGTCAACAAGATCACCAAGCTGACCCCGGCCCAGATCGCCGCCCTGCCCCCCAAGCTGAAGCCCTAAGCGTCTCGCGAACCCCGCGCCGGCCGTGCTAGGCAGGGGATCGAGGAGACCTCCATGCACCTGGCCCGCTTTCCCCGCGCCCGTTTCGCGCACCTGCCCACGCCGCTGGAGCCCATGCCCCGCCTGAGCGCGGCCCTGGGCGGCCCCGAGCTGTGGGTCAAGCGCGACGACTGCACGGGTCTGGCCGGGGGCGGCAACAAGACCCGCAAGCTGGAATTCCTGCTCGGCGACGCCCTGGACCAGGGCTGCGACACCCTGGTGACCCAGGGCGCCGTGCAGTCCAACCACGTGCGCCAGACCGCGGCCGCCGCCGCCCATTTCGGCCTGGCCTGCGAGATCATCCTGGAGGAACGCACCGGCTCGAAGGCCCTCGACTACAACACCTCGGGCAATGTCCTGCTGGACCGCCTGTTGGGGGGCCAGTTGCGAAGGGTCCCGGCCGGAACCGACATGACCGCCGCCCTGGCCGAGGTCGCCGAGGAGGTCCGCGCCCGCGGCGGGATCCCCTATGTGATCCCGGGCGGCGGCTCCAACGCCATCGGCGCCCTGGGCTATGTGGACTGCGCCATCGAGCTAGTGCGCCAGGCCGACGAGCAGGGGATCGTCATCGACCGCATAGTCACCGCCACCGGCAGCGCCGGCACCCATGCCGGACTGGTGGCGGGCCTGGCCCTGATGGGCGCCGATATTCCGATTCTGGGCGTCGGGGTCCGCGCCCCCCGGGACGTGCAGGAGGCCAATGTCCACAAGCTGGCCGTGGAGACCGCGACCCTGCTGGGCCACCCCGACCGAGTCACCCGCGAGATGACGGTGGCCAACTGCGACTATGTCGGCGCAGGCTACGGCCTGATCGACGAGGCGGTGATCGAGGGCCTGAAGCTGGTGGCCCGCACCGAGGCCCTGCTGCTGGACCCGGTCTATACCGGCAAGGCCATGAAGGGCCTGATCGCGCTCAGCAAGGCCGGCGCCTTCCGGGACGAGACGGTGGTCTTCCTGCACACCGGCGGCGCCCAGGGCCTGTTCGGCTACGCCTCGGAACTGGAAGGAAACCTGGAATGAGCCTCGTCCTCGGCGTCCTCGGCGGCATGGGTCCGGCCGCCACCCTCGACTTCCTCGCCAAGCTCCAGGCCTTCACCCCGGTGAAGTCGGAGAAGGATCACATCCGGGTCATCGTCGACATCAACCCCCAGGTGCCCGACCGCAACGATCCCTTCGCCAAGCCCGGACCGGTCCTGGCCGAGATGGCCGGCGCCCTGCACGGGGCCGGGGCCGAGGTTCTGGCCATCGCCTGCAACACCGCCCACGCCCACGCCGACCTGATCACACGGGCCTCGGGCCTGCCGCTGATCGACATGATCCAGACGGCGTCGCATGCCGCCCGCGACACCGGCGCGCGGCGGGCCGGGGTGCTGGGCACCAAGCAGGCCATCCGGCTCTATCGCGAATATCTCGCCGCCCAGGGCATGGGCCTGGTGACCCTGCCGGCCGAGGCCCAGGAGGGGTTCATGACCCTGCTGGCCAAGATCAAGACCGGCGACCTCGGTCCGGAAGTGCGCCAGGCCATGGCCGACCTGGCCGAGATCCTGGTGGCCGAAGGCGCCGAAGCCGTCATCGCCGGCTGCACCGAGGTCCCCCTGGTGCTGTCCCCCAAGGATGTGCGCAAGCCGCTGCTGGACGCCGGCGAACTGCTCGCCAAACGCTGCGTGGAGGTCTGCCTGGGCTACGAGCCCGTCCCGCTTCTAGAGTCGTGATGCGCTGAAGGTGTCGCAGGACGCCGGGTCGCCGTTCTGCACGCCGGCCCGGAACCAGCGCATCCGCTGCTCGCTGGTGCCGTGGGTGAAGGCGTCGGGCATGACCCGACCCTGGGATTGCTTCTGCAGGGTGTCGTCCCCCACGGCGGCGGCGGCGCGCAGGCCATCCTCCACGTCCTTGGGATCGAGGGCCACCTGGCCGCCGGAGGCCTCGGAGGCCCGCGCCGCCCAGACCCCGGCATAGCAGTCGGCCTGCAATTCCAGCCGCACCGAGCCGGAGTCCTCACCCCGCGCGCCGTACTGCTTGGAGCGCTCCATCTGGCCGGTGAGGTTCTGGACGTGGTGGCCGATCTCGTGGGCGATCACATAGGCCCGCGCCGCGTCGCCCTGGGCGCCGAAGCGGCCCGAAAGCTCCTGCCAGAAGGCCAGGTCGAGATAGACCTTGCGGTCCTGCGGACAATAGAACGGCCCCATGGCCGACTGGCCCATGCCGCAGCCGGTGCCGGTGGCGCGGTCATAGATCACCACCCCGGCCGGCGGATCGTAGCTGCGATTGGAGGCCTTGAAGACCTGGCCCCAGACGTCGCTGGTGGAGGTCTCGATGACGTCGACGAACTGGGCGTCGGCGTCCTTGGGCGTGCCGCGCACCCCCTCCTGCTGCTGCGCTTCGCCGCCCGCCTGGTTGACCACGCTGAGGGTCGTCGAGGGATCGATGCCAAAGACGAAATAGCCGATGGCCGCCAGGACCAACCCGCCGATCCCGACCCCGCCGACCGCCACAGGGCCGAGGCCCCGGCGATCCTCGATGTTCCCGCCGCGCCGTCCGCCTTGCCAACGCATAGCCGTCTCCTGAAAGCCCTGGCGACCTCAACGCGCCAACGGTCGCGAAGATGCGGCCGAACCGCGCCGATGTCATTTATCGGGGAGGATTGTTCTTCTCCAGGAAGTCGACGGTCGCTTGCAGCATCTGGGTGCGGGTCGCGCCGCGCGACAGCCAGTGATCCTCGGCCTTGAGGGTCACCAGCTCGACCGGCTTGGCGGCCGCGGTGAGGGCGTCGGCCATCAACTGGGTCTGCTCATAGGGCACCACCAGGTCGTCCTTGCCGTGAATCAGCAGGACCGGCGCCTTGACCGCCGCGGCCTGGAGCGCGGGAGAGTAGGCGCCGAGCCCGCTCTCGTCCTCGCCCTCCACGCCCATGAAGCGGCGCCAGAAGCGCAGGGTGTCGTTCCGGCCGCCGCCGAGATTTCCCCGCTTCCACATCAGGAAACGATGGAGGTCGGAGATACCGGAGACCGCCACGGCGCAGCGGTAGACCCCCGGCTGCAGGGCGACTCCCGCGAGGGCCGCGTAGCCGCCGTAGCTTCCGCCCGCGATGCAGACCCGCTTCGGATCGACGATCCCCTGGCCGGCGAGGTGCTTCACCCCGTCGGAGAGGTCGGTCTGCATCTTGCGGCCCCACTCGCCGTAGCCGGCGGCGGTGAAGGCCGGGCCGTAGCCGTCGGAGCCGCGGAAGTTGGGCTGCAGCACCGCGTAGCCGCGGGACGCGAGCGCCTGACTCCACCAATCGAAATCGAGGGTGTCGAAGGACACCGGACCGCCGTGCGGCATGACCACCAGGGGCAGGTCCTTCGGGTCCCGCCCCTTGGGCAGGGTCAGGACCGCGGGGATCTCCAATCCGTCGGCGGCCTTGTAGGTGATCATGGTGGCGGTGGAGATCTCGTCCGGCCCCAGGCCGGCCTGGATGTCGTCCACCATGGAGGCGCGGCCGGCGGCGAGGTCGACGAACATGTAGGCCGCCCCGGTCTTGGGCCCCTGCACCTTGACCACCACCTGCTTGCGGTTGTCGGACCAGCTCTCCAGGGTCACCCGCTCGCCGGGGAAGGCGCGCTTGATCTTGTTCCAGCCGGCCTGATCCTCGGGGGCGAAGAAGGTCATCGTGTGGGCGTCGTCGTTCTCCACCACGCCGATGATCCGTCGGGTCACCCCGTCGAACAGGAACTCCAGCACCCCGTTCTTCAGCTCCAGGGGCTCCCCGAGCTTCCCGGTCTTGAGGGAGACGGGCTTGAAGACCTGGTGGCCATCCTCGAGGCGGGCCAGCAGCAGGGTGTCGGGCGCGGGCCCAAGACCGACCACCATGGGCTCATCCAGGGGCGCGGTCTCGGCGAGCACCGGATACCATTTGGCCCCGACCCGGACCAGCAGCCGCCAGTCGCCATCCTTGCGGTCGTACTCGGTCTTGGCGATCGCCGCGCCGGAGCCGTCCAGCACCCAGTCGGTGGAGATGTCCCCAATGCTCGGTCCCGAATCCAGCAGGCGCGTGGGGCCGCCCGCCACGTCCACCCGGTAGAGGCTCTGAAGGCTGTCCACGCCGCTTAGCCTCAGGCCGACCGCGTAGATGCTGGGCACGCCGTCCGCCACGCCGACATCGACACCGCCATTGGTGAAGTTGCCGACGCCGGGGGTCTTGTCGAGCACCAGCTGGAAGGTCCTGGCCTCGAGGTCGTAGACCCGGGTCTGCCAGATCTCGCTGCGGCCGGTGAATTCCACCGAGGAACTGTTGCTGCGAATCCGCGAGGTCGTGGAGGTCGAGAAGGCGATGCGGCCATTCCCGACCCAGAACAGGTCCCGCAGCTTCTCGGCGCCCACGCCGACGCCGGCCAGCATCTTCCCGTCCGCCAGGCTCTGCACCATGATCTTGCGGCTCTCGCCCTCGGGGCGGACATAGGCGAGCTTCGTCCCGTCGGGCGAGACCTCCACCTGCTCCAGGGTGGGGAGGCGGCCAAAGACCTCCAGCGGCGGGGCCGCGGCGGCGGGCAAGGCGAACAGGACCGCACACAGCGCGGCCACGATCATTCGAGACATTGAGAGTTCCCCCCGGAACCGAAACGCCACCAACGACCCCAGGTGGTCATGTCTTATTCCCGGCGCACGCCCACCGAGCAAGTCTCAATTGCGAAGCTTGCGGACTCTACCGACGGTTTTCAGCCGCGGCGCGAACCCGGGCGTTGGAGGCGGCCATCCAGGCGTCGATGTTGGAGGGCAGCAGGCTGGCCGACGGGTCGGGCGCCGGCCGGGCGTCGTCGGCCGGCAGGCGGATCGTGGCGCGCTGGGTTTCCAGCTCGCGCAGACGCGCCTCGGTCTGCTGGCGGGCCTCCAGGGCGTTGAGCTGGTTCTCCAGCGCCACCGCCCGCTGATTGGCCAGCTGCTGCTGCTGCCAGAGATCGAAGTCCCGGGCGGCCCAGCCGGTGTCCTGCGCCGACGCGCCCGTGGCGAGGGCGGCGAAGAGGGCGAGAGCTGAAAGCAGGAGGCGCATGCCGATCAGAACGCGTGGGGCCCTGGCGAGGTCCCCGCCCCTATCGCCGTGAGACGCTGAAGCGGGTGAGTTGCTCCCGCGGGGCGGCCCATTCGGGCTGCATCTCCAGGGCCTTCTGGTAGTCGAAATAGGCCGACTTGGCGTCATCCAGCCCCTCATAGGCCAGGGCGCGATTGTAATAGGCCTTGGCCGGCTCCTGCACCCCCAGCTCCAGCCCCTTGTTGAGGTCGGGCAAGCTCTCGGCGTAGCGCCGCTGGCCGATGGCGGCCGCGCCGCGGTTCACATAGGCCTCGCCCATGTCGGCCTTGAGCTTCACCGCCTGGTCGAAGTCGCGGGTGGCCTCGGGATAGGCGCCGCGCCGCAGCTTGAGGACGCCGCGGTTGACCAGGGTCCCGGCCCGGTCGCGGGCGTTCATGAACTCGGTGTCCAGGGCGTCGGTGCAGAGCTGCTGGAACTTGACGTCGCTCTCCCCGCCGACCGCGGCCTGGGAGCAGGCCTGGGCCAGACCTCCGCCGATCACGGTGACCGCGGCCTGGGCCGAGCCCGCCGCGCAGGCCAGCGCCAGGGCGCCCGCCATCGATACTGTCCTGAACATGCCCGGCCTCCCTCGCCTGGAGCCGGCCCGGAGCGCGCGAGGCCCTCGCGGAACCCGACTTCACGCGAGACTCATCCCGTAACAAGGGTCTGTCAACGCAGGCTTTCTGCAAGCGCTGGCGGTCAGGTGCGACGGAAGCGGCGGGTCTCGCGCAGCAGGATGTAGACGCTGCTGCCGGCCACCACCAGGGCGCCGGCCAGGGTCGCGAGCCTGGGGGTCTCGCCCCAGACCAGAAAGCCGATGAGGCTGGCCCAGACCAGCTGGGTGTAGTCGAAGGGCGCCACCACGGCCACCGGCGCCCGCCGGATCGCCTCGGTCAGGAAGAGCTGCCCCACCCCGCCCAGCAGGCCGGCCAGGATCAGCAGGCCCAGGGTCGGCAGGTCCGGGATCACCCAGCCGAAGGGCAGGCTCGCCAGCCCCAGAACCATGCCCGCCAGGGTGAAGTAGAAGACGATCGTCGCGCCCGGCTCGGTGCGGCCGATCTCGCGGATGGCGATCATGGCGCCCGCCGAGCCGACGGCGGCCACCAGGGCGAAGATCGTGCCCTTCACCGCCATGTGGGCCGGATCGGGATGGATCATGATCAGCACGCCGACCAGGCCGACGACGACGGCGCCCCAGCGGTGCAGCCCCACGGCCTCCTTCAGGATCACCGCCGACATGGCGGTCATGAACAGGGGGGCGGAAAAGGAGAGCGCGGTGGATTCCGTCAGCGGCAACAGGCTGACGGCGGTGAACCCGCAGACCATGCCGGTCAGGCCGACGGTGGAGCGCATCAGGTGGCCCAGCGGCCGCTTGGTCCTCAGCACCGAGAAGCCGCTGGTGCGGGAGATGTAGAGCAGGACAGGAACGAAGGCGAAGGCGTTGCGGAAGAAGATGATCTCCAGGACCGGCACGCCGCGGCTGGAGCACCACTTCACCAGCGCCGCCAGGCCCGCCATGCAGACCATGGCCGCCACCCGCAGGGCGATCCCCAGGCCGTTGCGCTGGACGGTCAGGTGCGCGGGCGGGGGGCTGGCGGTCATGAGTGAGGGCTTAGGCGGTTCGGTCCGGCCGCGCCATCCCGTGCGGCGACAGGACGCCCGTCCGCGGCGATGTCAGCTTCCGGTGGGGCGAAGGATAAGGCCCGCCGCCGCCAGGTCGTTCACGAAGGCCTGGGTCATCTCGAAGGTCTGGATCACGCCGCGCTTGAAGTCCTCGCGGGCATGGACCTCGGCGGGCACCACCAGGCCGCGGTCGGGGCTTCGCCGGCAGATCCCGGCGTCGATCAGCTTGTGCGCGTGGCGGCGGGCGGTCTCGTAGGGCAGGGTCAGCTCGCGCGCCAGGTTGTTGATGCTGACGGTCTTCCTCAGCTCGTCGGGGGGAATCTCGTCGACGCCGCTGAAGGTCGCGGCCAGGTCCGGGTCGAGGGTCACATGCAGGGTGTTGGCCCGCACGATGGCCAGGAACATCAGGCCCTCCACCAGCTGCAGGTCCATGTTGGTCATCAGCAGTTCGACGGCGTCGAGGAAATAGCCGCTCGACAGCCTCACCACCTCACGCGGAAGGTAGGCCGTCTTCTCGGCGGCCCCGGGGGCGGGTCCGCAGGTGGGCGTGATGCCCGTGTCGGCCAGGGCCTGGACGAAGCGCGCCGTCGCCTCGAAATTCTTCCGCACCGCGGCGCGGACGTTCTCGCGGTCGTTCACCTCGGCCGGGACGACGACCCCGCCGTCGCCGCCGCGGACGCAAAGGCCGGCCGCCAACAGCTTGCCGATGTGGCGCCGCGCGGTCTCGTAGGGCAGGTGCAGCTCGCGGGCGAGGGCGTAGACGCTCACCGGCCGTCGCAGCGCGTCGGGCGGCAGATCGCCGGGCTCGAAATAGGCCGCGGCCAGGTCGGGCTCCCCGAGCAGGTGCCGAACATTGGCCCTCACGGTGGCCAGGAAGATCACCCCGGTCACCAGATCGGCGTCGATGGAGGTGGTGATGATCTGGCTGGCGGACAGGAAGAAATCGCCGCCGAGGCGCATCACGTGGCGGCTGACGTCATTGGGAACGGCGGGGGCCTCCGTTTCGGGCATCGAGATCCTGATTGGGCCTTGGTCCGCGAACCAAGGATGCGACATTCCTCACGGTACGGACCACCTACGCCACCAGATGCAAATGCCACGCTTTGACAACGAAATAAACCGGCGCCCCGCCTGGGAAGATTGGTCATGCGTCCGCCACACGCCGGCGCTATGGTGACTTTCATGTTCCCGCCGCGACACTATCCCACGCCCGCCGCCAAGTGCGCCGACCTGGTCGTGCACGTCGCCGGCCTGACCTTCGCCCTCATCGGCGGCGGCATCCTGCTGGGACTCTCGGTCAAGATCGGCACGCTGGGCCAGGTGGCCGCGGTGGCGGTCTACAGCCTGGCCATGGTGGCGATGCTGGCCCTGTCCACGGCCTACAACTTCGCCAAGCCCACCTGGCGGCCCCTGCTGCGCCGCTTCGATCACGCCGGCATCTTCCTGATGATCGCCGGCTCCTACACCCCCTTCACCACCCAGAACCTGACGGGCGCCTGGTCCATCGCCATGACCACGGCGGTCTGGAGCCTCGCCACCCTCGGCATCGTCGGGAAGCTGTTCCTGCCGGGCCTGGGCCGCCGCTTCTGGGTCGGGCTCTACCTGGCGCTCGGCTGGCTGGTGCTGGTGGCCATCAAGCCGATGGTGGACGGGCTGTCCTGGGTGGCCCTGCTGCTGCTGGCCCTGGGGGGCGCCATCTATTCCACCGGCGCGGTCTTCTACCTGCTGGAGCGGCTGAAGTTCCGCCGCGCCATCTGGCACGGCCACGTGGTGGGCGGGGCGGTGCTGCAGTACGTCGCCGTGCTGATGGGCGTGGTCCTGGCCCAGCACTAGGCTAGGACGCGACGCCCTTCACGATCCGCACGGTGATCGGCTCGCCGGTCACCGCCTTGGCCCGCCAGCTCTCGCCGGACGGCAGGGCGGTGCAGTAGGAGAAGGGCACGGCGCGGGGCTTGGCCTGCTTCAGGCACACCCGATCTCCCCTCAGGGTCCACTTGCCGCTGGACGGCGTGCGGTGGCGACCCTTGGCGTCGTAGGTCCCATCCCTCTTGAGCCACAGCAGACCCGTGCGGCCGTCCGGGTAGGTGGACACCACCGTATTGCCGAAGGCCCGCGCAAGGGGCGTGGACTCGGCGGCGACGGCGGCCGCGGGGGCGGCCACCAGGCAAAGGGCGGTAAGGGCGATCAAGGGTTTCATCGGGGCGTCTGAACAGCAAAAGCCGGCGGAAGGGCGGCGAGCGGAAAATACCCCGCCGTGACGCTGGTTCCCCCGCCCAGGCGACCGTGTCCGAAATCGGCCAGACGCGCGGAGCGCCCCGTCCCATGGTCCGGCCTGGTCTTCAACCCCGATCGAGAGCTCCAGCCATGGCCACCGTCCACAAGGAAGTCATCATCAACGCCCCCGCCGACAAGGTCTGGGACGCCATCGCCGACGTCGGCGCCCTGCACACGCGCCTGGTGCCCGGCTTCGTCGTGGACACCGTGTTGGAGGGCGAGGTCCGCACCGTCACCTTCGGCAACGGCATGACCGCGCAGGAGACCATCATCGACATCGACCATGCCGAGCGCCGCTTCGCCTACAGCGTCGCCAGTCCCCGGCTCACCCAGCACAGCGCCTCCAACCAGGTGTTCCCGGCCGGCGAGGGCCGCTGCCGCTTCGTCTGGATCGCCGATGTCCTGCCCCATGCGGCGGCCGACACCATGGGTCCGATGATGGCCCAGGGCGCCGAGATCCTGAAGAGGACGATGGAGGCGGCCTGACGTCGGGTCACACTTTCCGGCCGCGAGACTTGGGTTCATGCTCCCTGGAGTTGGGTCCGCAGGCGCGGCCGGAATGACGTCTGCGTAGAACCTCGACCGAGGGCGGACGATGCATGATCTGGTGATCCGAAACGGGCGCGTGGTGGACGGCGCCGAGACCCCGGCCTTCCTGGCCGACATCGCCATCGACAACGGCAGGATCACCGCCGTTGGGAAGATCACCCAGCCAGGACGTCGGGAGATCGACGCCGGCGGCCTGATCGTCACGCCGGGCTGGGTCGATATCCACACCCACTATGACGGCCAGGTGACCTGGGACCCCTATCTCGCGCCTTCCAGCTGGCACGGGGTGACCACGGCGGTGATGGGCAATTGCGGCGTCGGCTTCGCCCCGGTCCGACCCGACCGCCACGCCTGGCTGATCGAGCTGATGGAGGGCGTCGAGGACATCCCCGGCGCGGCGCTGTCCGAAGGCATCAACTGGACCTGGGAGACCTTCCCCGAATACCTGAACAGCCTGGAGGGCCAGCCCCGGGTGATCGATGTGGCGACCCAGGTGCCGCACGGCGCGGTGCGGGCCTATGTCATGGGCGAGCGCGGCGCGCGCAACGAACCCGCCACCGCCGAGGACATCGCCGAGATGTCGCGCATCGTCGGTGAGGGCGTCGCCGCCGGAGCCCTGGGCTTCTCCACCTCGCGCACCATGCTGCACCTGGCCAAGGACGGCGAACCGGTGCCCGGCACCTTCGCCGCCGAGGACGAGCTGCTGGGCATCGGCCGGGCCATGGGCCAGGCCGGCCACGGGGTGTTCGAGATGGCCTCGGACATGGCGCCGGCCGAGGACGAGTTCAACTGGATGCGGTCGCTCTCGGCCGAGACCGGCGTCCCCGTCACCTACGGCCTGCTGCAGTCGCCGGTGAAGGCCGACGGCTGGCGCAGGCTGCTGCAGTTGACGGAAGAGGCCCGCGCCGAGGGCGCCCAGATCACCGCCCAGATCGCCTGCCGACCCACCGGAATGGTGCTGGGCTGGCAGAGCACGGTCCATCCCTTCATCGGCCGCGACACCTATCGCCAGCTGGCCGCCCTGCCTTTCGCCGAGCGCATCGTCCACCTGCGCGACCCGGAGGTGCGGGCCAGGATCCTGGCCGAGCCGTCGCGGCCCATGGGCGCCATCGGCATGATCCTGACCCAGGGCTTCGACCGCATGTTCCGCCTGGAGCACGCGAGCGGCCTGGACTACGAGCCCCGCGCCGAGGATTCCATCGCCCACCTGGCCAAGACCACCGGCCAGGCGCCCGACGCCATCGTCTACGACATGCTCATGGAGAAGGACGGCCGCGGCTACATCTACCTGCCGCTGCTGAACTATGCTGAGTTCAACTTCGACCACATCCACGAGATGATGAACCACCCCAACACGGTGCTCAGCCTGTCGGACGGCGGCGCCCATTGCGGGGTGATCTGCGACGCCAGCTTCCCCACCTACATGCTGACCCACTGGGTCCGCGACCGCTCGCGCGGCGAGCGTCTCTCCCTGGAGAAGGTGGTCTCCATGCAGACCCGCGACACCGCGAGGCTCTACGGCCTGCACGACCGCGGCACGCTCGCGCCCGGCATGAAGGCCGACCTCAACCTGATCGATTTCGAGAAGCTGGCGATCCTGGCGCCGGAGATGGCCTTCGACCTGCCCGCCGAGGGCCGCCGCCTGATCCAGCGGGCCCAGGGCTATGTCGCCACCATCGTGGACGGCGTGGTCACCTTCGAGAACGGCGAGGCCACCGGCGAGATGCCCGGCAAGCTGATACGCGGCCCGCAACACGCACCGATGGCCCAGGCCGCGGAGTAGTCCCGGCGAGGGGCCGCCTACAGGCTCGCGCCGAGATGGCCTCCGGCCCGGGCCCAGGTGAGGAACAGGTCCGGCCAACGCGCGGCGGATGACCCCTCGGGCGCCCGCAGGCCGAAACCATGGGCGCCGCTCTCGAAGACGTGCAGGGCGGCGGGCACGCCGAAAGCGCGCAGCTCCTGGAACGGCTCGATACTGTTGGCCATCGGCACGCGCTGATCATCGGCGGCGTGGAAGAAGAAGGTCGGCGGGGTGGCCTTGGTCAGGCCCTTGAACATGTTCTCCCGCGGACCCTTGGGGACGTTCATGTAGGCATAGCCCAGGCACATGAAGCCGGGGGTCGCGTCCAGCTTGTCGGCGGCGTCCACCGGCGGGTAGAGCGCCTCGGTCGACCGGGTCGCCAGGGCCGCGGCGATGGTGCCGCCGGCCGAGAAGCCCATGATCCCCACCCGCTTGGCGCCGGTCGCCTGGACCAGCAGGCGCAGGGCGCGCTGGGCGTCCTGCACCGGGGCGTCCTGGCCCGCCTCCCAGCCGTCGCCCGGCAGGCGGTACAGCAAGGCGCCGGCGGCGATCCCATTTTCGGCCAGCCAGCGGCAGACCTCCTCGCCCTCCTTGTCGAACACCACCCGGTTGAAGGCGCCGCCGGCGATCACCAGCATGGCGGTGTCGGTCTTGGTCTTTGGACGGTGCAGGCTGAATCGCGGCCTGGTGATCCCGGAGATGTCGCGCCCGGTCTGGCCCTTGTCGACCACCTCCGTCGCCTTCTCCGTCACAGTGACCTTCGATCCGCCCGGCGCGCCGTTCGGCCACAGCTCGATCATCTGGCCCTCGCTGGGCTTGGTGGCGGCCTTGGCCGAGGCGGCGCTCATCAGGGCAGAGGTCAGCAGGCCCGCGGCCAGCAGGCCACGTCGATCAGTGTCGGTCATCGATTACTCCTGGATCTGGCCAAGGCCGGCGAAGAGCGCGGCGTCCGCCGAGCCGGCGCGATAGAAGACCGGCGGATAGCCCAGCTCGGCGGCGACCGCGACATCGCCGCCGCCAGCCAGGGTCTCGCCGGTCCACACATTCACCCAGTCGGGGCCGGCCGGCAGGTGAACGCTCCGCTCGGTCTTCCCCTCCTCGATCACCGGCGCCACCAGCAGGTCGGCGCCGTAGAGGTACTGGGTCTGGTCGGCATAGGTCGCGGGATCGTCCTGGAAGTGCAGGAACATCGGCCGTTGCAGCGGCAGGCCGGTGGCCGCCGCCTGCGCCGACAGGCGCGCCACATAGGGGGCCAGGTGACGATATATCCGGGTCATCCGCGCGAAGTGGGCCAGGACCTGGGGATCGCCGTCCAGCTGCAGGTTCTCGTCGGGGCGGTTGCCCTCGTGGGAGCGCATCACCGGGGTGAAGGCCGCCATCTCCGACCAGCGCATCAGCAGTTCGGCGGTCCGCACATTCCCGAACAGGCTCGTGTAACCGCCGATGTCGCTGTGGTGATAGGCGTTGCCCAGCAGGCCCGAGGACAGGGCCCCGCAGATGACCGTGCCGAGGCCGTCATGGCGGCTGAAGTCCACGCACTGGTCGCCGGCCCACAGCAGGGGACAATGGGCCTGGACCCCGGTGTAGCCGGCCCGCAGGAAGAACAGGGCCTCGCCGGTCTGGCCGCGTTTGGCGACGGCGCGCGCATTGACCTCCGCCCACAGGGTCGGCCAGGCGTTGTGCATCAGCATGCCGTCGACGCCGTTGGCCAGCTTGACGTCGGTGGGCAGGTACTCGCCGAAGTCGGCCATCCAGCCCGAGAGGCCGAAGTCCAGCATCTGGCGGCCGATGATCTCGTCTTCGAACCAGTCGCAGGCCTCGGGGATCGTGAAGTCCACCACGCCGCAGTCGAACTCGCCGAAGTCGACGATGTAGGGGCCGGCGCCGTCGAGGGTGAGCGCGAGATAGCCCTTCGCCTTGGCCACCTCATAGAAGCTGCCGTCCACCGCCAGATAGGGGTTCACATAGCCCAGGAACCGGATGCCCTTGGCCCGCAGCTCGCCGATCTGGGTGTCGAGGTTGGGATAGCGCTTGGGGTTCCACTTCCAGTCCCAGAACAGGCGCTTGCCGAAGGAGGTGACGCGCAGGCCCACCCAGTCCTCGCACCA
Source organism: Phenylobacterium sp. GW821-FHT12F10 (assembly GCF_058806695.1). NCBI lineage: Bacteria > Pseudomonadati > Pseudomonadota > Alphaproteobacteria > Caulobacterales > Caulobacteraceae > Phenylobacterium > Phenylobacterium sp. GW821-FHT12F10. Next base: position 443,684 of record NZ_JBXAPY010000002.1, on the reverse strand, counting down.
GAGGCCCGAGACGGCGACCCCGGCGTCCAGGAAGGTCTGCAGGCGGTCGAAGCTTTCCGCCCCCTGCTTGAGGCCGACGATGGCGCCCTCCAGCACCCAGGCCGGAAGCTGCGGCTGGCGGCCGAAACGCTCGGACAGGACGCCGACGATCTCGACGAAGCTGTCGCGCGCCCAGACCTCGATCTTGGCGGGGATCTCCCAGACCTCGATCTCGTGGAAGCCGTCGTGGCGGAAGTCGAAGACGCTGTAGGCCGTGGTGTCAACGTGCAGGGCGTACCGCCGCGACGAGACATAGGTGGGCTGCGGATAGTTGGTGTTGAAATAGTCCCCGCCCGCGCCGGCGAGATCCGCCTGCAGGGTGATCATCCGGGTCTTGTCGCGCCCCACTCCGGGCTCGGAGGTCCAGAGCGGAAAGCGTCGGCCGCGCAGATCGAAATAGGACATCTGCTCGCCCCCGCCCCAGACGTGCTCACCGGCCTCGGCGGCCAGGCGAATCCAGAAGCGGTTCAGGCTGGGATCGGCGGCGCTGACCGCCATCACGCCGCCGTCCACCGTCATGGTCAGCACGGCCGCCTCGCCGGCGTGGGGCGCGAAGGCGATGGTCACCGTGTCGCCAACTCGGGTGACGGCCGCCACCCTCAGGCCGATCCGCTCCACCAGGTAGTCGGAGATCTTGAAGTTGCCCCGCAGCATGGCGACCTCCGGCTCCCCGCGCCCGACGAAGAGGCAGGGCGCTTCGGCGTCATGGCGCAGGATCACCCGCCCGGCCTCGACGACGTCAAAGCCCGAGGGGCGCTCGACTACCTGCATGCAGACTCCTGTGCCCAGAAACCCTGGGGGTGCGCGCGTACAATTCTAATGCGATCGGCCAAGGCGTCTCGGCTAGAACCCGGCCTCGGCGGGGGCTGTGATCTTTGGGTCAGCCCCGTCAAGCAATATATCATATAGTCATATAAGTGTGTTGGCTTTGCCAGCCCTTTGTGCAGGTATGCCGCCCCTGGCTGGGAAACAGCCAGGAGCGTGAATTACGCGCCGCTGAATCGGGGGATTTCACCATGAGCATTTCAATTCAAAGGCGCTCCGGCGTCGCCCTGGCCGCCCTTATGGCGACCGCCGCCATCCCGGCCTTCGCCTTCGCCCAGGCCAGCGACGTCCAGGTCGAAGAAGTCGTCGTCACCGCCCAGCGCCGGTCGGAGAGCCTGCAAAAGGTTCCCGTCGCCGTCAGCGTCGTCAGCGGCGAACAGCTTGAGGCCCGCCAGACCTTCAGCACCGAGCAGTTGGTGGAACAGGTCCCCTCGCTGACCTTCCGCAAGGGCACGACGAACGTGAACTCGTCGCTGAACATCCGCGGCATCGGCACCACCTCCTTCTCCTCCGGTTCGGAACCGGCCGTCTCGACGGTGATCGACGGCGTGGTCTTCGCCCGTTCGGGCCAGGCCTTCTTCGATCTCTTCGACGTCGAGCGCATCGAAGTCCTGCGCGGCCCTCAGGGCACCCTGTTTGGCAAGAACGCCTCAGCCGGTGTGGTCTCCATCATCACCCGCAAGCCCTCGGCCACGCCGAAGAGCTTCGTGGAGGCCTCCTATTTCGACGGCAACGAGTACCGCCTGCGCGCCGGCTACTCCGGCCCCATCAGCGACACCACGCGCTTCGGCGTCACCGGCGTCTACGGCCACTATGACGGCAACGCCAAGAACGTGTTCAATGGCGAGACCGTGAACGGCTACGAGCGTTTCGGCGTCCGCGGCAAGCTGGAATGGACCCCCAACGAGGACCTGACCGTCAACCTGATCGCCGACTGGACCAACGCGGTGGACAACGCCTCGGCCGACGTCATCGGCTACGCGACCCCGGGCGATCCCATCATCGGCCAGGAAGCTCCGCTGGTGGTGGGCCCCACCAACCGCGACATCAACAACGACCTGGATCCGGTCACCAAGGACAGCAGCTGGGGCTATTCCGGCCAGGTCGATTACAGGCTCGGCGACTACACCTTCACCTCCATCACCGCCTGGCGCGGCTGGGGCAACACCGAGTACCGCGACGGCGACTACACCGCGGTGCAAGGCCGGCGCGTCGGCACCTCGTCCTCGCGCGACACCGGCGTGCTGGACTTCAACCAGTTCACCCAGGAAGTCCGCCTGGCCTCGCCCATCGGCGGCCTGGTCGACTATGTGGTCGGCGCCTACTACTACAAGACCGACCAGGACAATTACTTCAACCGCTTCAACGTCGGCTGCACCGCCACCACCCTGGCCGGCGGCGCCTGCGCCCCCGGGTCCTCGACCTATGCGGTGACTTCGAACGGCACGGCCAACTTCACCACCAGCCTGCAGAACTCGGCGATCTTCGGCCAGGCCAACCTGCACTTCAACGACAAGCTGACCGGCATCGTCGGCCTGCGGTCGTCGCGCGACGAGATCAACTTCAACTTCGCCCGCGTCTCGGCCTTCCCGACCGCCACTGCCGGGGTCCGCCCGAGCTTCGCGGCCACCGGCTCCACCACCACGCGCGGCACGTCGGGCCGCATCGGCCTGCAGTACGCCTTCACCGACGCCATCTCCGGCTATGTGAACTACGCCCGCGGCTACAAGGGCCCGGCGATCAACGTCTTCTTCAACATGCAGAGCTTCGACACCATTCCGCTCGAGGCGGAAACGTCGGACGCCTATGAAATCGGCCTGAAGACGGCCCTGTTCGACCGTCGCCTAATCCTCAACCTGGCGGCCTTCGACACCAAGTATTCGGGGTTCCAGACCACCAACTTCGACACCGTCGCCGGCACCATCGTCAGCCGCCTGGTGAATGCGGGCGAGGTCTCCACCAAGGGCGTCGAGGCCGACTTCACGGCCCGGCCCACCGCCAACCTGACCCTGTCAGGGGGCGGCAGCTACACCGACGCCAAGATCGAGAAGTTCTACTGCCCGCCCGGCTCGCCGGCCTCCTGCTCGGCGGTCAACGGCCAGCCGCTCGGCGCGCCGAAGGGCAAGTGGAGCCTGGCCGCCGACTACCGGGTGGAAACGCCGTCCCTGCCCTTCGACGTCAACCTGAACACCTCCTTCGTGCACCAGGACGCCGGCCGCCCGAACGCCAACAACCCGGTGATCGGTCCGCCGCTGGAGGGCTACGGCCTGTGGGACGCCAGTGTCGCCCTGGTGGACCGCGACGACCGCTACCGCGTGACCTTCGTGGTCAAGAACATCACCGACGAGTTCTACACCACCGCCCGGATCACCAGCACCTACATCCGCCAGCAGGTGCCGCGTGACTCCGAGCGCTACTACGGCGTCACCATCCGCGCCAACTTCGGCGGCTAGGACGCTCCAGCCCTGGGCCGCATAGAGAGCATGCGGCCCAGGCGCTTCTTCTTCCGCCCCAGGCGGAACCCGCCGGACTCCCGAGCCTTCTGTCCTCACACTTCAGCGAGGCGCTCATGAGCATTTTCGGCAAGATCTTCGACAAGATTTTCCACCACAAGACCGCGGCGGCTCCGGCGCCCGCGCCCACGGCGGCAGCTCCGGCCGCACCTGCGGCCGCGCCCGCTCCGGCGGCCCCCGTCGACGTCGAGGCCGTGCTCACCGAGCTGGCGGCCCAGAAGGGCGGCGGCGGCAACTGGCGCACCTCCATCGTCGACCTGCTGAAGATGCTGGATCTGGATTCTAGCCTGCAGGCGCGCAAGGAGCTGGGTCAGGAGCTGGGCGTCCACGCCGGCGCCGACGGCAGCGCCGAGCAGAACATCGCCCTGCAGAAGGCGGTCTGGAAGAAGCTCGCCGAGAACGGCGGCAAGGTTCCGGCCAGCCTTCAGGACTGACGCGGCAAGGCGCGGAGAGGGCCTTCGGCGCCCTTTCCCGCCCCCGTTAACGGCCATTCAACGCCATCTCGCTCTACTGCGGCCGACCGCAGAACGTGGAGCGAAGACGGATGGCGCTTGCCGAGACCTCATTGACGCTGGAGGGCGCGGACCGCCGCCGGACCGTCATGGGGCGCGCCGCCGTGGTCCTCGGCCTCCTGGCCTATGCCGCCCTGCTGGGCGGCGCCTGGTGGGCGGTGGTCCATCTCCTCCCCGACCAGATCACCCTGCAGGCCTTCGGTAAGTCGAAGACCGTGGGCGACGTTCACAACCGGATCGTCACCGGCATCGGCCTGATCGCCGCCATCCTGCCCACCGCGCTGTGGATCGAATGGCTCGTCGTGGGCTGGGAGCGCAGCTCGGCGCGCGCGCTGATCTTCGGCCCCACCATGTCCATGCGCACCGACCTGGCGGTGCTGATCCTCGGCCAGGGCCACGTGCTTGATCTGGTGGGCAAGGCGATGATGCTGGGCGCCTCGATGATCTCCGGCATGGCGCTCCGGGAGTGGATCAAGGCGCGGACCGGCTTCGCGGTCGACCTGACCAGCCTGCCCTTCGCGGCCCAGCTGGTGGTCTACTTCTACATCTACACCTTCTTCGACTACTGGACCCACCGGCTGGACCACAGCCGGTTCTTCTGGCCGCTGCATCGCTATCACCACTCGGCGGAGGACTTCTGCGTCGTCACCTCGGCGCGGCAGCACCCGGCCGCCTTCAGCGCCTTCTTCGTGATCAACCTGCCGCTGGCCGTCCTGGGCGCGACACCGGCCGTGATGATCTTCGTCAGCGTGGTGGTGACGACGGTGGGCTTCCTGATCCACTCCCAGCTGCAGTCGGACTGGGGCTGGTTCGGCCGCTGGGTCCTGCAGTCGCCCCTGCACCACCGCCTGCACCACAAGCTGGACATGACCCACCCCACCGGCCACTTCGCCATGGCTCCGATCTGGGACCGGCTGTTCGGCACCTGGTACGGCGGGGCCAAGCGCGACCTGGTGATCGGCGTGTCCCAGCCCTATCGGCACGGCTTCTGGATCGTGCCGGACCTGCTGCGGGACTATTGGCACTTCTGGTCGGGCTTCGTCGTGCGGCGCACCGAGTGAGCGCCTGGCGCGCTCACGCCTTGAAAATCTTGGTGCCCCAGGTCGGACTCGAACCAACACGCCTCTCGGCAACAGATTTTGAGTCTGCCGCGTCTACCATTTCGCCACTGGGGCCCCAGGAGCGGCCGGCAATGTAGCGGCGGGACCTCGCGCCGCAAGCGGCGAATGCCGCTATTGCGCGGCGGCTTCGTCCTCCCGGCGATTGAGGGCGGCATGGGCGGCCAGCAGGATATCCACCGCCACGATCGCGCCCACCACGGCCGCCGCCGCCAGGGCCGCGCCGCGCCTCGGGTTCTCCCGGCCGGTGGCCTTGCCCAGGGTGATCAGGTCCATGGCGTCGCCCCCCACCCGCAGCCAGAGCCAGGGTCCGGGCCGCACCGGCGACAACAGGCCCGCGCCCGCGGCGATCTCGCGGGCGCCGAACGCCGCCACCGTCTCCTCGTCGGAGGTCAGGCCGACGAACTTCGCGAAGCGCCGGGGCGCCGCCACGGCCGCAAGGCCGAGTCCCAGGCTGACCACGCCCAGGGCGCGCTTGACGATGACCAGGTCCAATTGCGTTTCCTCCAGCCTGAACTGGCCAATTCCCGATCCGCGTCCGGGTTCCGGCGGGACTCTTCGCCGCAAGCGGCTCTTCCAACGTACTCTCGACGTAATCACGTCCGAATGATAATCACTCGCAACGAGTTGAGGGCGTCCGCATGAACAATCTGTCGATGGACCGGGTGGCGATGGCCGATCCGATCCCCGAGGTCGGGATCACCGTGCGTCTGAGCGACGCCTCCGTGGGCGACCGCGGCGTGATCGTCGACGTGCGCGCCGACCTCGACGGCAAGGACCACGGGGTCGATGTCGAGGAGCTTCAGCGCCGGCTGCTGGAGTTCGGCTTCGTCGAGGGCGCGCGGATCGAGGTGATCCATGAGGGCGCCATCGGCCACGATCCCATCGCCGTGCGCCTGGACGACATGCGGGTGGCCCTGCGCCGCCGCGACGCCGGCGAGGTCGTCGTCCTGCTGGACCGCCCATGAGCCAGGCCGCCCTGTCGCCGGCCCGGGTCGCCCTGGTCGGCAATCCCAATTCCGGCAAGACCGCCCTCTTCAACGCCCTGACCGGCGGCCGCGCCAAGGTGGCCAACTATGCCGGCGTCACGGTCGAGCGGAAGGAAGGGGTCGTCACCACCCTGACGGGCCGCACCATCCACGTGCTGGACCTGCCCGGCACCTATTCCCTGCGCGCGCGCAGCCCCGACGAGGTGGTCACCCGCGACGCGGTCCTGGGCCAGCTGGCCGGCGAGACTCCGCCCGACGTCATCGTCTGCGTGGCAGACGCCACCAACCTGCGCCTGGTGCTGCGGCTGATCCTGGAGCTGAAGCGGGTCGGCCGGCCCCTGGTGCTGGCGCTCAACATGTTCGACATCGCCCAGCGGCAGGGCCTGCGCATCGACCTGGAGGGCCTGTCCCGCGAGATCGGCGCCCCCATCGTCACCACCGTGGCGACCCGCAAGCGCGGCATCGAGGAGCTGGTGGCCCAGATCGACGCCACCACCCTGGAGGCCGCGGCCCTGGGCGCCCAGACCTGGCGCGAGCCCGACGCGGCCGAGATCCGCGACGCCCACCGCGAGGCCCAGCGGCTGATGAAGGCCTATGTCCGGCCGCCGGAGCGGCCCGACACCCTGACCGGCAAGGTCGACAGCGTCCTGCTGCATCCCGTCTGGGGCCTGGCGATCCTGCTGGGCCTGCTGCTGGTGATGTTCCAGGCGGTGTTCACCGGCGCCACGCCGTTGATGGACCTGATCGACGCGGCCATGACCGGGCTTGGCGGCCTGGTGGCGCAGGTCCTGCCGGCGGGTCTGCTGCGCAGCCTGATCGTCGACGGGATCATCGCCGGGGTCGGCAGCGTGCTGGTCTTCCTGCCGCAGATCCTGATCCTGTTCTTCTTCATCATCATGCTGGAGGACTCCGGCTACATGGCCCGGGCCGCCTTCCTGATGGACAAGATCATGGGCGGGGCGGGCCTGCACGGACGGGCCTTCATCCCCCTGCTCTCCTCCTTCGCCTGCGCCATCCCCGGAATCATGTCGACGCGGGTGATCGACAACAAGCGCGACCGGCTGACCACCATCCTGGTGGCGCCCCTGATGACCTGCTCGGCCCGCATCCCCGTCTACACCCTGATCATCGGGGCGGTGATCCCGCACCGGAACGTGGGTGGGATCTTCAGCCTGCAGGGCCTGGTGATGTTCGGCCTCTATGCGGCCGGCATCCTGTCGGCCCTGGGGGTCTCCTTCGTCATGCGGCGCTTCTTCTGGCGGGGCATGAGCGAGCCCTTCATGATGGAGCTGCCCACCTACAAGAAGCCCGACCCCACCAACGTCGCGCGCAACCTGCTGCTGCGCGGCCAGATCTTCATGAGCCGGGCCGGCCGTATCATCCTGCCCCTGATGGTCCTGGTCTGGTTCCTGTCGACCTTCCCCTATGCGCCGGCCGGCGCGACGGGACCGGCCATCGACTACAGCTTCGCCGGCATGATCGGCCACTTCATCCAGCCCGCCCTGGCCCCCATCGGCTTCAACTGGCAGATGTCGGTGGCCCTGGTGCCGGGCATGGCCGCCCGCGAGGTGGCGGTGGCCGCGCTCGGCACCGTCTACGCCGTCGGCGACGCCGAGGCCGCCACCGGCGGCCTGTCGGCCCGCCTGGCGGCCCAGTGGTCCCTGGCCTCGGGCCTGTCCTTCCTGGCCTGGTACGTCTTCGCCCCGCAATGCGTGGCGACGCTCGGGGTGGTGAAGCGCGAGACCAACAGCTGGCTCTGGCCGGCGGTCATGTTCGGCTACATGATCACCCTGGCCTATCTCGCCGCCCTGATCGTCTACCAGCTCACGGTGGCCCTGGGCGGCGGCTAGAATTATACGAACGCAAGTTAAGCCTGACCTTTAACGACGCGATAAACGGCCTGAGCGCAACCTGCACTGGTGGGAGGCGTGATCATGGAAAAGATCCAGACCGAACGGCGGCGGAAGCCGCGCCCTAAGACCAGCGCCGAGGCCGTGGCCGAGCGCATCCGCCAGACCCTGCTGCTCTTCGGCGGCGAGGCGCACCGGCGAGAGGTCATCATGCAGATGGCTCGCGACGCGGGTCATGACGTCCGTCATATCCCCGAGGACCTCGAGGCCAGCGTCATCACCAGCTTCGAGGAGGTTTGGCGCGACGAGGCCCGGCGCGAGAGCCTCGGCTTCACCCTGCGCTTCGGCGAGGGGTCGCACCGCTGGGGCGTACGGATGCCGGAGACGGCACACTAGCCTTGGGCGGCGCATCGCCCGCCAGGGCGACCGCGGCCGCCTGCAGGCGGCTGAGCAGGCGCTTCAGCAGCGCCACCTCGTCGGGAGCCAGGCCCGCGATCAGGGCCGCCTCGTAGGCGAGCGCCAGGGGCGCGATCTCGGCGTGCAGCCTCGATCCTTCCAGGGTGAGCGCCAGGACGTGGGAGCGGCCGTCGGCGTGGTGCTCCGACCGCTCCAGCAACCGGCGTTTGGAGAGGCCGTGGGCGGCCCGGCTGACCGTCACCTTGTCCATGCCGGTGCGCGCCACGATCGCCCCCTGGGTCAGGCCCCCGTCCTCCGCCAGGACGCAGATCAGCCGCCACTGCGGGATGGTCAGGCCAAAGCGGTCCTCATAGGCCCGGGCGATCAGGCCCGAGACCGCATTGGAAGCCACCGACAGCCGATAGGGCAGATAGGCGTCCAGCTTCAGGCCCGCCGGGGCGTCGGTATCCGCGGGCGGGGACTGAACGGTCATCTGGCCAAGACCTCCTGCTCGATGGCGCCGAAGATGGAGTGGCGGCGCGCGTCGCGCATTTCAACCCGCACCCGGTCGCCCACCTTGAGGAAGGGGGTCCTGGGCGCGCCATGGGCAAGGGTTTCGACGGTCCGCAACTCTGCGAGGCAGGAATAGCCAACACCACCCTCGGCTACAGATTTCCCTGGACCGCCGTCGGGGCCACGATTCGAGACGGTGCCCGAGCCGATGATGGTCCCGGCCCCAAGCGCCCGGGTCTTGGCCGCGTGGGCGATCAGGGTCCCGAAGTCGAAGGTCATGTCGACCCCGGCGTCGGCCTCGCCCAGCGGCTTGCCGTTCAACTCCACCTCCAGGGCGCCCGAGAGCCGGCCGTCCTTCCAGGCGTCGCCGAGGCTGTCGGGGGTCACCGCCACCGGCGAGAAGGCCGAGGCCGGCTTGGACTGGAAGAAGCCGAAGTTCTTGGCCAGTTCGTCGGGGATCAGATTGCGCAGGGAGACGTCGTTGGCCAGCATCACCAGACGGATGGCGGCCAGGCCCTCCTCGCGGCTCGCGCCCTGGGGCACGTCGCCGGTGATCACCGCGATCTCGCCCTCCATGTCGCAGCCCCAGGCCTCGTCGGCGAGCGGGATGGGATCGCGCGGCGCCAGGAAGCCGTCGGAGCCGCCCTGGTACATCAGGGGGTCGGTCCAGAAGCTGGCGGGCATCTCGGCGCCCCGGGCCTTCCGCACCAGCTCCACGTGGTTCACATAGGCTGAGCCGTCCGCCCACTGATAGGCGCGCGGCAGGGGGCTCTCGGCGTTGTGCTCGTGGAAGCGCACGCGAGGGATCGAGCCGTGCTCCAGGCTCTCGGCCAGGCCGCGCAGCAGGGGCTCGCACCGCTCCCAGTCATCGAGGGCCGCCTGCAGGGTGGGGGCGACATTGTTGGCCTCGACGCACCAGGCCAGGTCGTTGGAGACCACCACGAGGCGCCCGTCGCGCCCCCACTTCTTTGAAGCGAGCTTCATTCCTGGTCTCCTGCCATGTCTGTTTTCATTGAATCGCGGCGCGGAATGACGCGGGTCAGGCGGACTCCACGCTCATAGGCTTGCGGCTGATAGACGACGACCTCGACGCGGATGTCCCCCTTGGGCTCGAGCTCCCAAAGGTAGTTGCGCTCGAAGCAGGCCGAGCGGCCGGCGGGGGTGAAGCCCTCGTAGGTGTCGCCCCACGGGGTGACCTGGGAGAGTTCGCGCCACCCCAGGTCGCAGGCCCTTGCCAGTTCTTCCTCGGCGGCGTCCGCCAAATCCTTTTGGCGGTCGACGCTGGGCATTCAGATGCGCACGTCCATGGGGACGGTGGCGGCCGAGCGCTTGTTGCGGTCGAGGGGGATGGTCACCTAGGCGGTCTTCCAGCTGTCGACATAGGCGGCATTCTCAACCGTCGCGGCGGCCTCGCCAACCTCCAACGGGTCGCGGGTGTCGATCATCACGGCATATTCATCGGTGGCCGGCTTGGGCTGGCTGAGCATGTTCTTCAGCGCCTTGGGGTGCGGCCCGTGGGTGAAGCCGGAGGGATGGAAGGTCATCATGCCCGCGCCGATGCCGTCGCGGCTGAAGAAGTCGCCCGCGTGGTAGAAGAGCACTTCCTCGTAATCGTCGTTGTTGTGGAAGAACGGGACCTTCAAGGCCCCCGGATCGGTCTCGAAGGGGCGCGGGGCGAAGGTGCAGACCACGAAGCGGTCGGCAACGAAGGTGGTGTGGACGCTGGGGGGCAGGTGATAGCGGTGGCTCACCACCGGCCGCAGGTCACGCACGTTCAGGCGCACCGGCGCCAGGTCGCCGTGCCAGCCCACCGCGTCGATGGGGTTGTAGGGGTAGGTCACCGTCGAGACCTGGCCGCGCTTCTTGATCTCCACCTTGAACTCGCCGGCCAGGGCCTGATGGGCGCGGAAGGCCTCGTCCATGGCGGGCGTGTCCAGCATGGCCGGATCGAACAGGGCGTGGCCCCCCAGCATGCCCTTGTCGGGCAGGGTGAAGTGGCTGTTGGTGGCCTGGATCGTCAGCACCGCCGTGGGCGCCGAGGGGGTCAGCCGCCACATGGTCCCGCGCGGCAGGTAGAGATAGTCGCCGGCCTCATAGGCGATGCGGCCATAGTCGCAGAAGAGGTCGCCGGCGCCTTCGTGGACGAACAGCAGCTGGTCGCCGTCGGCGTTGCGGGCCAGGGCCGGCATGGGTCCCGCCAGCTTCCAGAAGCGCATCTCCACGGCGGCGTTGTGCAGCACGACGGGCGCGCTCCAGGGCGAGCCGGCCGCCTCGTTCAGCCGGGCCAGGTCGAAGGCCCGGGGCCGCAGCGGCCCCTCGAAATTGGTCCAGCCGGTGGGCGGGCGCGGGTGGTGCAGGAAGGCGGCGGGACCGAAGAAGCCCTCCTTGGAGATCTCCCGTTCATAGGTGCCGGCGGGCATGTCCGCATGGGCCTGGCGGGAATGGGCTCCCTGCGCCCCGCGAACCGGGATCCAGTTTCGAGCCATCAGAATTCGTCCTTGTAGATGTGCACGCTCACCGGCTGGCCCTCGGCCGCGCGGGCCCGGTACATGCCCGAGGTGTTGTAGCTCCAGGCCAGCTGGCCGTCGGGGGCCACCGCGATGACCCCGCCGTCGCCGCCCATGGCGGTGAGGCGCTTCTGGATCACCTCGTCGCAGGCCTGCTGCAGGCCCATGCCCTTCAGCTCCACCAGGGCCGAGATGTCGCGGGCCACGGTCAGGCGGATGAAGAACTCGCCGGTCCCGGTGGCCGATACCGCGCAGCCGGCGTTCGACGCATAGGTGCCCGCCCCGATCAGGGGGCTGTCCCCCACCCGGCCCCAGCGCTTGCCCGTGGTGCCGCCGGTGGAGGTGGCCGCGGCCACGTCGCCGCGGATATCCAGGGCCACCACGCCCACCGTGCCGTGCTTGCCCTCGTCATGGGCCAGGTCCAGGGCGGGATCGGGCCGGTCGGCGCCCGCCGGCTCGGGCGGGATCGGCAGGTTCTCGGCCTTGAGGAAGTTGGTCAGGCTGCGCCAGCGCCGGGCGGTGTGGAAGTGGAAGGGCTCGACCAGCTCCTCGCCCTGGTCGGCGGCGAAGTCGTCGGCGCCCTGGCCGATCAGCATGACGTGGCCCGATCGCTCCATGACCGCGCGGGCCAGGGAGATGGGATGCCGGGCGCGGGTGACGCCGGCCACGGCGCCGGCGGCCAGGGTCCGGCCCTCCATGATGGCGGCGTCCAGTTCGTTGCGTCCCTCGGCGGTGAAGACCGCGCCGCGGCCGGCGTTGAACAGGGGATCGTCCTCCAGCAGGCGGACGGTGGTCTCACAGGCGTCCAGGGCCAGGCCGCCGGACTTCAGCACCTCGGCGCCGGCCTCCGTGACCTTGGCCATGGCGGCGCGATAGGCCTGCTCCTGCTCCGGCTTGAGGTGGGCGCGTTCGATCACGCCCGCCCCACCATGCACGACGATCGCCCATTTCGGCGCCAATCAGCCCTCCTTGGCGGGCAGCACCCCGCGGCGCACCTGGTCGAGTTCGATGGACTCGAACAGGGCCTTGAAGTTGCCCTCACCGAAGCCCTCGTTGCCCTTGCGCTGGATGAGCTCGAAGAAGATCGGCCCGACCATGTTCTCTGTGAAGATCTGCAGCAGCAGACCCTGGCCCTCGGTCGGGGCGCCGTCCATCAGGATCTGGTCGGCGCGCAGGCGCTGCAGGTTCTCGCCATGGCCGGGGACGCGGTCGGGAAGCTGCTCGTAATAGGTCTCCGGCACGCTCTGGAAGCGGACCTCGCGCGCCCGCATGGTCTCCACCGCGTGGTAGATGTCGCCGGTCCCCAGCGCCACGTGCTGGATGCCCTCGCCGTGGTAGTCCTTGAGGAACTCCTCGATCTGCGAGTGGTCGTCCCGGCTCTCGTTCAGCGGGATGCGGATCTTGCCGCAGGGGCTGGTCATGGCCTTGGAGATCAGGCCGGTCTGCTGACCCTCGATGTCGAAATAGCGGATCTCGCGGAAGTTGAAGATGCTCTCGTAGAACTCCGCCCACTTGGCCATCTGGCCGCGGAAGACGTTGTGGGTCAGGTGGTCGAGATAGGTCAGGCCGACGCTGTTGCGGGCCTCGGCCTCCGCCGCGCCGGGGATCGGCAGGAAGTCGACGTCGTAGATCTCCTGGGCCCCGTAGCGGTCCACCAGATAGAGGTTGGAGCCACCGATCCCCTCGATGGCCGGGATGTTCAGCTCCATGGGGCCCACCGGACCCTGGACCTGCTTGGCGCCGCGCTCCAGGGCCAGCTTCAGGGCCTTCGCCGCGTCCTTGACCCGGAAGGCCATGGCGTTGGCCGACGGGCCATGAATCTGGCGGAAGTCGGCCGGCTGGCCGCTGGGCTCCATGTTCAGCAGGAAGTTGATGTCGCCCTGGCGGAACCGGAGGACGTTCTTCGAGCGGTGCTTGCTGACCGCGGTGAAGCCCATCTTCTCGAACAGGCCCTTGAGCTGCTCGGGCTCGGGGGCGGTGAACTCGACGAACTCGAAGCCGTCGGTGCCCAGGGGATTGTCGAACAGGTCGCGGGTGGGGGCTTGGGCGTTCATGCGCGCTCCTTGCAGGGGGATAGTATCAGATGAAACCAATTGCCCGATCCGAGGCGGCGAGACAAGTCCTGCCCCGCCTGCTAGCAAACGTGTGAACTCTCACCTCGGATCGCCATGCTTCGCAAAATGTACGACTGGGTCATGGGCCTGGCCGGATCTCGTCATGCGCCGTTGATGCTGTGCGGCGTGTCCTTCGCCGAGAGCTCGTTCTTCCCCATTCCGCCGGACGTCATGCTGGCGCCCATGGTGCTGGCCAGGCCCGACCGCGCCTTTGTCTATGCTGGCCTCTGCACCCTCTCCTCGGTGCTGGGGGGCTGCCTGGGCTACTTCATCGGCTACCACCTGGGGGACCTGGGCCACTGGCTGCTGGCCCTGATGGGTCACGCCGACGGCGAGGCCGCCTTCCGCGCCTGGTTCGACCAGTGGGGCCTTTGGGTGATCCTCATCAAGGGGGCGACGCCCATCCCCTACAAGCTGGTGACCATCGCCGCGGGCCTGGCCCAGTTTTCCTTCGTCACCTTCCTCTGGGCCTCGGTCCTGACCCGGGGCGCGCGGTTCTTCATGACCGCCACCCTGCTGAAATACTTCGGGCCGGCGGTGCGCGAGCAGGTGGAGAAGCGCCTGACCCTCTACACCGTCATCGGGCTGACGATCCTGGTCGGTGGGATCGTCGCGCTGAAAGTCTTGGGCTGAGGCGCGTTTTGCGCTCATATCGCGCGCCATGATGCAGCTCATCCGCGCCGTCCTCGACCGCTGGGCCCTCTGGGCGCTCGGCGCCTCCGCCCTGATGCTGGCGGCCGCCCACGCCTTCGAGACCTTCGGCGGCTACGCCCCCTGCACGCTCTGCCTGCGCCAGCGGGAGGTCTACTGGGTCGCCGGGACCATCGCCCTGGTCGCGATCCTGGTCACCAAGCTGCCGCGCGGCCTGCGCTGGCGCTGGCTGTTCGACCTGGCCCTCGCCCTCACCTTCGCCGTCGGCGTCGCGGTCGCCACCTGGCACGCCGGGGCGGAGTGGAAGTGGTGGCCCGGCCCGTCCACCTGCGCCTCCACCGGCGCCGGGGTCAGCGCCGACGCCATGGCCGACCTGCTCGGCGGCGCCAAGATCCGCCCCCCCGCCTGCGACGAGGCGGCCTGGCGGTTCCTGGGCCTCTCCATGGCCGGCTGGAACGTGCTGATCTCCCTGAAGCTGGTGGCCTATAGCGTCATGGCCATCTTCCACGACAGGCGCCGGCCATGAGCGACAAGCCCGTTCCCCCCCGCCCCGGCCAGGGCGCCGGCGGCGCCCGTCTGGCCGAGATCCTGCGGGTCGATCACGCCGGCGAGATGGCGGCCGTCCAGATCTATCGCGGCCAGCGCGCGGTGCTCGGCGCCGCCCGAGGCCATGAGCGCATCACCGGCCAGCTCGCCGAGATGGAGGCCGACGAGGCCGTCCACCTGGCCCGCTTCGACGACCTGCTCACCGAGCACGGGGTGCGGCCCACCGCCATGACCCCCTTCTGGCGGGTGGCGGCCTTCGCCCTGGGCGCCGGCACGGCCCTGTTGGGGGACAAGGCGGCCCATGCCTGCACCGAGGCCGTCGAGGACGTGATCGAGCAGCACTATGCCGGCCAGATCGCCGAACTGGAGGGCCGCGATCCGGCCCTGGCCGCCGAGCTCTCGAAGTTCCGCGACGAGGAGCTGGCCCACCGCGACAAGGCCCTGGAGGAAGGGGCCCGGGAGGCGCCCGGCTATCCGGTCCTCGCCGCCGTGATCCGCGCCGGCTGCAAGGCCGCCATCAAGATCAGTGAGAAGCTATGACCGAGGCCGAGATCGAGGCCCTGCGCCGGGGCGCCGAGACGCCGGTCACCGCCGGCCCCGCTGACCTCGCAGCCGTCGCCGAGGACCTCAGCGCCGCCTTCCGCACCGACCCGCAGTTCTGCTGGTTCCTGCGCGACGACGCCAAGCGCGAGGCCGCCCGCCTAGCCTTCATGAAGATGATCCTCAAGGAGATCGCCCTGCCCACCGGCGAGGTGACCCGCCCGGCGGCCGGCGGCGCCGTCTCCATCTGGATCCCCTCCTCCCAGCTCGGACCCAACAGCCTGATGCAGGAGCTGCGGGTCCTGCCCACCATCCTGGCGGCCACCGGGTTCGGGCGGCTGGGGCGGCTGTCGGCCATGCGCAAGGTGATGGACGAACTGCACCCCATGGACCGGCCCCACGCCTATCTGTGGTTCCTGGGCGTGCGGCCCGAGGCTCAAGGCATGGGGGTCGGCTCGCGGATGCTGAAGGCGGGCCTGGCCAAGGTCGACGCCCAGGGCCTGCCGGCCTATCTGGAGTCCTCCAACGAAGCCAATGTGCCCCTCTATCGCCGCTACGGCTTCGAGGTGACCCAGGAGTTCCGCGCCCGGCCCGACGCCCCGCCCCTCTGGGCCATGTGGCGCGAACCCCAGGCCGTGTGACCGGCCCGGCCCGCACCCTGCTGCTGACCCGCGGCGTCCGCGCCTTCGGGGACGGCTTCGTCGCCCTGCTGCTGCCGGTCTATCTGACCGCCCTTGGCTTCTCGCCCCTGCAGGTGGGGGTGCTCACCACCGCCACCCTGCTGGGATCGGCCGCCCTGACCCTGGCCGTCGGCGCCATCGCCCACCGGGTCAGCACGCGCCGGCTGCTGATCGCCGTCTCGGGCCTGATGTGCCTGACGGGCCTCGCCTTCGCCGGGCTGGGCGGGTTCTGGCCCCTGGTGGTGGTGGGCTGCGTCGGCACCCTCAATCCCTCCGGCGGCGACGTCAGTCCCTTCCTGCCCCTGGAGCAGTCGATGCTGGCCCACAGCACGACGGACGCCGCCCGCACCGGCCTGTTCGCCCGCTACAGCCTGACCGGGTCGCTCAGCGTGGCGGCCGGCGCCCTGGCGGTGGGGGTGGCCGAGCAGGTGGGACGCGCACTGGGCTGGGCGAGTCTGGACATCGCGCGCGCCATGTTCGTGCTCTACGGCCTGCTGGGCCTGATCGTCATGGCCCTCTACCGGGGCCTGCCGGCGGCGGAGAGCGACGCGGAGAAGGCCCGCCAGCCCCTGGGACCTTCCCGCAACCGGGTCTATCTTCTGGCCGGCCTGTTCAGCGTCGACAGCTTCGGGGGCGGCTTTCTCGTTCAGTCCCTGCTGGCCCTCTACCTCTTCCAGCACTACGGCCTGTCGTTGACCACCGCCTCGGCCCTGTTCTTCTGGATGGGGGTGCTGACCGCCTTCTCGCAGCTCGCCTCCGGACGGCTGGCCCAGAGGATCGGCCTGGTGAACACCATGGTCTTCACCCACATCCCGGCCAATCTGTGCCTGATGCTGGTGGCCTTCGCCCCCAGCCTGCCGGTGGCCATGGGTCTGCTGCTGGTGCGCTCGACCCTGTCGGCCATGGATGTGCCGGCGCGCACCTCCTACGTCATGGCCATCGTCACCCCGCCGGAGCGGGCCGCGGCCGCCAGCCTGACCAATGTGCCCCGCAGCCTGGCCTCGGCGCTGAGCCCCTCCATCGCCGGCCTGCTGCTGACGCTCAGCCCCTTCGCCTGGCCTCTCTTGATCGGCGGCGGCCTGAAGATCGGCTACGACCTGCTGCTGCTGCTGATGTTCCGGACGGTGAAGCCGCCGGAGGAGATGGGCTAGACCCGCTCCCCCAGGGTCCTGCGTCCCAGCGCCAAGATCACCAGCAGCACCGCCTCGATCACCATCGGCTGGACCATGGTGGAATCCAGCCCCTCCACAGCCACGGTGACGATCCGGCCCGACAGGGCCAGGCCGATCAGCAGCAGGGGCGCGGTGAGCAGGCGGCGGTCGTCGCGGATCGCCGCGGCCAGGGCGAAGATCCCCGCCCCGCCGAAGAAGCCGGCCACGTCGGCCCGCAGGGTGGCCAGGCCCAGGCCGTTCTGAGCCATCAGGCCCAGCAGGGCGGCGGGTTGAACCGGGGCGAACCAGAGCCGGAGCGCCAGCAGCAGGGCGAGCGCGCCGATCAGGCCGACGAGCAGGCGAAGGACGAGGCGGACCATGGAGGCTCCGTGAGCTTTGGATTGATTATGGCGTGGTCCATGCCACTATTTGCGCGCAACGCAAAATCAGGCCCCCCGCCAGGACCTCTCCCATGACGCTCAGCTACGACCTCTACTGGTCCTTCCGGTCGCCCTATTCCTACATGATCATGCCTCGGCTGACAGCGCTGGAGCGGGACTACGACGTCACCTGCAATGTGCGCCCGGTCTATCCCCTGGCGGTGCGGACCCCGGAGTTCTTCGAGACCCGCGACCCGCTCTGGTTCAGCTACTTCATGGTCGACATCCATCGCGAGGCGGCCTTCCTCGGCCTGCCCTTCCGCTGGCCCCGGCCCGATCCGGTGCTGATGGACTTCGCCACCCGCACCTATCCCAAGGAGCAGCCGCACATCCACCGCCTGACCCGGATGGGGGCCGCCGCCGCCGAGCGCGGCAAGGGCCTGGCCTTCCTGGAGGAGGTCAGCAAGACCATCTGGAGCGGGATCGTCGACGACTGGCACCTGGGGGACCACATCGCCCAGGCCACGGCGCGGGCGGGCCTCGACCCCGCCGAGATCGCCGCGGCCGCCGATGACGAGGCCGACCGCCTGCACGATTTGATCGAGGCCTCCCAGGTCGCCCAGCGCGAGGCCGGCCACTACGGCGTGCCGATGATCGCCTTCAACGGCGAACCCTTCTTCGGCCAGGACCGCGTCGACCAGTTCAAGTGGCGGCTGGAGCAGCAGGGGCTGAAGGCCCGCTAGGCCTCCAGCTCGATGTCCCAGTAGAGGTAGTCGAGCCAGCTCTGGTGCAGGTGGTGGGGCGGGAACTTGCGGCCGCGCTCCTGCAGCTCATAGGCGGTGGGCCGCCTGGCCTTGTGGCGCGGGAACATGTGCGCCTCCTGCGGGGTGCGGCCGCCCTTGGTCAGGTTGCAGCGGGCGCAGGCGGTGACGATGTTCTCCCACGTCGTGCGGCCGCCACGGGACCGGGGCACCACGTGGTCGAAGGTCAGGTCAGCCGTCGAATGGCAGTACTGGCAGGTGAAGGCGTCGCGCAGGAACAGGTTGAACCGCGTGAAGGCCGGCGGCCGGTCCTGGGTCACGTACTGCTTGAGCGAGACGACGCTGGGCAGCTTCATGGTGAAGGAGGGAGAGTGGATCTCCTGGTCGTAGGTGGAGACCACATCGACCCGGTCGAGGAAGACGGCCTTGATCACATCCTGCCAGGGCCACAGCGACAGGGGATAGTAGCTCAGGGGACGGAAGTCCGCGTTGAGCACGAGACAGGGCCAGCCGGACGGCGGGTGGGTGAGCACCTTCATCGCCGGGCATCCCGGTGCGCTACGGCGCCAGATGGGTACGCGAGGAAACTGAAGACGGAGCCCTCATTCTCAACCGCTCTATCGGCGAATCGGCTGGAACACTGATGCCCCTGATTCCCGACGCACGGGAATTATAGGGGAGATTTCGAGACATCTCCATGACCGCATGGTTGCGGCTGTCCCCGCTCGCACCCCCTGGGGGTTCAGGCGAGCGGGGCGCTGCCGGAAGGCATTAGGCGCTGACGAGGGCGGTGGCGCCGGCGAGCGTCAGGCTGAGCACGGTGAAGGCGACCACGACGGCGGCGTCGAAGAAGCGGGCGAAGCGGTGGTCGGTGTTGGCGAACATGATGTTTTCCTTTTGATCTGGCCGGTGGGTCCGGCCGCCCCGTTCATGTGAACAATGCTAAGATAGCAACAATCTGAACAATGTACAGATACATTTTACGCTGTACGCTATGCGTTTATGAATAGGCGGATCGGTGGGGTTCGGCGCAGCAAAAAGGGGCCCCGAAGGGCCCCTTGCGATCAAGGATCGACTTTTCGGCTCAGGCGCCGACCACTGCCGTGGCGGCGGCGACCGTGAGGCCCAGGACCAGCAGGACGGCCGGGGCGATGCGATCGAAGAACCGTTCGAAGTTTGCGAGAGACATGACACACACCTTTTAAGTTTGAACCCGCGGGGAGGCGGGGCGTTTGTTATTTGAACGATGCTAAGATAGCACCCATCTAAGCGACGTCAAGATGATCTTTACGGCGTCCAGATATACTTTTACAGTGAGCGCGATGAGAGAAACTGCAGCCGCCGAATCCCGGCCCTATCACCACGGCGACCTCAGCCGCGCCCTGATCGACGCGGCCCGCCGTCTGTTGGAATCCGACGGGCCCTCGGCCCTGTCGCTTCGCGCCGTGGCCCGGGAGGCAGGGGTCAGCCCGGCCGCGCCCTACCACCACTTCAAGGACAAGGGCGAACTGCTGGACGCGGTGGCCCACGAGGGCTGGGACCTGCTCAACGAGTCGCTCAGCGCCGCCCGCAAGTCGGCCCATTCGGTGAAAGACAAGCTCACCGCCCTCGGCGTCGCCTATGTCGTCTTCGCCCGCGACAATCCCAGCCTCTACCGCATCATGTACGACGGCTCCCGCGACAAGGAGGACCTGCCCTCCCACCTCCACATGCAGGACGACAGCGCCTACTGCCAGGTGCGCGACACCCTGGTGGAGGCCGGCGCCGATCCCACCGACGAGATCTCCCTGGAGCTGGCCACCACCGCGGCCTGGTGCGCCGCCCACGGCTTGGCCGAGATGGCCTCCTTCAAGCAGTTCGATCCGCTCAAGGCCGCCCTCGGCGGCGAGGAAGCCTTCTTCCGCGGCGTCTTCGAGCACATGAAGATTTTCGCCGACGACCATAAGCCCTAAACCCGGGGCGTGAGCGCGCCCTTCGTCACCCGTTTCGCCCCCTCCCCCACCGGGCGCCTGCATCGCGGGCACGCCTTCTCGGCGCTCACCGCCCACGCCGCGGCCCGCGCCGCCCAGGGCCGCTTCCTCCTGCGCATCGAAGACATCGACGCCACCCGCTGCCGGCCTGAATACGAGGCCGCGATCCTGGAGGACCTGGCCTGGCTGGGCCTGACCTGGGAGCAGCCGGTGCGGCGGCAGTCCGAGCATCTGGCCGACTACCAGGCCGCCCTGGAGCGGCTCGCCGCCCGCGGCCTGCTCTACCGCTGCTTTCGCACCCGCCGGGAGATCGCCCAGGCCATCGCCAGCGCCCCGCACGGCGCCATGGAGACCTGGCGCGGCGGGCCCCTTCCCGCCGACGAGGAAGACCGGCGGCTGGCGGCCGGCGAGACCTTCGCCTGGCGGCTCCACCTCGACGCCGCGCTGCGCGCCCTCGAAGCTCCCCTCACCTTCCGGGAGGAGGGCGCCGGCCCGAACGGCGAGACCGGCCTGATCACCGCCCGGCCGGAGCTGGGCGGCGACGTGGTCCTGGCCCGCAAGGACGTCGGGGTCGCCTATCATCTGGCCGTCACCGTCGACGACGCCCTACAGGGGGTGACGCACGTCATCCGCGGCCAGGACCTGTTCGAGGCGACCCACGTGCAGCGCCTGCTGCAGGCCTTGCTGGGCCTGCCCGAGCCCGTCTACCGCCATCACCAGCTGCTCACCGGCCCGGACGGCAAGCGCTACGCCAAGCGCGACCGGGCGCAGACCCTGGCCGAACTGCGGGCGGCCGGGGTGACGCCGCAGGACCTACGCGCGGAGATGGGATTTTGACCGAGACCTCCGAGCAACGCGGCAAGGCCCTGGTCATGCTGCTGATGGGCGCCTGCGTGATCGGGGTCGGGCCGGTGCTGGTGCGCATGTCGGAGACCGGCCCGGCGGCGGCGGGCTTCTGGCGGCTGGTCTTCGCCCTGCCCCTGCTGGCGGTCATGGCCCAGAAGGCCGGGGGCGGCATCGGAACCCCGCCCCGGGCCGCCATGCTGGCCGGGGTGGCCTTCGCCCTGGACCTCGGCTTCTGGCACTACGGCATCGCCTACACCTCGGTGGCCAAGGCCACGGTGCTCTCCAATCTGACGCCGGTGCTGGTGACCGCCTTCGCCTGGATCTTCCTCAAGCAGAGACCCCGGCGGCTGTTCCTGCTGGCGGTGGCCTTCGCCGTGGCCGGCGCCTGGACCATGGCGCTCACCAAGGGCGCCGGCTCCACCGGCCGCGACCCGGCCCTGGGCGACGCCTTCTCGGCTGCGACGGCCATCTGGTACTCGATCTACTTCCTGGCGGTCTCGTCGGCGCGCCAGTCCATCTCGGCCACGCGGATCATGTTCTGGTCGACCCTGGTGGGCGCGCCCTTGCTGCTGCTGGCCGCGCTGGGTCTGGGCGAGCGGATCCTTCCCACCGGTCCCGCCGGGTGGGCGGCCTGCGCGGGCCTCGGCCTGATGCACGTCGCCGGCCAGGGCTCGATCGCCTGGGCCCTGGGACGGCTGCCGGCGGCGACCGCCTCGGTGGTGGTGCTGATCCAGCCGGTGGTGGCCGCGATCCTGGGCTGGCTGCTGTTCGACGAGCTGCTGGGGACCTGGCCCGCCGTCGGCGCGGCCGTGGCCCTGGCCGGAGTGGTCCTGGCGCAATGGGCCAGCCGGCCGAGGGTCGCAGAGGTCGCCTCCGTCAGCGCATGACGCCCAGCAGGTAGAGGACGAGGATCACGGGGATCGGAATGCCGATCGCCCAGAGCAGGATGCCTTTCATCGCCGCCTCCTAGTGATGGGCGTGGTGTTCGGCGTTCCGCTTGCGGGTGGCGGCGGCCTTCCTGGCCGAGGCGGAGCGTTCCGCCGCCGAGCGGCTGGCCGAGGCCTTGCCGCCCTTCTCGCCGCCCCTGTGAGCCGCCGGGTGGCCGGTGGACTTGCCGCGACCGGAGCCGCCGGCCTGCTTGCCGCCGCCGTCGTCCTTGTTGACGGTGGCCCAGGCGCGGCGCTCGGCTTCCTTCTCCGAGACGCCTTTCTTTTCATAGCCTTCCGCGATGTGGTCGGCCTTGCGTTCCTGCTTGTCGGTGTACTTGGACTTGTCGCCCTGGGGCATGACACGAACTCCTGCGATGAAGCCCCGCCCGTCTCGCCAACGTGACGGCGGCCGGTGGAGTTCCAGGGTCGGCTAGAGGTCCCAGGCCCTCCGCGCGGCTTCGATCCGGGCGAGCTTTTCGTGGAAGGCGGTCCAGTCGTCCTCCGCGGCGATGGCGGCCCAGATGGCCTCGATCTCATCGATCAGCAGCTCCTCCGGCTCGGTCCGGGTGAAGTAGGGATCGAGCAGGCGGCCCGGGCGCTCAGGCTCGGTCTCCGCCACCCGGCGACGGAAGTCGGCGAAGGGCTGGCCGCCATAGATGTCGCCCCGCGGACTGGCCATGGCCCGGCCCACATCGCCGCAGAACCAGTCGAAGAAGAAGGGCTCCCAGCGCAGCCGCTCGCCCCCGGCGGCGAGCGCCGTGAAGGCCGCATTGACCAGGCCCGCGTCCAGCTCGCGGCCGCGGCTCTTCAGCCCCAGGCGCTTCAGCATGGCCGCCGCCAGCCCCCCGCGATAGGCGTCGGCGAAGCCGTTCAGGGCGTCCACCAGGGGCTGTTGCTCGCTGACCATGGCCAGGCAGCCGCCGAGGTTCTGCAGATTCCAGAACACCGCCTCCGGCTGGCGGCCGAAACTGTAGAGGCCCTGCTGGTCGAAATAGGCCGCCACGAAGTTGGGGTCGTTGCGCGGCAGGAACCGATAGGGGCCGTAGTCGAAGCTCTCGCCGGTGATGTTCATGTTGTCGGTGTTGAGCACCCCGTGGACGAAGCCCGCCGCCATCCAGGCGGCCGCCAGGGTCCCGGCCCGCTCCACCACCGCGGTCAGCAGGGCCTCGGCGCGGTCGGGGGCGCCCTCCAGCTCGGGGTAGTAGGTCTCGATGACGTAGTCGACCAGGCGGACGATCTCCTGGGGCTGCTCCAGGAAGGCCTGCCGCTGGAAGGTGCCGAAGCGGATGTGGCCGTGGGACAGGCGGGTCAGCACCGCCGAGCGGGTAGGGCTCGGCTCGTCGCCGCGCTCCAGGGCCTCACCGGTCTCGATCAGGGAGAAGGACTTGGAGGTGGGGACGCCCAGCGCCTCCAGCATGGCCGTGGCCAGGACCTCGCGCACCCCGCCCTTCAGGGTCAGGCGGCCATCGCCGCTGCGCGACCAGGGGGTGGTTCCGGAGCCCTTCGTGCCCAGGTCCAGCAGGCGGCCGGTCCCCACCTCCCGCATCTGGGCGAAGGTGAAGCCGCGGCCGTCGCCGAGGTCGGGGTTGTAAACCCGGAACTGGTGGCCGTGATAGCGCTGGGCCAGGGGCGGATCGATATTGCCCGGCAGGGGCTGGAAGCGTCCGAAGTGGGCCACCCACTCGGCGTCCGTCAGGGTCTCCAGGCCCACGCTGGCCGCGGCCCGGTCATTGCGGAACCGCTGCAGCGCCTGGGGAAAATGGGCCGCCGCGACGGGATCGGCGAAGGCCGGGCCGAGGCTGGGGAGACGCGGGTCGGGGCGGTAGGCGGGGGAGACGGGCATGGGGGCCAGATGGAGGCGAAAACCGTCCGCGGCAAGGCCGGTTGTGGTACGCCGGTCGTACAAGCCATGCTACCGAACAGCCCATGGCGCGACGCATCACCCTCGATTTCCTGAAGACCGAAGCCGCCTCCGGCATGATCCTGGCCGGCGCCGCCCTGGCGGCCATCCTGTTGGCCAACTCCCCGTGGTCACAGCACTATTTCGGGTTCATCGCCCACCCCCTGACCATCCAGATCGGCGCCTTCGACGAGACCCACAGCGTGATGGACTGGGTGAAGGAGGGGCTGATGGCCATCTTCTTCTTCGTGGTGGGGATGGAGATCAAATACGAGATTCTGCGGGGTGAGCTGTCCAATCCCCGCCGCCTGGCCCTGCCCGTCCTGGCGGCCATCGGCGGGATGGTGATCCCGGCCGGCGTCTATCTGGCCTTCAATCTCGGCCCCGGCGGATCGCCCCAGGGCTGGCCCACCCCGACGGCCACCGACATCGCTTTCGCCCTGGCGGCCCTGGCCATCGTGGGCAAGAAGCTGCCCCCCTCGCTGCGGGTGTTCCTGCTGACCCTGGCGATCGCCGACGACCTGGGCGCCGTGGCCCTGATCGCCATCCTGTTCACCGCCAAGCTCAATCTGCTGGCCCTGGGCGGCGCGGTCTCGACCTTGGCCATGATGTTCCTGCTGGGGCGCTGGAAGAACGCCCCCTACTTCTTCTACGCCTGCTGTTTCGCCCTGATCTGGGCCTTCACCCTGAAGAGCGGGATCAACACCTCCCTGGCCGGGGTGGCGGCGGCCATGACGGTGCCGATCGACCCGCGCCGGCCGGGCCAGGCCGGGGTGCTGCACTACTTCATGGACAGCCTGCACGGCTATGTCGCCTTCCTGATCCTGCCCCTGTTCGCCTTCGTGGCGGCGGGGTTCAGCCTCAGCGGGCTGTCGCTGAGGGAGCTGTTCAGCCCCGTCGCCCTGGGGGTGGCCGCCGGCCTGTTCCTGGGCAAGCAGGTGGGGGTGTTCGGGGCCGCGGCCCTGGCCATGGGGCTGAAGCTGGCCCGGCGGCCGACGGGGGCGAAGTGGATCGAGCTCTATGGGGTGGCCCTGCTCTGCGGGGTGGGCTTCACCATGAGCCTGTTCATCGGCGGCCTGGCCTTCAGCCCCAGCGACGTGGCGGCCCAGACCGAGGTGCGGCTGGGGGTGATCGCCGGGTCGGTGGCCTCGACCCTGCTGGGGATGGCGGTGCTGAGCTGGTCACAGGCGCGGCGCAATCTAGAGCAGGGCTGAGGCCCAGGACTCGTCGTCGCGGGGGGCGGCCAGGACCGGGACGTCGCCGGCGAACCGGGCGACGGCGGCCACCGTCTGGGGGAAGTCCGGGGCGTCGGGATCGGCGCTCTGGCTGACCACGACCCCAAGCACCGCAAGGCCCCGCGCGCGCAGGACCTCCAGGGCCGTGAGGGTGTGGCTGACCCCACCGAGATAGGACCCGCCCACCAGGATGGTCGGCAGGCCCAACGCCAGCTGCAGGTCCAGGCCCGTGGCGTCCTCGGCCATCGGGCTCATCACCCCGCCGGCGCCCTCCACGAGCAGCAGGTCGGCGGTCTGGGCGGCCAGGACCGGGCGGCAGACGGCCAGCAGGTCGGCCAGGGTGAGCGTCACCCCCTCCAGGCGGGCGGCCATGGGGGGCGAGAGCGCGGCCTCGAAACGCAGGGGGGACATGGCCGCCAGCGCCTGCGCCGACAGGTCCCGACCAAGCGCCGACAGCAGCCGACCGGGATCGGACGTGTCGGTGGCCACGGATGGAAGATAACCGGTTACGACGGGCTTCAAGGCCTCCACGGACCAACCCTTGTCGCGGGCGGCCTTCAGGATCGCGCAGGCGGCCCAGGTTTTTCCCACATCCGTATGGGATCCGGCGATGAAGACGGCCCTCACGGGATCAGACCGACGATGGCCGACACTAGACCGTCAATGTCCCGCGAGGTGTGGCCGGCGGTGAAGGCCAGGCGCAGGCGGGCGGTCCCGGCGGGCACGGTGGGCGGGCGGATGGCGACGACCAGGAAGCCTTGGGATTCAAGAGCTTGGGCGGCCTCCAGGGCCCGCTCGGCCGACCCCATCACCAGGGGCACCACCGCCGAGGTCGCCTCGGGCAGGTTCAGGGCGCGGGTGAAGCGCCGCGCGTTGGCCAGGGGACGGCCGACCAACGAGGGGTCGGCGGCGATCACCTCGAGGGCGGCCAGAGCCGCGGCGGCGTTGGCCGGCGGCAGGCCGGTGGAATAGACGAAGGTGCGGGCCCGGGTCTTGATCAGGTCGATCACCGGGGCGCTGGCGCAGACATAGGCGCCGTAGCCGCCGAGCGCCTTGGAGAAGGTGCCCATGGCCAGGTCGATGCGGGCCCCCGGATAGACCGCGCCCGAGCCCGCGCCGCCCTGCCCCACCACGCCGAGGCCGTGGGCGTCGTCCACCAGCAGCCAGGCTTCGTGTGCGCGGGCGAGCTCGCTGATGGCGTCCAGGGGCGCCAGGTCCCCGTCCATGGAGAAGACCCCGTCGGTGGCGATCAGGCAGCGGCCCGCCTGGCCGCGGTGGGCCGCGAGTTTCGCCGCCAGGTCGGCCATGTCGTTGTGGGCGAAGGCCGCCACCGTGGCGCCGGAGAGCTGGGCCCCGGCCCAGATGCAGGCGTGCGCCAGGTCGTCGGCCAGGACCAGGTCGCCAGGTCCAACGACCGTGGGAATGATGCCGGTGTTGGCGAGATAGCCGGAGCCGAACACCGCGGCGGCCTCATGCCCCTTCAAGGCCGCCAGCCGCGCCTCCAGCTCGGCGAAGACCGGGTGGTCGCCGGTCACCAGCCGCGAGGCGCCGGCGCCGGCGCCATGGCGCTCCACGGCGGCCATGGCCGCGGCCTTCACGGCGGGGTGGTGGGAGAGGTTGAGATAGTCGTTGCAGGAGAAGGACAGCAGGCGGCGGCCGTTCCGCTCCACCCACAGGCCGTCGAGACGGTCGGTGGTCACCAGCCGCCGGCGCAGGCTGCGGGCCTCGAGCTGATCGAGCTTCTCGGCGGCGAAGGCGGTGAGGCTGTCGGTCATGGGGCGGCGATATGCACCCTGTTGGGGGCGTCAGGAAAGCAGAAGCGCATCGTCCGGCCACGAAGCCGGGCGGCGGCGGCGCGCCTCTGGCGGCGGTCCTGTCGGAGATGTGAGAGATTAGGAGCGCAAGCCGAAGTTGCGAAGGCGCTCCCCGCCCTCCAGTATCGCGGTTCGACGAACTGGGGGGCCGGGCATGCGACGACTGATCGCCACGATGGTGGGCGCCATCGCCTTGATGGCCGGTGGCGGCGCCTCAGCCCAAACCATCGCCTGGAAGGTCGCCGACCGCTACCGGCTGTTCGATCAGGCCGATCCCGCGGCCCGCGCCCGGGTGGAGCACCTGCTCGACACCCTGGGCAAGACGCCCGGCCGAGGCGCCGAAGGGCTGATCCGCAGCCACTATGACCTGGTCCTGAAGACCCTGGCCGGTCCGGAGGCCAGCAGCCTGCGCCGTTCCAACTGGGCGTGGGCCAGGGCGACGGGCGACGCGGATCTGCGGCGCTACAGCCCGGACTACCTGTATCCGAAGCAGTACCGGGTCGAGGCGCGGCTTGTGAATCCGCCGGTCGAGGGGCCTTGCCGGTGGAGGGTCGGAGCGGAACCGGCCGGGGTGGAACAGCCCTGCGCCCAGCCCGTCCTGCTGACCGTGCCCGCGGGCCAACGGCAGGGCGGCTGGGGGGCGGACACCACGATCACCGTGACCGTCGGCGAGGGCCCCGCCGTCAGCACGCCGGTGGCGATCACCGACCGGCTGGTGGTGGCGCTGGGGGACTCCTTCATCTCCGGAGAGGGCAATCCCGACCAACCTTCGGCCATCTCGCCGAACATCCCCGCCGGCCCCGCCTTCCAGCGGCCCGACTGGCTGGGCACGAAGGCGGCCGAACCCTATGTCACGCCTGCGGAATGGTGGGACGAGCCTTGCCACCGAAGCCTGCTGTCCTGGCCCGTCCTGGCCACCCTGCTGGAGGCGTCGCGGAACGAGCACGCCGTGGTCACCCTGGCGCACCTGGGCTGTTCCGGCGCCGAGGGACCCGACGGGCTGTATAAGCCCCAACGGAAGCTGCCCGGCGGCGGCGACGAAAGGGCCTCACAGGCGGACCAGTTGAAGGCGCTGCTGGACGCCCGCGCGGAGCCGCGGCGGATCGACAAGGTGCTGCTTTCGCTGGGCGGCAATGATGTCGGGTTCGCGCCGGTCATCGCCTATGCGTTCATACCGCCGAACGGCTACGGCCTCGGCCCCCTGGATGTCGTGCCGGCGGCGCTCAACGGCCTGGTGGGTGGGGTGGTCCGGCCCTACCGGAAGGACAGGCTGCCGCTCTCGGCCATCGGCATCTGGCGCAAGCCCGCCGAGGCGCGATTCGAGGCGTTGCCCGGAAGGCTGGCGGAAACGAAGCGGACTCTCGAGGTGGGGCTCAAGGTCCCGTCCCGCGACATCGTCCACGTCATGTATCCCGACATCCTGCACGACGAGACGGGAGATTTCTGCCGCACGGCGCTGAACGATCGCGATCTGGCGCAGCTTCGGGAACGTGACGAGGCCCAGGCCCGCCGTGAAGCGAAGTTCCAGCTGCGGCACCGGGATGACACGCGGGGCGGCTTCGAGTCCGCCGCCTATCAGCTGCCCGGCTTCGCCAAATGGAAGCAGACCTGGAACTTCCAGTTCCAGTACACACCCGAACGCGAGGGGCCCGAACCCTGCGACCCAAAGACCGCGCGCGGCGAGGAGTCGGAGGTCTGCAAGGCCCACTGGGTGTGGAGCCACCTGAACGACGAGGTGGCCCGCTCGAAGGAGGCGCGCGGCTGGACGGTGGTGGGCGACCAGGTCGCCGCCACCACCGGGCACGGCTGGTGCGTCAGTCCCAAGGATTCCCTGAGCATGCCGATCTCGGTCCTTCAGGACGGGCGATATGTCTGGGCGGTGCGCGACCACGGCGATGGCTGGGTGCCGGCCTCTCCGGCGGCATTCGATCCCTATGACCCCGACCTCGGACGCTGGTTCCGGACGACCAACGACAGCGCGCGCAGCCAATACGCCAGCCGCAAGCGCATGCACCAGGGCACCATCCACCCGACCTTCAACACCCACATCGCCTATGCCGAGGCCGTGGCCGACGCGGTCTTCCCCGCCCCGGCGACGGATAGCGCCGCCACGGGCCGGTAAGGTGGGCCGGCCGTCAGGCTCTCCGGTCCGCCGGGGGGCCACCCTCTTCCTGGCCGCCCTGATGGTCGTGGCCCTCGGCGGGGCCGCCGCCCCGGCCGGCGCGGCGGAGGACGCCATCGGCCGCTGTCCGGCGGCGCGCCTCGATCCCCCCGCCGACGCTGCGCAGCCGCCGGGTGTGCGGGCCCGGTTCATGGGGACGACGACCATCCTGCTGGAGGACGGCGTCGACCAGATCCTGCTGGATGGCTTCTTTTCCCGTCCCCGGCTGTCGTCGGTGATCTTCCGCAAGATCGGACCCGATCCCAGTCGCATCAAGGCGGGGCTGGCGCGCGCCCGGATCACCCGGCTCTCGGCCGTCCTCACCGCCCACGCCCACTATGACCACGCCCTCGACGCCCCCGATGTCGCAGAGGCCACGGGCGCGCCGCTGGTGGGATCGGCCTCGGTCGCCAATATCGCCCTGGGACGGGGGTTTCCCGCCGCCCGCATCCGGACGATCACCGGCGGCGAAACCCTGTGCTTTGGCCGCTTCACCATCCGGGCCGTCGCCGCGCCCCACAGTCCGACCGGCCGGCTGAGGGGGTGGCTGTTCGATGGCGCGATCCCCCGCCCCCTGGCCTCGCCCGCCCGGGCCTGGGCCTACAAGGAGGGCGGCAATTTCTCCTACCTGGTGGAGCACGGCGGGACGCGCGTCCTGCTGCATCCGAGCGCCAACAGTCGGCCAGACCTGTTCCAGGACATGCGGGCCGATGTCGTCTTCCTCGGCCTGGGGGGCCTGGGCGGGCGCGACGAGGATGGCCTCGAAACCTATTGGCGGGAGGTGGTGGGGATGACCGGGCCGACCACGGTCATCCCGGTCCATTGGGACAATTTCTGGCGCCCGCTGGACCAGCCGCTCAAGCCGCCGCCCCGCCCGTTCGCCGACCATGCGGGGGCGATGAGGGTCATCTCGCGGCTGGCGCGCCACGACGGGGTGACGATCCTGTCGCCACCGCCCTTCGAGGCGCTGGATCTGCCCGGGCCGGTCGCCACCGCCCGATGACGCGCGCCGGGCCGCGGTCCGGCTCCGGATGGCCGCAGCTACTTCGCCGGCAGCAGCCACCTCAGGGCGGCCAGGGCGGCGGGGTGGTAGATGGTGCTGTGGTGTTCCTGGGGGCGGGGGTCGTAGCGCCAGGCCAGGCCGGGCGGCCGCGCGGTCTTCAGGGCGGCCAGCAGGGGCTCGAGGCCCATGGCCGGGCCCTCGTCGGCGAGGCCGAGATAGAGGCGGCGCGATCCGGGGGGCTGGGCGGCCAGCAGGGCGGGCGCCGATTTCGCCAGGCTGTTTCCATCCCACCAGAGGCTGGGGCTGATGGCCACGAAGGCGTCGAAGGGGCCAGGCGCCTTCAGGAAGGTCTCGGTGACGAAGAGGCCGGCCAGGGACTCCCCCATCAGCACGGCGTGTCCGTCGGTGCGGTAGCGGGCGGCGACATAGGGGACCAGCTCCTCGGTGAGGAAGCGGCGGAAGGTCGCCGCGCCGCCGCTGGTGGGGGCGTCCTTCAGATCCCGGGAGTCGGCGGAGGGGGCGGTGAGGTCGCGACGGCGGTCGGTCCCGGCGATCCCGACCACGATGGCGTCGGCCAGATAGCCGTTCATGGCGCCGACCTGGGCGATGCCGGTGATGTGATGGAAGTCCTCCGCCTCGCCGCCGTCCAGCAGGTAGACGACGGGATATTTGCGGTCCCCGGCGCCGTAGCCGGCCGGCAGGTAGACATTGATCGTCCGGGTCTCCCCCAGGAGCTTGGAGGCCAGGCCGTAGGCGGCCCCGATGACGATGGGACGGCCGGGCTCGGCGGCCCGGGCCGGGGCAGCAAGGGCCAGGACGGCGAGGGCGAGGAGAAGGCGGATCATGCGGGCATTGAGCGTGAGGCGCGGCGCGGGTGCAAGGCCTGGCGGCGCGCCTTCTCCCCTTGCCGGGCGGTAGGCTTTCTCGGAACACGTACGGCGTCATCCAAGCCAGCGGCAGGCCGAGCGACGGCCCGCGAATGTTCTGGCACGAATAACGTCAATATCTGGCCGGCGAAAACCCATGGTTAAGGCGCGGGCCCCATATTGGGTTGGCCGTCACGTCTGGCGGCGGAGTCCCCGCGTACCCCATGACCTCCGAAACCAAGGCGTCGTCGGACCTGGCGACCTTTTTCGACGTCTCTCTCGACATGCTCTGCATCCGCGACGCGGCGGGCCGCTTCGTGCGGCTGAGTCCGTCCTGGGAGACGGTGCTGGGCTATCCGGTGGCCGAGCTGCTGGGTCAGCCCCTGCTGCCCCTGATCCACCCCGAAGATGTGCCCTCCACCAAGGCCCTGATGGCCCGCATCACCACCGAGGGCGAGATCGTCGGCTTCGTGAACCGCTACCGCCACCGCGACGGCCGCTACCGGCAGCTGGAATGGCGGGCCCGCCAGTGCGGCGATCAGGTCTTCGCCGTGGCCCGGGACGTCACCGACCGCCTTGCCGCCGAGGCGGAGATGAAGGCCGCCCGCGAGGCCGCCGAGGCCGCCAACCAGGCCAAGACCGACTTCCTGGCCAATATGAGCCACGAGATCCGCACGCCGCTGAACGGGGTGATCGGGGTCGCCGCGGCCCTGCAGCAGACCGACCTGACCCCCGCCCAGAGGGAGATGCTGGACCTGATCTCCAGCTCCGGCCTGACCCTGGAGCGGCTGGTGTCGGACATCCTGGACCTGACCAAGATCGAGGCCGGCCAGCTGGAGATCGAGGCCGCCCCCTTCGACCTGCGCCGCGACCTGGAGGGGGTGCTGCACCTCAACCGCCTGCGGGCCCAGGACAAGGGCCTGGACTTCCATATCGACTACGAGGCCGCCGCCCGCGGCCAGTTCCTCGGCGACGTCACCCGGCTGAAGCAGGTGCTGGGCAACCTGCTTTCCAACGCCGTGAAGTTCACCGGCGAGGGGGAGGTGCGGCTGAAGGTGGGCCTGGCGGAGGACGCCCAGGGCGCCGCCGAGCTGACCCTGGAGGTGGCCGACACCGGGGTGGGCTTCGACCACGTCGCGAAGGCCAGCCTGTTCCAGCGCTTCAGCCAGGCCGACGCCACCATCACCCGCCGGTTCGGCGGCTCGGGCCTGGGCCTGTCGATCTGCAAGGCCCTGGTGGAGATGATGGGGGGCGAGATCGCCGCGGAGTCCGAGCCGGGGCGCGGCAGCGTCTTCCGCGTGACCCTGCCGCTGGCCCGCACCCTGACCCTGGCCGAGCACGACGCGGCCGACGCGGCGCCGACGCCGGCCGAGGCGCCCCTGGCCCGGGTCGACGCCCTGCGGGTGCTGCTGGCCGAGGACCACCCCATCAACCAGAAGGTCGTGCAGCTGATCCTGTCGCCCCTGGGCGCCGAGATCACCACGGTGGCGGACGGCGAGGCGGCCCTCGCGGCCTTCGCGACGGGCGAGTTCGACCTGGTGCTGATGGACATGCAGATGCCGGTGATGGACGGCCTGACCGCCACGCGGGCCCTGCGCGACCTCGAGGCCCGCCACCCCGAGCGGGCGCGCACCCCGATCATCATGCTCAGCGCCAACGCCATGGCCGAGCACCGCAGCGACGCCCTGGCCGCCGGCGCCGACCACCACATCGCCAAGCCGGTGACCGCCCACCTGCTGATGGACGGCATCGGGGCGGTGTTCGAGATGGCCGAGGCGGCGGAGTAGCGGGGACGGGCGCCGCCCCACTGGGGGAGCTGTCTCCATACGTCATCCCGGGCGACCGGAGGGAGACCTGGGACCTGCGGCCGGGATGACGGGGAGAGAATGAGCCCCGCTCACCGATGGGCGGCCAGGAGGTCGCTCCAGCGCCAGGCGCCGTCGCCCAGGACCAGCCGGGCGGCGCCGGGCGTATCGGCCAGGGTGATGAGGACCAGGCCGCGCATGGGCTGGGCGCGGCAGGCGGCGGGCGCGAAGGCGACCTCCAGGGCGATGGCCTGGCGCAGGCCGGCCAGGCCCTTGCCCGCCTGACCCGGAGTCTGCACCCAGTCGCCGTTCCAGACATGCAGGGCCCGGCCGCCGGTCCCCTGGCGGGCGTCGGCCACCGCGGCCTGGATGCCGCGGTTGCGGCGCAGGGCCGCCTGCAGGCGCTCGACCATGTCGCAGCGGCCGCCCCCCGCGCCACCGCCGCCGCCCTCCCCCGCCCCGGAGCCGCCACCGCCGCCGGCGGTCAGCGCGCCGGCGAGCTGGGCGTCGCTGAGGGTGGCCATGGGCTGGGTGACCGGGGCCGGGGCGACATAGACCGGGGTGACCTGGGGCGGGGCCGGGCGCGTGGGGCGGACCTTCAGGCGCGGGGTCGGCTTGGCCGGGGGCTCGGCCGGGGCCGGGGCGGGGGCGGCCGGCGCCGGGCTCGGAACCGGGGCGGGTTTCGGCGGCGGCGGCGGCGGTGGCGGGGGCGGCGGCTGGAAGAGGGTCACCACCATGGGCTCGGGCTCGGCCGGCGGCTCGGGCGGCGGCGGGGCGGTGAGCAGGACGAGCGGGATCAGCAGGTGGGCGGCCGCGCTCAAGGCGATGGCCCACCGCGTCGTCGGGCTTGGCCGGCGCGGCGCCCGGGGCCCCTCGCCGAAGTCGTTGACGGCCTCAGTCACCGCCGCCTTGGAGCACCCCGGCGCGTCAGGAACGTGGCGCGGCTTGGCCGTGGGGCGCCTCGGATTCGCCCCCATATCGCGCCGTGCGCTGGGGGCGTATCGGGGGTCCTGAACCCCCGCCTACAGCCACGCTGAGCCAGATTCCGGACCCAAAGCGGTCGTCAGACGGCCATTTCGGACTCCCCACATTTCAGGCGCGCAAGACCTTGGGCGTCGCGCGCCCGACGGAAGGATACCGATCTTGAAGACATCAACCCTTAGAACCGCCGCGCTCGGCGGCGTGCTGGTGATGGCGGCCGTGGCCACCAGCGGCTGCGCCACCCACCGGTTCGTCCGCGACCAGGTGGCCGTGGTGGACAGCCGCGTCACCCAGGTGGACGGCAAGGCCGGCGAGGCGCTCTCGCGCGCCAACGCGGCCCACAAGCTGGCCGAGGGCAAGTTCCTCTACCAGGTCGTGCTCTCCGACGACTCGGTGAAGTTCCCCACCGACCGCCACGCCCTGTCGCCGGAGGCCGAGGCCCGGCTGACGGAGCTGACCGAGCGGCTGAAGGCGGAGAACCGCAACGTCTATCTGGAGATCCAGGGCTTCACCGACGCCACCGGGACCCCGGAATATAACGAGCAGCTCGGCGCCGCCCGCGCCGAGGCGGTGCGCAAGTTCCTGAGCCAGCAGGGCATCGCGCTCAACCGCATGGCCACCATCTCCTACGGCGAGGACACCCCCGTGGCCGACAACACGACGCCCGAGGGCCGCGCCCAGAACCGGCGCGTGGCCATCGTCGTCCTGAGCTAGAGGGCCGGCGCGGCGGCCGGGGTGCGGGCCGCCGTGTGGGGGCGATGCTGAGCGCCGCTTGATCGGCCAAACCCCCGCGCTAGACTTTCGCCCATGACCCAAATCCCCGTCCTCGTCATCGACCTGCAGACCGGCATGTTCGACGGGGTGCATGAGCCGCCGATCCATGATGCGGAGACCCTGGTGGCCCGGACGCGGGCGGTGACGGCCTGGGCGCGGACCCAGGGGCATCCGGTGGCCTTCGTGCGGCATGACGGGCCGGCGGGCGATCCCCTGGCGCCGGGGCGGCCGGGCTGGCCGGTGTGGCCGGCCCTGGGCCAGGCCGAGGACGAGCCCACCTTCGGCAAGACCGTCGGCGACGCCTTCAGCAACGCCGAGCTCGGCGCCTGGATCGAGGCCCAAGGCGCCGAGGGCGTGGTGCTGCTGGGCGCCCAGACCGACCACTGCGTGGCCGCGACGTGCAAGGGGGCGCTCGCCGCCGGCCTGGCGGTGACCGTGGTGGCCGACGCCCACTCCACCTGGGACTATGGCGGCGAGACCGCCCCGCAGATCATCGCCCGCCACAATGCGGAGTTCGCGTCGGCGGGCGCGCGGGTGGTGACGACGGCGGCGCTGACGGGGGGCTGACCCCGGCGCGTTCGATGCTAGCCTGCCTTCAACAACAAGGGAGGGCGGCATGAGCACGCTGGTGAAGGTTTCCGACGAGGGTCACGTCCGCACGATCGCGCTGAACCGACCGGAGAAGAAGAACGCGCTCAGCCAGCAGCTGGCCTGGGGCGTGGTGGCGGCGGTGGACGAGGCCGCCCGCGACGACAATGTCTGGGTGGTGGCCATCACCGGGGCGGGCGACGCCTTCTGCGCCGGGCTCGACCTGTCGGGCTCGGAGCCCTATTCGCCCCTGCCGCCGCAGAGCGCCCAGCTGGACGACATCAGCTGGGTCGGCCAGTTCGTGCTGTCGATCCGCAAGCGCTGCGACAAGCCGGTGGTGGGCGGGATCAACGGGGTGGCGGTGGGCGCGGGCCTTGGCCTGGCCATGGCCACCGACGTGCGGCTGATCAGTTCGAGCGCGCGGCTGATGGCCGGTTACACCCGCATCGGCGGCTCGCCGGACGCGGGGCTGACCATCACCCTGCCGCAGGTGATGGGCTATGAGAAGGCCATGCGCTTCATGATGGAGAACCGCACGGTGACCGGCGCCGAGGCCCTGACCTGGGGCATGGCCGGCGAGGTGGTGGACGAGGGCGCCTTCGACGCGCGGCTGGCGGAATACTGCGCCTCGCTCTGCGAGTGGTCGCCCATCACGCTGCGGCTGCTGAAGCGCGGGATGGTGAAGTCCTACGAGAGCACCGACATGGAGCAGCAGCTCCGCTACGAGGTCTCCAACATCGGCCGCGCCTTCGCCAGCCAGGACGGCAAGGAGGCGCGCAAGGCCTTCCTGGAGAAGCGCAAACCGGTGTTCACCGGGCGCTAGACTTGATCTGGGTCAGGGCGCAGCGCGCGCGTCGCGCCAGGGTGAGGCGACCCCTTTGTCGGAGCACCCCATGGACGCCAAACAGACCGAGGCCATCGTCGCCGTGCTGGAGGCCGGCAAGGACCTGACGCTCGCCACCCTGCGCCCCGACGGTTTTCCGCAGGCCACCACGGTGGGTTATGTCAGCCAGGGCCTGGCGATCTATTTCGGCTGTTCGGCCAAGTCGCAGAAGGCCGCCAACCTGGCCCGCGACGACCGGGTCTCGGCCACCGTCGGCCTGGCCTATGACCACTGGAACGAGATCCGCGGCCTGTCCCTGGGCGGGCGGGCGCGGCGGCTGACCGAGGAGGCCGAGATCGGTCGGGCCGGCGCCCTGTTCCTGGCCAAGTTCGCCCCGGAGATCGGCCAGTACCTGTCGCCGGACGGCGGCGAGATGGCCCTGTTCGAGATCACGCCCCTGGTGGTCTCCCTGCTCGACTACCGCCAGGGCTTTGGCCACACCGAGCTGGTGGAGGTGGGCGCTCCGTCTTGATCTGGATCATTAGGTCGGACATCCGACCTAAGATACAGTCGGCGCGCCAAGGCCCGGTTTGATCCGCGTCAAGGACGACGGCGGGTCGTCTGCGCCCCATGCTTCTGTTCGCCTGGACAGGAGACGATGATGTTTGCCTTGACCACAGTGTTCGACCGCGCTTCGCACTGGCCGGCCCGGTTCGCCAAGGGGGTGACCCTCTATGACGAGGGCGAGCCCTCGACCACCATGTACCGCCTTGAGCGCGGCTGCGTGCGGCTGCAGGTCAATGGCCATGACGGCGACCGCCAGATCGTCAGCTTCCTGTTTCCCGGCGACCTGTTCGGCTTCTGCCTGGACGAGCGCCGCGCCAGCGCCGAGGCGGTGACCGAGGTCGAGGTCACCTGCTATTCCATCGCCTCGGTCCTCGACCTCAACGGCCGCACCACCGAGGTGCTGGTGGAGCTGGTGAACCGGGCCAACGGCGCCTTCGGCGAGCTGGCCCATCACGTCGAGAAGATCACCCACCTGCCGGCCGCCGAGCGGCTGCTCTGGTTCTTCAACTGGCTGACCCACCACGACCCGGCGGCGGCGGCGACCGGCGTCATCCGCCTGCCCATGAACCACCGCGACATCGCCGACTATCTGAGCCTGAAGCCCGAGACCCTGAGCCGGGCCTTCCGCCTGCTGGAGACCCGCGGCTACATCCAGCGCAGCGGGCGCCGCGGCCTGGCCCTGACGCGCCACGCCCTGGCCCTGCGGGTCCGCTCGGCCGCGGAGTTCACCGCCCTGGAGGCGCGGCCGGCGGCCTGATCGGGGCGATGTTGACGGTGGTCAATTCCCCGTAGTCGTCCCGGGTGTGTCCTGTCGCCAGGTTCAACCCCCAGAGCGGAGACTTCCCATGAGCGTCCCGACCCCCTCCAACCAGTTCC
This sequence comes from Phenylobacterium sp. GW821-FHT12F10, assembly GCF_058806695.1. Taxonomy (NCBI): domain Bacteria; kingdom Pseudomonadati; phylum Pseudomonadota; class Alphaproteobacteria; order Caulobacterales; family Caulobacteraceae; genus Phenylobacterium; species Phenylobacterium sp. GW821-FHT12F10. The sequence continues at coordinate 406,461 of NZ_JBXAPY010000002.1, read as the reverse complement.
TGCCCAACCTGCAGCGTTCGGCCACCACCCTGTTCACGCCGGTGCAGCGCGAACTCGACCGCATCTTCGACCAGCTCGGCGCGGGCTGGAGCAGTCTGGCCGAGGTCGGCCTGACCCCGCGCATGGACCTGGTGGAAACCAAGGACGCCCTGGAGCTGACCTTCGAACTGCCCGGCCTCAAGGAAGGCGACGTGAAGATCGCCGTCGAGGACGGCCTGCTGACCGTCAGCGGCGAGAAGAGGGCCGAGACCGAGACCAAGGACCGCAACCAGCGGGTCGTGGAGCGGAGCTACGGCGCCTTCGAGCGGGTGGTCAGCCTGCCGCGCAATGTCGATGCGGCCGCCATCAAGGCGACCCTGGCCGACGGCGTGCTGAAGGTCGTCGCCCCCAAGACCCCGGGCGCCGAGGCCCGGACGATCGAGGTCAAGCCGGGCAAGTAGGCGCGACGGCGTCCTCGGCCCGGCCGATCAGATCGGGGCTCGGCCCGACCCCCAGTTCGGCCAGCCGGGTCAGAAAGGCCATGGACAGGTCGGCGGACTCCCGCATGCCTGCGGCGATGTCCGGCCGCGCCACCACCGCCGTCGGGACCAGCAGTCCCCCCGAGACCTTGGCCGCCAGCCCCATGTCGATCAGCCGCTGGACGTGCCGGCGGGTGGTCTCGTAGGGCAGCATCAGGGACTTGGCGACGGCGTAGACGCTGATGGGCTGGCGCTGGGAGTCGTCGGGGGGCGGCGCCGCCAGGCTGGCGTAGGTGGCCGCCAGGCCCGGGTCGACGGTGACGTTGTTGACGTTGAACATCGAGATGGCGCGCATGACCATGGCGTCCAGGGGGTCGCCCTGGATGGTCCGGGCCATGGTCAGCAGCACCTCGAGGAAGTTGTGCACCCCCAGACGCATCACCTGCCGGCTGACGTCGCCGGCGGGGGGTTCGGCCGGCGGCGGCGGGACGATCCCGGCGCGGGCCGCGGCGTTCACGAAGTCCTGGGTCCCCTGCCAGTACGCGACGACGGCGGCCAGGGTCTCGGGCCGGGCCAGGGCGTTGTTGGGGACGATCAGACCGCCGTCGACGGCCTGGCAGACCCCGCCCTTGCGAAGCTTCAGCGCGTGGCGGCGCACCGTCTCATAGGGAAGGCCCAGCTCCTTGGCGACGGCGTAGACGCTGACCGGAACACGCTCGGAGTCGGGTGGGATGGCGTCGATCGCGCCGTAGGACAGGGCCCGTTCGCGATCCAGGGTCAGGTCCCGCAGGTTGGCCCGGGCGATGGACAGGAAGGTCAGGGCGGTCACCAGGTCGCGGTCGACGGCCACGGCGATCAGGCGGGCGGTATTGAGGAAATGCTGGCCGGCCAGACGAAAGAGCTGGCGGCGCTGGTCGAGGATCAGTTCCGGCAGGTCTCCCCGGAACGTCGGATCGTTGGGCGGGTGAATCATCGGGGCCACGATAGAGATCGTGGGAAAAGAAAAACATAACCGGGGTATTCAGGGTCGTGGCCTGCGCCCCTAGGTCGCAGGCGGCTCCGGCGTGGCGCGAGCGCGCCAACCGCCCTATGCAGGCGCTCCGAGCCCACGGAGACGATCCCCATGACCAGCTGGCTGACCGACGGCGCGCCCCATGTCTGGCGCCCCTACTGCCAGATGAAGACCGCGCCCGCGCCCCTGGCCGTGGCCCGCACCCACGGGGCGCGGATCGTGCTGGAGGACGGACGCGAGCTGGTGGACGGCATCGCCAGTTGGTGGACCGCCTGCCACGGCTACAACCACCCGCATATCGCTGCGGCCATCCGCGCGCAGTTGGAGAAGGCGCCGCATGTGATGTTCGGCGGTCTGGCCCATGAGCCGGCCTACCGGCTGGCGAGCCGGCTGGCGGCCCTGCTGCCGGGGGACCTGAACCACGTCTTCTTCGCCGAGAGCGGTTCGGTGGCGGTCGAGATCTCGATGAAGATGGCCCTGCAGTACTGGATCAACCGGGGCGTCGCGGGGCGGACGAAGTTCGTCAGCTTCCTGGGCGGCTATCACGGCGACACGCTCGCCACGATGACCATCTGCGACCCCGAGGAGGGGATGCATGGCCTGTTCGCCGGCGTCATGCCGGCCCAGCACGTCGTCGCCCTGCCCCACGACGCCGACAGCGAGGCGGCCCTGGACGCCCTGCTAACCCAGAGGGGGCCCGAGATCGCCGCCCTGATCGTCGAGCCCCGGGTGCAGGGGGCCGGCGGCATGTTGCTGCACGACGACGGCGTGCTGGCGACGCTCCGGCGGCTGGCCGACAAGCATGGCCTGCTGCTGATCTTCGACGAGATCTTCACCGGCTTCGGGCGGACCGGGGACCTGTTCGCCTGTACGGGCTCCGGCGTGGTCCCCGACATCGTGACGCTGTCCAAGGCGCTCACCGGCGGCACCCTGCCCCTGTCGGCGGCCATCGCCAGCGACAAGGTGTTCGAGGCCTTCTGGTCCGACGACGCCGGGGCGGCCCTGATGCACGGGCCCACCTACATGGCCAATCCCCTGGCCTGCGCGGCGGCCAACGCCTCCCTCGACCTGTTCGAGAGCGGCGCCTGGAAGGCCGATGTGGCGCGGATCAATGCGGCCCTGGCCCAGGGGCTGGAACCCTGCCGCGCCGCGCCGGGCGTGGTGGACGTGCGCACCCTGGGCGCCATCGGGGTGGTGGAGTTCGCCGAGGCCGTGGACGCCGGCGTCCTGTGCGCCCGGTTCGTGGAGCTGGGCTGCTGGATCCGCCCGATGGGCAAGGTGGTCTATCTGACCCCGCCCTTCGTGACCTCGGACGCGGAGCTGGAGCGGTTGACCGGGGCGATCTGTCGGGTGGTGGGCGGCTAGCCGCGCCCCCTCCTCTCCCCCTCTTGCGGGGGAGAGGAGAAGAGGTCCCTAGGCCAGGGCCGCCTTCAGGGCGTCGGCCGTCTCGTGGGCGGCGGCGTCGATGGCGGGGGAGACGTCGCCCATGATCAGGAAGTCGTGGACCATGTCCGGATATTCCCGGTGGGTCGCCTTGACCCCGGCGGCGTTGAGGCGGGCGGCGAAGTCGCGGCCCTCGTCCTTGAGGGGATCATAGCCGGCGGTGACCACCAGGGCGGGCGGGGTCCCGGCGACGTCGGCGCGGCCCAGCATGGCGCGGTGGGCCTGGGGGTGGCCGATGGCGGCCAGGCACTTATCGAACCAGGCGATAGCGGCCTTGGTGAGCACCGGGCCGTCGAGGTCCTTGCGCGACTGGGTCTCCTCATCGGGCCAGATGCCCGGATAGAGCAGCAGCTGGAAGGCGATCTTCCGTTTCGGATCGTTCTTCATGTCGACGCTGATGGAGGCGGCCAGGTTGCCGCCGGCCGAGCAGCCGCCCACGGCGATGCGGGTGGGATCGACGCCGATCTCGGCGGCGTGGTCGAAGGCCCACTTCGTGGCGGCCAGGCAGTCGTCGTGGCCCGCCGGGAAGGGGTGCTCGGGGGCCAGGCGGTAGTCGATGGCCAGGACCCGGATGCCCGCATAGGCGGCCATGCGGCGGCAGTGGCCGTCATGGGTCTCCAGGTCGCCGATGGCGAAGCCGCCGCCGTGATAATAGACCAGCAGCGGGGTGACGGCCGGGGCGCCCGCCGGAACGTACAGTCGGGCCGGGATCGGTCCCTCGGCGCCGTCCACCTTGATGTCGGTGGCGGTGACGTCCTTCGGCGCGTTCAGGTTCTGGGCCTGGCGCTGCATGCGGTAGCCGGCGCGGATCATCTCCGGCGGGATGGCGTCCAGCGGCGGGGCGGTCTGGCCCGCGGCCGCGGCGTCGGCGGCGTCGAGCATGGCTTTGATGTGCGGATCCATGGGTCTCTTTCCTTGAGCTAGCCGACCTGGCGGTCGCGGCCTTCCCAGTAGGGTGCGCGCAGTTCACGGCGCAGCACCTTGCCGGAGGGGTTTCGGGGCAGGACGCCGACGAAGTCGACGCTCTTGGGCACCTTGTAGCCGGCGATCAGCGGCCGGCAGTGGGCGATGAGGTCGGCCGGGCCGGCGGCCGCGCCGGGGCGCAGCACCACCATCGCCTTCACCGCCTCGCCCCAGCGCGCGTCGGGCACGCCCACCACGGCGGCGTCGGCGACATCGGGATGGGAGAACAGGGCGTTCTCCACCTCGGCCGGATAGACGTTCTCGCCGCCGGTGACGATCATGTCCTTCACCCGGTCGTGGATGAACAGGTAGCCGTCGGCGTCGAAGAAGCCGGCGTCGCCCGAGCGGAACCAGCCCTGGGCGTCGATGGCCTGGGCGGTGGCGTCGGGTCGGTTCCAGTAGCCCTTCATGACGCCCGGCGAGCGGATCTCGATCTCGCCCACCTCGCCGGTCTCGGCCTCGCGGCCGTCGAGGCGGATGCGCACCTCGTAGCCCGGCGAGGGCTTGCCGCAGGCGCGCAGCTTGCCAAGCCGGGGATCGTGGTCGTCGGGGGGCAGGTAGGCGCCGCCGCCGATGGTCTCGGTCAGGCCGTAGAGCTGGGAGAAGTCCGAACCGAAGCGGTCCTGGGCGCGCTTGAGCACCTCCTCGGAGATCGGCGAGGCGCCGTAATAGACGTGATCGAGGGTGGTGAGGTCGGCGTCCGCCATGGCCGGATGCTGCAGCAGCATGTTGATCAGGGCCGGGGCCAGGAAGGCGTGGGCGATCCCGTGCTCGCCGATCAGCGAGAGCAGCAGGGCCGGATCGACCTCGCGCATGACCACCGTCCGGGCGCCCTGCAGCAGGGCCAGCATGCCCAGATTGGCGCCGGCCACGTGGAACAGGGGCATGGCCACCAGCACCCCGTCGCCCGGCTCGAAGCGGGCCCAGACCTTGGTCGCCCCATCGAAACAGTGGGCGTAGTTGGTCTCGGTGAGCTGGACGCCCTTGGGCAGGCCGGTGGTGCCGGAGGTGTAGAGCTGGATGACGTCGTCGTCGGGCAGGGGCGCGAGATGGGGATCGGTCACCGGCTGATCCGCCAGCCAGGCGCGGAAGGCCTCGCCGAACACCACGGTGGTGTCGAGGTCCGGCAGGTCGAGGCCGGCCAGCAGGGCGGCGTAGTCGGGGCCCACCACCACCAGCCGGCAGCCGGCGTCCTTGAGGATGAACTCCACCTCCGGCGGCGCGAGACGCCAGTTCACCGGCGTCAGGCAGACGCGCGCCTTCAGGCAGCCGAACCAGAGGACGAAGAAGTCGTCATTGCCCTTCGATAGGGTCCCGATGCGGTCGCCCGGCCGGGCCCCGGCGGCGATCAGGGCCTGGGCGCACTGGGACGAGAGGCTGTCGAACTCGGCATAGGTCGTGGCGCGGCCCTCGAACCACAGGGCCTGGGCGTCAGGCCGCACGCGTCGGTGATGACGCGCGACGTCGGCCACGCACGAGATGTCCTGGGACATCGATCCTCCCGGCTCGCCGGCCCCTCGAGACGGGGGCCCGGCCCATCTGAATTCGCACCAGATGGCCGGGATGGCAACGGGCGACGCCGCGTCAGGCGGGACTCGCCGCCGGGGGATCGTAGGGGGTGGCCTTGTTCTCGGCGATCCAGCGCGCCTCGGCCTCCGAATTGGCCGGCGGCGGCCGCAGGCCCTGGATGGACCAGAGGTCGAAGGGGGTCTCGTCGATGTGGAACTCCCAGTCGAAGCCACGGTCGCGAATGAAGGGCGCGAGGACCTCGTCGCAGGCCTTGATCCACCAGGCCTTGGCCTCCGGGGTCGGCAGGGTGCGGGCGATGTGATCGACCCAGATGCGCACGAACTTCTCCGCCGGTTCGCCGCCGACGAAGAAGGAGTCCGCCGGCACCGCCTGGAACACGACGCCGACATAGAACCTGGGCAGGCGGCTGTAGAGGGCGGTGATCGCCTGGGACAAGGCCTGCTTGTCCGCCGCCGAGAAGGCGCCTTCGGGGTGGTAGATCTTCCAGAGCGGCATGGGTCCCTCCATTTCCAATGATGATGATCGTCATCATAGATGCGGAGCGGCGGATTGATCAAGCCCCGTCGGGGTTCTATTGATGACGCCCGTAAGCAAAGAAGGAGTCCGCCATGCGCATCAGCCGCGAGCAGGCGCAGGAGAACCACGACAAGGTGGTGACCACGGCGGCGAAGCTGTTCCGCGAGCGGGGCTTCGAGGGGCTGGCGGTGGGCGACCTGATGAAGGCCGCGGGCTTCACCCACGGCGGCTTCTACAACCACTTCAATTCCAAGGAGGCGCTGGCGGCCGAGGCCCTGGACCAGGCCTTCCGCCAGATGGACGACCAGCGGGCGCGGGTTGAGGATCTGGACGACCTGCTGGCCCAGTACCTGTCGGAGGCCGCGCGCCGGGCGCCGGGCCGCGCCTGCCCGGCCGCCGCCCTGGCCGGGGACGTGGCGCGTCAGGGCGAGCCTGTGAAGCAGGTCTTCGCCGAGGGCTTCGAGCGGATGGTGGAATCGATGGCGGCCCGCCTGCCCGATGGGCCGGAAGCGCGGGCGCAGGCCATCGCCCTGCTGGCGCGCATGGTGGGCGCGCTGGCTCTCGCGAGGGCGATGCCGGAGTCGTCTGAACTGGGTCGGGAGGTGCTGGCCGCGGCCCTGGAGGGCTGCCGGAAGGACGCCGCGCGCGCCTAGGCCGAGGCGAACCAAAACCCCCGAGGCGCGGACGCCCCGGGGGTCTGTAGGGTCGGACTATTCGGCGGCCGGCTTCGGCGCGTAGCCGAGGATGGCCTTGGTCTCCAGGAACTCGTGGAAGGCGAAGTCGCCCCACTCGCGCCCGTTGCCGCTCATCTTGTAGCCGCCGAAGGGGGCCATCATGTCGCCGCCGCCGCCGTTGATCGACACCTGACCGGCGCGCAGCTTGCGGGCCACGCCGCGGGCCTTTTCGAGGTCCTCGGCCTGCACATAGGCGGCCAGGCCGTACTCGGTGTCGTTGCCGATCTCGATGGCCTGGTCGAGGGTGTCATAGCCAAGGATCGACAGCACGGGGCCGAAGATCTCTTCCTTGGCGATGGTCATCTCGTTGTTCACGTTGGCGAAGACGGTGGGCTTCACATAGTAGCCCTTGTCCAGGCCTTCCGGACGGCCGACGCCGCCGGCCACCAGGGTCGCGCCCTCGTCGATGCCGGCCTGGATCAGCTTCTGGATCTTGTTGAACTGCACCTCGGAGACCACCGGGCCGAGCTGGGCGTTGCCGTTGGGGTCGCCGACGGTGACCTGGCTGGCGGCTTCGCGGGCCACGGTGATGGCCTCGTCCATGCGGGTCTTGGGGACCAGCATGCGGGTCGGCGCGTTACAGGACTGACCGGAGTTGGTCATCATGGTGGCCACGCCGCGGGCGACGCCCTTGGCGAAGGCGCTATCGTCCAGGACGATGTTGGGGCTCTTGCCGCCCAGTTCCTGGGCCACGCGCTTGACGGTCGGAGCGGCGTTCTTGGCCACCTCGATGCCGGCGCGGGTCGAACCGGTGAAGGAGACCATGTCCACTTCCGGGTGGCTGGAGAGCGGGACGCCGACGCCGAGGCCGTCGCCGTGCACCAGGTTGAAGACGCCGGCGGGAACGCCCGCGGCATGCATGATCTCGGCGAAGATCTGGCCGGAGAACGGGGCCACTTCCGAGGGCTTCAGGACCATGGTGCAGCCCGTCGCGATGGCCGGGGCCACCTTGCAGACGATCTGGTTCAGGGGCCAGTTCCAGGGGGTGATGAAGCCGCAGACGCCGATCGGCTCCTTCACCAGCAGGGTCGGACCGCGGTCCTCCTCGAACTTGAAGGTCTTGAGCACTTCCACGGCGGTGGCCAGGTGGCCCATGCCGATCGGAACCTGGGCGCGCTGGGCGAGGTTGGCGGGGGCGCCCATCTCCTCGGTCACGGCGACGGCCAGGTCGCCGAAGCGCTTCTGGTATTCGGCCAGGATGCGGCCCAGGACTTCCAGGCGCTCCTCGCGGGTGGTCTGGCTCCAGGCCGGGAAGGCCTTGCGGGCGGCCATGACGGCCTTGTCGACGTCGGCGGCGGCGCCGAGCGCGATCTTGCCGCAGACTTCCTCGGTGGCGGGGTTGATGACGTCGAGGGTCTTCTTCTCGGCCGGTTCGACCCACTCGCCGTTGATGTAGAACTTCAGGTACTCGCGCATGGGCGTCCTCCCGGGATTTCGTTGATGGCTCGCCGGCGGGCGTCACCGCCGGACTTCAAACAAGCATTTTAGTGATCGTTGATCACTGGGGAAGCCCCCAATGCCGTATTCCGCAAGGGCACGGGGGTGAATCTTACTGGTGGGCGTGCGGCTGGCCGGCCACCGGGCTGCGCCCCTTGAGGACGTAACCCGCGCGGATGGAGCCGATATAGAGGTCCTTCAGATCGGGGCCGCCCCAGGTGATGTTGGTGGGGTGGTTGACGATCTCGCCCGACAGATCGTGGATCACGGTGACGACTTCAAGGCTGGGCGTGATGGCCACCACCTTGTTGGCGGCCGGCAGGCAGACCCAGAGGTTGCCCTCGGCGTCCATGCCCACCCCGTCGGTATAGCCGAGGTCGGCGGCCTCGGGCGCCGGCTGGCCGGGCTGCTGGAGTTTTCCCAGGACCGGGCCATAGCGCTTGCCCGCGCCCAGCTTGCCGCCCCGCAGGATCGGGAAGGCCATGACGTCGGCGCCGCTGGTCTGGGCGCAGTAGAGGGTCTGGTCATCGGCCGAGAGCGCCAGGCCGTTGGGGAACTTCAGCCCCTCGGCGACGATGTCGGCCGAGCCGTCGGGGCGCAGGACGAAGATGAAGCCGTCGGGGCGGCCGTCCAGGGCCTGGGGCCAGGTCTCGGCGTGGGTGGAGTTGGCGCACCAGATGTTCCCGGCCCGGTCCAGCACCGGATAGTTGGCGCTGGTCAGGCGCCGGCCGCCCACCTCCGCCACCAGGGTCTCGTGCTTGCCGGTCGCCGGGTCGAAGCGCTGGAGGGGTCCCTCCTCCTTGTCGTAGATGCCGAAGTTGGCGATCAGCACCCGGCCCTGGAGGTCCATATTTACGCCATTGGGGGCGCCGCCCTTGGGCCCCATCCGCTGGAAGGAGCCGTCGGGAAGGATCTCGGCCACCGCGCACTGGTGGTCGGAGGCGAAGACCCGGCCGTCCTTGCCCACCACCACGTCCTCGGGCCGGTCGATGCCGAGCGCGATCTTGGTGAGGCTCGCCGGGGCGATGGCGGTGAGCGGCATGGGGTTTCCTCGCGGGCTTTTCTTTCAGCTTGGGCCCCAGGCGCCGCGCGAGACAAGCCCGATGTCAGGGCAGGTCGGCGATGAAGCCGGCCTCACGGTAGGGCGCGATCTTGCGCCACTCGGCCAGCACCTTGGCCCGCAGCTGCGGGCGATGAGGCCACTCCTCCACGGGGTGTGGGAAATAGTTCACCGGAAACAGCATCTTGCGGACCTGCGGCCAATGGCGCTGCAGGGTCATCAGGTAGCGGGCCGAGGTGCAGACCTTTCCCAGCGCGATCAGCGAGCCGATGTTGGCCAGGCCGATGGCGGCCTCCAGGATCGGCAGGGAGAAGATGACGTTCTCGCCGGTGTTGGCGGCCGCCCGCTCCAGCAGGATGACCTCTTCCGGAACCCCGGCGGCGATCATCAGGTCGGCCAGGACGCGGGCCTCGTCCGCCTCGCCGCCCGGGGTGGGGCCGCCGCTCACCAGGGCGTGGCGGAAATAACCGTCACGCCAGAGCCCGGCCGCCGCCTCGACGAACTCCGTCACCCCATGGCGGGTGCCGAACACGAACAGCAGATCGGCGGGCTCGAGGGGGGTGGTGATCAGATGGTCGCGATTGATCTGGGCGATCAGGGCGTCTGTCAGCTCGTCGTCGCGCACCGGTCCCTCCCTGGTCGGGACGATAGAACCGGCGGTTCGGATCGGCGGCAAATCAAGCCGGGTTACGAACCATGTTGCCCCACCCCTCGCCGCTCGCTAAAGCCGACCGCAACAACCGGAGCTCCGACCATGGTCGCCATCTACACCATCCTCGCCTTCCTCGTCGTCATCGGCGGCCTCAACATCTTCGAGTTCGGCCGCCTGGACTGATCGTCCGCCATGCCGGAGACCACGCGCGGCGCGGCCCTGGTGACCGGGGGCGCGCGGCGGATCGGCCGGGCCCTGGTGCTGGCCTGCGCCCGCGCCGGCTATGATGTCGCCATCCACTGCCGGGCCGTCGACGACGACGCCCAGGCCGCCGCGGCCGATGTCCGCAGCCTGGGCCGCAAGGCCTATCTCCATCCCTGCGACCTGCGCCAGGAGGCGGCCGCCGCCCCCATGGTGGGCGACGTCGAGGCCGAGCTGGGCCCCGTCACCCTGCTGGTGAACTGCGCCTCGGTGTTCGAGGAGGACAGCCTGGCCAGCCTGAACCGGGCCTCCTGGGACGCGCATATGGAGACCAACCTGCGCGCGCCCCTGGTCCTGGCCCAGGCCTTCGCCCGGCGGCTGCCGGCCGACCGCAACGGCCTGATCGTCAACATCCTCGACCAGAGGGTGCTGGCGCCGGGGGCGGACTTCTTCTCCTACACCCTGTCGAAAAGCGCCCTGTGGAGCGCCACCAAGATGCTGGCCCAGGCCCTGGCGCCGCGCATCCGGGTCAACGGCATCGGGCCGGGGCCGACCCTCGCCTCCATCCACCAGGACGCCGCCGCCTTCGCCGCCGAGGTCGCCGCCACGCCCCTGGCCCACGCCGTCGATCCGGCGGAGATCGGCCAGGCCCTGGCCTATCTGATTGACGCAAGGTCGGTGACGGGCCAGATGGTCGCTGTCGATTCCGGTCAGCACCTGACCTGAAGGAGCCCACCTTGGCCCTCTCGCCGATCCAGGAGATTCCCGCCGAAACTCAAGCCAAACCCTTGGCCGCCGGCCGCATCGTCATGACCAAGATCTTCGTCACCGGACTGAAGATCGACGCCCAGATCGGCGTCTATTCCCACGAGAAGGGCAAGGCCCAGCCCCTGGTGGTCGACGTGGAGCTGGATGTCCCGGCCGCCGGCGCCGAGAAGCTGAGCGACACCGTCAATTACGAGATGGTCGGAGAGGCCGCGCGCGCCATCGCCGCCGAGGGTCATATCGGCCTTGTGGAGGCCTTCGCCGAACGCCTGGCGCGGGCCTGCCTGGCCGATCCCCGGGTGACGCGGGCGCGGGTACGGGTCGAAAAGCCCCTGGCGCTGGCCCCCCACGCCGCGGCCGCCGGCGTCGAGATCACGGTCGTCCGCGGCTAAGCCATGGCCATCTCCCACAGCGCCCGGCTCTCGCCCCTGCAGGGCGAGACCGTGTGGACGCTGGAAGGCGGCGAGATCGTCGAGCGGCGGGGCAGGCGCGAGCGGCGCTACAGCCTGGACAAGCTGCGCAGCCTGAGGAGCGCCGAGGGCGGGGCCATCCTGACCTTCGCCCGCGGGCGGCTGACCATACCGGCCATGAGCTATTCCCGCGGCCTGCGGCCGGAGAACCGCGCCGCCTCCTTCAGCGCCTTCATCGGCGCGGTGGCCGGCACGGCGGCGGTGACCACGCCGGGCGCCCGGTTCCGCAACGCCGGGACGCCGCTGGCCGAGCCGCTGATCTGGGCCATCGGCCTGCTGGGGGCCGGCGCGGTGGCCCTGCTGCTGTTCGCCGCCACGGCCGGCGCCTGGACCCTGGGGGTGGCGCTCGCCGCCCGCCTGGTCTTCGTGCTGATCCTGGCGGCCGGCGCCCTGCCGTGGCTCAATCGCGCCGACCAGAACATGGACGCGAATTAAACTGGCGCCGGCCGGAAACAGGGCCACATGATCCTCAGAGACGAGACGAAGAGGAGCCCGTCATGAGTGATCGCGTGGATATCGGCAGTTCCGGCCTGGCCGAAGACAAGACCCTGCCGGTGGTGTCCTATGTGCTTTACCTGCTGACCTTCGCCAGCGGGTTCACCGTGTTCATCGGGCTGATCATCGCCTATGCGAACCGCGCCACGGCGGGCCCGAAGATGGAGAGCCACTACACCTTCCTGATCCGCACCTTCTGGCTGTCGATCGGATGGTTCCTGATCGGCGGGGCGCTCTGCCTGTTCGGCGGGATCTTCTCCCTGATCCTGGTGGGAGTGCCGTTCCTGATGCTGGGAATCTTCATCTGCAGCGTGGTGGGAATCTGGTTCGCGGTCCGCTGCATCCTGGGCCTGATGTACCTGTCGCGGGACGAGGCCTATCCCCGCCCCCTGAACTGGCTGTTTTAGAGGCAGATTCCGCGCGCTTCGCCCAAGAAGCGCGCGGATCGGTCCGATCGTCTCCCCTGCGGGTTGCATCGCCTCGACGCCCGCCGCCTCGGGTCCCGAACCTTCACCGGTCGGCGCCTGGGGGGCGGACGGCCGGGGGAATTCGTATGCTGGGTCGGATCATCGGGATGCTGCTGGGGCTGGCGCTCGGAGGCGTCGCCTACGCCATTCTCACTCCGGGCGGGCTGGAGGGGCGGATTCCCCCGATCCCGCTGGGGGCCTTCGAGACCCTGCGGATGTTCGTGGCCGCCGCCTGCGCGGGCCTGGGGGTCCTGCTGTTCATCGCCGCCCTGATGCCCAAGGGGCCGAGCGGCCCCTCCGGCGGCAAGCGGCGCAAGGGCGGTCCGCCGGTCACCGTCGACTTCACCGCCGATCCGGCGGCGGCCGCCAGCCACGACCACGGCTCCACCCACGCCAGCCATGCGCTAGAAACCGCCGTCGCCGCCGAGGCGGCGGAGCCCGAGATCGTGGCCCTGGCCGAGCCGGCGCCCGAACCGGCGGTCCATTCCGGCGCGCCGCCCGGGGCCCCGGGAGCCTTCGCCGAGGCCAGGCGAGCGCTCCACGACCACACCAGGGCCGAACGCTGGTCAGAAGCCGCCGACATCGTCCGGCGGCTTTCGTCGTTGGCGGGGGACGATCAGGAGCGGCGCATCGCCGCCCAGGACGCCGGGGACTTCGCCCGCGCCCAGGGCCTGACCGACCAGGCCGCCGAGGCCTATGACGAGGCGCTCAGCCTGGCCCGCCAGATCGGCGACCCCGCGGCGCTCGCCGACGCGCTGACCAATGTCGGCGACGTGGCCTATGAGGAGCATCGGCTGGACGGGGCGGTGGACGCCTATGAGGAGGCGCTCGCCCTACGCCGCGGTCTCGTCGAGGCCGTCCCCTCGGACGTCGGCGCCCGCCGCGCCCTGACGCTCGCCCTGGAACGCCTGGCCGACGCCCGCGAGGACCGCGGACACCGGGTGCGGGCGCTGGATCTCTACAGGGAGAGCCTGGACATCTCCGGGGCCCTGGCCTCGGCCGACCCCGTCGCCTTCGGCGAGGACCTGGCCGTCACGCGGCGGCGTCTGGCGGAGCTGGAAGCCAAGGTGATGGTCTGACCACCTCTCCACTCCGCTCATCCCCAGTATCTCTCTAGGCCGCCACCAGCTCGCGGCGGACCATGCGGGCGTAGTCGTCCATCAGGGTCAGGGACAGCTTGCCCGGGGTGAATTTGTACTCACCGATCTCGGAGACCGGGGTCACCTCGGCGGCCGTGCCCACCACGAAGCATTCGGTGAAGGTCGAGAGCTCCTCGGGCTTGATGTGCCGCTCGACGATCTCCACGCCCTTGGACCTGGCCAGCGCGATCACCGACTGGCGCGTGATGCCATTGAGGAAGCAGTCGGGCGTGGGGGTGTGGAGCACCCCGTCCTTGACGAAGAAGACGTTGGAGCCGGTGCTCTCGGCCACGTAGCCGCGGTAGTCGAGCATCATGGCGTCGGTGTAGCCGGCCTTCTCCGCCGCGTGCTTGGAGATGGTGCAGATCATGTAGAGGCCGGTGGCCTTGGCGTGGACCGGCTCGGTCTCCGGCGAGGGGCGCTTGTACTTGGCCCAGCACATGCGGATGCCCTTGGCGCGTTCCTCGGGCTTGAAGTAGCTGGGCCAATCCCAGACGGCGATGGCCACGTGGATCTTGGTGTTCTGGGCCGAGACCCCGATCATCTCCGAGCCGCGCCAGGCGATGGGCCGCAGATAGGCGTCGGTGAGACCGTTCTTGGCGCAGGTGTCCTTGCAGGCCTGATCGATCTCGGCCACCGTGAACGGGATTTCGAAGTCGAGGATCTCCGCCGACTTGAACAGACGCTCGGTATGCTCGGTCAGCTTGTAGATCTCCCCGCCATACATCCGCTCGCCTTCGAACACCGCCGAGGCGTAGTGGAGACCATGGGTCAGTACGTGCACCTTCGCCTCGCGCCAGGGCGTGAACTGGCCGTCGAGCCAGATCCATCCGTCGCGGTCGTCGAAGGGAACGAGAGACATGGGAAGGAGACCTCCTATGGGGAACGCCTCCTTACAGACCTCCGCGCCTGCGACGTCAAACAAAATGGGACAGGCCGATGAGCGCCGTGGCCGATCCGAGACTGGTGCTGCGCGACGAGGAGCTGGACGCGGGGCTTGAGCTGCTGATGCTGGCGGAGGCCTCCCTGTGGGCCGGGGTGGACGCGGGCCTGGAGGCCGAGGGCGCGGGCCTGGGCCGCTCCCACTGGCGGGCGGCCTTCCTGCTGAAGCGCCGGCCCGGCCTGGGGGTGCAGGAGCTGGCCCACATCACCAGCCTGTCCAAGCAGGCCGCCAGCCGGGTGCTGAGCGACCTGGAGGCCAAGGGCCTGGCGGAAAAGGCCCAGGGCGAGCTGGACGGACGGCGCCGGGCGGTGAGCCTGACGGCGGCCGGCGCGGCCTTCGAGGCCCGCATCGCCGAGCGGCTGCGCGGGCAGCTGGCGCGGGCCTATCGCACCGGCGGACTAGACGGGGTGACCGGAACGCGGCGTATCCTGGCCGCGCTCGCCGGCGGGCGCACCAAGACGGGGACTTTGGGCTGATGGCGATGACCGAGACCCAGGCCGGGGAACGCCACCTGCTGGTGGTGGACGACGACGACCGCATCCGCGAGCTCTTGAAGGAATACCTGGCCCGGGCCGGCTTCCGGGTCACCGCCGCGCCCGGCGGGGCCGCGGCGCGCAGGCTGATGGAGACCCTGGACTTCGACCTGGCGGTGTTCGACGTGATGATGCCCGGCGAGGACGGGTTCTCGCTCACCAAGTGGCTGCGGGAGCGCAAGGGGATCGCCGGCCGCACCCCGGTGCTGATGCTGACCGCCCGCGGCCTGCCGGAGGACCGGATCGAGGGGCTGAAGCTCGGGGCCGACGACTATCTGAACAAGCCCTTCGAGCCCGAGGAGCTGCTGCTGCGCATCGAGGCGATCCTGCGCCGGGCCCAGGGGCGGCCGGGATCGAACGGGGGCGGGCCGATCTCGCTGGGCCGCTGCCGGTTCGACCTGGAGCGCGGGGAGCTCAGCTGCGACGGCGCGCCGGTGCGGCTGACCGAGGCCGAGGTGGCGCTGCTCAAGCGCCTGGCCCGCAGCCCGCACGAGCCGGTGGACCGGCTGGAGCTGGCCCGCGAGACCGTCGACCCCTCCGGCCGGGCGGTGGACGTGCAGGTCACCCGCCTGCGCCGCAAGATCGAGACCGATCCCAAGACCCCGCGCTACCTGCAGACGGTGCGCGGCGTGGGCTATCTGCTGGCGCCCGACTGATGCGCCTGCGGCTGTCGCCCATCCGGATGCAGCGGCTGATCAAGCGCAGCCTGCCGACCACCCTGTTCGGCCGCTCGCTGCTGATCATCATCCTGCCGGTGGCCCTGATGCAGGTGGCCGTGACCTGGGTGTTCTTCGACGCCCACTGGCAGGCGGTGACCAGCCGGCTGTCGGAGGGGCTGGCGGGCGACGTGGCCTGGGCGGTGGAGAGCTATCAGGATGATCCCACCCCGGAGAGCTTCGCCCGCATCGCCGACCGGGCCGAGCGGTCCATGAGCCTGTCGCTGGCCTTCCAGACCGGCCGCACCCTGCCGGTGGGCCGCAGGCCCGCCCTGTTCGCGGTGGTGGACCGCTCCCTGGAAAAGGCCCTGGCCGGCCGCATCGACCAGCCCTTCTGGTTCGATACGACCCGCTATCCGGCCTATGTCGACATCCGGGTGCAGACCCCCCAGGGGGTGATGCGGGTGCTGGCGCCCCGCGACCGGGCCATCGCCACGCAAGGCCACATCTTCGTGCTGTGGATGACCGTGGCGACCCTGCTGCTGACCGCCATCTCCATCCTCTTCATCCGCAACCAGGTGCGCGCCATCGAACGGCTGGCCTCAGCCGCCGACGACTTCGGACGCGGGGTGGAGGTTCCCTTCTTCAAGCCCACCGGCGCGCGCGAGGTGCGCCAGGCCGCCCAGGCCTTCCTGGCCATGAAGGCGCGCATCCAGCGCCACCTGGACCAGCGCACCGCCCTGCTGGCCAGCGTCAGCCACGACCTGCGCACCCCGCTCACCCGCCTGAAGCTGGAGCTGGCCCTGGCCGAGCCCACCAAGCGCACCGGAGAGATGAAGCGCGATCTCTCCGAGATGGAGCACATGATCGACGAGTACCTGGCCTTCGCCCGTGGCGAGGGGGGCGAGGGCGTGGAGATCGTGCGGCTGCGCGGCCTGATCGAGGAGGTCAGCGAGGGCGCGGTGCGGGCCGGCGCGCAGGTCAGCGTCACCGCGCAGGACGACCTCACCGCCAGCGTCCGGCCCAACGCCCTGAAGCGGGCCCTCTCCAACCTGGTGATGAACGCCGCCGTCCATGGCGAGCACATCGTCGTCAACGCCCAGGCCCGGACCGCCGGCGGGGTGGAGATCACGGTGGACGACGACGGGCCGGGCATCCCGGAGGACCGCTACGAGGAGGCCTTCAAGGCCTTTAGCCGGCTGGACGAGTCCCGCAACCAGAACGACAAGGGGGTGGGCCTGGGCCTGGCCATCGCCCGCGACGTGGCCCGCGGCCATGGCGGGGACGTCACCCTGGCCCGCTCGCCGATGGGCGGGCTTCGCGCCATCGTCAGATTGCCGGGATAGGATCATTCAGCTCATGTTCAGGCGATCATGGTTCAGCTTGGAAAAACCGGGGACGCCTTCATGAAATCCGCCCATCTCGCCTCCGCCGCCGCGCTTTGTCTGCTCAGCGCCACCGCCGCCCAGGCCGCCGATCCGGTGATGGGGGACTGGCTGACCCAGGGCGGTTCGGCCAAGGTCCGCGTCGCCCCCTGCGCGGCCGACCCGGGCAAGGCCTGCGGGACCATCGTCTGGATGAAGAACCCCAAGGACAAGGCCGGCGGCCCGCAGAAGGACACCAACAATCCCGACCCGGCCCAGCGGGCCCGCACGGTGCTGGGCCTGCAACTGATCCGCGACTTCAAGCCGGCCGGCCCGGGCAGGTGGGCCGGCGGCAAGATCTACGACCCCGGCAGCGGCAAGACCTACGGCTCCAAGCTGAGCGCCAATCCCAATGGAACCCTGAAGGTGGAGGGCTGCATCGGCCCGATCTGCCAGGCCCAGACCTGGACGCGCTAGACCCTAGGCGCCGAGTTCCCGCGACCGCCGCACGGCCGCGGCCACGGCGTCGCGCAGCAGGGGCGTGAGGCCCCCCTCCCCCATCAGCACCTCCAGGGCCGCCTGGGTGGTGCCGCCGGGCGAGGTGACCTGGCGGCGCAGCTCGGCCGGCTCCTCGCCGCTCTCCGCCAGAAGGGCCGCGGCGCCGGCGATGGTGGACCGGGCCAGGCGCTGGGCGGCCTCCGGCGGCAGGCCCGCCGCCGCGCCGCCGGCCTCCAGGGCCTCGATGAAGGCGTAGAGATAGGCCGGCGCCGAGCCCGAGACGGCGGTGGCCGCGTGCATCAGCTCCTCGTCGTCGAGATCGACCACCGTCCCGACCGGGCCGAACAGGGCGTGGGCCCGGGCGCGCGCCGGGGCCTGGGCGGCGTAGATGCTGGTGGTCCCCTGGCCGATGGCCACGGCGGTGGTGGGCATGACCCGCGCCACCTGGCGGCCGAAGGCGGCGGCGATGTCGGCCGAGCGCACCCCGGCGGCGACCGAGACGATCACCGCGTCGGGGTGGAGCCGATCGGCCACCTGGGCCGCGGTCTCGCGCCAGAGCTGCGGCTTGACCGACAGCAGCACCGTCCGGGCCTGCGCCAGGTCGGCGTCCGGCGGATTGAGCCGCGCGCCGTCGCGGGCGATCGCCTGCGCCAGCTCGGTGGGATGCGGATCGCGCAGGATCAGCTCGGCGGGGGAAAAGGCGCCGGCCTTGCGCCAGCCCTGGATCAGGGCGCCGCCCATGCGGCCCGCGCCCAGGATCAGAATGGGGGTCATATCGCGCTCCAGGCGTCAGGGAGGGCGCACCCTAGGCGATGAGGCGGGCCAAGTCAGCTTGGCGAGGAGTCGGATTTGAGCACTAGGCGCGTCGCGCGGCGGTTGCTACGAAGACATGCTCCAAGGTTACAAAGAACCTCGCCAGCATGAACAACCCTCCGCCCCCGCCTCAATCCTGCGCAGCAAGCGGACCACTACCTGAGGGTGTTGTTCTGCATGATCTCCAGTATCATGCGGATGATCGCGGCGATCTCTCTGAAATCTACCGGCAGGAGTGGCACGCCGATCTTCAGCTCTCGCAGTGGAATGTTTCCCACTGCGCGAATAATTCCCTCAGGGGCGTGCACCTGCACGTCCGGCACACGGACTACCTGGTGGTGCTGTCGGGGCGGTTCGTCTTCGGTCTGCGGGATCTTCGCCGCGAGAGCGCGAGCTTCGGACGGACCGCCATGCTGGACCTGACCGGCGGCGCCCTGCTGATCCCGCCGGGGATCGCCCACGGCTTCCACTGCCTCGCCGAGGGGACCCTGGTCTATGGCCTGAGCCACAGCTGGGACGCCGGGGACGACCTGGCCTGCCGCTGGGACGATCCCGACCATGGCCTGGCCTTCCCGGCCGTGGACCCGATCCTCTCGGCGCGGGACCGGGAGGCCGGCGGCTTTGGCGACCTGCTCGCCCGGTTCGAGGCCGTCTCGCCGTGAGGATCGGACTGGTGGGCTGCGGCTACTGGGGCCGCAACATCCTGCGCGACCTGAGAATGTTGGGCTGCGAGGTCGATGTCGCCGAGTCGGGAAGCGCCTATCCCATCGAGGGGGCGCGCGCCGTGGTGGCGGGGCTCGAGGCCCTGGACCCCAGCCTCGACGGCTATGTGGTGGCCACGCCCGCCCCGACCCACGCCGCGGTGATCACCGCCCTGGCGGCGCGCGGCAAGCCGATCTTCTGCGAGAAGCCGCTGACCACCGACCCCACCGCCGCCCTGGACCTGGCGCGGACCCTGGGCGGCCAGCTCTTCGTCATGCACAAGTGGGCCTATCACGGCGGGATCCAGGCCCTGGCGGCCCTGGCCCGGAGCGGTGAGCTGGGGCCGGTGCAGGGGGTGTTCACCCGGCGGCTGCAATGGGGCAAGCCGGCCGCCGCGGCGGACCCGGTCTGGGAGCTGGCCGTCCACGACCTGACCATCCTGCAGGCCATCCTGGGGGAGCTGCCGCCGGTGGCCGCCGCCCGCGCGGTGCTGCGGGGCGACCAGATGGAGGGGATCGTGGCCACCCTGGGGGACGCGCCCTTCGGCCACCTGGAGGTCAGCGCCGCCTGGCCCGGGACCGAGCGCAAGGTGCGGGTGATGTTCGGCGACGGCCTGGCCATGCTGGACGATCCCCTGGCCGACCACATCGCGGTGGTGCGCGGCGCCGCGCCGCCTGGGGAGCGCCACGATCCGGAGACCGTGGAGCGCCGGCCGATCGACACCGAGTGGCCCCTGATCAAGGAGCTGCGGGTCTTCGTGGCGCATTTGAAGGGCGGCCCGCCGCCGCCCACCGACGCGCGGGCCGGAGCGGCGGTGGTCGCGGCCCTGCAGGCCCTGCGCGAGGCGGCGCTGTCGGCGCGATGACTCCCCGCTTCACCATCCTGCTGCCGATCCACCGCCCGCCGGTCCTGCTGCCCTACGCCGTGGAGACGGTGCTGGGCCAGTCGGAGACCGACTGGGAGCTGTTCATCATCTGCGACGGGGCGCCCGACGCCACCGCCGAGGCGGCGCGCGCCTTCGCCGCCGCCGATCCCCGCATCACCGCCTGCGTCTTCCCCAAGGGCGAGCGGTTCGGGGAGGCCTACCGGCACGAGGTGCTGCAGGGGGCGCGGGGGGAATTCGTCTGCCAGATCGCCGACGACGACCTGTGGCTGCGCCATCACCTGCGGGAGATGGCCGCCCTGCTGGAGACCGTGGAGTTCGGCGCCCTGACCGCCGTCGAGGTCTATCCCGACCGCCCCTGGACCCACTCGGTCTATCGGCTGGAGGACCCGGCGGTGCGCGAGCGCATGCGGCGCGAGCGGTTCAACTTCTTCGGGCCGAGCGACGCCGGCTACCGGATGTCGACCTACCGGCGGCTGCCGGTGGGCTGGGCGCCGGCCCCGCCCGACATCTGGACCGACCTGCACATGTGGCGGAAGTTCCTGGCCCTGGATCCGATCCTCGCCGGTTCGCGGACCACCATCCAGACGGTGCACATGGCCGACGCCCTGCGGGTGGGCATGGACCTGGCCGACCGCGAGGCCGAGACGCTCAAATGGATGGAGCGCGTCCGCCGCGGCCTGCGCTTCGACCTGACGATCGAGGACGGCCCGGCCGGACCGCGCATCACCAACGGCCGACTGGCCTACGACGAGGCCTAGGCCTCGCCGACGGTGTCGAACATGCAGGCGGCGATGGCCTCGGCCGGCGACTTGCCGCCCCGGGCCATGAAGTCGAAGGCCGGGTAGAAGCGGTCGGCGCCTTCCATGGCCACGTCGATCATGGCCGCGGCCTGGGCGAGCGTCGGGCGTTCGCCGGTCATCAGGGCCATGGCGTGGCGGAAGACGATCTCGCCGTCGTCCCAGACCTCGAAGTGGCCGAGCCAGACGCGCTGGTTGACCGTCGAGACCAGCTCGAAGGCCGCCGCGCGCTGTTCGGCGCGGACCTGGATGTCCACCGACAGGCAGAGCTGCAGGCAGTCGGCCTCGGGCCGCCAGGCGAACCAGAGTTCGTAGTCCTTCCAGTCGCCCGCCAGGGTGAAGGCCAGGTCGCCCTCTTCCGTACGATCGAACTGGAGGTTCTCGGCTTGCAGAACATGCTCAACGACATCGAGCGGGTCGTGGGCGAGCAGGACGTCTTCGTCAGACTGAGGCGTGTCCATAAGACCCGTGGTCCTTTCGCGTACGGCGTCCGGAGGGAGCGAGCGCGCCCCGAATCGCCTGCGATCTTGAAACTAATCTGGTTCGCGGCCGCCCTGTCACCGGCTTCTTCCGGCGGGCGAGCCACATTCGTGTGTTCCGGTCGATTTGCCGCGGATCAGGCCTTCTTGGCGGCCTTCTTCGGCGCGGCGGCGCCTTTCAGCGTGGCGATCTCGGCGCGCAGGGCGGCGATCTCGGCCTTCAGGGCGTCGAACTCGTCGCGGCGGATCAGGTCGAGCTCGGCGACGATGCGGTCGGCCTGGGCTCGGAACGCGGCCTTGGCCTCTTCGCCGGCGCTCTGGGCGAGGCCCATGGCGGCTCCGGTCAGCTTGGCCATCTCGTCGAGGAAGGGGTTCTGGGTCTGCATACCTCCTTATATGGGATCGGAGGGGATGAAAGCCACGGGGTTTCCGTCTAAACCGCGAGGACATCCTCTCGGAGCGCCCTGGCCTTGCCCTTCCCGGACATCGACCCCGTCCTGATCCAAATCGGCCCCTTCGCCATCCGCTGGTACGCCCTGGCCTATGTGGCCGGCATCCTGATCGGCTGGCGCTACATCACCGCCCTGGCGAAGAACCAGACGCTCTGGCCCCTGCGCGGACCGCCGGCCAGCGTCGCCCAGATCGACGACCTGATCCTGTGGATCACCCTGGGGATCATCGTCGGCGGCCGCCTGGGCCATGTCCTGTTCTACACGCCGGCCATGATCGTCGAGACGCCGCTGGAGGTGTTCAAGACCTGGAAGGGCGGGATGAGCTTCCACGGCGGGACCCTGGGGGTGCTGGTGGCGACCCTGC
Source organism: Phenylobacterium sp. GW821-FHT12F10 (assembly GCF_058806695.1). Lineage (NCBI taxonomy): Bacteria > Pseudomonadati > Pseudomonadota > Alphaproteobacteria > Caulobacterales > Caulobacteraceae > Phenylobacterium > Phenylobacterium sp. GW821-FHT12F10. The sequence goes on along the minus strand of NZ_JBXAPY010000002.1, from coordinate 384,632 downwards.
TGTTCGCGCGGGTCAACAAGGTCGACATCTTCCGCCTGGGCGACCTGATCACCGCCGCCGCACCGATCGGCCTGTTCTTCGGGCGCATCGCCAATTTCATCAACGGCGAGCTCTGGGGGCGGCCCACCGACGTGCCGTGGGCCATGGTCTTCCCGGGCGCCGGCATCCTGCCCCGGCACCCCAGCCAGATCTACGAGGCCCTGCTGGAGGGACTGCTGCTGTTCGTCGTCCTGCGGATCGCCACCCATCGCGGCAAGCTGCTGAACCGGCGCGGCGTCGTGGCGGGGATCTTCTTCCTCGGCTACGCCATCTGCCGGATCGCGCTGGAGAACGTCCGCGAGCCGGACGTCGGCATGCCCGACTTCCCCTTCGGCCTGACCATGGGGATGATCCTGTCGATCCCGATGATCCTGGGCGGCGCCTGGCTGATCTGGCGCGGCATGAGCGAGCCCCTACCCGAGCCCCTGGTCGGGCTGGAGGCGCAGGTCGAGGAGGTGGTCGAGGGCGAGCCGCCGGAGCGGGACCCGTTCAAGATCGAAGCCGATGGGCCTGCGTGACCGGCTGATCGCCCAGGTCCGCGAGAGCGGGCCGATGAGCGTGGCCCAGTACATGACCGCCTGCCTGCACGATCCGCGGGACGGCTATTACGCCACGCGGCCCGCCCTGGGACCGGAGGGCGATTTCATCACCGCCCCCCTGGTGAGCCAGATGTTCGGCGAGCTGATCGGCCTGTGGGCGGTGGCCTGCTGGGAACGGCTGGGCCGCCCCTCGCCGGTCCATCTGGTGGAGATGGGCCCGGGCGACGGCACCCTGATGGACGACATGCTGCGGGCCGCGCGCCTGGCGCCGGCCTTCGGCGCCGCGGCCGAGGTCTGGCTGGTGGAGACCTCGCAACCCCTGATCGCCCGGCAGAAGGCGCTGCTGGGGGACGGGGTGCGGTGGGCGGCGTCCCTCTCCGAGGTTCCCGCCGGCGCGCCGATGCTGCTGATCGCCAACGAACTTCTGGACTGCCTGCCGCCGCGCCAGTTCGTCCGCGCGCCCAAGGGCTGGGCCGAGCGGATGGTGGGACTGGACGAGGCCGGCGACCTGGCCTTCGGCCTCGCCGCCGCTCCCCTGGGCGCCGCCCTGCCCGAGGCGCCGGTGGGCGCGGTGTTGGAGCACTCGCCGGCCCAGGAGGCCCTGGGCTCGGAGATCGGCGGCCGCATCGCCGCCGACGGCGGGGCCGCCCTGCTGATCGACTATGGCCGCGACGCGCCCGGTTTCGGCGACACCCTGCAGGCCCTGCGCCGGCACCGGAAGGAGAACCCCCTGGCCAGCCCGGGCGAGGCCGATCTCACCGTCCATGCCGACTTCCCGGCGGTGCTGGCCGCCGCCGCGCGGGCCGGCGCGGCCACGGCGCCGATCCTGACCCAGGGCGAGTTCCTGGTGCGGCTGGGGATCGGGGCGCGGGCCGAGGCCCTGAGCAGCGCCCGCCCCGACCGCAGCCAGATCCTGGAGCGGCAGCTGGAGCGGCTGGTCGCCCCCGATCAAATGGGGGAGCTGTTCAAGGCCGCCTGCATCCACACCCCGGGCCTGGTCCCGCCCGGATTCGAGACCTGAAGATGAAGGTGCTGACCTCGCCGCTGCTCGACCTGCCCGGCGTCCGCCACGGCTTCTTCACCCGCCAGGGCGGGGTCTCGACGGGCATCTATGAGAGCCTGAACGTCGGGCGCGGCTCCTCCGACGAGCCCGACGACGTGGCGGAGAACCGGCGCCGCGCGGCCGGCCACCTGGGCCTGCCGGTGGGGGCGCTCTCCACCTGCTACCAGATCCATTCGGCCACGGCCCTGGTGGCCGACCGCCCCTGGGGGGACGAGCGGCCGCAGGGGGACGCGGTGGTCACCGCCGCCGCCGGGATCCTGTGCGGGGCGCTGGCCGCCGACTGCGCGCCCATCCTGATCGCCGACCCGCAGGCCCGCGTGGTGGCCGCCGCCCACGCCGGCTGGAAGGGCGCCTTGACGGGAATCGCCGAAGCCACGGTGAGCGCCATGGCGGGGCTGGGCGCCGAGCCGTCGCGCCTCGTGGCGGTGGTGGGGCCCTGCATCGGGCCGGCCTCCTACGAGGTGGGGCTGGAGTTCCTGGAGCGGTTCCTCGCCGCCGACCCCGACCACCACCGGTTCTTCGCCCCCGGCGAGTCGCCTGAGAAGCGGATGTTCGACCTGCCGGGCTTCGTGGTCTCGCGCCTCAGGGCCGCCGGGGTGGGGACCGCCGCGTGGATGGGACGCGACACCTGCGCCGAGGAGGACCTGTTCTTTTCCAACCGCAGGGCCTTCAAACGTGGCGAATCCGACTTCGGGCGCCTGCTCTCGGCCATAAGCCTCGATTGAATCGCCGCCGGGCCTTGCCGCTGGCGATCCGCCTGCTACAAGCCCGCGCATCTGGCGAGACATTGCGGGGACTTTGATGAAGCTGCTGGCTGGCAACTCCAATCGAGCGCTCGCCGAGGCCGTGGCCTCCCACCTCGACCTGCCGCTGACCAAGGCCCAGGTGAAGCGGTTCGCCGACAACGAGGTCTGGGTGACCATCGACGAGAACGTCCGCGGCGAGGACGTCTTCGTGCTGCAGTCCACCAGCTACCCCACCAACGACAACCTGATGGAGCTGCTGATCTGCATCGACGCGCTGAAACGCGCCTCGGCCAAGCGGATCACCGCCGTCATGCCCTATTTCGGCTACGCCCGGCAGGACCGGAAGACCGGCGGCCGCACGCCGATCTCCGCCAAGCTGGTCTCCAACCTGATCGAGCGGGCCGGCGCCGACCGTGTGCTGACGATGGATCTGCACTCCGGCCAGATCCAGGGCTTCTTCGACATCCCCACCGACAACCTGCTCTCGGCGCCGCTGCTGGCCGCCGACATCAAGGAAAACTACGAGAAGACCAGCGAGCTGATGATCGTCTCCCCCGACGTGGGCGGGGTGGTCCGGGCCCTGGCCGTCGCCAGCCGCCTGAACGCCGAGCTGGCCATCGTCGACAAGCGCCGCTCGGGTCCGGGCAAGAGCGAGGTGGCCAACATCATCGGTGATGTCTCGGGCCGCCGCTGCATCCTGTTCGACGACATCATCGACGGCGGCGGCACCCTGTGCAACGCCGCCCAGGCCCTGGTGGACGGCGGAGCCACCGAGGTCTCGGCCTATGTCACCCACGGGGTGCTGTCGGGCGCGGCCATCGACCGGGTCAACGCCTCGATCCTCAAGGAGCTGGTGATGACCGACTCCATCGCCGCCCCCGACCGCGCCAGCGACAAGTCGAAGCTGCGCTATGTGAGCTGCGACAAGCTGCTGGGCGAGGCCATCCGCCGCATCGCCAACGAAGAGTCGGTGTCGAAACTGTTCGACTGACGATGCGGTCCTGAGCCTAGAGGCCGGCTTCGGCCGCGGCGTCCAGGGCGATGGCCCGTTGGTCGGGAATACGGCCGGAGGCGCCGCCGACCGTGGCCGAGGCCTGGACACCGACGTCCGTCGCCGACAGCGCGCCCGGGTTCGCCAGGGCGGCGTAGGAGACGGGGCGGTCGAGACGAACCAGCCGGCGGGCCGACTCGTCGGCCAGGTTGAAGCGTCGGACATTGACCTTCTGATGGGCGTTGTCGCGGACCGACGAGGCCCACTGGTACTTTCCGATCTCCGTCACCACCCGGTAGTTCGCGGCGGCCTCCTCGAGACGGCCGGTCCGTTGATAGGCGGCCGCCAGATTGAAGCGGTTCAAGGCGTTGGCGCGCCCCTCCACGGAGCGTTCGAACAGGTTGGCGGCGGTCCAACGGTCGCCCCAGGCCATGGAGGCCTGGGCCGAGCTGAAGGCCGACGCGGGCAGGATGTCGGGCGCGGCCGCCAGGGTGGTGTGCGCCTCCAACTTGGCGACCTCGTGGGTGGCGCAACCGCTGGCTGCGAGACCAAGGACAGCAACACAGATCACGTTCGAGAGCTTATTCATCGCATTTTTCCTTGAGTTGTTGCTACGCAAGGAAATAAAACTCTGACGCGAGTTGTATCCGCTATGCTTTACAAACTTGTGGGACCGAAATGCAGAAGAATGGAGAGCGTTCCACCGAACTTTAACGATTAGTTAGCTACACTATAAACTAAATCGCATCATCTGGTCGGTGAACCTCGAAATATATACTCGATATACTGTAGCCTAGCCGACACATCGCCGAAGGACGATGGCGGCGGGGCCGAGCGGCACGGGACTTGCTGGGAGGTCTCCACCAGACGGCCAAGCTTGGTTAAGGGCCGTTAAGGATAAGCGGTCACATTCTCGCCCGCGCATCTGTGTTAGTCTCGCGTGCTTGTATTTTCTGGGGAAGCTTCAGGATGACCTCTGTCCTTCGCGTGACCGGCACGCTGGCCGCCTTGGCGTTCGCGGCCCTGCTGTCGGCCTGTTCGCAGCCTGCGCCCCCGCCTCCCCCGCCGCCCCCGCCGGTGGTGAGCCTGTCGCCCAAGCTCATCGAGCAGGCGGCCGCCTACCACTATTACATGAGCCATGTGAGCGCGATCACGCCCGACTTCGCCGACGGCGACAGCATCGCCAAGGCGGTGACGATCGGCGCCTCCTATGAGCCCAAGCAGCTCCAGCGCGGCGCCACGGCCTATGCCGCCGTCGTCGCCCTGCAGGACCCCGCCTTCCTGGCCGGCGTCCGCACCTACGCCGTCAACGCCGACCAGCGCCGCGAAGTGGTGGCCGCCATCCTGAAGGATCCGGCCTATGTCGTGGCCATCTCGGGCTCGGCCAGCGCCGCGGGCCTGGTGAAGGCCGCCCTGGGCGGCGAGGGTCAGCAGCTCTACGACGCCGGCAAGGCGGTCAAGCAGTCGGCCTACGACATCCAGAAGCAGAAGTGGTCCAAGTCCGACGTCGTCAACCGCGAGCTTCGCCTGTCCCAGGCCAAGACCCTCTCGGCGACCCCGGTCGTCGGCGACCTCAATGAGACCGCGCGCCTGCAGCAAGCCGCCCTGGGCGCCGCGCCGCTGGGCCTCACCGCCGAACCGGCCACCCCGCCCTACAGCCCCATCGTGATCCGCGGCATGGCCGTGGCCGCGCTCGCCGCCCTGGGCGAAGGCGGCGACGCCAATGTCGACACCCTGATGGCGGTGATGGCCGAGCCCAACGTCGCCTTCTGCATGAACATGGCCAAGCTGAACCTCTACCAGTGCCTGGCGGTCTCCAAGCCGCACTACGAGGACGTCTTCTGCCTGGGCCAGCACATCATGATGGACACCGGCCGCTGCGTGATTAAGGCCTCGGGGAACACCGAACCCTACGAGGCGAGGTTCATTCCGCAGATCAAGGTCGCCGACGGCGACACCGGCTACAAGGTGACCCCGGTGAAGACCCCGACCAAGGCCGCCACCAAGAAGCGCTAAATCATCTCGTCCCGCCCGTTGCCACGGGCGGGCGATTTGTGTATTTACGCCCACCTTTCGACCCCGGGAGGGTCGTCCGTCGCCGCGCGGGACTTTCGCGCGGCGGTTTCGTTTTGAGGCAAGGCCATGGCCGATATCATTCTGAATGTTGAAGTGCGCGAACGTACGGGCACGGGTGGCGCGCGTGAAACCCGCCGTGCGGGCATGGTCCCCGGCGTGCTTTACGGCGGCGCCAAGGACCCGGTCGCCATCGCGGTGAAGGCCAACGAGTTCCGCAAGGCGCTCCACACGGGCAAGCTCCTGGGCCACCTGGTGACCCTGAAGTACGGCGACGAGACCCAGCCGGTCATCGCCAAGGCCGTCGACATGCACCCCGTCAACGACGAGCCGGTGCACTTCGACCTGTACCGCGTCGACGAGCACCAGCTCATCAAGATCAACGTGCCGGTGCACTTCAAGAATCACGAAGCCTCTCCGGGCCTCAAGAAGGGCGGCACGCTCAACATCGTGCGCCACGACGTCGAGCTGGCCTGCCCCGCCGACCACATCCCGGAAGAACTGATCTTCGACCTCACCGGTCTGGAAATCGGCGACACCATCCGCATGTCGGCCTTCACCCTGCCGGAAGGCGTCAAGCCGGGCACCGACCGCGACTTCGTCGTCGCCACCCTGGCCGGTTCCTCCGCCTCGGCCTCGGCTGACGCCGCCGTCGACGACGCCGCCGCCGCCGCGGCCACCACCACCGTCTAGGTCGAACGGCCCCCTTCGGGGGGCCACCCGCCTCTCCCGCACGGAGAGGCGGTCGCGACGGCGAGCCGTCGCCGCCCGGAGCTTAGAGCAGAGGGCCCATGCTGATCCTCGCCGGCCAGGGCAATCCCGGCGCCCAATACGCCAAGAACCGCCACAACATCGGCTTCATCGCCGTCGACGAGATCGCCAAGCGCTGGCGGTTCGGCCCCGAGCGCGCGAAGTTCTCGGGCCTCGCCCGCGAGGGCGAGATCGACACGCCGGACGGGCCGGTCAAGGCCCTGATCCTCAAGCCCCAGACCTTCTACAACGAGAGCGGCCGCTCGGTGGCCGCGGCCATGAAGTTCTACAAGGCGACCCCCGCCGACGTGGTGCTGTTCTATGACGAGATCGACCTGGCCCCCGGCCGCTTCCGGATGAAGACCGGCGGCGGGGCGGCGGGCAACAACGGGGTCCGCTCGGTCACCGCCCATATCGGACCCGACTTCCGCCGCGCCCGGCTGGGCGTCGGCCATCCCGGGCACCCCGAGAAGGTCCAGGGCCACGTGCTGTCGGACTTCCACAAGGTGGAGCACGGCTGGGTCATCGAGCTCTTGAAGGCGGTCGCCGAGGCCGCCCCCCTGCTGGCCGCCGGCGAGGACGACAAGTACCAGACCGAGGTCCTGCGCCTGGCCCCGGCCGACAAGGGCGACACCCGCCAGGCCCGCAGCCGCGGCGACTAGTCACCAGAGTTGGGCGGCGCCGGCAGACGTGCTAGGTCGCGCCCTCGTTTAGGAAATCGGACTCCCCATGGCCCTGAAAGTCGCGATCGTCGGCCTGCCCAACGTCGGCAAGTCGACCCTGTTCAACGCGCTGACCCAGACCGCGTCGGCCCAGGCGGCGAACTATCCCTTCTGCACCATCGAGCCCAACACCGGCGACGTGGCGGTGCCCGAGCCGCGCCTGGAGGCGCTGGCCGCCGTCATTCCGTCCAAGGAGATCATCCCCGCGCGGATCAACTTCGTGGACATCGCCGGCCTGGTGCGCGGCGCCTCGAAGGGCGAAGGCCTGGGCAACCAGTTCCTGGCCAATATCCGCGACTGCGACGCCGTGGCCTTCGTCGCCCGCTGCTTCATCGACGACGACATCACCCACGTGGAGGGCAAGGTCGATCCGCTCTCCGACCTGGAGACCATCGAGACCGAGCTGATGCTGGCCGACCTGGAGAGCCTGGAGAAGCGGGTCAGCAACCTGGAGAAGCGGGCCAAGGCCGGCGACAAGGAAAGCGCGACCACCCTGCGCCTGGTGCAGCTGGCCCTGACCGAACTGAACGCCGGCCGCCCGGCCCGCAAGGCCGTGGTGCCCGCCGAGGACGAGAAGGCCTGGCGCATGCTGCAGCTGCTGACCTCCAAGCCCGCCCTCTATGTCTCCAACGTCGATGAGGCCTCCGCCGCCGAGGGCAACGAGATGTCCCGCCTGGTGGCCGAGCGCGCCGCCCGCGACGGCGCCGACCACGTGGCCATCTCCGCCCAGATCGAGAGCGAGATCGCCATGCTGGACGCCGGGGAACGCGCCGAGTTCCTGGAGACCCTGGGCCTGAGCGAGCCTGGCCTGAACAAGCTGATCCGCGAGGCCTACCACCTGCTGGGCCTGCAGACCTATTTCACGGTCGGCCCCAAGGAGGCCCGCGCCTGGACCATCCACAAGGGCGACACCGCCCCGCAGGCGGCCGGGGTGATCCACACCGACTTCGAGAAGGGCTTCATCCGCGCCGAGACCATCGCCTATGAGGACTATGTCGGCCTGAAGGGCGAAGCCGGGGCCCGCGAGGCCGGGAAATTCCGCCAGGAAGGCAAGGAATACGTCGTCCGCGACGGCGACGTGCTGAACTTCCGCTTCAACGTCTGAGGCTCAAACCTTCAGCCAGGCGAAAGCCCGGGCGAGGAAGGCCCGCCCGTCGTGCTCCACCGGCGCGCCGTGGGCCATCAGCACCTTGTCCGCCGGCCATTCGAGGATGCGCCGGACCCCGACCCGGGCGGCCGGGCGATCGATGAAGGCGACGCGGAACTTGCGCGGAACCTGCGGCTCGGCCTCGACCATCAGGTCCAGCCGCGCGACGATCGCCCGCCAGCCCTTGAACCAGCCGGGCGGGAACTGCTGGATCAGGTCGGTGAAGATGGCCGTGCCGCTGGGCCGGTGGAAGAACACCACCTCCTGGGTGATGCGATTGCCCCGCACGATGACCTGATCAAGGTCTTCCACCCACTCCGACGGCGGCGCGTCGCCCAGATCGGCGTCGAAAGCCAGGTCCGGCCGCGCTTGCCGCAGACCCGGCGCGGCGTGGAACCTGGCCTTCGGATAGGCCCGCCGCCACTCGGCCAGGAACAGGTCGTGCAGGGAGTTGGACGCCACGACATGGCGCACCGGCCCCAGCGCCTCTACCTCCGCCTTGAGGCCCGAGGTGAGCGCCACCGGCGACCAGACGAGGAGATCGCCGCCGCCCAACCGGATCACCGCCATCCGCGTGGGATAGCGGAAGCCGATCACCTGGGCCTCCGGCCCGGCCGACAGCCAGATCTCCGGCCCAAAGGATCGCAGGGAGGGCGGGCTCAACGGATCGACCTCCGTGACCGATGGCGTGGGGAATCCTTAGCGCCGCGGCGCCGCAGCGCCAACCGCCCTGGACATCCCCGCCCACCGGCCTATCTCAGTCGGCAAAATCGGGAGAGACGTCATGGGTGAGTTTTCCAAGCTGAAGGGGGCCGACGGCTTCGAGTTCGCGGTCTATCGCGCCGCGCCCAAGGGTGAGCGCAAGGGCGGTGTGGTGGTGATCCAGGAGATCTTCGGGATCGACGAGCACATCGTCCGCGACGTCGACCGCTGGGCCGACCTGGGCTACGAGGCCATAGCGCCCTCCCTCTACGACCGCCGCGAGCCGGGCTTCACCGCCGGCCACGATCCGGCCGGCCTGACCGCGGGGGTCACCCATGCCCGCGCCACCCCGCTGGACCAGGCGCTATCCGACGTCGAGGCCTGCCGCGCGGCCCTGGCGCCCGCCGGCAAGGTGTTCGTGGTGGGCTACTGCTACGGCGGGTCCCTGACCTGGCTGGCCGCCTGCCAGCTGGACGGCTTCGCGGCGGGCTCGAGCTATTATGGCAGCCTGGTCCAGGCCAACGCCGACAAGACGCCGAAGTGCCCGGTCATCATCCATCTGGGCCGCAAGGACGCCGGCATCCCCGCCGACGAGGTCAAGGCCGCCGTCCAGGCGCACAATCCCGGCGTGGCGGTCTACATCTACGAGGACGCCGGCCACGGCTTCAACAACGAGGACCCCGAGCGGCTGAACCAGGCCAGCGCCGACCTCGCCCGCCAGCGCACCCTCGACCTCTTCGCGGGCGCCTGAGGCCGTGGGCGAGACCATCCGCCTGACCAGCCGGTTCGACGGCTTCGAGCTGGCCGCCTATCACGCGCCGGTTTCCGACGCGCGGCGGGGCGGACTGGTGCTGATCCAGGAGATCTTCGGGGTCACCGACCACATCCGCGAGCTGGCGGACGGGTTCGCCGAGGACGGCTACGAGGTGATCGCGCCCAGCTTCTACGACCGCATCGAGCCGGGCTTCGAGGCCGACTATAGCCAGGAGGCCATCGCCAAGGGGGTGCAGTACTCCACCGAGACCCCGTGGGACCAGGTGGCCGGCGACCTCCAGGCGGCCATCGACGCGCTGGCGCCCGCCGTCTTCGTCACCGGCTTCTGCTGGGGCGGGGCGGCGACCTGGCTGGCGGCCTGCCGCTGCACCGGGATCTCGGCGGCCTCGGCCTTCTATGGCCGCCGCATCAGCGAGCTGGTGAACGAGACGCCGAAGGTCCCCACCATCCTGCATTTCGGCCGCCACGACGCCTCCATCCCGATGGAGAAGGTCGAGGAGATCCGGGAGAAGCACCCCGACCTGCCCGTCCACGTCTATGACGCCGGCCACGGCTTCGTCTCCGACCGGCGCGCCGACTACCACCCCGACGCCGCCCGGCTGGCCCGCCTGCGCACCCTGCAGCTGTTCATGAACAACGGCGGCGGGCGCGGGGAGATGTAGGGCCTAGGCCTCGATCCGCTTGCGGGCCTCGGGGTCGCGTTCCAGCCAGCGGCCCAGGCGCGACTGGGCGGCCAGGATGCCGATCCCGGCGGCGTAGCCCGCGAAGACAGCGGTGGGATAGCGGCCGCCCGCGGCCACCGCGGCCACCTGCCAGTAGATGAAGCTGGCCGCGGCGATCAGCAGCCCGACCCCGGTGAGCACCGAGACCGCCGTTTGGCCGAAGCCCGCCATGAAGCTCATCCACACATAGCGGGCGAGGCTCCGCCGCAGCGGCAGGACCAGCAGCGGCAGGGCGAAGCTGGCCAGGGCCGCGCCGGCCGGCCAGATCAGGGCGTGGCGGGCGATGAGCCCCACCCCGCCCGGCAGGACGCTGAAGGCGTGGACCACCGCCCCGGCATAGATCAGGGCCGAGGCGGCCACCGCCACGTCCTGCATGCGCTTGAAGTCGCGCCAGGCCTTGGTGAAGGCCATCCTAGGCGCCTCGCGCGGCGGGCAGGCGGACGGGCGTCGGGACAGGCATCGCGCATTTATCGCCGAGGCCGCCACGCTTGGCTATGGTCGCAGGGCCCCTGCCCTCCCGGGAATCGCCGTTGAAGCGTCTGCTCGCCCTCGCCGCGCTCTGGCTCGCCCCGGCGCCCGCCCAAGCGGCGGCCTGCTGGTACGAGCAGGGCGTCGTCGTGGTCCCGGCCAGCATCGCCGGGATCGCCGGCGACTACATCCTCGACACCGGCAGCCCGGTCACCCAGCTCCACGAGACACGCGCTCAGATGGAGGGCCTGTCGTCCGCCTTCCGCGCCGAGGTCCGGGTCGCGGGCCTGCGGCTGGCCGACCGGCCCGTCGTCGTGGCCGATCTCGACGCCCGCACCTACGCCTTCCCCACCCCCATCGCCGGGGTGATCGGCGCCGACGTCCTGGCGGGCCAGGTGGTGGATGTCGACTTCGCCCCCTGCCGGGTGGAGATCTGGCCCGCGGGCCAGGCGCCCCGGTTCCGGGCCGCGAGGTCCCAGCGTCTGCGCCTGGCGGGCGGCGCGCCGGTGGTGGACGCCGCCGTGGCCGACGGCCCCAGGACGGCCGTGGGCGGCTTTGTGGTCTCGACGGGCCTGGACAGCGCCGTCCGCCTCGACGCGGCCCTGGCGAGCGTCCCAGGGGCCAAGGCGGAGGATCTGGCCCCCTATGGCCCGCTCCGGGCGCGCCTGCGGGCCCTGTCCCTGGCCGGGGAGCTGTTCGAGACCCTGCCGGCGGGGCTGCAGCCGCACGTGGAGGGGGCGGTTGGGGCGGTGGGCGCGCCGGTCCTGGCCCGGTGGCGGCTGAGGTTCGACTTCGCCCGCGGCCGCCTGCTGCTGGGGCGGCCCTGATACGAGAAAGGGCCCCGGCTTGCGCCGGGGCCCTCGGATCGTCTCTTGGAGAACGACGCCCCTAGTGGGCGACGTTGCGCCAGATGCGGCGGTAGCTGACGAACAGCAGGCCCGCGAACACCAGCAGGTAGATCATGGCCGCGACGCCGAACTGCTTGCGCTCGGTCTGCTTGGGCTCCGAGGCCCAGGCCAGGAAGGCCACGACGTCCTTGGCCTGTTGGTCCACGGTGGACTTGGAGCCGTCGTCGAAGGTGACCTTGCCGTCTTCCAGGGGCGGCGGCATGGCGATGAAGCCACCCTTCGGCGCATGGCCCTTGCCCTTGTAGAAGGCCGACAGGTCGCCCGCCATGTAGGGGTTGTAGTGCTTGCCCGCCGGGACTTCGAGGCCGGCCGGGGTGGCCACATAGCCCGTCAGGATCGAGTAGACGTATTGCGGTCCCTCTTCCCGGGCCTTGGTCATCACCGAGAGGTCGGGCGGATAGGCGCCGCCGTTCGAGGCGCGCGCGGCGGCCTCGTTCGGGAACGGGTTGGGGAACTTGTCGGCCGAGGTGCCCGGGCGCTGGACGACGTCACCGGTCTCGGAGTCGATGTCGTTGACCTGGTAGTCCTTGGCGATCGCCTTGACCGTCGGGTTGTCGTTCGGGTTCGGGTACTTCTCGTCATAGAACGGACCGTTCTTCTGACCGAGATTGCGGAAGGCCATCAGGTTCATCGAGTGGCAGGCCGAGCAGACCTCCCGATAGACCTTGTAGCCCCGCTGGACCTGGGCCTGGTCGAACTTGCCGAACGGACCCTCGAAGCTCCAGTGGACGTCCTTGGGCTCTTCAGGGGCGGTCGCCGCGAGCGACGGACCCGCGACGAAAGCGAACCCGAGCGCCGCGAGAATGAAACCTTTGCGCAGCATCTGAGGCTCAACCCCTCTTTTCAGGCGAAGCCGCGGCGCCGGCGGGCGCGTTGGCGGGATGCGACAGCACCGGCGCGGAGATCGACTCCGGCTGGGGCAGCGGGGTCTCGGTGAGGCCCAGGATCGGCAGCACGATCAGGAAGTAGGCGAAGTAGTAGGCCGCCGCGACCCGGGAGAGCCAGACCATCGAGTTCACGTCGGCGTCCAGGAGCTGGAAGGTCGACAGGTTCGGGATGATCTGGTCGTCGGGCAGGCGCCCGCCGCAGAAGCCCAGCACCAGGCAGGCCAGGACGAAGATGCCGAAGTAGAGCTTCGCCGTCGGCCGGTAGCGCATGGAGCGCACCTTGGAGGTGTCGAGCCAGGGCAGGACGAACAGCATGGCGATGGCGCCGAACATCATCAGCACGCCCATCAGCTTGTCCGGCACCGCCCGCAGGATCGCGTAGAACGGCAGGAAGTACCATTCCGGAACGATGTGGGCCGGGGTCACCAGCGGGTTGGCGGGAACATAGTTCACCGCGTCGCCGAGGGCGTTGGGGATGAAGAAGACGAAGGCCGCGAACATCAGCAGGAAGATCGAAATCGCGAAGCCGTCCTTCACCGTGTAGTACGGGTGGAAGGGAACGGTGTCCTCCTTGGACTTCACGTTCACGCCGGTGGGGTTGCCGTTGCCGGGCACGTGCAGCGCCCAGATGTGCAGGATCACCACGCCGGCGATCATGAACGGCAGCAGATAGTGCAGCGAGAAGAAGCGGTTCAGCGTCGGGTCATCCACCGCGAAGCCGCCCCACAGCCAGGTGGTGATGGACGGGCCGACGATCGGCAGGGCGCCGAACAGGTTGGTGATCACCACCGCGCCGTGGAAGCTCATCTGACCCCAGGGCAGGACGTAGCCCATGAAGGCCGTGGCCATCATCAGCAGGTAGATCACGCAGCCGAGGATCCACAGCACTTCGCGCGGGGCCTTGTAGGACCCGTAGTAGAGGCCGCGGAACATGTGGATGTAGACCGCGATGAAGAACATCGAGGCCCCGTTGGAGTGCATGTAGCGCACCAGCCAGCCGTAGTTCACGTCGCGCATGATGCGCTCGACGGAATTGAAGGCGTAGTCGACGTGCGGCACGTAGTGCATGGCCAGCACGATGCCGGTCACGATCTGGATGCCCAGGCAGACCGCCAGGATGCCGCCGAAGGTCCACCAGTAGTTGAGGTTCTTCGGCGTCGGGAAGTCGATCACGCTGTCGTACGCCAGGCGCACGATCGGCAGGCGAGTGTCGAGCCAGCGCTCGAAGCCGGTCTTCGGCTCGTAGTTTGAATGTCCGCTCATCGTCCTCAGCCCACCTTGACCTTGGTGTCCGACAGGAAGGCGTAGTCCGGCACCGCCAGGTTCTTCGGCGCGGGACCTTTCCGGATTCGACCGGAGGTGTCGTAGTGCGAGCCGTGGCACGGGCAGAACCAGCCGCCGTAGTCACCGCCGCCGAAGGTCGGCACGCAACCCAGGTGGGTGCAGGTGCCCACCAGGATCAGCCACTGGGCCTTGCCCGGCTTGTGGCGTTCCTCGTCGGTCTGCGGATCGCGCAGGTCGGCGTGGTCATCCTTGATGGCGGCGGCGATTTCCGCCCCGGTCCGATTGCGGATGAACAGCGGCTTGCCGCGCCACTTGATGGTGACCTGCTGGCCGGCTTCGACCTTTGTCAGGTCGAATTCCACCGAGGCGAGGGCGAGGGTGTCGCCGGCCGGGTTCATCTGGTCGATGAACGGCCAGGCCAACGCCCCAACCGCGCCCACGGCCATGACGGCCGCGGCGATGTGAATGAAATCACGCCGGTTCGGGTCTTCGCCCGAGGCATGAGGATCGGGATTTGCGCCCACGACGGTGTCGGCCACCTTAAAGCTACCCTTCGTTTGCGGCCGCGGCTTTGCGCCGAGACCCGTCTTCGACCCTGCCAGACGTTCTGGTAAGGGCCTCTCGGAATCCTATGCTGGAGCAGGTCGAATTGCCGGAAGGAACAGCGATCGCGCATTGCGGTCGCCCCCTCCCGTGATTCGCGCCTAGCCCCGGCCAATCCCGTAGGCTGGATCGCTTAGAATGCTGCTGGCGCTTTTTCAACCGGACATTCCGCAAAACCTTGGAGCGGCCCTCCGTCTCGGCGCCTGTCTGGGGGTCGGAGTCCACGTCATAGAGCCCTGTGGCTTCCCGCTTTCCGACCGCGCGATCCGCCGCGCGGCCTTGGATTACGGCGAGCCGGGCGAAGTGACGCGGCACGCCGGATGGGCCGAATTTGCGCAAAATAAGCCCGGAAGGATCGTTCTGTTCACAACCAAGGGCGCTTGCCCCCTCGGCGACTTCGTCTTCCAGCCCGACGACGTGCTGCTGTTCGGACGCGAAAGCGCGGGCGTTCCCGACGCCGTTCACGAGAGCGCCGACGCGCGGGTTTATATTCCGCTGATGCCCGGCATGCGGTCGCTGAATGTCACCGTCTCTGCGGCGATCGGTCTTTCGGAGGCGTTGCGCCAGACCGGTCAATTTCCTAAGCCAGCCGCATGACGAGCCTGCCGCCCGAGATCCAAGACCGCCGCGCCCGCGCCCAGGAATGGTTCGAAGACCTGCAATTGCGGATCTTCGCCGAACTGGAGCAGCTGGAGGAGGAGGCCCCCCCCGAACTCTATCCGGAGGAGCCCGGCCGATTCGACGCGCGCCCCTGGACTCGCGAGACCGGCGTCGGCGGCGGGATCGGCGGTCACTTCAAGGGCCGCCTGTTCGAGAAGGCCGGGGTCCACACCTCGGCGGCGACGAGCCGCTTCTCGCCGGAGATGGCCGCCCAGATGCCCGGCGCCGACAAGGACCCCTCCTATGTCTCGGCCAGCATCAGCCTGATCATCCACCCGCGCTCGCCGCGGGTGCCTACCGTCCACATGAACACCCGTTTCCTCTCGACCGCTGAAAGCTGGTTCGGCGGCGGGGCCGACCTGACCCCCATGGTGGACGAGCAGCGCAGCCAGGAGGCCGACGACGCGGTCCTCTTCCACACCGCCATGAAGGACGCCTGCGACGCCTTCGATCCGGAGTGGCACGGCAAGTACAAGGCCTGGTGCGACGAATATTTCTACCTGCCGCACCGCAAGGAGACCCGCGGGGTCGGCGGCATCTTCTACGACCGGCACAATTCCGGTGACTTCGAGAAGGACTTCGCGTTCACCCGCGCCGTGGGCGAGGCCTTCCTGGAGGTCTATCCGAAGATCGTGCGCCACCGGATGAGCGAACCCTGGACCGAGCAGGACCGGATGGAGCAGCTGGTCCGCCGCGGCCGCTATGTGGAGTTCAACCTGCTCTACGACCGCGGCACGATGTTCGGCCTCAAGGCCGGGGGCAATATCGACACCATCCTGTCCTCCATGCCGCCCCTGGTGGCCTGGCTCTGACCCGGAGACGCCCGTGCCCAGCCTCGCCGAACGCCTGGGGTACGGAGCGGACGAGCGGCTGCTGATCGTCAACTGCGACGACCTGGGCTCCAGCGCGGCGGCCAACCGGGCCATCGCGCGCGTCCTGCGCGAGGGACCGGCCACCAGCGCCACCCTGATGGTCCCCTGTCCCTGGGCCCTGGACGGCCTGGAGCAGTGCCGGGGTTTCGACCTCGGCGTGCACCTGACCCTGACCTGCGAATATCCCGGCTATCGCTGGCGACCCCTGACCGGGGCGGCCTCGCTGCGCGACGACCAGGGCTTCATGCCGCGCACCACGGCGGAGGTCTGGGAGAAGGCGGACCTGCGGGACGTCGCCGCCGAGTGCCGGGCCCAGATCGACCAGGCCCTGGCCTGGGGCGTCGACGTCACCCACCTGGACGCCCACATGGGCACGATGCAGATCGACCCGCGCTATTTCGCCCTCTTCGTGGAGCTGGCGGCCGAATACGACCTGCCGATGCGGATGTTCGGCGCCGGCGCCGAGCGGCAGCTGGGCTTCCCGGGCCGCGCCCAGGCCAGCGCGGCCGGCGCCCTCTATCCCGACTATTTCGTCAGCCCTTGGGGCCATGACGCGCGGGCGATGTTCGCCGACACCCTGGCCAGGCCGCGGCCGGGCGTGACCGAGATCTACCTGCACCCGGTGGAGGACGGCCCCGAGCTGCGGGCCTATGACCGCAAGGAGGCCCAGATCCGCATCGACGAGCTGGCCTGCCTGACCGACCCGACCCTGAAAGCCGAGATCGCCGCGTCAGGCGTCCGGCTGATCAGCTTCCGCCCCCTGCGCGACCTGCAAAGGCGGGCCGCCTGATGGCCGAGATCCGCCCCTTCGCCCCAGGCGACCTCGACGGCCTCTACGAGGTCTGCCTGAGGACCGGGGACAGCGGCCAGGACGCCACCGGCCTCTATCGCGACAAACACCTGCTGGGCGCCATCTACGCCGCTCCCTATGGCCGTCTGGCCCCGGATCTGGCCTTCGTGGTGGAGGACGGCGGGGCGGTGGCGGGCTACATCGTCGGAACCGCCGACACCCGGGGCTTCGAGGCTCTGCTGGAGGCCCGCTGGTGGCCGGTGCTGCGGGCCGCTCACCGCGATCCGCAAGGGGTTCCCTGGGCCGAGCGGACGCCCGACCAGCACCTGGAGCGCCTGTTCCACAGGCCGGCCATCGCCCCCGACGGCCTGGTGGCCCCCTACCCCGCCCACCTGCACATCAACCTGCTGCCCCACCTGCAGGGCCAGGGCATGGGCCGGCGCCTTATCGACACCTGGCTGGGCGCCGCGAAGGCCGCCGGCGCGCCCGGCGTCCACCTGGGGGTGAGCGAGGCCAACACCCGGGCCCAGCGCTTCTACGATATCTACGGCTTCCGCCGCTTCGAGGCGCAGCCGACGCCGGGGACGATCTGGATGGTGCGGGATCTGGCCTAGACGGCGGGCTTCATCGCCCCGGCCTCGGCCTTCACGTCGCGACTGGGCACCTTCACGCCGCCCGGGGCCGGGCACTTGGCGCCGGTGTCGATCCAGGCCTGGATCAGCTCGCCGAACTGCGCCTGGGTTCCGGGGGCGGCGGTGCGGCCCAGGCCCGGGTTCCAGCCCCAGGCCACCAGCTCGTCATGGGCCATGTGCTCCTGGATCTGGGCCAGAGTCCGGCCGCCGTTGCGGGCCGGATCCTTGAGCTGGGCGCAGATCTCCCCCAGCGACTTGCCCTGCCAGGCCATCTCGGCGGGAGCCAGCCCCCACTTGGGATTGCCCGGGATGGTGACGATGTGGGTCCCGCCCACCCAGACGTTCTTTGCGGTGTGGCAGGAGGCGCAGTGCAGCCCCTCGCCGTGCCCGTCCGGGCCGCGGGAGACCACCGGCATGTGGGGGTGGCGGTCGTCGCCCTGCACGGGGCGGTCCACCGGGTGGCAGTTGGCGCAGCGCGGGTGGGTGATCACCTTGCCGGCCTCCTGGAAGAGGGCGACGGAGCGGGCGTTCTTGTCGGCGATGCGGTTGAAGGCGGCGGCGGGCTTGAGGGAGGTCCGCTGCGCCATCTCCGCCAGGACCGCGGCGGCGGTCTGGCTGGGGGCGGTCTGGGCCTGGGCGCCGAAGGTGGCGGCGGCGAGACCGGCCGCGCCGACGAGGGCGAGAACGAGGGCGCTGGCGTGGCGCATGGGGGACTTCCTGGGCCGGCGCGGGGGAGACGCGCCGCAGTCCAGAACGTCAGGACCGGCGAAGCGTTGCCTGAGTCAGAAAGCGGGCGATCCAGCCGCCGACGCGGGAGCGGTCGTCAGGCTGTTCGAAGGAGAGGATCGCCCGGTCGGCCTCCTCGTCGGTGTAGCGGGTCCCGCGCCGCGCCTCGATCAGGGCCCGGGCGTAGGCGGGCTCGAACTCCGGATGCAGTTGCAGGGAGATGGCCGGCTGGTCGTCATAGGCCAGCATGCCCAGCGGCGTGAAGGCGCTGCCGGCCAGCACGGTGGCGGCGGGCGGCGCCTGCACCACCTGGTCCTGGTGGGAGGCGGGGATGGTCAGGCGCGGGGCGTCCATCCACGCCTGGGGCGCCTGGACCTCGTAGCGGTGCAGGCCGACCCCCCAGCCCTTGGGGGATTTGATCACCTTGCCGCCGAAGGCCTGGGCCATGATCTGGTGGCCGAAACAGATCCCCACCATCGGCGTCCCCCGGGCCGCCCGCAGGAAGTCCGACAGGGGCGCGATCCAGGGCAGCGGATCATAGACGCCGGCCGAGGAGCCGGTGACGATATAGGCCTCGCAGGCCTCGGCGCTGGCGGGCAGCTCGCCGGCCTGGACGTCGAAGGTCGTGTAGTCGTGCGTCCGCGGCCCCAGCAGGGCGCGGAACATGGCGGGATAGTCGCCGAACTGGTCGACGCCGGGGGGCGGGGCGCCGGTCTCCAGGATGCCCAGCCTCAATAGGCCATGCCCTGGGCCACCGCCTTCAGCTTCTCGATGGCGGAGAACTTGTCGTCGAGGAAGTCGTGGTCGACCCACCAGTCCTCCACCTCGCGCAGCACCTGGCCGACCATCGGGCCCTTGGGCACGCCGGAATGGATCACGTCGTCGCCGGTGAGCGGGAAGGTCGGCGGCGACCAGCTCTCGGCCAGAGCCAGCAGGCCCCGCCACTGGTGGGTGGCCGCGGTGCGGCCGGACCTGGCCCAGGCCAGCTTCACCCGGTCGGTGAAGGCCCGCAGGCCGATGGCGTACACCGCCCGCCGGGTCTCCCGGGGGCTCATCCAGCTGGTGATGCGCGGGGTCTTGCCCATGGCCGCCACCAGGCGGTCGCGGACCTCGTTGGACAGGCGCAGGCGCTCGGCGATCTGGGCGGCGCCCACCTGGTCCTCCGGGATCAGGGTGGCCAGGCGCAGGATGGGATCATTCTCGAACAGCTGGTCGGTCTCGATCTCCACCAGCATGTTGAAGGCGGCCAGGTCCGTGGCGCAGGGCAGGACGGCGCCCAGCACCCCGGCCTTGGCCATCAGGGCCAGAGCCGGGCGTGGCTCCTCGGCGGCCAGCAGCTTGGTGAGCTCCTTGGCGGTGCGCTCGGCCGGACGCCCCGACAGGGTCTCCTTCAGGGCCTTGCAGGCGGCCAGCGCCTTCTCGTCGGCCTCGCCCTTGCCGTACCAGGCCAGGAACCGGAAGAAGCGCAGGATGCGCAGATAGTCCTCGCGGATGCGGGTCATGGCGTCGCCCACGAAGACGATCCGCCCGGCCTTGCCGTCCTCGACCCCGCGGCCGGTGGGATCAAACAGCGTCCCGTCGCGGTCGGCATAGACCGCGTTCAGGGTGAAGTCCCGGCGCTGGGCGTCCTCGGCCCAGTCCTGGGTGAAGGCGACCACGGCACGGCGGCCGTCGGTGGAGACGTCCCGCCGCAGGGTGGTGATCTCGAAGGGCTGGTGGTCGGCCACGGCGGTGATGGTGCCGTGCTCGACCCCGGTGGGCACCGCCCTGATCCCGGCCTCGTTCAGGGCCTCGGTGACCTGGTCCGGCGTCAGGGTGGTGGCGATGTCGATGTCCTCGACCGGCCGGTTCAGCAGGGCGTTGCGCACGCAGCCCCCCACATAGCGGGCGCAGCCGGAGAAGCCCCGCGCCTCCAGCGCATCCATCACCGCGACGGCCCCGGGGGTCTTCATCCAGGGCCTTTGGCCGATACTTTCGGTCATGGTGTCTTGGGCGCTCTCTTTTCAAAATGGCCGGGCGTCACGCGCCCGTCCTGCAACACTTCGGCGGGCACATAGACCTCGCCGCGATTATCGCCATGGAACACCGCCGTGGCCATCAGAGAAAGCCCCAACAGCATCGCCCCGGCGGCGAACAGCCAGGCCCAGGGGGTGGAGCCCATCTCCCGGCCCGAGCGCCGCGCGACCTCCCGCCAGAGGAACCAGAGACCGAAGGGCAGCGCCACCAGCAGGGCCCGCGTGGCGACGACCTCAAGCAACGGCCGCGCCGTAGAGCCGCTCGTACAGCGCCCGCAGGACGCCGGCCGTGGCTCCCCAGATGAAACGGTCGTCGTGGGTCATGGCGTAGAACCTACGCTTTTCCCCGGTCGGCGCCTCACGCTCATGTTCCTCGTGATTGGCCGGGTCCATGAGGAAGCCGAAGGGGGTCTCGAAGATGTCGGCCACCTCGTCGGGATTGGGCTCGAGCGTGAATCCGTGGCGCACGAAGCCCACCACCGGGGTGATCAGGTAGCCGGTGCCGGTGACATAGGGCGAGGACAGTCCCGCCAGGGTCACGAAGTCGGGGTGCAGCCCCACCTCCTCGTGCGCCTCGCGCAGGGCCGTGCCCCAGGGGGTCTCGCCGGGATCGCGGCGTCCCCCCGGCAGGGCGATCTGGCCGGTGTGGCGGCGCAGGGTGTCGGAGCGCCGGGTCAGCAGCACCGAATAGGAGCTCTCCCGCTCGATCAGGGCCACCAGCACCGAGGCCGGGGTGAGGTCGGCGTGGGGCGTCCCGTAGGGGCCCGAGAGGTCGAAGTCCGAGCCGGTGGCGCCGGCCACGGGCTCGCGCTCCTCCAGGGGGTCGAGGTGGCGGACGATCCAGTCGCGGGTCTCGGCGGTCGCGCGGTGCGGACTCACAGACGATGGGCCCCCGCCGGGCCGACCGGGAACCAGGCCCCGTTGGAGGCGACCCCCAGGCGGGGCCCCTCCGGCGTCTGCCGCTCCTCGGACAGCTCCACCAGCTCGTAGAACACCGGGCGGGCGATCAGGGCCTCCAGGCCGCGGCGGACGTGCAGATAGGGGCGCGGCTCGCCGGTGGCGGGGTCCATCTCCACGCGGATCTCGTTCTCCGGCCCGGCCTCGACCTCGTCGCCGACATTGGTGAGGAATTTCAGGGTGTCGCCCACCTTGTCCACGCGCACGGCGATGAAGGGGGCGTCCTCGACGGTGATCCTCATCTTCTCCACCGGGGTCACCAGGTGGAAGCCGTCGGGATCCTTGCGCAGGACGGTGGAGAACAGCCGCACCAGGGCCTCGCGGCCGATGGGCGTGCCCTCGTGGAACCACAGCCCGTCCTTCTTGATGACGATGTCGATGTCGCCGCAGTGGGTGGGGTTCCACAGGTGCACGGGCGGCAGGCCGCGGCCCGGCGCCTGTTTGGCGGCGGCGATCACGCCTTCGAGGCTGGGCTTGCTGGGCGCGTCGGTCATGTGGTGAAGGTAGGGTGCGCCACGCCCCGCCTCAAGCGCGACGCTAGGGAAGCGGCGCGCCGACCAGCCCCGCCAGCCCCTCGGCCCCGCCTTCGCGCAGGGCCCGGACCAGCACCCGGCGCTGATCCACGGGTCCGGGCAGGCGCACATCCCTGGCCGGCGCGGCCGAGAAGCCGAAGCGGCTGAAATAGGGTTCGTCCCCCACAAGCAGCACCGCGGCGAAGCCCGCGGCCTGGGCCGCCTCGCAGGCCCGCTGCACCAGCAGGCCGCCGGTCCCGTACTTGCGGACCTCGGCCTGGACCGCCAAGGGCCCGAGGAAGACGGCCTCGTCGGCGCCGATGCGCACGCGGGTCATGCGCACGCAGCCCACCAGCCGACCGCCGTCCCAGGCGCAGAAGGACAGGTCGGGGCGGAACTCGGCCACCTCGCGGACGCGCTCGGAGACCTTGGTGTAGCGTCCGGGCCCGAAGGCGTGGTCCAGCAGGGCGTCCACGGCGGGACCGTCCTGGGGTTGTTCGAGCTTGAGGGTCGGCGCCTTGGCGGCGGGAAGGGTCATGGGCGTCTGGTCTTGTGCGATGAGCGGCGATCTCGCCGCCACGCACGAATGCGCCGGCCGGCGGGCGGTTCTATTCGGCGCGGCGGGCGCGCCCGGTTCGTCGCAGTCGTCGCATGACCTCGGCCCGGAAAAGGGTTCAACGCGACGCGGCGATAGGGCCATGCGCCGCCGACGTCAATCACGCGTTGCGGGGTGGGGCGCGGCGCCGCAAGGTCGCCCGCCCATGACAACGACTCCCTCCGACGGCGCGCCCGAACCCACGACCATCCGCGAGCTGATCAAGCGCCGCGACTTCATGCTGTTCTGGACCGCCCGCGTGGCCGCCACCCTGGGGGTGCAGATCCAGAGCGTGGCCCTGGGCTGGCAGATGTACGCCGTGGCCCGCGAGACCATGGATGTGAAGCAGTCGGCCTTCTATGTCGGGCTGATCGGCCTGGCGGCCTTCGTGCCGGTGCTGTTCCTCTCCCCCTTCGCCGGTGAGACCGCCGACCGCCACGACCGGCGCAAGGTGCTGCTGATCTGCTATGTGGGCGAGATCGCCACGGCGCTCACCCTGGCGCTGGCCTCCATCTACCACTTCGCCAGCATTCCCCTGCTGCTGCTGCTCTCGGCCCTGTTCGGGGCCAGCCGCGCCTTCATGGGCCCCTCCTCCACCGCGCTAGGCCCCATGCTGGTGCCCCGAAGCCTGCTGCCGCGGGCCATCGCCTGGAATTCGCTCGCATGGCAGGGGGGCTCGATCCTGGGGCCGGCGGTGGGGGGCCTGCTGCTGGCCCACTCCACGGGCCTGTCCTATTCGGTGACCACCGTCCTCTACGTCCTGGCCTTTCTTTGCGTCTTCCTGATCCGCGGGGTGACCCAGCCCATCGTCCAGGCCGGCTCCCGCTGGGCCCTGATCAAGGAGGGGCTGGTCTACACCTGGACCAACAAGATCGTTTTCGGGGCCATCTCCCTCGACCTGTTCGCCGTCCTGCTGGGGGGCGCCACGGCCCTGCTGCCGGTGTTCGCCCGCGACGTGCTGCACGTCGGCCCCAGCGGCTTCGGAATCCTGCGGGCGGGCCCGGCCATCGGCGCCACCCTGGTGGCCGTGATCCTGGCCAGCCGGCCGATCCGTCAGAACGCGGGGATCACCATGTTCGCCGGGGTGGCGGTGTTCGGGGCGGCCACCATCGTCTTTGGCCTGTCGAAGTCCTTGCCCCTGTCGGTGGCGGCGCTCGCCGTCCTGGGGGGCGCCGACATGCTCAGCGTCTATGTCCGCCAGACCCTGGTGCAGATCGTCACCCCCGATCACATGCGCGGTCGGGTGGCGGCGGTCTCCTCCCTGTTCATCGGGGCGTCCAACGAATTGGGGGAGTTCGAGAGCGGCGTCGTGGCCCGGTTCTTCGGCCCGGTGGGCGGCGCGATCTTCGGCGGGGTCGGGGCTTTGATCGTCACCGGCCTCTGGGCGAAACTGTTTCCAGACTTGCGCAAGGCTGACCGGCTCGAATAACAGTTCCCGAATTAATATTTCAGGGAGATTGGTTCATGGGTGCTCTTTCAGGCAAAGTTGTTCTTGTTACGGGCGGCGGCAACGGTATCGGCCGCGATTGCGCTCTGATCGCCGCGCAGGAAGGCGCGAAGGTTGTCGTCAACGATCTGGGCGGTGGGCTGAAGGGCGAGGACGAAGGTTCGGCCGGTCCGGCTGAATCCGTCGCCCAGGAAATCCGCGCCGCGGGCGGTGAAGCGGTTTCCAACTCCGACAGCGTCACCGACCTCGACGCCGTCTACGGCATGGTCGAACAGGCCAAGAAGGAATTCGGCGGTCTGCACGCCGTGATCAATCCGGCCGGGATCCTGCGGGACGTGATGTTCCACAAGATGACCGAGGCCGAATGGGACTCCGTCATCGCCGTCCACATGCGCGGCTCCTTCAACGTGGCCCGCGCCACCATCGAGCTGTTCCGCGAGCAGAACGACGGCGCCTACATGTTCTTCACCTCGACCTCGGGCCTGCTGGGCAACATCGGCCAGGCCAATTACGGCGCGGCCAAGATGGGCATCGCCGGCCTGTCGCGCATCATCGCCATGGAAGGCGCCCGCAACAACGTGCGCTCCAACTGCGTGGCCCCGGTCGCCTGGACCCGCATGACCCAGTCGGTGCCGGTGAAGGATGAAGCCGCCGCCGCCCGCCGCGCCGTGATGGCCGAGAAGATCCGCGCCGACCAGCCGGCCCGCTTCTCCGTGGCCATGATCACCCCGGCCGCCGCCAGCGTCTCGGGCCAGATCTTCGGCTCCTCGGGCGAGACCATCACCCTCTATTCGCAGCCGCGGCCCATCGAGACCGTGACCAAGGAAGAGGGCTGGACTGTCGACAGCATCATCAAGGAAGCCATCCCCGCGATGGCGCCGAAGTTCTACCCGGTCACCCGCCCGCCGCTGGCGAGCCAAGGCGCGGCCCCGGCCACGGCGCCCGCCTCCTAAGCGCGGACGTTCCGACACGACGATCAGGACCCCGGCCGCGAGGCCGGGGTCTTTTTCATGTCCCGTGCAGGGCCCGCCACTGGTCGCGGGTCATCTCCCAGTAGAGGGAGCGGCGGATGGTCCCATCGGGACGCACGCTGTCGCGCTCCCCCATGCGCACGAAACCGGCGGCCTCGATCACCCGGGCCGAGCGGACATTGTCCAGGGCCGCGGTCAGGCCCACCAACCGCACCCCCAGGGCCTCGAACATCCAGCCGAAGGACCGCGCCGCGCCGGAACTGCCCTGGCCCCGGCTCTGCAGATCCGCGCGGCGGCCCCCGACGATCTCCGCCGAGGACCGGTCGGGCCAGACCGAGAAGCGGGAATAGCCGGCCACCTCGCCAGCCGGGTCCAGGGAGACGAACAGGATCGCCTCCCCCTTCTGGCGCAAGTCCTCGGCCTCGGCGACCCAGGCGCCCACCGTCTCGGCGTTGATGGGCCTGGGCAGGTCGTAGATGGGGCCGGAGACCGCCGGATCGCTGAGGAGGGCCACCAGGCCCGGCACATGTTCGGGCCCGGCCAGGACGCTGTCGGGGGAGCCCGGCTGGGCGGTCCGCACGGCCTGGCGGATGGCGGCCTCCTCCTCGGGCGTGGCCACCAGGACCGTCTTCGGTGGGGCGCTCATGGACCTCTCCCTGGCTGGGCTCTTGGTGGCCCGGAACTTGCGTAACCTTAACCGCTAGAGCGGAGGTTCGCATGTCCATTTCAGCCATCGGCCAATCCTCACCCCTCGCCGCCCTCCTGCCCGGCGGGGCCGCGGCGCCCACCGACAAGCCCGCCAGCGCCGCCGAGATCGCCGCGGCGAAGGCCGCCGCCGCCAAGGCCAAGGACAAGGCCACCCTTGAGGCGATCCGCGACAAGGGGATCTACCAATGGGCCAAGGAGCAGCAGCTCGAGAAGCTGAAGGAGAAGATTCGCGCCCAGGTCCTGGCCGCCCGCGGAACCAGCGAGGGCGACCTGGCCAGGCTCGACCCCAAGCAGCGGGCCGCCACAGAGACCTCCATCGAGGAGGAGATCGCCCGGCGCATCAAGGAGGCGATGCTGGGCGTGCTCGAGCACCAGGCAAAATCGAACCAGGGCGGCAAGGACGCCCCGGCGATCATCGACATCAAGGTCTAGTCGCCCCGCGCCAACTTGCTCAGCGCCGCGTCGGTCAGGCGACGCACGGTCCACTCGGTCTGCGCCGCGGCTCCCAGGCTGTCATAGAAGGCGATGGCGGGTTCGTTCCAGTTGAGCACCGCCCATTCCAGCCGCGCCAGGCCCTCGGTCTCGCACCGCCGGGCCAGGGCCCGCAGCAGGGCCTTGCCGGCCCCCAGGCCGCGGGCCTCCGGGACCACGAACAGGTCCTCCAGATAGATCCCGTGCCGGCCGCGGAAGGTGGAGTAGTTGTAGAACCAGATGGCGAACCCCACCGGCGCGCCGTCGCTCTCGGCGATGTCGCAGAACAGGCGCGGATTGGCCCCGAACAGGTGGCCGGCGATGTCGTCCTGGCTGGCCTCCACCTCGTGCAGCAGCTTTTCGTACTCGGCGAGCGCCCGGATGAAGCCGAAGACGGTGGGGGCGTCGGCGGGAACGGCGGGACGGACGGTGACGGTCACGGCTAACATGTCCTCTGGCTTGGCGAGGAGCGCATGGCGGTCTCACCGGAATTTGTCGACTACATCCTCGAGCAGCTCCAGCCGCTCGGCGGGATCACCCACCGGCGGATGTTCGGCGGCGTGGGCCTGTCCCGCCACGAGCTGTTCTTCGCCCTGATCGCCGAGGACACCCTCTATCTCAAGGTCGACGACGCCAACCGCGCCGACTTCGAGTCCGCCGGCTGCGAACCCTTCAAACCCTTCGGCGGCGACAAGGCCATGAGCTACTGGTCGGCGCCCCTCGACGCTCTGGAGGACCCCGACCTGCTGGCCGCCTGGGCGGGCAAGGGCCTGGAGGCCGCCGCCCGCGCCAAGTCGAAGCCGAAGCGTAAGCCTAGCCGATGACCACGCCGGGCGGCGGGACGGAGTCCGCCGGGACGAAGAAGTCGGGCATCAGCTTGGTGGTGGGATCGACCCGGTACTTGTCGAAGTCACGCTCGCCTTCCGCATAGAGGAAGCTGTCGTCGATCAGGAAGTTGCCGCTGAACTCGCGGGCCGGCTTCTCGAAGATGGCATGGGCGGCGTCGGCCATGATGTCGACGGTGCGGCAGGACTTCATGCCCTCCTCCCCGGCCAGGGCGAACTGGATGGCGGCCGTGGCGATGCCCGTGCGGGGCCACAGCGCGTTGAAGGCGATGCCGTCGGCCTTGAACTCCGCGGCCATGCCCAGGACGCACATGCTCATGCCGAACTTGGCCATGGTGTAGGCCACGTGGCCCTCGAACCAGCGCGGGCTCATGTCCAGGGGCGGCGACAGCATCAGGACGTGGGGGTTGGCCGAATTCTTCAGGTGTGGAATGCAGGCCTTGGAGGTCAGGAAGGTGCCCCGAGCATTGACCTGGTTCATCAGGTCGTAGCGCTTCATGTCGGTCTGCAGGGTGCCCGTGAGCTGGATGGCCGAGGCGTTGTTGACGCAGATGTCGATGCCGCCGAAAGCCGCCACGGTCTTCTCCACCGCCTCGTAGACGCTGGCCTCGTCGCGGACGTCGACGATCAGGGGCAGGGCCTTGCCCCCGGCCGCCTCGATCTCCTTGGCGGCCGAATAGATGGTGCCGGGCAGGTGTTTGTGCGGCTCGGCGGTCTTGGCGGCGATGGCGATGTTGGCCCCGTCGCGGGCGGCACGGAGCGCGATGGCCAGGCCGATGCCGCGGCTGGCGCCGGTGACGAAGAGGGTCTTGCCTTGCAGGCTCATAGTTTCACTCCGGTGGTTTCTTCCGACAGGGCCCAGAGGCGCTCGGCGCCCTCGGGGTC
Source organism: Phenylobacterium sp. GW821-FHT12F10 (assembly GCF_058806695.1). Taxonomy (NCBI): domain Bacteria; kingdom Pseudomonadati; phylum Pseudomonadota; class Alphaproteobacteria; order Caulobacterales; family Caulobacteraceae; genus Phenylobacterium; species Phenylobacterium sp. GW821-FHT12F10. The sequence continues at coordinate 357,128 of NZ_JBXAPY010000002.1, read as the reverse complement.
GAGGGCGTGGGCCATGACTCCGGCATTGGGCTCCTCGCCCCAGGGCAGGGCTTGGCTGAGATTTTCCAGATAGAGGCCGCCGACGCCCTCGAGTTCATCCCCGATGGCCGCCCAGACGCTGGTGGACGCGCCCTGGGCCGGGGTCTTGAAGCCCTGGGCGATGACGCCCTCATCGTTCATCCAGCCCATGGCGATCATCTCCTCGCGGGGCAGGTGACGCTGCAGGGGGGTCATGATCCCGCCCGGCATCACGGCGTTGGCGGTGATCCCCAGGTCGGCGAAGCGCCTGTGGAAGCCCACGGCGAACAGGGAATTGGCGGTCTTGGACTGGCCGTAGGACTCCCACTTGTCATAGGGCCGGGTGCGGTAATGGGGGTCGTCCCAGTTGATGCCGCTCCGGCGGTGGCCGATTGAGGAGAGCGAGACCAGGCGCGCCGCGCGCCCCTCCTCGGCCCCGTTCATCAGGGCGCGGGCCAGGCCGACGCCGAGCAGGAAGTGGCCGAAGTGGTTGGTCCCGATCTGCATCTCCAGATCGTCGGCGGTGTAGGTCTGCGGGCAGGCCATGACGCCTGCGTTGTTGATCAGCATGTTCAGCGGCGCGTCGCCCCAGGCGCTGACGAAGGCGGCCACCGAGCCCAGGCTGGAGAGGTCGATCATCCCCACCCTGGCCCGCTCGGCGCCGATGTCGGCGTTGATCTGGGCGGCGGCCTTCTCGCCGGCCTCGCGGTTGCGGACGGCGATCGTGACCTCGGCGCCGGCGGCGGCGAGCGCCCTGGCGGTTTCGATACCGATGCCGGTGGCGCCGCCGGTGACGATGGCCGTCCGGCCGGTCAGGTCGTGGTCCTCGGCGATCTCGGCGGCGTCGGTGAAGGGGGAAAGGCCCGCGGTGATCCGGGCCATCTAGCCCACCTTGGCGAAGTCGGGCGCGCGCTTCTGCGCGAAGGCGGCGAAGGCCTCCTTGGCCTCCGGCGACTTGAGCTGGGCGGCGAAGTGGCGGCCCTCTTCGTCCATCCGGTTGGCGATGGCCTCGGCGTCGCGCATCAGGGCCTTGGTGATGGTCACCGCGGCCGGCGGGCGGGCGGCCACGGCGTCGGCGGCGGCCCGAGCGCGGGCCCGAAGCTGGTCGGCGGGGACCGCGGCGTTGGCGATGCCCCAGTCCACCGCCTTCTTCGCATCGACGGCTTCGCCGAGCACGAACATGGAGAAGGCCCGGGCATGGCCGATGCGGGCCGGCAGGGTCAGGCTGGAGGCCGCCTCCGGCACCAGGGCCAGGTTCACGAAGGGGGTGGTGAGCAGGGTGTCCTCGGAGACGAAGACCAGGTCGCAGTGCAGCAGCATGGTGACGCCCACCCCCACCGCGCGGCCGTTCACGGCGGCCACCAGCGGGGTCTTGGCGCGCGCCAGGGCGGCCAGCAGGGGATTGCCCTCGCGGCGGGCCTCGTTGGCGCTGGAGTCGCCGGCGTTGACGGCGGCGAAGTCGGTCAGGTCGTTGCCGGCGGTGAACATGTCGCCATTGGCCTGGATCAGCACGCAGCGGACCTCGCGATCGAACTCCGCCTGGTCGATGGCGTCGCCGAGGGCCTGGTACATGGCCCGGGTCAGGGCGTTCTTCTTCTCCGGCCGGTTGAGGGTCAGGGTCAGGACCCCGCCCGACTTCTCGCTCAAGACATGCTCGCTCATCGTCCCACTCCCTAATTTCTTACGTCGTATATTATACCGCCGCGCAGGGGGCGCCAGCGGCGCGCCACGATTTCTTTCCCGGATCAGGCGACCCGGTACCAGTCCACGCCCTGGGGGTCGGTCTCCTTGACCGCCTGACCCCGGGTGATCAGGCAGTTGAGATGAGCCAGGCTCTCGCCGGTGGCCATGCCCAGGACCCACTCGTCGATCTTCCGGCGGAACAGGACATGGAAGACGTCCACCGACCGCTTCGGCTCGGCGATAAGCGCCGCAAGCCGCGCCAGCCCCCGCTCGTGGCCGCCGATCAGGTGGTCGATGCGGGCGTGCAGGCCGTGGAACGGATCGTTGTGCGCGGGCAGGACCAGGACGTCGTTGGGCACCTGGGTCTTGATCCGCGCCAGCGAGGTCAGCCAGTCGGTCAGGGGATCGCCGCCGGGCTCGGTGGGAAAGACCGAGACGTTGGAGGAGATCTTGGGCAGCACCTGGTCGCCGCTGATCAGCAGCTTCAGCTCCGGGCAGTAGAGGCAGGCGTGCTCCGGCGAATGGCCCGAGCCCACCACGACCTTCCAGCCATGGTCGCCGATCTGGATTTCGTCGCCGTCCGACAGCCGCTGGAAGCTGGCCGGCAGGGCGTGCAGCCCCTTGCCGAAGCCGCCGAACCGGGCGCGGTAGGTCTCGATCTGCTCCTCGGTCCAGCCGGCGCCGCGATAGAAGCGCAGGGCGTCCTCCGGCGCCTCGCGGCCGGTGTCGGCCGCCAGGTTGTGGCACATCAGGAACTCCAGCCGGGTGATCCACAGCCGGACGTCGAACTTCCGCGTCAGCCAGCCGGCCATGCCGATATGGTCGGGATGCATGTGGGTGACGAAGACCCGCGTCACCGGCAGGCCGCCCAGGGACTTGGCGAAGGCCTCGCGCCAGGCCTCCATGGTCTCGGGCCCGCCCATGCCGGTGTCGACGATGGCCCAGCCGGCGCCCTCGCGGATGGCCCAGACATTGATGAAGGCCAGGGATCCGCCCAGCGGCATCCGCAGCCACTTCACCCCGGGCGCCACGTCCAGGGCCTCGCCGGTCTTGGGGCCCCGCTCGAAGGGATAGACCAGCCTGGGGCGCGGATGGTCGACCACCGCCTCTTCGAATCCGTCCCGCATCGCCCCAAAACTCCAACCCGTGTTCCGCCATTGTCGCGCCACAGGTGATCTCTATCAAACCGCAATACGGTCTTGTGCAGCTCAGTTCAGACGCCGTTCACGCCAAACTTGATTTGAAGGACGCAGGGGCGCTTAAGTCCGCCCAGAGGAACTACCCCCAGGAGAGATTACGACCATGAGGTCATTCGGAATCGGGCTCGCCGCGGCCCTGTTTGTCGCGGTGATGGCGCCCGCCGCCGTCGTTATGGCGGCCAAGAAGCCGGTTGAGGAAGTCACCGCCGCCTCCCGCACCCAGGGCATGGCCGAGGCGCCGGCCGTGGCCGCCGCCGCCGGCATCGCCTGCAAGGTCACCGACGCCCGCTTCGTCGGCAAGATGAGCGACAAGAAGGCCAAGACCGAGACCAGCTATTACGAGATCGACTGCGACAAGGGCCTCGGCTTCATCCTGTCGGCCGTGACCGGCGCCAAGCCCACCGCCTTCACCTGCGTGGAAGCCAACAGCCCGACCCCGGACGGCAAGCCCTCCAGCCTGCCCTGCAAGCTGCCGGGCAACGCCGATCCCAAGTCCGACCTGGCCGGCTACATCGCCAAGGCCGGCATCGCCTGCACCCCCGATCAGGTGCGCGGCATCGGCCAGAGCGCCACCTCGACCTTCCTCGAAATCTCTTGCACCGGCGGCGACGGCTACGTCCTGCAGACCAGCGCCCCGGCCGACGAGGCCAAGAAGGTCGAGGCCAACAACTGCCTGCTGTACGACGACAGCAACAGCAACATTAAGTGCACCCTGCACGACAAGGCCTACCGCATGGCCATCGTCGACACCCTGGTGACCGCCTCCAAGAACGGCTGCGCCGTGAAGGACCGTCGCTACGCCGGTATGTCGCAGGCCGGCGCCATGTTCTACGAGACCTCCTGCGCCGACGGTAAGGGCTACCTCTACAAGGTGGAGAAGGGCCAGCTGGTCCAGACCTATCCCTGCGAGAAGGCCTCCATGGTGATGGGCGGCTGCGAGCTGACCGACGCCAAGGAAGCCGAGACCGCCCAGGCCGGCCTCTACACCAAGCTGGCCAAGACCGCGGCCTTCGACTGCGAAGTCTCCAAGTACGCCCCCTTCCCCTCGCCCGCCGGTCTGGACGTGGTGGAGATGGCCTGCACGAACGGCTCCGGCGGTGTCGGCGTCTTCGGCGGCCCCGGCGTGAAGCCGCAGGTCTACGACTGCGCCCGCGCCCCGGTGGCTGGCTATCGCTGCTCCTTCACCAAGCCTGACGGGGCCTTCCCGCTGGTGACCGCCGATCTGCGCAAGATGGGCAAGAACGAGTGCACGGTCTCGGCCACCCGCTACATCGGCAAGACCACCAAGGGCACGGGCTATCTGGAAGTCGGCTGCTCCGACGGCCTGAAGGGCTACATCCTGGAATACGCGCCGTCGCCGCTGGCCCCCGTGGGCGTCATCGGCTGCGCCTTCTCCAAGGACTGCAAGCTGCCCGGCAACACCTGATCGGCTGATCAGGACGACAGGATCGAGGCCCGTGGGTTCGCCCACGGGCCTTTTTCTTTGCGCCCTCACCTCCCCGCGTCGCGGGGACGGAAGAGAGGCTAGATCGCGGCTTCGATGAACTTGGGGCCCGGCTCGGACATGGCGCGGGCGAAGGCCGTCTCGAACTGCTCGGCGGTCTCGCAGCGGACGGCGGGCAGGCCCATGCCCTTGGCGATGGAGACCCAGTCGAGCTTGGGGTCGCCCAGGTCCAGCAGCTTGGAGGCCGAGGGGCCGGGATTGCCCGAGCCGGTGCGGCCCATCTCGATGTTGAGGATGCGGTAGGAGTGATTGGCGAAGACCACGACGGTGACGTCGAGGTTCTCCCGCGCCATCGTCCAGAGGCTCTGGACCGTGTACATGGCCGAGCCGTCCCCGTTCAGCGACACCACCTTGCGCCCCGGCGCGGCGACGGCCGCCCCGATGGCCAGCGGCATGCCGATGCCGATGGCCCCGCCGGTGAGCGCCAGGACGTCATGTGGCCGGGCGGTCATGCAGGGCACCGCCACCCCGCCGCCGGAGGTCACCGAGTCGTCGCAGATGATCGCCCCCTCGGGCAGGTGGCGGGCGATGGAGACGCCGGCGCTCTGCGGGGTCATGCCGCCGGTAGGGGCGTTCTCGGGCAGCTTCAGCGGCTGGCTGGGACCGGCGGCCGGAGCGCCCAGCGCATCGGCCAGGGCCGCCAGGGCGGCGACGGAATCGGTGGTCCGATCGGCCAGGGTCAGGGTGGCGCAGCCCTCCGGCACCAGGACGCTGGGGCGGTCGGGATAGGCGAAGAAGGCCACCGGCGTGGTGGTGCCGGCATAGACCATGAGGTCGGTCCCGGCGAGGTCGGCCAGGGCCATCTCGCCGAAGTACTGCATACGGGCCGGCGCGAAGATCCCCGCCCCCCGCGGCTGGCGGGAGACGAAGGTGTCGACCATGACCCGGACGCCCGCGGCCTGCAGGCGGGCGGCCTGGACCAGGGCCTCGGCCCGGGCGGCGCGGCCGCCGATCAGCACCACCGGCTTGGCGGCGGCCTTGATGGCCTTGGCCACGGCCTCGACATTGGCGGCCTCGGGGGCCGACGGCGCGGGGCGGCCGGCCTTGGCCCTGGTCACCTTGGTCTCCAGCCAGGCGGAGTCGGCGGGCAGGATCAGACTGACCGGGCCGCCGGGGGGGCCGTAGCTGGCGGTGATGGCCTCGGCCGCGATGGCCGCCACGCTGTCGGGGGTGTCGGCGGACTTCACCCAGACCGAGTTGGCCGCCACGATGGAAGGAATGTCGGAGTTCAGCGGCGCGTCGTACTGCCGGTGATAGGTGGCGTGGTCACCGATCACGTTGACGATCGGGGTGTAGGCGCGCCGGGCGTTGTGCAGGTTGGCCAAGCCGTTGCCGTAGCCGGGCCCCAGGTGCAGCAGGGTGCAGGCCGGGGTGTCGCTCATGCGGCCATAGCCGTCGGCGGCGCCGGTGGCCACGCCTTCGAACAGGCACAGCACCGGTCGCATGCTGGGCTGGCGGTCCAGGGCCGCGACGAACTGCATCTCGCTGGTGCCGGGATTGGCGAAACAGGCGGTCACGCCGTTGTCCACGAGGGTCTCGATCAGGGCGTCGGCGCCGTTCATGTCAGAACACCATCACATCGGAGGAAGGGGGATCGGCGAACAGCCGGTTCACGGATTCGGCGCGGCGCGCGCGCGCCAGGGCCTGGGCGATATAGCCCTTGTCGGTGATCTCACCGGCGCCCGCGTCCGGCGGACCGTCCAGCACCAGCGCCCGGGCGATCCTGCCGCCCGCGCCCTTGGCCTTGGCGTTGAAGGCCTCCAGGCCGGCGCGCACGGCGGCGGCCACGGCCTCCGGAGGGAGGTGGGGATTGGGATAGAACATCAGGCCGACGCTCTCGTGGCCCTCGCCGCAGACCACCGCGTCGGTCACGGCGTCGCCGACGGCGGAGACGGCCGCGATGCGGAGTTCGCCGACCGAGACGAAGGTGCCGCTGGCCAGCTTGAAGTTCTCCGACAGACGGCCATCGAAGGCCATGCCCTGGAGCGGGTCCTGCGGGTCGATGAACCGAGCGGCGTCGCCCACCTGGTAGAAGCCTTCCGCGTCGAAGCTCTGGGCCGACAGCTCGGGCTTCCCGAGATAGCCGGGGGTGACCTGGGGGCCCTTGACCCGGAACTCCAGCTTGCCGTCCGCCGGGACCAGCTTCACCGAGGTGCCGGGCAGGGGCAGGCCCATCAGCCCCATCCGCGCATTATGCCAGGAGACGTTGGCGGCGGTCGGTCCGGTCTCCGTCGCCCCATAGCCGCTGCCGAAGGTGATGCGCTCGCCGACCGTGCGGACCGCCACGGCCTGGATGCGATCGTTCACCGCCTGGCCCAGGGCCGCCCCGCCGTATTGCAGCGCCCGGACCCGGGAGAAGAAGTTGCGCGCCAGGGCCTCGTTCCGCTCCAGTTCGCCGGCGAACAGCATCCAGCCGGCCGGCACCATGTTGTGATAGGTGGGCGCGATCTCGGTCAGGTTCCGCACCGTCTCGGCGAAGCGCCCCGCCACCGGCTGGCCGGCGTCGACATAGAGCGTACCGCCGCGATGAGCCGTCATGTGCAGGATCGCGTTGGCGCCCAGGCTGTGGCTCCAGGGGGCGGCGTTGACGATCACCGGGGGTTCGTCGTCCTTGAAGCAGGCGGTGATCTGGGCGGCGTTCACGCACATCCCGCGCTGGGTGTAGATCACCGCCTTCGGGTGACCCGTCGAGCCTGAGGTCAGCAGGTACTTGGCGTGGTCCTCGGGCCGCGCCGTCGCCTCGACGGGCGCGGCGGCCAGCAGGGTCTCCAGCGCCAGGTCGCCGGGCCGGGCGTTGCGGCCGGCGATCACCGGCAGGCCGGCCAGGCAATCGGCCCCCAGCCCCTCGGCGAACAGGGTGGCGTCCTCGGTGTACACGGCCGCGGGCTTGAGCACCTCGACGGCGTGGGCGAGGCGGGAGAGATTGGCGCCCGGCAGCCCGTACTGGGGCGACACCGGGGCGACCGGCATGCCCTGGCCCATGGCGGCGTACTTGATCAGGGCATGGTCGATCCCGTTGCGCGCCAGGATCAGCAGCGGCCCCTTGTCCGTCACGCCCAGGGCGCGCAGGCCCCCCGCCAGCCGGCGCACGGCCTCATGGGCCTGGGCGTAGGAGATCGTCCGCCAGCCCTCTCCCGCCCGCTCGGCCAGCCAGACCCGGTCGGGCGCCGCCTTGGCCCAGAAGGCCAGGGGCTCCGCCGTCGTCTGGAAGGGCATGGCGAAGGGCGTCGGGTTGGTGAGCAGGATCTCCCCATTGTCCCGCCGCTCGATCTCCAGCCGGCGCGGCGCGAAGCGGGCGTCGCGGAAGGGGGCGGTGGCGATGTTCAGCTCGGCGTCCATGCCTAGGCTTATCGTCCCCGAGGCGCGGAAGGAAAGGGTGAAACCTTCAGATCAGGGCGGCGAGCCGGCGTTCCAGGTACAGCCGCTCGGCCGGCGCGGGCTTCAGGGCGAGGGCGGCGCGATAGGCCCCGCGGGCGTCTTCGGTCTGGCCCGCACGGGCGCAGAGGCCGGCGCGGGCGGCCTGGTAGGGCAGCCATCCCGCCAGCCGCTCGACGCCCGGGACCTCAGCCAGGGCCGTCAGACCGGCCGCGGGACCGCTGGCTTCGCCGACCGCGACGGCGCGGTTGACGGCGGTCACGGCGTCGGGACGGAACAGGCTGAGGGCGTCGTAGAGGTCAACGATGGCCGACCAGGGCGTGACGCCGGTCTCCCGCCGCGCCAGGTGCAGACCGTGCACGGCGGCCAGCAGGCAGCGCGGCCCAGTCCCGCCCAGGTCGGCGGCCGCGTCCAGCAGTCCTGCACCCTCGGTGATCAGGTCGCCGCGCCACAGGGCCATGTCCTGCTCTGAGGGCGGGACCATGGCGCCGGTGTCATCCAGGCGCGCAGGCCGCCGCGCCTCGGCGAAGCGGACCAGCGCGGCCAGGCCCAACACCTCGCCCTCCCGCCGCATGAGTTCGACCAGCAGGCCCGAGAGTCGCAGCACCTCCTGGGCGAAGGGCGCGCCCTCGGCGGCCAGGGCCGCGTCCTCATAGGCCTGGGCGTAGGCGATCTCCAGGGTGGCCAGGACCGCCTCCAGCCGCTCGGGCCAGGACTCGGGCCCCGGAACTTCGAAGGGCACGCCAGCGTCGCGGATCTTGCGTTTCGCCCGGGTGATCCGCTGCAGCATGGCCGGCTCGGCCATCAGGAAGGCGCGGGCCAGGCGATCGGTGGATAGGCCGCAGACCACCTTCAGGGTCAGGGCCGCCCGGGTGTCGGCGGCGATGGCCGGATGGCAGCAGACGAAGATCAGCCGCAGGCGCTCGTCGGGGATGGGGTCATCGGCGGCGATCAGTTCGTCCTCCTGCGAGGGCGCCGGCGGCGGCTCATCGGGGACCTGCCTCCGACGCACCGCCGCGCGGCGCCGAGCGTCCAGGGCGCGGCGCCAGGCCGCCCGCCACAGCCAGGCGGCCGGATCACGGGGGGCCTGGGCGCGCCAGGCCGGCACCGCCGCCGCGCTGGCCTCGGCGAAGGCCTCCTCGGCGGCGTCCAGGTCGCGCAGACGGGCGGCCAGGGCGGCCACGACGCGAGGTCTGGCCTCCGAGATCGCCCGCCCGATGTCCATGCTCAGGGGTTGAGCACCGGCCGGACCTCGCAACTACCGCCGGGGCTGTTGGGCACCTGCCGGCCCCACTTGAGCGCCTCGTCCAGATCGGCCGCCTCGATCATGTAGAACCCGGCCAGATGCTCGCGGGTCTCGGCGAAGGGACCGTCATGCAGGGTCTGGCCGGCGGCCGAGGTCCGGATCGTGGTGGCAGTGGCGACCGGTTGCAGGCCCGCGCCCGCCTGCATGATCCCGGCCTGGCGCATCTGCTCGGCCAGCGCCCTGTGCCGGGCACCGAGCTCCATCAGGCTGGCCCGCCCCTCCGCGCTCTGCTCACGGCCTTCGGGCTCGTAGACGAGAAGCATGTATTGCATCGAAATCTCCTTTTCAGCGTGTCTTCCGCGGGAGAGACGCGCCGCCCGGAGCGGATTCGACAGGGCGGGAAAGAAATGTCTAGCCGCCCAGGGTCTCGGCGAAGCGGACCGGCTCGCCCAGGTGCGGGGCGATGACCTCGTCGTCGCGCATCACCACCCGGCCGCGGATGATGGTGGCCATGGGCCAGCCGGTGGCCTCGAAGCCGTCGAAGGGGGTCCAGCCGACGCGGCTGGCCATGTCCTCGTGCTTGATGATCCGCTTGGCCTTCAGGTCGACGATGGTGAAGTCGGCGTCGTTGCCCACCGCCAGGCGGCCCTTGTCGGCCATGCCGAACAGGCGGTTGGCGCCGTGGCTGGTGAGGTCGACGAAGCGCTCCAGGCTCAGCCGCCCGTTGGCCACGTGGGTCAGCATCACCGGCACCAGGGTCTGAACGCCAGGCATGCCCGAGGGCGAGGCCGGATAGGGCCGGGCCTTCTCCTCCTTGGTGTGGGGCGCGTGGTCGGAGCCCAGCACGTCGGCGACCCCGGCGGCCAGGGCGTCCCACAGGCCGTCCTGATGGTATTTGTTGCGGATCGGCGGATTCATCTGGGCGTAGCCCTTCAGCCGCTCATAGGCCTCCGGCGCGGTCAGGGTCAGGTGCTGTGGCGTGACCTCGACGCTGGCCACGTCCTTGTTGGCGGCCAGGAAGACCATCTCCTCGGCGGTGGTGACGTGCAGGACGTGGATGCGCTTGCCCAGCGCCTTGGCGATGCGCACCAGGCGGTGGGTGGATTCCAGCGCCGAGGCGGCGTCGCGCACCTCCTCGTGGCTCGTCCAGTCGCCGGCGCGGGCGAGCGGCCGGCGCTCGGCCAGGCGGTACTCGTCCTCGGAGTGGAAGGCTGCGCGGCGGTTCACGTGACGCAGCACCTGCTCGATGCCCTCGTCGTCCTGCACCAGCAGGCTGCCGGTGGAGGCGCCCATGAACACCTTGATCCCGCAGCAGCCGGGCAGGCGCTCCAGCTCGCCCAGGAAGACGGCGTTCTCGTGGGTGCCGCCGACATAGAAGGCGTGGTCGCAGTGCATGCGGCCCCTGGCGCGCGCCAGCTTGTCGGCCAGGGCGTCGGGATCGGTGGTGGTGGGCTCGGTGTTCGGCATCTCGAACACGGCGACCACTCCGCCCAGGACGGCGGCGCGGGACCCGCTCTCCAGGTCCTCCTTCCACTCCAGGCCGGGCTCTCGGAAGTGGACCTGGGTGTCGATGACACCGGGCAGGACGGTGAGCCCCTTGGCGTCGAAGACCTCGGCGGCCGAGGCCTGGGACAGGTCGCCGATGGCGACGATCTTGCCGGCGCGCACGCCGACGTCGGAGAGGCCCCGGCCGGCGTGGTTCACCACCTCGCCACCCCGGATGATCAGGTCGTAGGTCTCGCTCATCTTGTCCCGGTTGTCTTGGCAAGCAGGTCGCGCGCCGCGGTGACCACGGTGTCGACGGGGAGGTCCATCATGTGACAGAGCGCCTGCTGGAAGCCAGGGTCAACCGCACGGATGGTGGCGAAATCCCGGGGTCCGCGCACCACGCGGGTGTCGGGGCCCCAGGGGCCGTAGAGAGTCTCGTCGGAGGGGCCGAACAGCCCGACGGTGGGCGCGCCGGCCGCGGCGGCGATGTGCATCAGGCCCGAATCGTTGCCGATGAACAGCCGCGCGTGCTTGAGGCAGGCATAGGCGGTCAGCAGGTCCACCTTGCCCACCAGGTCGATGAACCGGCTCTTGGGGACCACGTTGCGCAGGGACTGGGTGGCCTGGGCGTCCTCGGGACCGCCCAGCACCATCAGGCGACCGCCGGCCAGGGGCCCGTCCTCGCCCAGCAGCTGGATGGCGGTCTGGGCGAAGCGCTCCACCGGCCAGGTCTTGCCCACCCAGTTGGCCGAGGGGGCCAGCGCCAGGATCGGGCCGTCGCCGGCCGTCAGGTCCATGGCCAGGGTCTCGGTGTCGCTGGAGGTGAAGAGATAGGGCGCCGGCGGATCGTCCTCGATCTGCAGCACGCGGGCGGCCTCGATCACCTTGTGCACCGGGGTGGGCGGCCGGCGGTAGACCGCCCGGCGCTCGCGCTTCAGGAAGCCGGAGATCGCCGAGCCGCGCAGGTCCACCACCAGACCCCAGCGGCGCTTGCGCACCTGCCGCCACAGCCGGAACCAGTGGCGGCCGTCCTTGGCCTTCTCGAAGACGATGATCTCGTCCAGGTTGGGGACGTCCAGGAACAGGGGCGCGGCGACGGGGCCGGCGACGATGGTGAAACGGGCGCTGGGGATTTCGGACAGCAGTTTGCGGATGAGCCCGGAAGAGAGCACGGCGTCGCCAATCCGCGTGGCGGTGATGAACAGAATCGGGAAGGACCCGGGGGTCATCGCCCCTCTATAAGGCTCGCGGCGCTGGCGCTCCACCCGCGCGATCCCTAACTGCGAATCCATGACGACAGCTCTTTCCCACGCCGTCCTGAAGAGCCGGGCGCTGATCTCGCTCTCCGGCGAGGACTGGCGCGACTTCCTCCAGGGCCTGATCACCCAGGATGTTGAAACCCTCGCGCCCGGGGAGGCGCGCTTCGGCGCCCTTCTGACTCCGCAAGGACGGCTTTTGTTCGACCTCTTCATCGTGGGACGGGCGGCCGGGGCCTGGTTGGACGTGCTGGCCGAGAGCCGTCAGGCCCTGATCCTGCGGCTGACCATGTACCGTCTGCGGGCCAAGGTGACGATCGCCGCCGACGAGACCCCGGTGGCGGCCCTGTTCGGCGAGGGCCCGACGCCCGAGGGCTGGATCGCCGATCCGCGCCTGCCCGCCCTGGGCTGGCGCGGCTATGGCGCGGCGACGCCCGCCGACGCGCTGGAGGTCGACGAGGCCGCCTATGACGCCCACCGCCTGGCGCTCGGCGTGCCCGGCCCCGCCGACTGGGGAAGCGAGAAGACCTATCCCATCGAGGCCAATTTCGACCTGCTGAACGGCATCGACTTCCACAAGGGCTGCTTCGTCGGCCAGGAGACCACCTCGCGCATGAAGCGCCGGGGCCAGATCAAGAACCGCATGCTGCCTCTGACCTTCGAAGGCGCCCCGCCGGCCTTCGACGCCGAGGTGCTGCTGGGCGACCGCCGGGCGGGCGAGGTGCTGTCTGGGCGGGACGGGCGGGCGATGGCCCTGGTGCGGCTGGACCGGCTTGATGGCGAGCTGACGGCGGACGGCAAGCCGGTGGCGGTGGACCGGCCGAGCTGGATGCCGCTTTAACTCTGGGTGTCATCCCGGTTTCCGCGGCACGCGGAAGACCGGGACCCAGAAGCACCGCCCAATCCTGCACACCCCGCGCATCTGGGTCCCGGACAAGCGCTGCGCGCTTTCCGGGATGACACTTGGGGGCTACCCGAGGAAGAACCCCCGCAACGCCTTCAGCGTCTCCGCCGGGTTCTCCTCGGGGATGAAGTGGCCGCTTTCGATGGCGTGGCCTTGCACGTCGTCGGCCCAGTCGCGCCAGATCGCCAGGACGTCGTACCAGGCGGCCAGGGCGCCCTTCGAGCCCCAGAGCACCTGGACCGGAACCTTGATCTTCGCCTTGCCCCGGTCGGCCTCGTCGGCGGCGACGTCATAGGAGGCGCAGGCGCGATAGTCCTCGCAGATGGCGTGGACCATGGCCGGGTTCCGCAGGCAGCGGACATAATCGGCATAGGCTTCGGGATCGAACATCCCGCCCGAACCGCGGAACAGGAAATACGCCGGATCGGCGCCGATCACCGTCTCGGGGAAGGGGTGGGCCTGCGCCAGGAACGACCAGTGCCAATAGGCCAGCGCGAAGGCCTTGTTGGCCCGCTTCCAGACATCGGCCGTCGGAATGATGTCCAGGATGGAGAGCTTCAGCAGCACATCAGGATGATCGAGGGCCAGGCGGTAGGCGACCCGCCCGCCGCGATCGTGGCCAGCCAGGTTGAAGCGGTCGAAGCCGAAATGCTTCATCAGGGCGACGGCGTCGCGGGCCATGGCGCGCTTGGAATAGGTCTCGTGGTCCGGCGTCGTGGGCGGCGCGGTGCTCTCGCCATAGCCACGCAGGTCGGGGGCGATGACGGTGAAGTCCTTCGCCAGGTCGCCCGCCACCCGGCTCCACATCATGTGGGTCTCCGGGTATCCGTGCAGCAGCAGGAGCGGCGGGCCCGAGCCGCCATGGCGGACCCGCAGGGTCGCCTCGCCAACATCCACCCGCGACAGGTTGAAGCCTTCGAACGCCATCTTGTCCGGTCCCGCTTGATCGGCCGCCGCCGCGCCTGCGAAAAGGTCGGCCATGACTCCCGAACCGATTCGTTGCGGCTGGCGCGGCATGCAGGGCGATCCCCTGTACGAGGCCTATCACGACACGGAATGGGGCGTGCCGGAATACGAATCCCGCGCCCTGTGGGAGAAGCTGGTGCTGGACGGGTTCCAGGCCGGACTCTCCTGGATCACCATCCTGAGGAAGCGCGACGCCTTCCGCGCCGCCTTCGCCGACTTCGATCCGGAGGTGGTGGCCCGCTTCGGCGACGCCGACCGGGCCCGGCTCATGGCCGACGCCGGCATCGTGCGCTCCAACGCCAAGATCGACGCGGCCATCGAAGGCGCGCGCATCTATCTGGACATGCGCGACAAGGGGGAGGACTTCTCCCAGTTCCTGTGGAGCTTCACCAACGGCCGGGTGATCCACAATCGCTGGGAGTCCATCGGCGACGTGCCGGCCAAGACCGAGGTCGCCGAGCAGATGGCCAAGGGGCTCAAGCAGAAGGGCTTCAAGTTCGTCGGCCCGGTGATCGTCTACGCCTTCATGCAGGCCACCGGCTTCGTGAACGACCACCTCACCTGCTGCCACCGCCACGGCCCCATCGACCGGATGAGCGCCTGATGGCCAAGGGCCCCGACATGCTGCTGGAGAAGGCCTGCCCAACGCCGGTCTGCGGCGTGGACGAGGCCGGGCGCGGGCCGTGGGCCGGGCCGGTCTCGGCCGGCGCGGTGATCCTCAATCCGCGCAAGATCCCCAAGGGCCTGAACGACTCCAAGAAGCTGTCGGCCAAGCAGCGCGAGTCCCTCGAACTGGAGATCAAGGACAAGGCGATCGCCTGGGGCGTCGGCTTCGCCAGCGTCGAGGAGATCGCCGAGCTCAACATCCTGCACGCCGCGGGTCTGGCCATGTGCCGGGCGATCGGCGAGCTGTCGGTGGAGCCGGCCTTCGCCCTGGTGGACGGCAACTACGGCTTCAAGCTGCCCTGCCCCATCAAGACGGTGATCAAGGGCGACGGAATCAGCGCCTCCATCGCCGCGGCCTCCATCCTGGCCAAGGTGGCCCGCGACCGGCTGATGCTGGAGATGGACGCCCTCTATCCCGGCTACGGCTTCGCCGCCCACAAGGGCTATCACGCCCCCATCCACGTGGAGGCCCTGCGGACCCTGGGTCCCTGCGAGATCCACCGCATGGGCTGGGCCCCGGTGAAACTGGCCATGGCCGGCGAACTGGTGAACGGCGAGCTTGATCTGCTGAATCAAGATTGACCCCTCCCCGCCCCGGCGGGACAGCGCGGTCATGGACAATCCCGAACTCTCCCGATCGCTGCGCCTGCAAGCCGCCGGTTGCCGCAATCTCGGCTCGCCCTTCCACGGCGACCTGCTGGACCATGCCGCCGAGGACCTCGAGGCCGGCGGTCCGGTGGCGGCCCTGCTGACCCCCTGGGCGCAGGCCGACCTGCGCAAGCTGTTCGACGACGCTATGCCCCTGCGCCTGCTGGGCGGCCTGCACGACCTGGTGCTCAGCGGCGGTGATCCGGCCCTGGCGGCCGCCTACCCGAAGCCCGGACGTCCGGCCGACGCCGCCGGCGCCTGGATCGCGGCGCGAACGGCGATCCTCCATCATCGGGAGCGACTGGCCGCCTTCATGACCCACGAGCCTCAGACCAACGAGGTTCGCCGCTCGGTCTGCCTGGCGCCGGGCTTCCTGACCATCGCCCGGGAGACCGGCCTGCCGCTACGGGCCTTCGAGATCGCCGCCAGCGCCGGGCTGAACCTGAACTGGGACAAGTACCGCTACCAGTTTGGCGAAGCAGCTTGGGGCGATCCGAACGCGCTCGTGGTCATGGACACCGAGTGGAGCGGCGGCCCGCCGCCGGTGGACGCGGAGGTGGAGGTGATCGAGCGTGCGGCCTGCGACCGCCGGCCGGGCGACCTGACCGATCCGGTCCAGCGCCGCCGGCTGCTGGCCTATATCTGGCCCGACCAGTTCGAGCGGCTGGACCGCATCCGGGCGGCCATCGACCTGGCGATGTCCCTGGGGGTCTCGGTGGAGGCCGCCGACGCGGTGGCCTGGACCGCCCGCGTCGCCGCGCCGCAGGCCGGCGCCGTGGCCGTCCTCTACCACTCGGTCTTTTGGCAATACATGCCCGCCGACAGCCAGGCGGCGCTCGCCCGGACCATCGCCGATCACGGCGCGGCGGCCACCCCGGAAGCTCCCTTCGCCTGGCTGCGCATGGAGCCGCCGCCGGACCACATGACCAACATGGAGGTGCGGCTAACGGTCTGGCCCGGCGGACAAGACCGGGTCCTGGCCAAGGTCCATCCGCACGGCGCCTGGGTTAAGTGGTTGAATTGAGCGATTAACCGTCCGTTCACCACGTTTGGACACCTACCCTTCACCACGATGACTCAGGATTCCGTTTCCTTAGAAGCGAGGCGGATATGGGCGAACTTGCCATCAACACGGTCATCCTGGGCGACTGCATCGAGGAGCTAAAGAAGCTCCCGTCGAAGTCCGTCGACCTGGTCTTCGCCGATCCGCCCTACAATCTGCAGCTAGGCGGCGACCTGCTGCGTCCCGACAACTCCAAGGTCGACGCCGTCGACGACGAGTGGGACCGCTTCGAGAGCTTCGAGACCTATGACCGCTTCACCAAGGAATGGATGAGCGAGTGCCAGCGGGTCCTGAAGGACGACGGCGCCCTATGGGTGATCGGCAGCTACCACAACATCTTCCGGGTCGGCGCCATCCTGCAGACCCTGGGGTTCTGGATCCTCAACGACATCGTCTGGCGCAAGTCCAACCCGATGCCGAACTTCAAGGGCACCCGCTTCACCAACGCCCACGAGACCCTGATCTGGGCCGCCAAGGGCCGGGGGTCGCGCCGCTACACCTTCAACTACGACGCCATGAAGATGGCCAATGACGACCTGCAGATGCGGTCGGACTGGACCTTCCCCCTGTGCACCGGCGAGGAGCGCCTGAAGGACGAGAACGGGGTCAAGGCCCACCCGACCCAGAAGCCCGAGGCCCTGCTGCGCCGGGTGATCCTGGCGTCCACCAAGCCCGGCGACATCATCCTGGATCCCTTCTTCGGCACCGGCACCACCGGGGCGGCCGCCAAGCAGCTCGGACGCCGCTTCATCGGCCTGGAGCGCGACGAGGGCTACGCCAAGATCGCCCGCGAGCGGATCGCCAAGGTGGTCCCCCTCACCGAGGCCGATCTGGAGGTCATGGGCTCCAAGCGTTCGGAGCCGCGCATCCCCTTCGGCCAGATCGTGGAGTCGGGCATGCTGCGCCCCGGCGACATGCTCTACTGCTCCAAGGGCGAGCGCTCGGCCCGGGTGCGGGCCGACGGCAGCCTGGTGATCGGCGAAATGGCCGGCTCCATCCACAAGGTGGGGGCCATGGTGCAGTCGGCGCCGGCCTGCAACGGCTGGACCTACTGGCACTTCAAGACCGACAAGGGCCTGGCCCCCATCGACGTCCTGCGGATGAAGATGCGCTCCTCCCTGGCGCAACTGGCGGCCTGACCGGAAATCCGCCGGCCGCCGGGCATTTTGTCTGGCGGTCGGTACGGTCGCGTCTAAGCTTGGGCGCATGAACCCGCGCATCTATGTCCTGACCCTGGTGACCTTCGCCTTCGGGTCCGGGGCCTTCATCTTCGCCGGCCTGCTGGAAAGTCTGGCTGCCGATCTGGGCGTCACCACCGCGGTGGCGGGTCAGCTCCAGACCGTCTTCGTCCTGACCTCGGCGGCGCTCGGGCCGGTGGCGGCTTGGCTGTTCGGGCGGGTCGACCGCAAGATCATGGTGGTGGCGGCCCTGGCCCTGGGCGCGGCCCTGCACGTGGCCTGCGCCTTCACCCCCAACTTCAGCGCCCTGATGGTCCTGCGCGCCCTGGCGGGTCTGGCCGGCGCCATGTCGGGTCCGGCCGCCAGCGTGGCCGCCGCCTCCCTCGTCCCCCCGGAACGTCGGGGCTCGGCGCTGGCCATGGTCTCGGGCGGCATGACCCTGGCCTTCGTGGTGGGCATCCCGCTGGGCAGCATCATCGGCTCGGTCTTCGACTGGCGCGCCACCTTCCTGTTCGCCGCGGGCCTGTCCCTCTTCGCCTTGTTGGCGGTGCTGTTCTTCCTGCCCAAGATCCCCGCCCCACCCAAGCGCGAGGGCGGCGGGGACACGGTGAAGAGCCTCCTGCCCACCATCTGGCCCTTCTACCTGACCACCTTCCTGACCTTCGCCGCCAACATGACCCTGAACCTGTACATCGCCCCGATCGTTCGGGTCGGCGCGGGCGTGACCGGGGCCGGTGTCGGCGCCTTCCAGGCGATGATCGGGGTCGGCTCCATCGCCGGCCTGTGGCTGGGGGCGCGGGCCGCCAACCGCAACGCCGGCCGGTCCTGGATCCTGCAGGGCTTCATCATCCAGGCCACGGCGATGAGCGTCCACTTCGCCGCCACCCATCATGTCCTGCCCTCGGGCTGGCCCAGCGCGGTGCTGGTGGCGCTCGGCATCTTCCTGGCGGCGACGGCGCTGTTCTCCATCACGCCGGTGATCCAGTCGAGCCTGATCCAGGCCACCGGCGGCGCCCCCGTGGCTCTGGCGCTGAATGGTTCGGTGATCTCGGTGGGCCAGGCCCTGGGCTCCACGGTGGGCGGCGCGGCTTTGGCGGCCTATGGCGTGCCGGCCATCCCGGCGGCGGCGCTCGCCATGTCGCTGACGGCCCTGGTGACCCTGTCCTTCCTCTTTCCCCGGGCCCGGGAGATCGCGGCCGAGCCCGCCAAGACCTAGAGCAGATTGGCCAGCGCCGCTCGCGCCGCCTTCAGGAACACGCTGGGCAGGCCGTCGAGATTGCGCCTGGGCGACCAGATCACGCCGTCGGCCTCGCCCTCGGCCCGCAGCAGCTTCAGGGTCAGGGTGAAGTGGGTGAAGCCGTGCTCCACCTCTCCCACGTGCCGCCAGTCGGCGGGCGCCGGCGCGGCGGCCCGGGCCTCGGCCTCGGCGAAGGGCGCGGTCCGCCAGTCGCTGCTGGGCAGGGCCAGCATCCCCCCAAGCAGACCCTTGGGCGGCCGTCGGACGAGCGCCACCTGGTCGCCCCGGGTCAGGACATAGGCCACGCCGTGCCGGTGGGGCCGGACCGACTTGGCGGTCTTGCGCGGATAGGTCTCCGGCGCCCCGGTCGCCAGGGCCGCGCAGTCGGCCGCCAGGGGACAGCGGTCGCAGAGCGGCGACTTGGGTTTGCAGATCGTCGCGCCGAGATCCATCAGGGCCTGGGCCCAGTCGCCGGGGCGCTCTTCGCGGACCAGGGATTGCGCCAGGCGCTTCAGCTCGGGCTTGGCGTCCGGCAGGGGCGTCTCGACCGCGAACAGCCGAGAGATCACCCGCTCCACATTGCCGTCCACCACATTGGTGGCCCGGTCGAAGGCGATGGCCGCCACCGCCGCGGCCGTGTAGGGGCCCAGCCCCGGCAGGGCGCGCAGCGCCGCCTCGGTGTCGGGGAAGACGCCGCCGTGCTCGCTGGCCACGGCCCGGGCGCAGGCCAGCAGGTTGCGGGCCCGGGCGTAGTAGCCGAGGCCCGCCCAGGCGGCCATCACCTCGCCATCGGCCTCGGCGGCCAGGGCGCTGACCGTCGGCCAGCGGGCGGTGAACTTCAGGAAATAGGGGGTGGCGTGGGGAACGGTGGTCTGCTGCAGCATCACCTCCGACAGCCAGACCCGATAGGGATCGGCCCGCGCCCCCGCCCGGCCGTCGGTCGGCCCCACCCGCCAGGCGAGATCCCGCGCCTCGGCGTCGTACCAGGCGAGCAGCTTGGCGCGGAGGGCCTCGACGGTCACAGGGGCGGAGCGCTCAGGGTCGTGGGGACGGGATCCCTCTTCACCAGGGCGAGCGCCACCAGGCTGATCAGCGCCGCGCCGCTGAGATAGTAGCCCACCGGGACCAGGCCGCCCCGGTCGGCCAGGGCCTGGGCGATCATGGGCGCCAGGCCGCCCCCCAGGATGCCGCCGATGTTGAAGGCCACCGAGGCGCCGGTGTAGCGGACCCGCGCCGGGAACAGGCCCGGCAGGAAGGCGCCGAGCGGTCCGTAGACCAGGCCCATCATCACCAGGCCCAGGGACAGGAAGGCCCATATCGCCCACAGCGAGCCCGAGCCCATCATCGGGGCCAACAGGAAGCCACCCGCCACCGTGGCGATGCAGCCGGCCATCAGCACGCGGCGCGGGCTGGTGGCGTCGGCCCAGTAGCCGGCGGCGACGATGCCCGCGGCCATGAAGCCGATGGCGCCCAGCTGCACCCCCAGGAAGGTCTCCCGGCTGTAGCCCAGCTTGGTGGTGCCGTAGCCGAGGGCGAAGGCGGTGGTGAGGTAGAAGATGGCGAAGCAGCAGACCACGGCGAAGGTGCCGGCCAGGGTCTGCAGGGGGTAGTCCCGCAGCAATTCGCCCAGGGGCGCCTTGGCGGGCGGGGCCTCCTTGAGCGCCTGGGCGAAGGCGGGGGTCTCGGTGAGCTTCAGCCGCACCCAGAGGCCGACGCCCACCAGGACGATGGAGAGCAGGAAGGGAATGCGCCAGCCCCAGGCCAGGAACTGCTCGGGGGTCAGCAGCACGCCCAGCAGCAGGAAGAGGCCGTTGGCGGCGATGAATCCCACCGGGGCGCCCAGCTGGGGGAACATGCCGAAGCGGGCGCGCCAGCCGGGGGGCGCGTTCTCCACCGCCAGCAGGGCCGCCCCGCCCCACTCCCCGCCCAGGCCGAAGCCCTGGCCGAAGCGCAGCACGCAAAGCAGGAACGGCGCGACCCAACCGGCCTGGGCGTAGGTGGGCAGGAAGGCGATGGCGAGCGTCGAGCCCCCCATCAGCATCAGCGAGGCCACCAGGGTCGACTTGCGGCCCAGCCGGTCGCCGAAGTGGCCGAACACGGCGGCGCCCAGGGGCCGAGCGAAGAAGGCCAGAGCGAAGGTGGCGTAGGCGCTCATCAGCTGGGCCGAGGCCGAGGCCGAGGGGAAGAACAGCTTGCCGAACACCAGGGAGGCGGCGGTGGCGTAGATGTAGAAATCGTAGAACTCGACCGCCGTCCCCACCAGGCTGGCGGCCAGGATGCGGCGGTGCGAGGCCGCTGGCGTGCTGTCGGACATGGTTGCGGCCCCCCGGGGTTGTTGGCTGGTGATTGGGACCTGAGACAGGGGGCGTCAAGGCGGACGGAAGGAAGAGGGGAACCTGACGAACGGTGCGAACAAACAACAGGTGTCATCCCGGCCGCAGCGAAGCGGAGAGCCGGGACCCAGACGCGCCGGGCCTGCAGGACGGATCGGTGCGTATGGGTCCCGGTCTTCCGCTGCGCGGAAACCGGGATGACACATGGAGAGAAGCCCCGGCGCTCCTGTTCGCGCCGTTCGTGAGATTCCCTCGTCTTCTGGCTGATGACCGACCGGGCGCCGACGCTGTAAGATGCCGCCATGCCCAAGCGCCCCCTTCCATCCCCCGCGGAGGCCGCCTTCATCCTGTCGCGCAAGCGGACCCGGCCGCAGCGTCGGCCGCCGCCGGCGGCGGGGCGGGGGCTGTCCAAGCTGCTGAAGGACCTGGACGCCCGCTTCGGCCAGGGACCCGGCGCCCTTCAGGCCCGCTGGAAAGAGATCGTCGGCGAGCAGATCGCCAAGCGCACCGAACCGGTGAAGCTGTCCAAGGTGAAGGCCGGCGAGCCCGCGGCCCTGGAGATCCGGGTGGCCGGCGCGGCCGCCGCCCTGATCCAGCACCAGGCGCCCGAGATCGTGGCCCGGGTGAACCTGTTCCTGGGGGCCGGCGCGGTGAACAAGCTGCGCATCGTCCAGGGGCCACTGCGAAACGTGAACGCCGAGCGGGTCAAGCCTGTGCGTCGTCCCCTGCCCCCCCTGGACGCCGGCGAGGAGGCCAGGTTGGCCGCCAGCCTGGCCGATGCGCCCGACGGCCCTCTGAAGGCCGCATTGCTGAGCTTGGGTCGCGGCGTGATGCGCGATCGCCGCAGCCGTTGACTTTGCCCCCGTCCTCGGGGGAATCGCGCTTTAATCTTTCATTCGGAATTCCGTAGAGGGCTCAAATGCCGAACTTCAGCCGCCGCCTCCTCGTCGTCGCCGTCATGGGCGCGCTCGCTCTGGCGGGCTGCTCCAAGGGCGGCGGCAAGACCGACGCCGCCGACATGACCCTGGGCGACCCCAAGGCGCCGGTGCAGATCACCGAGTACGCCTCGGCCTCCTGCGTCCACTGCGCCAAGTTCAACAATGAGGTCTTCCCGGCCTTCAAGGCGAAATACATCGACACCGGCAAGGTGCACTACACCTTCAAGGAGTTCCTGACCCCGCCGGTGGAGGTGGCCGCCGCCGCCTTCCTCACCGCCCGCTGCGCCGGCAAGGACAAGTACTTCAGCGTCCTGGACGCCGTGTTCCACTCCCAGGAGGAGATGTTCACCACCGGCGACATGCGCGGCGTCCTGCTGCGGGTGGCCCAGTCGGCCGGCATGACCGAGCCGCAGTTCAACGCCTGCATCACCGACGAGGCGGCCCTGAAGGCGCTCAACGCCCGCGTCGAGAAGGCCTCGAAGGAGCAGAAGATCACCTCCACCCCGACCTTCCAGATCAACGGCAAGACCTTCAAGGAAGGCGAAGCCACCCTGGCCGAGTTCGACGCCGCCATCGCCGCGGCCCAAGCCAAGAAGTAGGAAGGGTCCCGCACAAAAGTGCACTTCCAGCGGCTTCGCCTTTCGGGCTTCAAGTCCTTCGTCGATGCGACCGAGTTCCGCATCGAGCCCGGAGTCACGGGCATTGTCGGACCCAACGGCTGCGGCAAGTCGAACCTGCTGGAGGCCCTGCGCTGGGTGATGGGGGCCAATTCCGCCAAGGCCATGCGGGCCGGCGGGATGGACGATGTGATCTTCGCCGGCTCCGGCGGCCGGGCCTCGCGGAACCACGCCGAGGTGATGCTCACCATCGACAACGCCGACCGCAAGGCGCCGGCGGCCTTCAACGACCATCCGGTCCTGGAGGTGGTGCGCCGCATCGACAAGGGCGAGGGCTCCACCTACCGGATCAATGGCCGCGAAGTGCGCGCCCGTGACGTCCAGCTGCTGTTCGCGGACGCCTCGACCGGCTCGAACTCGCCGGCCCTGGTGCGCCAGGGACAGATCTCCGAACTGATCGCCGCCAAGCCGCAGAACCGGCGGATGATCCTGGAGGAGGCCGCCGGCGTCTCGGGCCTGCACACGCGGCGCCATGAGGCCGAGCTGCGGCTGCGGGCGGCGGAGACCAACCTCACCCGGCTGGAGGACGTCGCCAAGGAGCTGGAGAGCGCCCTCAACCGGCTGAAGCGCGAGGCGCGCCAGGCCGACCGCTACAAGAAGATGTCGGCGGAGATCCGCGCCCTGCAGGGCGCGGTGCTCTACGCCCGCTGGAACGAGGCCCGCGGCGCGGCCGAACGGCTGCAGGCCGAGGCCGCCGCCGCCATCGCCGCCGTCGAGGCCACCGCCCGGCAGGCCGCCGTGGCCACCACCGCGGCGGCCGCCGCCGAGGAGCAGATCAAGCCTCTGCGGGAGGCCGAGACCATCGCTGCGGCCGTGCTGCACCGCCTGGCCATCGACCGCGACCGCCTGGAGCGCGAGGGCGAGGCCCTGGCCGCCGAGGTGGAGCGTCTGACGGGCGAGGTGGCCCGCATCGACGCCGACCGGGCCCGCGAGACCCAGATGGTGGAGGACTCGCAGCTCGCCCTTTCCCGCATGGCCGGCGACCTGGAGGCCTTGGAGGCCGCCATCGCCGCGGCCCCCGAGCGCGCGCCGGAACTGGAGGCCGCCGCCCGCGCCGCCGAGGCCGCCCGCGTGGAGGCCGACGCCGCCGTCGAGGCCCTGGCCGCCCAGGCCGCCGCCGAGGAGGCTCGCCGCCGGGCCGGCGCCGCCCGGGTCGAGGAGGCGCAGGGCCGCGTCAATCGCACCCGCCGCGCCCTGGAGCAGGCCCGGCACGAACGCGAACAGATCGGCCCGGCCATCAATCCCCAGGCCGCCGAGGCCAAGACCGAGCTGGAGCGCGCCGAGGCGACGCTCACGGCCCTGCGCGCGGCCCTGGAGACCGCCGAGGAGGCGCGCGCCAAGGCCCAGGAGGCCGAGCTCACCGCCCGCGAGGCGGCCCGCAAGACCGACGAACAGCTCGGCCGCCTCACCGCCGAGGCCCGCGCCCTGGCCGGCATCGTCGCCCAGCAGAAGCGCGGCGGCTTCACCCCGGCCCTCGACGCCGTCTCCCCCGACCGAGGCTATGAGCAGGCCCTGGCCGCCGCCCTCGGCGACGATCTGGACGCGGCCCTGGACCCCAAGGCGCCCGCCTTCTGGGGCGGACACCACGCCGAGGCGCCGGCCTGGCCGCAGGGCGCCACGCCGCTGGCCCCCCTGGTCAAGGCTCCCCGCGAACTCGCCGCCCGCCTGGCCTATGTCGCCCTGGTGAGCCGCGCCGACGGCGACCGGCTGCAGGCCGGTCTGCAGCCGGGCATGCGGCTGGTCTCCAAGGAGGGCGACCTGTGGCGCTGGGACGGCTTCACCGCCCGGGCCGACGCCCCCAAGCCCGCCGCCGTGCGGATGGAGCAGAAGACCCGCCTCACCGAGGTCGAGACCGAGATCGAGGCCCTGGAGCCCCGGGCCAAGACCGCCCGCGACGCGCAGGCGGCCGCCAACGCCCGGGTCCGCGCCGCCGAGGACGCCCTGCGCGAGGCTCGCCGGCAGCCCCCGGTCGCCGAGCAGAAGGTGGCCGCCGCCCGCGCCGTGCTGGAGAAGCTCGACCGCGAGGCCACCCGCCGCGAGGCCCACGCCCAGTCCCTGGACGACGTCATCCGCCGCTTCGAGGCCGAGCTGGCCGACGCCGAATCGATCCTGCGGGTCGCCCAGTCGGACTCGGCCGAGGACACCGCGGTGGGCGACATCGCCGCCCGCCTAGCCGCCGCCCGCGCCGCCGCCGGTCCCGCCCGCGAGGCCGCCGCCGAGGCCCGCAGCGCCATGGACGTCGAGGCCCGCGAACGCGAGGGCCGGGCGCGGCGTCTGGAAAACCTGAGCCGCGACCGCGACGACTGGACCCGCCGCGCCCAGGCCGCAGCCAAGCGCCTGGAGCATCTGGAGGAAGCGCGGACCAAGGCCAAGGCGCTGCTGGACCAGGCCCACGAGGCGCCAGCCACCCATCAGCAGCGCTTCGAGAAGCTGCTGGACGAACTGAGCGCCGCCGAGGCCCGCCGGGCCAAGAGCAGCGATGCGCTCGCCCAGGCCGAGGGCGCGCGGGCCGAGGCCGACCGGGCCGTGCGCGCCAGCGACGCCGCCGCCGGCGAGGCCCGCGAGCTGCGCGCCAGTCTGTCGGCGAAGCTGGAGGCCGCCGCCGAGCGCCTGGCCGAGATCACCGCCCAGATCCGCGAGACCGCCCGGGTCGAGCCCGAGCAGCTGGCCCAGAGCCTGGCCGACGCGGCCATCGCCATCCCCGGCGACGCCGGAGGCATGGAGGCCCACCTCTACAATCTGGAGCGCCAGCGCGACGCCATCGGGCCGGTGAACCTGCGGGCCGAGGAGGAGGCGACCGAGCACGCCGCACGCCTGGAGACCATGCAGGCCGAGAAGGCCGACCTCACCGGCGCCATCGCCAAGCTGCGCCAGGGCATCGACGAGCTGAACGGCGAGGGCCGCGAGCGCCTGGTGGCCGCCTTCGACGTCATCAACGAGCATTTCAAGGCCCTGTTCGAGAGCCTGTTCGAGGGCGGCCAGGCCGAGTTGCGCCTGGTGGAGAGCGACGATCCCCTGGAGGCGGGCCTGGAGATCTATGCCTGCCCGCCCGGCAAGCGCATGGCCACCATGAGCCTGATGAGCGGCGGCGAGCAGGCCCTGACCGCCGCGGCCCTGATCTTCGCGGTCTTCCTGGCCAACCCGGCGCCCATCTGCGTGCTGGACGAGGTGGACGCGCCCCTGGACGACGCCAATGTCGACCGCTTCTGCAACCTGCTGGACGAGATGCGCCGGCGGACCCAGACCCGCTTCATCGCCATCACCCACAACCCGGTGACCATGGCCCGCATGGACCGCCTGTTCGGCGTCACCATGGCCGAGCGCGGCGTCTCCCAGCTGGTCTCGGTGGACCTGCGCCAGGCCGAGGCCATGGCGGCGCAGTAGCGCCCTCCCCCCAAAGGGGGCGAGGAGGCGACGTGCGATACCCCTCCCTCAGGAGTCGCGGGCGAGACCGTTTGACGCGGCCCGAAAAACTGTTAGAAATCAGGCTCTTAAATATCAGTTTCCCAGCCTTGACGCACTGCACCCGGCTCTATAGGTTCCGCCGCGACCTGGCCGGGCCGCGGACAGTTGTCGCGGTCCCTATAAAGACCTTACGCAAATGCCGCAGCCGGACGATCCGAACGAAGAGGCCATCAAGCGCCTCGACGAACGGCTCGACGCCTTCGAGACCGCGACCAAGCGTGGCCCCCACAAGGCCTCAGCCGAGCGCGCGATGGGCGAAGGCTATCGCCTCCTGGGGGGGGTGATCGGCGGGGTCTTGGGGGGTTTGGGGTTCGGGTGGCTGTTCGACCACTTTCTCCACACCACGCCCTGGGGACTGGTCGCCGGCCTGATGCTGGGAACCGCCCTGTCGGCCTATAACGCCTACACGTCCGCGAACCGGACGGCGGCGAAACTGAACACCCCGGCGTCGCCGGACGTGCGTAACGAGGATGAGGACTTGAACCGCTAATGGCCGCCATCGAGCCCATGCACCAGTTCATGATCCAGAAGATCGTGGACCTGCCGCCCGTGATGGTCCCGGGCCTTGGCGCGATCGACCTGTCGATCACCAACTCCGTGGCCACCATGATGGGCGCCGCGGCCCTGATCACCGCCTTCTTCCTGTTCTCGTCGCGGGGCGCCGTCGTCCCCGGCCGGATGCAGGCCCTGGCCGAAACCGTCTATGACCTCGTCGACAAGGGCCTCACCGGCTCGATGATCGGCGACCGCGGCCGGCCCTTCCTGCCCTTCATCTTCACCCTGTTCTCCTTCGTCGCGGTGCTCGACCTGATCGGGATGTTCCCCGAGCAGTTCGCGGTGACGGCCCAGCTCGCGGTGACCGCGACGCTCGCCCTGCTCACCTTCTTCATCGTGCTGGTGGTGGGCTTCGCCAAGAACGGCCTGGGCTTCTTCAAGCTCTTCGTGCCCTCCGGCGTCGCCTGGCCGATGCTGTTCATCCTGGTGCCGATCGAGTTCATCTCCTTCCTGGTGCGCCCCGTGACGCTGGCCATGCGACTGTTCGGCAACATCATCGGCGGCCACGTCGTGATGTACATGTTCGGCAGCTTCGTCGTCGGCCTGGGCGGTTTCGCCATCGCCAACGGCGGCCTGGCCTATCTGGGCCTCGTCGGCTCGGCCCTCAGCCTTTCCATGGTCATCGCCTTGATGGCCCTGGAATTCATCGTCGCCTTCCTGCAGGCCTTCGTCTTCGCGGCCCTGACCTGCACCTATCTCAGCGATGTCGTGAACCTCGATCACGGCCACTAACCCCACCTCTACAAAGGGATTTATCCAAATGGACGTTACTGCCGCCAAGTACATCGGTGCGGGCCTCGCCATGACCGGCCTCATCGGCGCCGGCGCCGGCCTCGGCATCCTGTTCGGCAACTATCTGCAAGCCGCCATGCGCAACCCGTCGGCCGCGGCCAACGAACGCGGCATGCTGTTCCTCGGCTTCGCCGTGACGGAAGCCATGGGCATCTTCGCCCTCGTGATGGCCTTCATCATCCTCTTCGTTCAGGTCTAAGCCCCGTGGCCGAGCCCGTGACCGAAGCGGCTCACGCCGCAGCGGGCGCCGCCGCCGAGCATGGCTCGGGCGGTCTGCCTCAGTTCGACCTGGCCCAGTGGCCGGGCCAGATGGTGTGGATGCTGATCATTTTCGGCATCCTCTTCTTCCTGTTCTCCAAGGTGTTCGTCCCCAAGCTGGGCGGCACCATCACGGCGCGCGAGGACCGGATCTCCGGTGACATCGCCGCCGCGCGGAAGATGAAGGAAGAGTCCGAGGCGCAGGCCGCCGCGGTCGCCCAGGAAGTCGCTCAGGCGCGCGCCCAGGCTCAGAAGCTTGCCGGCGACGCCAAGGCGAAGGCCAAGGCTGAAAGCGCCGTCCGCCAGGCCGAGGAGGAAGCCAAGCTCGCCAAGAGCCTGGCCGCCGCCGAGGTTCGGATCTTCGAAGCCCGCGACAAGGCGCTCAGCCAAGTCTCCGGCATCGCCTCCGACACCGCCGAAGCCATCGTGGCCAAGCTGACCGGCAAGGCCGCCACCGCGGCCGAGCTCAAAGCCGCCGTGAAGGCCTAGCTTAGAAAGACTCTGACCGTGGAACTCCTGCAAGACGCGCACACCTGGGTCACCGTCGGGCTCCTGGTGTTCATCGGCGCCCTGATCTACGCCAAGGTGCCGGGCATGGCCGTGGGGGCGCTCGACGCCCGCGCCAAGGCCATCCAGGCGCAACTGGACGAAGCCCAGGCGCTGCGCGACGAAGCGACCCGCCTGCTGGCCGATGTGAAGAAGCAACGCGCCGACGCCGAGAAGCTGTCCGCCGAACTGCTGGCCAACGCCCAGGAGGACGCCAAGCGCATGGCGGCCGAAGCCAAGGTCCAGCTGGAAGACCAGATCAAGCGTCGCGGCGAACTCGCCGAGCGCAAGATCGCCACCGCCGAAGCCCAGGCCTCGGCCGAGGTCAAGGCCGCGGCCGCCGACCTCGCCGCCCAGATCGCCGAGACCGTGCTCACCACGCGCTTGGCGGGTCTGAAGTCCGACCCGCTGATCGACGGCGCGATCGGCCAGATGGGCGCCAAGCTCCAATAGGCCTGGGTCCCAGAGACGAAAGATCAGAACCCCTCCCTCGCGGGAGGGGTTTTTCTTTGGGGGTTACCGGCGGCGGAAGCGGCGGCGGGTCCTGACGGCGAAGCGCAGCTTCCTCGGCACGACGAGGCGCTCGATGCGCAGGGCCTGTTGCCAGGCCACCAGGATGATCTCCGGCTCCCGCCGCAGCAGGCGGCGGATGGGGAAGACCATCTTGGGGTGGGCGTGCTGGAACTTGACGAAGGTCCGGCGGGCCTTGAACGAATTGCGCAGCACCAGCATCAGGCCGACCACGATCACCGGGATCCCGCCGGGGCCCGGCAGGGGCGCGACCGCGATCCCGGCCAGCACGATCAGCACGCCGAGCAGGGCCAGACCCACGCGAAGGGTCCGCGCCACCAACTCGCGGGCGAAATCGTCTGAGGCGCGCAGGGCGCGCATGCTGGGCATGGCGTAGGACACGTTTTTTGTTCGAACCAGGATTTGGGACGCGCGCCCGCTTGGGGAGGTCGGGCGGTCGTCCTGAAGCGCATATGCGAACGCACAAGAGAGTCGTAAAGGCGACAGGCCGGTTAAATTTTAAGGTTTACGCCCATTTCGGGGACGCCGCGGCGCCGGCGCCACACCCTGAACCGCCTAACGGGCGAAGATCGACCCGCGCCGACGGGGATGCAGGAAGCGGCGCAGCCGGCGGGCGAAGCGGTAGCGGCCCGGCAGGACCACCTTCTCCATCCGCAGCATCTGCTGCCAGAACACCGCGGCGATCTCCGGCTCCCGGCGCATCAGGCGCCGCAGCGGGAAGACCATCTTCGGGTGCGCCCGCTGGATGCCGACGAACCGGCGGCGCGCCTTGAAGGAGTTGCGCAGCACGATCATCAGCCCGACCACCAGGATCGGCAGCCCCAGGTGGCCCGGCAGCACCGCCGTCACCAGGCCCACGGCCATGATGGCCAGGCCAAGCATGACGAGCAGGAATCGACCGATCTTCGCCGCCAGTTCGCGGGCAGACTCGTCGGAGGCGCGCAGGGCGCGCACGCTGGGGAGGGCGTAGGACACGTTTTCAAACCTGGAGCGCGCGGCCCGCCCAATCGGGGAGGTCGGTCGGTCACCGCGCCCATCAGGTATGGGAACGCCCGACGGAGTCGTAAAGGTTCGGGCGGGTTAAATTTCGTCCAGACTGTAGCTATTCGGCCGCCATGGGCGCCGGCGCCACAGTTGTGGGCTCTGGGCGCCACGTCAACCGAGGCTTGCGGGCCGCCAAGGTCTCATCCAGGCGTCGCAGCGGCGCGAGATAGGGCGCGCCCTTGAACCGCTCGACGTCCCCGGCCTTGGCCGCCTTGGCCAGCAGGATCAGGGCGTGGCAGAAGCGGTCCAGCTCCTGCTTGCTCTCAGTCTCCGTCGGCTCGATCAGCATCGCCCCGTGCACAACCAGGGGGAAGTACATGGTCATGGGGTGGAAGCCCTCGTCGATCATCGCCTTGGCGAAGTCGAGCGTGGTGACGTCGGTTCCCTCCAGCCAGCTGTCATCGAACAGGGCCTCGTGCATGCATGGGCCGTCCGGGAAGGCCGGGGTCATCACCGCAGATAGCTTGGCCTTGATGTAATTGGCGTTGAGCACCGCGTCCTCGGCCACCTGCCGGAGACCGTCGGCCCCGTGGCTGAGCATGTAGGCGTAGGCGCGGACGAACATCCCCATCTGGCCATGGAAGGCCACCATGCGGCCGAAGGCCTGGGCGGCCTCCCCTTCGGTCTCCTCCACCAGCTGGAAGCCCTGCCCGTCGCTCACCACCCAGGGGGCGGGGGCGAAGGGCGCCAGGGCGGCCGAGAGCACCACCGGACCCGCGCCCGGCCCGCCGCCGCCATGGGGCGTGGAGAAGGTCTTGTGCAGGTTGATGTGCATGGCGTCGACGCCCAGGTCGCCCGGGCGCACCCGGCCGACGATGGCGTTGAAGTTGGCGCCGTCGCAGTAGAAGTAGGCCCCAGCCGCGTGGGTCAGGCGGGCGATCTCGATGATGTCCCGCTCGAACAGGCCGCAGGTGTTGGGGTTGGTGACCATGATGGCCGCCACGTCGGGCGAGAGCTTGGCCGCCAGGTCGGAAAGGTCGACCCGGCCGTCGGGGGTCTGGGCGATCTCGGTGACGTCATAGCCCACGAAGGCCGCGGTGGCGGGATTGGTGCCATGGGCGGAGGTGGGCACCAGGACGGTGCGGCGATGGCCCTGGCCCTTGGCCTCGTGGGCCGCCTTGATGGACAGCAGGCCGCACAGTTCGCCGTGCGCCCCGGCCTTGGGCGACAGGGCCACGGCCGGCATGCCGGTCATGGTCTTCAGCCAGTGGGCCAGGCGGTCCATCAGCTCCAGCGCCCCCTGGGCCGTGGACTGCGGCGCCATGGGATGCAGATCGGCGAAGCCGGCCAGGCGGGCCATCTTCTCGTTGAGCCGCGGGTTGTGCTTCATGGTGCACGAGCCCAGCGGATAGAGGGCCAGGTCGATGGCGTGGTTCTTCTGGCTCAGGCGCACATAGTGGCGCATGGCCTCGGGCTCGGAGAGGCCCGGCAGGCCGATGGGGGCGCCGCGCACCAGGTCCCCGAGGTCCGAGGCGTCCTGGTCGGGCACGTCGAAATCGACGCCGGTCTTGTCCCAGCCGTCCATCTCGAAGATCAGGGCCTCATCCTGCAGCAGGCCGCGGGCCCCGGTCAGGGAGGTGTGGGCGGCGGCGGAGACGCCGGCCTGCGGCCGCGTCGGGCGGCCGATATTGGACATGCTCATCGGGCGGTCCTCGTGTGCAGGGCCTTGGCGAAGGCGGCGATATCGTCGCGGGTGGTGGTCTCGGTGGCGGCCACCAGCAGGACGTCGTCCAGGCCCGCCTTCGGGTCGAGACGGCTGAAGGGCACGCCGGCGACGACGCCGTCGGCCAGCAGATCCTCCACCATCCGGGTCGCGTTCCCGGGGACCCGGATGGCGAACTCGTTGAAGAAGCGCGGCGAGAGGATCTCCACGCCATGGACGGCGGCCAGCGCGTCGCGCAACTCGCGGGCCCGGCTGTGATTGAGCGCCGCCAGTTCGCGCAGGCCGCGCTCCCCCAGCAGGGTCATGTGGATGGTGAAGGCCAGCGCGCAGAGGCCCGAGTTGGTGCAGATGTTCGAGGTCGCCTTCTCGCGGCGGATGTGCTGCTCGCGGGTCGACAGCGTCAGCACGAAGCCCCTCGCGCCCTCGGCGTCGACGGTCTCGCCGCACAGCCGGCCCGGCATCTGGCGGACGAACTTCTCCCGGGCGGCGAAGAGACCGATATAAGGGCCGCCATAGTTGAGGCCGACCCCGATGGACTGGCCCTCGCCGACGGCGATGTCGGCGCCCATCTCGCCGGGCGACTTCAGCAGGCCGTAGGAGACCGCCTCGGTGGTCACCACGATCAACAGGGCGCCGGCGGCGTGGGCCGCCTCGGCGATCTTCGTCACGTCGGTGACGACGCCGAAGACATTGGGGGTCTGGACCACCACGCAGGCGGTCTCGGCGTCGATGGCCGACAGCACCGCGGCCTCGGCGTCGATGGCCACGGCCTGGCGGGCGATCTCCATGCCCTCGGCGTGGGCGATGGTCTGGGTGACGGCGGCGTAGTGCGGGTGCAGGCCGCCCGACAGCACCGCCTTCTTCCGGCGGGTGACCCGCTGGGCCATCATCACGGCCTCGGCGCAGGCGGTGGAGCCGTCGTACATCGAGGCGTTGGCCACCTCCAGGCCGGTCAGGGCCGCCACCTGGGTCTGGAACTCAAACAGGACCTGAAGGGTCCCCTGGGCGATTTCCGGCTGGTAGGGGGTGTAGCTGGTGAGAAACTCCGACCGCTGGATGATGTGGTCCACCGTGGCCGGCACGTGGTGCTTGTAGGCCCCGGCGCCGCAGAAGAAGGGTCCCGCCCCGGCGGGCCGGTTCTTGGCCGCGAGGGCCGAGAGTTCGCGCTCCACCTCCATCTCGCCGGCGTGTAGCGGCAGGTCGAAGAGGTCGGCCTTGCGGGCCGCGGCGGGCACGTCGGCGAACAGGTCGTCGATGGTGTCGGCGCCGATGACGCCGAGCATCTCGGCCCGGTCGAGCGGCGTGAGGGGCAGATAACGCATGGGTGCTTACAGGGTCCCGAGATAGGCTTCGTAGGCGGCGCGATCCATCAGGGCGTCGAACTCACCCTTGTCGGCGACCTTCAGCTTGGCGAACCAGCCGCCGGACTCCGGCACGGCGTTGACCGTCTCCGGCGCGTCGCCCAGCTCGGTGTTGGCTTCCACCACCTGGCCGGAGATGGGGGCGTAGACGTCGGAGGCCGCCTTGACGCTCTCGACCACCGCCAGGCCGTCGCCGGCCTTTACGGTCTTGCCGACCTCGGGGGTCTCGACGAACACCACGTCGCCCAGCTGCTCGGCGGCGTAGGCGGTGATGCCGACGGTGGCCACATCGCCCTCGAGGGCGACCCACTCGTGATCCTTGGTGAAACGCATCGGGGTGATCTCCTCAGACCTTGCGGACATAGCGGTTGGGAACGAAGGGCATGGCCACGACCTGCGCGGCCTGCGGCTTGCCCCGGACGATGACCTTCAGGTTCGTGCCGAGCGCCGACAGCGCCGGCGGCACGAAGCCCATGGCGATGGGATAGCCCAGGCTCGGCGAGAAGCCGCCGGAGGTGACGACGCCGACCACGGCGCCGCTCTCGTCGGCGATCTCGGCGCCCTCGCGGGCCGGAGCGCCTTCCAGGACGCGCAGGCCGACCCGCTTGCGCGACGGACCCTCCGCCAGCTCCTTGGCGATGCGGGCGGCGCCGGGGAAGTCACGGGCCTCGCGACGCTTCACCGAGACGGCGAAGGCGAGGTCGGCCTCGATGGGGCTGACGGTCTCGTCCACGTCGTGGCCATAGAGCGGCAGGCCGGCCTCAAGACGCAGGGAGTCCCGCGCGCCCAGGCCGATGGGACGGACGCGCTCGTCCTCCAGCAGCAGGTTCCAGATCGTCTCGGCCAGATGGGCCGGGACGGAGATCTCGTAGCCGTCCTCGCCGGTGTAGCCCGAGCGGGAGATCAGGATGTTGGTCCCGAAGCCCGGCATGGCGCGGCTGTCCATGAACACCATGCGCAGGGCGGCGGGCAGGTGGCGGCCGACCACGGCGGCGGCCTCGGGGCCCTGGATCGCCAGCAGGGCGCGATCCTCCAGCCGCTCGATGGTGACCTGTCCGGCCAGCTCGTTGTCGATGACCTTGAAGTCGTTGTCCTTGCAGGCGCCGTTGACCACCACGAACAGGCCATCGTCGTCGGGGCGGGCGGCCATCAGGTCGTCGATCACCCCACCGGTCTTGTTGAGCAGGACGGAGTAGCGCTGCTTGCCGGGCTTCAGGCCGATGAAGTCGCCCGGCGTGATCTCCTCGAAGGCCGAGAGCGGCGAGACGCCGCGCAGCCGGGCCTGGCCCATGTGAGAGACGTCGAACAGGCCGGCGTGCTCACGGGTCCAGAGGTGCTCCTTCAGCACCCCGTCCTTGTACTGGACGGGCATGGAATAGCCCGCGAAGGGCACCATGCGCGCGCCGGCGGCCACGTGCGCGGCGGCCAGCGGGGTGGTCTTCAGGGCTTCATCGGACACGTATGAGACTCCGGCTGACGATTGCAGACGCCCGCGGAAAATCCGCCGTCGCCCTGCCCCCGCTGTCCTTGGGCCTGAGAGATTTCAGGTCGAACCCGACCCTTGCTCCTTCGGCGAGCGACCCGAACGGGGGCCGCTACTTTCCAGCGTTCATCAGCCTTCGCGGTCCGTTTGCCTGAGCGTTTCCGGGGCGGTTGCGCCTTCGGCTCCGGGCTCAAGGCCCGGTCTCTCCCGCGAGAGTCGAGGCGGAACCTGTTCGAAGGGCCGCCATGAGTCAATGCGCGATCGGGCGCCATGGACGGCCGCGTGCCAGTTGGCGCTGAGAAGACTGGCGACGACCGCTTTCTGCTCTACATCCGGGCGGGTGCGGCGATCCCCAGCAGGTCCAGGGCCTGCTCCAGCTGGCGCAGGGTGGTGTCGGCGAGCGCCAGTCGCGACGCGCGCAGCACGGGCTCGGCCGACAGGATCGGGCAGGCGGCGTAGAAGCGGCTGAAGGCCTGGGCCAGCTTGAAGGCGTGCTCGGCCACGAAGTGCGGGGCGCGCTTGTCGTAGGCGTCGTTGAGCGCCTGGTCGAAGGCGTCCAGCAGCAGGACCAGATCCCGCTCGGCCGGGTCGGAGACGGTGATGGGGCCGGTCTTGACCCCCTCGCCCTCGGCCTTGCGCAGCAGGGATTTCACCCGCACCGCCTGGTACAGCAGATAGGGGCCGGTCTTGCCCTCGAAGCTGGAGAAGCGGTCCAGGTCGAAGACGTAGGACGTGCCGCGGAAGTTCTGCAGGTCGGCGAACTTCAGGGCCGCGACGGCCACCTTGTGGGCGGTGTCGTCGAAGGCGTCGGGGTCGAGCTCGGCGCCCAGATCGGCCTCCCGCAGGCGCTCGCGCGCCTTGGTGCGGGTCATTTCGATCAGGTCGTTGAGCTTCAGCACCCCGCCTTCGCGGGTCTTGAAGGGCTTGCCGTCGGGGCCGTTCATGGTGCCGAAGCCGATGTGCTCCAGGCTTCCCTCGGCCGCATAGCCGGCCAGGTAGGCGGCGCGGAACACGGTGGCGAAATGGTCGGCCTGACGCTGGTCGACCACGTAGAGGACGTGCTCCGGATCGAAGCTGCGCTGGCGGTCGAGCACGGTGGCCAGGTCGGTGGTGCCGTACATCGCCGAGCCTTCGGAGGACACCACCAGCAGCGGATCGGGGCTGGGCGCCACGATCACGGTCCCGTCGGGCAGCTTCTTCTTCTTGGTCTCGCCCTCGCGAGCCACGCGGATGATCCGCGCGCCCTGGTCGTCCACCAGCAGGCCCTTGGCGTCGAGTTCCTTGATCATCGGGGCGATCAGGTCGTCGACGTCGCTCTCGCCCTTCCAGAGGTCGAAATCGACTCCCAGGGCGTGGAAATCCCGCTCCAGGGCGACCTTGGTCACCCGGGCGAAATGCCGCCACAGCAGGTGATAGCCCGGGACCTTGGCCTGGAGTTCGGCCGTCAGCCGGCGGGCCCGGTCGCGGTATTCGGGGTCGGCCTTGCCCTTGGCGGCGGCCTCCGGATAGAGGCGGTCCAGATCCTCCAGGCTCACCCGGTCCTGCAGGGCGGCGAAGGCGGTCTTCTCCTCCTCCGGCGTCACCGGCCGGCCGCGGCCGTTGAGCTGCTCCACCAGGGCCTTGATGAAGGGGTCCTCGTCCATGACGGCGCCGATGATGAGGCCCATCTGGTAGCCCCAGTCGCCGAAGTGGGCGTCGCCCACCACCATGTCGCCCCGGAACCGGAAGATCCGCTTGATGGCCTCGCCGATGATGGAGGACCGCAGGTGGCCCACATGCATCGGCTTGGCGACGTTGGGCCCGGCATAGTCCACCAGGATCCGGCGCGAGGTGGCGACCGAGCCCGCCCCCAGGCGGGGGTCAGCGGCGATCTCGTTGGCGCGCGCCGACAGGGCGGCGTCGGAGACCCGCATGTTGATGAAGCCCAGGCCGGCGATCTCCACCACCGACAGGCGCGGATCGGCGGCCAGCATGGCGGTGACGCCGGCGGCGATCTCGCGGGGATCGCGGCGCGCGCTCTTGGCGGCCGCCAGGGCGCCGTTGCATTGGAAGTCCGCCAGGTCGGGCCGGTCGGACGGGGTCACCCGGCCCAGCTCGGCCGGCAGACCCGCGGCGGCGAAGGCGGCGGCGACCGCTTCGCTCAGGCCCCGTTTCAGATCACTCATTGACGGTCGGGAGTCCCCGTCGCGGCCACGGCGCCCGTGCCGGCGTTCACCCGGAAGCGCTTGCCGTCACGGTTGAAGGCGGCCATCTGCGGCGTCACGTCGAAGCCGACGAGCACCTCGAAATTGGCGCCGCTGGTGGTGTCCTTGGCGCGCGGAATGACGATCTGGGCCATCTTCTCGGTGACATAGACCCGATCCTGGCCAGGCGCGAAGGTCACCGGCAGGTCGAAGTACTGCTTGGCGATCACCGCCTCGTTGCGCTTGGTCACCGCCACCCAGTAGCGATAGGTCTTGGAGGAGCCCTGGGCCTGCGGGCCGCGGCCCAGCTCGAACAGCACTTCCATCTGGACCTGGATCGGATCGGACTCCTTGTACTGGCAGCCCGCCGAGATCCCCTGGATCTCGCCGGAATAGCCGACATTGGCCGAGGCTTCCTTGTTGTCCTTGAACTCGATGTAGCGGCCCGCGTCGTAGAGCACCTTCACGAAGGGGCACGGTCCGGCGTTGCGCAGGGCCTGCAGCGGCGCCTGAACGTCGTTCCATTCTTCCTTCTGCTTCTTCTTCTTGGCCGCCTCCTGCTCCTGACGCTGCTGGTCGCCGCCGCGGCGGGCCTGCGCCATGGCGAGGTCGGGAAGGGTGGTGGCGGCCGCGAGGAACGCGCAGGCGGCCAGCAGGAGGGAACGGCGCATGGGGTCGTCCAGAACAGAGAGAGTTGTCGCGCGGGGGTCCGCACGGTCGGACCTCTACTACTGACTATCGATTGAGGCCGCAACGCGGCT
The DNA here is from genome assembly GCF_058806695.1 of Phenylobacterium sp. GW821-FHT12F10. Lineage (NCBI taxonomy): Bacteria > Pseudomonadati > Pseudomonadota > Alphaproteobacteria > Caulobacterales > Caulobacteraceae > Phenylobacterium > Phenylobacterium sp. GW821-FHT12F10. The sequence continues at coordinate 320,107 of NZ_JBXAPY010000002.1, read as the reverse complement.
GGCGGCGGAAGCCTCGGACGCCTAGTTTGGGGTCATGTCCGAACCTGCCCGCCCCCGCCCCCCGCTGACGGTCCTGCTCGCCACCCCGCGCGGCTTCTGCGCCGGGGTCGACCGCGCCATCCAGATCGTCGAGCGCACGATCCAGAAGTACGGCGCGCCGGTCTATGTGCGCCACGAGATCGTCCACAACCGCCACGTGGTGGACCGGCTGAAGGCGCTTGGCGCCGTCTTCGTCGAGGAGTTGGACGAGTGCCCGGTCGACCGGCCGGTGGTGTTCTCCGCCCACGGCGTGCCCAAGTCGGTGCCCGCCGACGCCAAGGCGCGCAAGATGCTCTATCTCGACGCCACCTGCCCCCTGGTCTCCAAGGTCCATGTCGAGGCCCAGCGCCACTATGACGCCGGGATGGAGATCGTGCTGATCGGCCACGCCGGCCATCCGGAGGTCGTGGGCACCATGGGCCAGCTGCCCGAGGGCGCGGTGACCCTGATCGAGACCGTGGAGGACGCGCGCGCCTTCACCCCGAAGGATGCGAGCAACGTGGCCTTCGCCACCCAGACGACCCTGTCGGTGGACGACACCGCCGCCATCGTGGCGGCCCTGCGCGAGCGCTTCCCGGAGATCGCCGCGCCGCACAAGGAAGACATCTGCTACGCCACCACCAACCGCCAGGAGGCGGTGAAGAGCGTGGCCGCCCGCAGCGACGTGCTGCTGGTCCTGGGTTCGGCCAATTCGTCCAACTCGGTGCGCCTGGTGGAGGTGGCCAAGCGCGAGGGGGTGGCCCAGGCCCACCTGATCGACGACGCCTCCTTCCTGGACCTCGCCTGGCTGGAGGGCGCGCGGACGGTCGGCGTCACCGCCGGCGCCTCGGCCCCCGAGGTCCTGGTCCAGGGCCTGATCGACCGGCTCGGCGAGACCTTCGAGGTCACCGTGGAGGAGGTCGACGCCGCCCGCGAGACCGTCAGCTTCAAGCTGCCCCGGGTGCTGGTGGAGGGCTGATGTCCACGATCCGCGCCCTCGCCAGCTACGCCCCGCCGCCCCTGCGCCGCGCGCTCTCGGGCCTGTGGCTCGACATCAAGAGCCTGCCGACGCGACGGCCGGGCGATCCGTGGAGCGTGATCCACAATGTCGGCAATGGCGACCACCACGCCATCGGCCTGCAGGCCGTGGGCTGGCTGCGGACCTATGGCGGCCTGCGCCCCGGCGACACCCTGCTGGACATCGGCTGCGGCACCGGGCGGATGGCCGCCCATCTGACCGACCATCCCTATACCGGCTTCGATCTCTCGAAGGCCGCCATCGGCATGTGCCGGCGGCGCTATCCGCAACTGAACTTCGTCCACCTCGACATCTGGAACGGCGACTACAACCGGTCCGGGACCCTGGCCGAGGACGCGGTGGTGTTTCCGGCGGCCGACGGGTCCATCGATGTGGCCTTCGCCATGTCGGTCTTCACCCACATGCGGTTCGGTCCGGTGCGGCACTATCTGGAGGAGGCCCGCAGGGTGCTGAAGCCGGGGGGCCGCTTCGCCTTCACCGCCTTCTCGCCCCGGCCCGCCGAGGCGCCGCAGTTCGACTTCCAGCCCTATGACGCCACCTCCAGCGTCGTGGATGCGCGCAGCCCGGAGCGGGCCATCGCCCACGACGCGGCGGCCCTGACCCAGGCCATCGCCGCGGCCGGCCTCGAGGTGGTCTCCTTCCATCGCGGGAACTGGGCGCCGCCGAGCGACTATGACGGCGGCCAGGACCTCTGGGTGGTCTCCAAGGCTTGACGCCCGGGCCGGCCTCCCCCATCCCGGCGCCAGCATGGCCGTTTACACCGACATCACCGACGAGGAGCTCGCCCTCCTGCTCGCCGACTACGACCTCGGGACGCCGGTGGCGTTCAAGGGCATCGCCGAGGGGGTGGAGAACTCCAACTTCCTGCTGGAGACCACGGTCGGGCGCTATTTCCTGACGGTCTACGAGAAGCGGATGCGGGAGGAGGAACTGCCCTTCTTCCTCGACCTCATGCTCTGGCTGGCCCGGCACGACTATCCCTGCGCCGCGCCCATGACCGATCGCGCCGGCCAGACCATCAAGCGGGTGCGGGGCAAGCCCGCGGCCATCGTCGAGTTCCTGCCCGGCCTGTCGGTGCGACGCCCCACCGCCGCCCACTGCCGCGAGGCCGGCGAGGGCCTGGCCCGCCTGCACCTGGCGGCCCAGGGCTTCCCGGGGACGCGGGCCAACGACCTGGGCCAGGAGGCCTGGGCGCCGCTGTTCGCGACCCTGCGCGGGGCCGCCGACGACCTCAAGCCGGGCCTGGCGGCCACCATCGGCGCCGACCTCGACCGCCTGGCCAAGGCCTGGCCCGAGGGCCTGCCCGCCGGCATCGTCCACGCCGACTACTTCCCCGACAACGTCTTCTTCAGCGCCGGCAAGTTCGCCGGCGCTATCGACTTCTATTTCGCCTGCGTCGACGCCCTGGCCTACGACATCGCCGTGGCGCTGAACGCCTGGTGCTTCGAGGCCGACGGCAGTTTCAACATCACCAGCGCCCGCGCCCTGGTGGCTGGCTACGAGCGCCACCGCCCCCTGAGCGCCGCCGAGCGCGCCGCCCTGCCGATCCTGGCCCACGGGGCGGCCATGCGGTTCTTCCTGACCCGGCTGGAGGCCTGGGGGGCGACGCCGGCCGGCGCCCTGGTGCGCCCCAAGGACCCCCTGGAATACGAGCGCAAGCTGGCCGTCCATCGCGAGGCGCCGGACCTGGTGCTGTTCGGGGACCCCGCGTGACGCCGAAGGTGGTGATCTATACCGACGGCGCCTGCTCGGGGAATCCGGGGCCGGGCGGCTGGGGCGCCCTGCTGATCTCCGGCGGCCACCGCCGCGACATCTGCGGCGGCGAGCCCGACACCACCAACAACCGCATGGAGCTGATGGCCGCCATCCAGGCCCTGGAGGCGCTGAACAAGCCCTGCGACGTCGAGCTCCACACCGATAGCACCTATGTCATGAAGGGCATCTCGGAGTGGATCCACGGCTGGAAGAAGCGCGGCTGGAAGACCGCCGACAAGAAGCCGGTGAAGAACGAGGACCTCTGGCGCCGGCTCGACACCGCCCGCGAGCGACACAAGGTCGACTGGCGCTGGGTCAAGGGCCACGCGGGTCATGAACTGAACGAACACGCCGACGCCCTGGCGGGCCGCGGCCTGAAGGAAGCCCTGGCCGCCAACCGGCGTTAGGCGAATCCGCGCGCCGCCCTTGCGGTCCTTCCCGGCGCAACCCATATCGTTCACGGTTGAACGATATGGAGGCGCGCATGACGACGCCCACCCCCCTCCGCAACGCGCCGCTGGCCCACGATCACCCCTATGTGGAGGTGTTCGGCGAGATCGGGATGATCGAGCACTATCTGCGCATGGCGGTCTGCCGCCACCTGCCCGAGGGCATGACCCACGCCCACTTCGAGCTGCTGCGCTGGTTCATGCGCCATGGCGACGGCCAGACCCCGGCGGAGCTGGCGCGCATCATGCTGATGACCAAGGGCGCGCTCACCAACATCCTCCAGCGGATGGAGGCCATGGACCTGGTGGCCGTGCTGGCCGACACCGCCGACCGCCGCAAGAAGCGGGTGAAGATCACCCGCACCGGGATCGAGACCGCCACCGCCGTCATGAAGGCGATGAAGGCCAAGACCGAGGCCCTGCGGGATGGTTTCACCGACAACGAGTTCCGCGCGGTGACGCCCTTCCTCAAGGCCCTGCGCAGCTTCCTGGCCGAGATCAGCGAGCCGGACGCACCCGCAGCCGCGCTCCGCTGACGCCGGTCACCTCCACCGCCGCCCCGCGGGCCAGGGGCTGGTCGTCGTCGAGATCGGCGGCCCACTCCTTGCCGTCGATGAACACCCGGCCCGCGCGGTCGTGGAAGTTGGCGATCGCCTTGCCATGGTGGCCCACCAGCCGGGCCACGTTGTCGTTGATGTCGTCGGCCTCGCCAGCCTGCCGCGCCGGCCAGAACCGCCGCGCCAGCAGGGTGGTGACGATGGTCAGGCCGGCATAGAGGCCGACGGCGCCCACCCAGGGCAGGCCAAACAGCGCCACGGCCACGGCGGTCGCCGCCGCGCTCGCCGCCGGCCACAGCAGCCAGCCCGAGCCGGTGGCCACCTCGGCGGCCAGCACCAGGGCCCCGATTGCCGCCCATACCCAGAACGGATTGGCGACCGCCAGCTGGATCAGGCCCTCCACGGGGTCAGCTCCCCGCCTTGGGAACCGCCGTCGCGCGCGGCGGCGAGGGCGGTCGCGGCGGCGGCGGACGGTCGGACTGGATGGTCTTCACCAGCTCGCCGATTCCGGCGATTGAGCCGACGATGGAGCTCATGTCGGCCGGCACGATGACCGTCTTCTGCTGCGGGCTCTCGGCCAGCTTGGCGAAGGCCTCGACGTATTTCAGGGCCACGAAATAGTTGATGGCGTTGACGTCGCCGCTGGCGATGGCGTCAGAGACCAGCTTGGTGGCGGTGGCCTCGGCGCCGGCCGCCCGTTCGCGGGCCTCGGCGTCGCGGAAGGCGGCCTCGCGGCGGCCTTCGGCCTGCAGGATGGCCGACTGCTTGGCGCCCTCGGCCACGGTGATCGCCGCCTGCTTCTCCCCGTCGGCCTCGGTGATCACCGCCCGGCGCTCCCGCTCGGCCTTCATCTGCCTCGCCATGGCGTTGGTGATGTCCGGCGGCGGCTGCAGGTCCTTGATCTCGATGCGGGCCACCTTCACCCCCCACGGGCTGGTGGCCTGGTCGATGACATCCAGCAGGCGGGTGTTGATCTGGTCGCGCTGGCTCAGCACCTCGTCCAGCTCCATGTTGCCCACCACCGTGCGCAGGTTGGTCATGGTCAGCTGGGTGATGGCATAGTCGAGATTGGTGACGCGATAGGCCGCCGCCGCGGCGTCCATCACCTGGATGAAGACGATTGCGTCCACCTGGACCGAGACGTTGTCCTTGGTGATCACGTCCTGGCGCGGCACGTCCAGCACCTGCTCCATCATGTTGATGCGCCGCCCCACGCCTTCGACGAAGGGGGTCAGGAAGGAGATGCCGGGCTTGAGGGTGCGGGTGTAGCGGCCGAACCGCTCGACGGTGTACTCGCGGCCCTGGGGCACGATCTTGATGGCGCCCAGCACGATCACCAGGGCCAGGATCAGGAAGGCGATCGACGCGATTGTCGCAGCAGCCATGACAACGTCTCCGAGTGTCCGGAGACGACCTTAGCGTGCCGAAGGGGCCGTCGTCTCGCCTGCCGCGTTCAATTCGAAGATGGTGGGCGGCGCCTCGCGCTCGGTCTTGATCATCACCTTGGCCAGGCGGTTGGAGAGGTCCACGCCATGGTTGGCGGCGGCCATCTCGGCCCGGCGGCTGGCCGGGGTGCAGGCCTGGAACTCGCTCTGTCGGGAGGCGAAGCCGGTGTTGAAGCTTTCCTTCAGGCGACGGTCCAAGGCCTCGTCAGGCTTCTCGGCGGCCACCATGTTGATCATGCGGGTGCGCCAGTACTGGTCCTCGATCCCGGCGCAGGCCTGGCGCAGGGCGTGGCTTTCCCCCAGCACATAGGCGAGGTCCACCAGGTTCTGGCGCAGGGCCGGGCTGCGGTCCTGGGCGAGGGCCGGGAAGGCCAGGGCGGCGAGCGCGAACGGAAGCATCAGACGGCGCATGGCTCTACTCTAGGAGAGGGGCCGCGCCCTTGTCATCCCGGCGCGCGCGGCGGGCGAGCGCCATTCTCCTGCCGCCGGATGCGGGGAATTACGCTATGCCCACGCTTCGCATCGCCCAAGGAAGACCCATGCGCACCGTTCCCCTCGCCGTCGCCCTCGCCGCCCTGGCGGTCGCCGCCCAGGCCGCCACCCCTGCCAAGACGCTGTTCGACGTGCGCGATCCCGCCGCCCTGGTCACCCTGCTGAAATCGATGAACGCCAAGGCGGAGATCGCCAAGACGGCGGGGACCGAGGTCTTCGTCAATGTGGAGACCCCCGGCGGGGATTTCGGCGCCCAGTACGTGGACTGCGACGCCAAGGGCAAGGCCTGCCACGCCCTGATCTTCACCACCGCCTTCTCGGCCAAGGGGGTGAGCTTCGCGGAGATGAACAGCTTCAACAAGGGCCAGGTGGCCTGCCGCGGCTTCATCGCCGACGACGGCAAGCCGAACGTCGCCTACGCCACCCTGGTCAATCTGCGGATGACCGCCGACGAGGTGAAGCAGCACATCGGCGTCTGGCAGGGCTGCCTGGGATCCTTCGCGGAGTTCACCAAGGGCGCGGAATAGGCGGCAGGACTAGGTCTTCTCCAACTCCTCCGCCACGGCCCAGGGCGCCGTCGCCAGGCGCTGCGCCAGGAAGTCGTACAGCACCCGCACGCGGGCTGGCCGCAGCCGCCCGGGCGGCGAGACCAGGTGCAGGGCGATGGGCGGGGTGCGCCAGTCGCACATCACCGGCTCCAGGGTCCCGTCGGTGAGCTCCTGCCAGATCAGGAACTCCGGCTGCAGGGCCAGGCCCAGACCTTCGCGCAGGGCCGGTCCCAGGGCGTCGGAATTGTTGACCTTCAGAGGCCCGCTCACGCTCACCGCCTGCTCCCCCTGGGTGGGGTGCGTGAACCGCCAGACCTCCGGCGTCAGGACATAGGCGTAGGTCAGGGCCTTATGCAGCATCAGGTCGCGGGGATGGGTCGGCCGCCCGTGGGCCTGGAGATAGGCGGGCGAGGCCACCAGCACGATCCGCACGGCGCACAGCCGGCGCGCCAGCAGGGAGGAGTCCGGCAGGGCGCCGATCCGCAGGCCCAGATCGAACCCCTCCCCCACCAGGTCCACCTTCTGGTCGCTGAGGCTGAGGTCGATGGAGACATCGGGGTAGAGCTTCAGGAACTCCAGGATCAGGGGCGCCACGTGCCGCACCCCGAAGGACATCGGCGCGGCCAGCCGCACCAGCCCTTGGGGCGTCGCCGACTGGGCGGCGGCCTCGGCCTCCACCGCCTCGCCCTCGGCCAACAGGCGCTGCGCCCGCTCCAGGGCCGTCCGCCCGCTCTCGGTGAGGGACAGCTTGCGGGAGGTGCGGTGGAAGAGGGTGGTCCCCAGCCGGCCTTCCAGCCGCGCCACGGCCTTGGAGACCGTGGCCTTGGAGAGCTCCAGCTCGGCGGCGGCGCGGGCGAACGCGCCGGTCTCGGCCACCTTGGCGAAGATGGCCCAGGCCTCGAAGTCGGGAAGACGTGGCATGGCGATTTCCGAAACGATCTGTTTCCATCGTTTCTATTTCGGATTGAGTGGGGATGGCTACCTTGATCTCAACAGCGGCGCGACGGCTTGCCGCGCGTTCCTCAAGATCAGGAGACCACGAGATGATCGAACGCAGATCCTTTGACTCCCTCGGCGGCGCCAACCACGGCTGGCTCGACGCCAAGCATCACTTCTCCTTCGCCGAATATTACGACCCCAAGCGGATGGGCTGGGGCCCTCTGCGCGTCTGGAATGATGACCGCATCGCGCCCAATTCCGGCTTCCCGCCGCACCCCCACGCGAACATGGAGATCATCACCTATGTCCGCACCGGCGCCATCACCCACCAGGACAGCCTGGGCAACACCGGTCGCACCGAGGCCGGCGACGTCCAGGTGATGAGCGCGGGCTCGGGCATTCGCCACGCCGAGTTCAACCTGGAGAGCGAGCCCACCACCCTGTTCCAGATCTGGATCCAGCCCAACAAGACGGGCGGCGAGCCGAGCTGGGGCGCCAAGCCCTTCCCCAAGGGTGACCGCGCCGGGAAGTTCGTGACCCTGGCCAGCGGCGTGGAGGGCGACACCGACGTCCTGCCGATCCGCACCAATGGCCGGGTCGTGGCCGCCACCCTGAAGGCCGGCGAGACCGCCGAATACGAGCTGGGCGCCGACCGCTTCGGATACCTGGTGCCCGCCACCGGCTCGGTGGAAGTCAACGGCGTGACCCTGAAGGCCCGCGACGGCGCGGCGATCCGCGATGAAGCCACGGTGCGCGTCACCGCCCTGGAGGACGCTGAACTCGTCCTCGTCGACGCCGCCTAACTCTCTGTCCTTACCGCCCCGGTGAAAGCCGGGGCGGCCCTCCCCTCCCCGATCGGAACCCCTCCCATGACCAAGGTCCTCGTCCTCTATCACTCCGCCTACGGGCACGTCGAAGCCATGGCCAAGGCCGTGGCCGAAGGCGCCCGCGCCACCGGCGCCACGGTGGACATCAAGCGCGTCCCCGAGACCGTGCCCGAAGAGATCGCCAAGGCGGCCCACTTCAAGCTCGACCAAGAGGCTCCGATCGCCAGGATCGAGGACCTGGCCGACTATGACGCCATCATCGTGGGCGTCGGCACCCGGTTCGGCCGCATGAACTCGCAGATGGCGTCCTTCCTCGACCAGGCCGGCGGCCTGTGGGCCAAGGGCGCCCTGAACGGCAAGGTGGGCGGCGCCTTCACCTCCACGGCCACCCAGCACGGCGGCCAGGAAATGACCCTGTTCTCGGTGATCACCAATCTGCTGCACTTCGGCATGGTGGTGGTGGGGCTGGACTACGGCTTCGCCGGCCAGATGACCCTCTCCGAGGTCACGGGCGGCAGCCCCTATGGCGCCTCGACCATCGCCGGCGGCGACGGATCGCGGCAGCCCAGCGAGAACGAACTGGAAGGCGCCCGCTACCAGGGCCGCAAGATCGCGCAGACCGCCGCCAAGCTGGCGGCCTAGCGAATAGGCCGTCGTTCCGACCTCCCCGGAGGACGACGGCCAAGGCCGCCGCGGCTGACCCCCAGCTCGGTGGCGCACGAGGGGTGGAGGCGCCGCACACACCGCGCCTCCACCCTGATCGTCTTGATGTGAGAGCCTCCCTCCCCTTCATGGGGAGGGTGGACGGGGCGGGACGCCGGACGGGTGGGGGATCTTGCCGGTACGCCCCAACCCAGCCGCTATCGCGGCCTGCCCCTCCCCATGAAGGGGAGGGAGGTGACTACGCCGTGACCTTCACCACCAGCTTGCTGGCCCGGGCCAGGGCGGCTTCCGCCTCGGAGACCAGGTTGGCGACGATCTGGGCGGCCGGCAGCACCTCGTGGATGCCCCCCGCCGACTGGCCCATGGCGAAGCAGGACTTGTCGGGGTCGAGGCCTTCGATCTGGCCGCCGATGCCGCCCATGACGCCGGCCTGGGTGGAGATCATCGCCTGCATGGGGAAGGGCTGGATGTCCTGCGGACGGGTCTCCCAGTCCTCGACATAGGGGTTCTTGCGCACCCGCATCGGCTTGCCGGAATAGGACCGCGTGCGGACGGTGTCCTCGTCGGCCGCCTCGACGATGGTCTGGCGGTAGAGTTCGCCGGCATGCGCCTCGTGGCTGGCGATGAAGCGGGTGCCCATCCAGACGCCGACGGCGCCCAGGGTGAGCGCCGCGGCCAGGCCGCGTCCGTCATAGAGGCCGCCCGCCGCCACCACCGGAATCTTCACGGCTTCCACCGCCTGGGCCACCAGGGGCATGGTGCCGACGAGACCGGTATGGCCGCCGCCCTCGCCGCCCTGGCAGATGACCGCGTCGCAGCCGGCCTGCTCGGCCTTGACCGCGTGCTTCACCGCCCCGCAGACCACCATGACCTTCAGCCCGGCCTTCTTGAGCTTCTCCATGATCGGCATGGGGACGCCCAGACCGGCCACGAAGCTGGAGGCGCCCTCCTCGATGATGATCTCCACCGAGGCCGTCAGGCTCTCGGGCGAAGCCGCCAGCAGGTCGACGCCGAAGGGCTTGTCGGTCAGGCTTTTGACCTTGCGCATCTCGTCGCGGATGAAGTCGGGCGTGCGCCCGGCCATGCCCAGCACGCCATAGCCCCCGGCGTTGGAGACCGCGGCCACCAGCTCGGCATAGGAGACGCCCCCCATGCCGGCCAGCATGATCGGATGCTTGACCCCCAGGAGGTCGCAAAGCGGAGTGTGCAGGGTCATGGCGTTTTCTCCCGAAGTCTCGTTGCAGGCAGGATGGCGCCACGGCCTCCGCAAGGAAACCGTGACCCAAGGTCAGCGGATCAGAAGATCCCGTAGCCGCCGTCGATCAGGAAGCTGTCGCCGGTGTGGAAGGCCGAGGCGTCCGACGCCAGATAGACCGCCATGCCGCCGAAGTCCGCCGGCTGCCCCCAGCGGCGCATGGGCACCCGCTTGATCACCGCGTCGTTGAACTTGTCGTTGCCCTGGGCGCCGGCCGTCATGTCGGTGGCGATCCAGCCGGGCAGGATGGCGTTGGCCCTCACGCCATAGCGGGCGTGCTCCACGGCGATGGCGCGGATCATGGAGATCACCGCCCCCTTGGTGGCGGCGTACGCCTCGTTGCGCGCCGCGCCGTCGAGGGCCGACAGGGAGGAGATCACCACCAGCGAGCCGCCGGCCTTATCGCCCGATCCCGCCCGCTCGACCATGTGCTTGCAGGCCTCGCGGAAGGTGAAGAACACCCCGTCCAGGTTCACCGACAACACCTTGCGGTAGGTCTCGGTGGGGAACTCGGAGAAGGAGGACGCGCCGCCGCCGATGCCCGCGTTGGCGATCACGGTGTCCACGCGGCCCATCTTGGCCACGGCCTCAGCCATGCCGGCCCTCACCGCCTCTTCGTCGGCCACATCCACCACCTGGGTCAGGACCCGGACGCCCGCGCCCTTGAGCTTGGCCTGGGCGTCGGCGTTCTTCTTCCCGTTGGAGCCCCAGATCACCACGTCGGCGCCGGCCTGGGCCATGGCCTCCACCATGCCAAATCCGATGCCGCCATTGCCACCGGTGACAAGGGCCACCTTGCCGGTCAGGTCGAAGGGTTTGTAGGCCATGGCGTCTGCTCCCGATCTCGTTTCTGACGATTATTGGGACGACAGAGGCGATGTTGACGCCCGGTCCGTCAAGCCGCGGCCAGCCATTTGACTTCCCCGGCGGCGGGGGCTCCCGATGGGACAGAGACGTCCCGGGAGGACCGCCATGCTCACCCTCTATGACCATCCGCTCTCGCCCTACGCCCAGAAGGTCAAGATCGCCCTGCGCGAGAAGGGCCAGGCCTTCCAGGCCGTGGCCCCGGGCGGCCTCGGCGCCGGCGGCGCCCAGGGCGACTTCCTGGCGGCCAACCCCCGCGCCGAGGTGCCGGCCCTGGTGGACGGCGAGGTGGCCGTCTTCGATTCCACCATCATCCTGGAATATATCGAGGACCGCTGGCCGACCCCGCCCCTGCTGCCGGCCAGCCCCGCCGAACGCGCCCGGGTGCGGATGCTGGAGGAGGTGATGGACACCCACTTCGAGGCCATCAACTGGGGGCTCTCGGAGATCTACTGGTTCGGCCGCGCCGAGGGCGATCTGGCCCAGGCCCTGATCGCCAAGGCCGCCGAACAGACCGCCGGCTTCTTCGCCTGGCTGGAAGGCCAGCTGGCCGACCGGCCCTGGTTCAACGGCGAGCGCTTCGGCTGGGGCGACCTGTCGGTCGTCCCCTATCTCAACGGCTCGGTGGGCCACGGCAATCCGCCGGCAAAGGGGAGCAGACTCGCCGACTGGCTGGCCCGCGCCAACGCCCGGCCCTCGGTCGCCGAGACCACCCAGGAAGCCGGCGCCGCGGCGGCGGCCTCGGCCATGCCCAATGTGGCGGAGCTGGTGAAACAGGGCCTGTTCAAGCGGGAGTACCGCGACCACCGCCTGGAATGGATGATCAAGAGCGGCGGCGCCCAGGTGGTCATGGACGGCCTGGCCCGCGACAACATCCGCTTCAGTCCGACCTTCGGCTAGAGCGCTTCCCGCTCGACCTGGATCAAGTCAGGCGATCAGGAAGAGCGACCAAGTCAAGAATCTAGAGCCCCGTTTCGATCCATTCGAAACGGGAACAGCTCTAGGCGGTGTTCAGCGGCGGCTGCGGACGGGAGAAGACCCACTCGGTCTCGCTGGAGGCCTGGGGCTGGAAGCGGTAGCCCTCGCTGTCGAAGGCCTTCAGGTCGCTGGCTTTTTCGATGCGGTGGTCGACGGCGTAGCGGGCCATCAGGCCGCGGGCCTTCTTGGCGTAGAAGCTGATCACCTTGGCCTGCCCGTCCTTCTCCTCGACGAAGCGGGGGGAGACCACCGGCAGCTTGAGCGCCTTCAGGTCGACGACTCCGAAATATTCCTGGCTGGCGCAGTTCACCAGGGTCGGGTCCTTGTGGCCCTTGGCCTGATCGTTCAGCGCCTCGGCGACCTTGTCGCCCCAGAAGGCGTAGAGGCTCGGGCCGCGCCTGGTCTTCAGCCGCGTGCCCATCTCCAGCCGGTAGGGCTGGATGCCGTCGAGGGGCCTAAGCAGGCCGTAGAGTCCCGACAGGATGCGGACGTGGTCCTGGGCGAAGGCCAGGGCCTTCCTGTCCAGTTCGCGGGCCTTGAAGCCGGTATAGACGTCGCCGTTGAAGGCGAAGGCCGCCTGCAGCCCCTCCTCCATGGCCGGATCGAAGGCCTGGAACCGCTCGCGGTTCAGTTGGGCCAGGTTGTCCGACAGGCTCATCAGGCGCTTCACCTGGGCCACGGTCAGCTTGCGGGTGGTCTCCGACAGCAGGGCGATGTCGTCGGCCATCTCCGGCGTGGTCATCGGCAGGGGCTTGTCCGGCGCGGCGAAGTTCATCGCCTTGGCGGGGGACAGGACAATCAGCATGGCGGCTCAGAAGAAGACGCGGGGATTCATGATCCGCTTGGGGTCCAGGCTTTGCCGGATCGCGCTGAGCGCCGCAACCTCCACCGGGCTCTTATAGCGCCGGGCCTCCTCGGTCTTCATCGCGCCCAGGCCGTGCTCGGCGGAGATCGAGCCGCCCATGCTGGCCGCGATATCGTGGACAATCCGCGAGCCCTCATTGCGCCTGGCCGAATGGGCCGCGTCGTCCCCGCCGTCGGGACGGATGACGTCGTAGTGGATGTTGCCGTCGCCCACGTGGCCGAAGGCGGTGATCCGGCAGCCCGGGGCGAAGGCCTCCATGGCCGCCGTCGCCTCGCCGATGAACTTCGCCACCTGGCTGACGGGAACTGAGATGTCGTGTTTCCAGGTCGCGCCCTCGGGCTTCTGGCCGGGCGACTGGTTCTCCCGCACCGACCAGAAGGCCTTGGCCTGGGCCTCGCTCTGGGCGATGGCGGCGTCGAGGATCAGGCTGTCCTCCAGGGCCTTGCCCAGCAGACGCTCCATGGCCGACTCCGCCGCGCCGGGTTCGCCCGAGGCGATCTCGATCAGCACGTACCAGGGATAGGCCTGGTGCAGCGGATCGCGCTGGCCCGCGATATTCTTCAGCACGAACTCGACGCCCCGCCGGCCCATCAGCTCGAAGGCCTCCACCGCCCCCCCGGCCTCTTCCTTGGCCCGCACCAGCAGCTGGATCGCCACCTCCGGCGACTCCACCGCCGCCACCGCCGTGGCGCGGCTGGCCAGGATGGGGAACAGCTTCAGGCTGGCGGCGGTGACGACCCCCAGGGTGCCTTCGCCGCCGATGAACAGCTGTTTCAGGTCATAGCCGGTGTTGTCCTTGCGCAGGCGCTTCAGGCCGTTCCAGATCTCGCCATTGGGCAGCACGGCCTCCAGGCCCAGCACCAGGTCCCGGGTGTTGCCGTAGCGCAGCACCGCCGTGCCGCCGGCGTTGGTCGACACGATCCCGCCGATGGTGGCCGTGCCCTCCGAGGCCAGGCCCATGGGGAACCGGCGGCGCACCTGCAGGGCCGCCTCGTGGACGGCCGCCAGGGTCACCCCGGCCTCGGCCACGATCACGTCATCGAAGGCGTCCACGTCGCGGATCTGCGACAGCCGCTCGGTGGAGAGCAGGATCTCGCCCTGGGGAATCTGGCCGCCCACCAGGCCGGTGTTGCCGCCCTGGGTGGTGATCGGCACGCCCGCCTCATGGCAGATGCCCACCACCGCGGAGACGTCGGCGGTGGTCCTGGGCAGGGCCAGGAGCGGCGTCGTCCCCTTCCAGCGGTCGCGCCATTCCAGCAGCTTGGGCGCCAGGCGCTCGGGCTCCTGGCTCCACCCGCCCTCGCCGAGCACGGCCTTCAGGCGGGACAGGACGTCGGCGGGGACGGAGATGGTCATAGTTACTAAGCTACTCCCGATGGCCCTAGCCGACAAAGCCCGCGGCGCGGCTCAGGCGGTCATTGATGGCCTCGCCCAGACCCTCGGCCGGGATCGGGGCGACAGCGATGGCGACCGGCTTCGTGCGGTCGGCGGCGCGCAGGAAGGCGAACAGATTGGCGGCGGCCTCGCGCAGGTCGCCGCTCACGCTGAGGTTCAGGATATTGCCGGTCACGTCAGTCGGACCGAAGGCCAGGTAGGCTTCCCCCCGCGCCGGCGCCTCGGCGTTCAGCCTGACGGGGGCCTCGGGCGAATAGTGCCGCGCCAGCCGGCCGGGCGAGCGCTTGGCGTCGTCCTCGGCTTCGGCCAGCGGCCCGATCACGGCCTCGATCTGGTCGCGCGTCACCGCGCCCGGCCGCAGCAGGCGCGGCTGGTCCAGCAGGGCGACCACCGTGGATTCCAGGCCCACCGCGCAGGGCCCGCCGTCGAGGGCGGCGGCGGCCTTGTCGCCGGTCTCCTCCATCGCGTCGCCGAAGGTGGTCGGGCTGGGCCGCCCCGAGCGATTGGCCGAGGGCGCCACGACCGGGCCGCCGAAGCGGGCCAACAGCTCCCGGGCCAGGGGGTGGGCGGGCACGCGGATCGCCACGGTCTCCAGCCCCGCCCGCGCCAGGTCGCAGACCACCGTGTCGGAGGCGATGGGCAGGACCAGCGTCAACGGCCCGGGCCAAAAGGCCCGCGCCAGCGCCCGCGCCCGGTCGTCGAACAGCGCCAGGCGCTCGGCCGTCGCCAGGTCGGCCACGTGGCTGATCAGCGGATTGAACCGTGGACGGCCCTTGGCCTCATAGATGGCGGCCACGGCGGTGGGGTTGGCCGCGTCGGCGCCCAGGCCATAGACGGTCTCGGTGGGCAGGATGACCAGCGCGCCAACGCGCAGGGCCGCGACGGCGGTCTCTATCGGGTCGCCGTGAGCTGGACGCTCACCTTCACCTGTGCGGGAATCTGATCGGTCGCCTGCCACTCGCCCTGCCCCACGCCGAAGGCGGTCCGGTCGAGGCTGGTTACACCGCTCATGCGCGCCTTGTCGCCGTCGATCTTCAGGGTGAAGGGCAACCGCACCGGTTTGGTGACCCCCCGCAGGCTGAGCTTGCCTCGGGCGACATAGCGGTCGCCGCCAACCGATTCGAACCGATCGGCCGTGAAGATCGCCTTGGGATGGGTGGCCACGTCGAAGAAGTCGGCGCCCGGCAGGGCCGCGTCGCGCTGGGGATCGCCCGTGGCGACGGAGGCGAGATCGATGGTCACCCGGGCGTGGCTGCGGTCCAGGGCGTCGGGGGAGAAGGCGATATCCGCCGTCCACTGGTCGAACCGTCCCTCCAGCGCCTGGCCGCCCCAGGAGCTGGAGAAGCCGATGGCCGAACCCTTGGACACGGTCCACTTCGAGGGCTCGGTGGGGGTCTCGGCGACCTCCGCGACGGGCGCCGGCGTCGGCATCGGCGCGACGGGCGCGGGCTCGGCCACCTGGGCCGCCGGCGGCGGCAGGGGCGCCGAGGCCGGGGGCCGGGGATGGATCAGCCAGGCGCCGCCGATCGCCGTGGCGACGCCGAGCGCGATCAGCAGCAGGCGCGGCTCCAGCCAGCGGCCGGCCCGGGCGCCGGGCGCCATGCGATGCAGGACAGGCTCGTCGCGGCTGAACAGCTGGTGCTTCAGGGCGCCGGCCACGTGCAGGCCGATCAGGATGTAGAATCCCCACCCCAGGGTTTCGTGGGTCTCGTGGGCCGCGCCGTTCCAGACGGCCTTTCCGGCGGTGGGCAGTTCGGCCAGGCCCGGGACGTGGGGCCAGGGGATCAGACCCCAGAGCACCGTCGGAATGCCGGTCTTGCTGGTGGAGACCATGATCCAGCCGGTGATCGGCATGCCGATCATCAGGGCGTAGAGCCCCCAGTGCACGGCCCTCGACAGCCACAGCTCCCAGACCGCCAGGGTCGCGGGCTCCGGCGGCGGGGGGTTGGCGATCCGCCAGCCGAGCCGGGCCAGGCTGAGGACCAGGATGGTGATCCCCACCGACTTGTGCAGCTGGATCAGGGCGAAGGCTTCGGGCGTCTTCAGGTCGTGGAAGCGCCAGGGCAGCTGCATCTGGAACAGGATCGCCGCGGCGATCAGCCAGTGCAGGACGATGGCCGGGACTGTGTAGCGGTCGCGCCTCATGGCCTACTTCTTCACGAACTCGACCTCGAACAGCAGGTCGAGGTCATCGCCGGCGAACTGGCTCATGGTGGTGACGCCGAAGTCCGAACGCTTGAGATGGGTGGTCCCGGAAAAGCCGATCCGCGTGCCGGTCCCCAGCATGCCGGGGCCGACGCCGTTGAAGGTGACGTCCAGCACCACCGGCTTGGTCACCCCGTGGAAGGTGAGGTCGCCGCTGACCGTCCCCTTGCCATCGACGCCCTCGGCCTTGGTGGAGACGAAGGTGATGGCCGGATACTTGGCGCTGTTGAAATAGCTGGGGCCGGCGATGGTCTTGTCGAAATCCGGCAGGCCGGTGTTGATCGAGGTGGGATCGACCGTGATCGTCACCTTGGTGTCGCCCCAGGTCGCCGGATCGTAGGTGAAGCCGCCGTCGATGCGGTCGAAGCGCATGGTGAACTTCGAGAAGCCCCCCATGTGCGGGACCTTCACCAGCAGGCTGGCGTGCCGCTTGTCGAGGGCGTAGTCGCCGGCCGGGACCTTGGCGGGATCCTGGCTGGCGGGATTGGCCAGGGCGGTGGTGGCCAGGCCAAGGGCGAGGCCCAGTCCGAGAAGTGCCGTGCGGATCATCTGAGCCCTCCAGAGCCTGCGCCATAGACCGACATGGTCGCGCTTTCGCGAGGCCGAAAGACGGCGAGGGACACACGAAGCCGTGACCGGGGCTGCCGCCGGTGGGAACCGGTGCGCGCGCCGGCGCCTTCCTTTCGCGAGTCGATTGGAGAACGCCATGGACAAGCCACCGCAGACCGCCGGCCGAGAGGCCAACGCCGCCCAGGACCTCGGCGACCGCAAGGGCCTGGTCTCGGACAAGGGGACCCAGCGCACCGGCGAGAAGTCCCGCCGCGCCGCGGGCCCCGACGGGCCGGACGCTGGCGTCGTCGGAGCGACCTTCAAGAAGTAGCCGCGCCGGACGCCAGGAGCTACACAGCGGCCCAGAGCTTCAGGAGCCGCCCATGTCCTTCCGCGCCCCGGTACGCGACCTCGCCTTCGCCCTCAAGACGGTCGGCCACTCGGCCCTGATGGCCCAGGCCTTCCCCGACCTGGACGAGGATACGGTCGTGGCCGTGCTGGAGGCCGCCGGCGCCTTCGTGGAGAGCGAGCTCGCCCCCCTGAACCGCGCCGGAGACACGCAGGGCGCCAAGTACGCCAACGGCAAGGTCACCGCCGCGCCGGGCTTCGCCGCCGCCTATCAGGCGTTCGTGGCCGGTGGCTGGAACGCCCTGTCGTCGGACCCGGAATATGGCGGTCAGGGTCTGACCGGAGCCCTAGGTCTTGCCGTGTTCGAGATGGTGCATGCCGCCAACATGGCGTTCGGCCTCTGCCCCATGCTGACCCAGGGCGCCATCGAGGCCCTCGCCCTGCATGGCACCGAGCGCCAGAAGCGCCTGGTCCTGCCCAGGCTGGTCAGCGGCGAATGGACCGGCACCATGAACCTCACCGAACCCCAGGCGGGCTCGGATCTCGCCGCCGTCGCCACCCGGGCCGAGCCCGACGGCAAGGGCGGCTACCGTCTGCACGGCCAGAAGATCTTCATCACCTGGGGCGACCACGACGCCGCCGACAACATCTGCCACCTGGTCCTGGCCCGGCTGCCCGACGCGCCTCCGGGGGTGAAGGGCATCAGCTTGTTCCTTGCCACCAAGCGGCTGGTGGACGATGACGGAAATCTCGGCGACCCCAACCACCTGCGCGCCGGCTCCATCGAGCACAAGCTGGGCATCCACGGCTCGCCCACCTGCGTCATGCTGTTCGAGGGCGCCCAGGCCGAGCTGGTGGGGGAGGTCAACAACGGCATCGCCCACATGTTCATCATGATGAACGCCGCCCGCCTGCAGGTGGGCGTCCAGGGCGTGGCCATCGCCGAGCGGGCCTTCCAGCAGGCGCTGGCCTTCGCCCAGGAGCGCAAGCAGGGCCGCGCCGCCTGGAGCGCCGACGGCGTCATCTACGGCCACCCCGACGTGCGCCGTTCCCTGATGCTGATGAAGGCCAAGATCGAGGCCGCTCGCGCCATCTGCCTGTCGACCGGCGTGCTGAACGACGTGGCCCGGCTGGCGACCGATCCCGCCGCCCGCGCCGTGGCCAAGGCCCGGGCCGAGCTCTTCACCCCCATCGCCAAGGCTTGGTCCACCGACATCGGCGTGGAGGTCGCCTCCCTGGGGGTGCAGATCCACGGCGGCATGGGCTTCATCGAGGAGACCGGCGCGGCCCAGCACTATCGCGACGCCCGCATCGCCCCGATCTATGAAGGCACCAACGGCATCCAGGCCATCGACCTGGTGGGCCGCAAGGCGCCGATGGAGAACGGCGGGGTCATGGACGCGCTGGCCGCCGAGATGCACGCCACCGCCCAGGTGCTGAAGGGCTCCCCCGGCCTGGAGGGCGTGGGCGCGCGCCTGGACGCCGGCGTCGCGGCCCTGGAGCGGGCCACCGACTGGATCCTGGCCAACCGCGGCCCCACGGCCCTGTCGGGCGCCACCCCCTATCTGAAGCTCGCCGGGGACGTGGTGGGCGGCTGGATGCTGGGCCTGCAGGCCCTCGCCCTGGCCGGGGCCACGGACGACTGGGGGATGAGCAAGGCGGCGCTCGCCCGCATCTATGCCAGCCAGGTCCTGGCCCAGGCGCCGGGCCTGGCCGAAGGGGTCATGGAGGGCGCGGCCGACTATGAGAGCGTCAGCGCCCACGCGCTGGCGGGGTAGTCACTCTGTGTCATCCCGCATGCAGCGGCGAAGCCGCGGAAGTGCGGGACCCAGATGTGCGGGGCGTGCCTGAGGGATCGGTGAGTATGGGTCCCGCACTTCCGGCCTGCGGCCTACATGCGGGATGACACTGGGGGCTTGTTCGTGCCGTTCGTGAGGTTGGCGGTTCAAGAATCGGTGATCACCAGCGCAGCAGCCGCCGCCCCACCAGCGCCCCCAGCATCGCCACGGCCGCCATGCCCGCCGTGTACCAGATGGCGATGAAGGCCGCGGCGCTCTCGTTGCAGTGGAAGGCGTAGATCCAGGCGCCCATGGCCCCCGCGCAGCCCCCGGCCACCAGGCCCGACAGCACCAGGCGGGTGGGCGCCAGGCCGCGCAGGGCCCAGACGGCGCCGGCCAGGATCGGCAGGCTGAGGATGACGATGCGCCAGGGGCAGACCTCGGCTGAATCCCCCATCAGCATCGCCTGCCGGGCAGCCGCGTCGGCGCCGGCCAGCCGCACCACCGCCATCAGCCCCACCAGGCCGAAGGGGGCGGCCAGCGCCCAGGCCAGGGTGCGCACCGAACCGCCCGGCCTCGCCACCCGGATCAGGGCCGCGGCCAGGACCGCCGAGCAGGCCAGGGTGTAGGCGAACTTCATCCAGAACATCGTCCCGGTCATGGCGTCCATCAGGTCGGGCCGCACCCCCAGCCAGACCACCATCAGCAGGGCCGAGAAGAAGGCTCCGCAGGACAGGCCGATCAGGACGCGGCGGGTCACCCACCAGGGCGGGGCCGGCTCCAGATTGGCCGACAGCCGATCGATCAGCTCATCGGTTTTCATCGGCGCCTCCGAACCGGGCGGTGAGCGCCTTCAGGCCCCGGTGGACGGCGACCTTCACCGCCGTCTCGGACAGGCCGTGCTTCTCGGCGGCCTCGCGGGTCGACAGTCCCTCCACCTTCACATCGCGGATCAGGGCCTGGGTGCGGACCGAAACCTCCGCCAGGACCCGGTCCAGGTCGCGCTTGACCACCAGGTCCTCGGCGCCGCCGTCGGTGAACAGACCGTCGGCCTCCTCCAGAGGCGAGGAGGGCCGAACCTTGGCCCGCCGCAGGTGGTCGATCATCTTGTAGCGCGCGATGGCGTAGGCCCAGGCGGTGAAGGGCTGCTGCGGATCATAGGTGGCGCGTCGGGTGTGCACGGCGATCAAGGTTTCCTGGACGAGGTCTTCGGCCTCCGGCGTCCCGAAGCCCAGCCGCCGCGCATAGTACCGGCGCAGGAGCCGTCCGAGCTCCCCCAGCAGGGCGCGATGCGCCGCGGCGTCGCCGGCCAGGCCGGCGAGCATCAAGGCCCGCAGTCGCGCTTCGGTCTGGTCCACGTGTCTGCCTCAGGTACGCGGCGACGGAGGTTTTCGTTACATTGAGCCGAGCTGTAACCGAACGCCAGGGCGCGGCGAACCTGTCGAGGACCGCGCCGGACGGGCGCGCAATGGAGCACCATCCGTGCGATCGAGCCACATCCTGGCCCTGGCCCTCGGCCTGGCCGCCGCCCTCCCCGCCCAGGCCCAGCCCGCCCGGCCGCTCACCGTGGTGGAGCTGTTCACCAGCCAGGGCTGCTCGTCCTGCCCGCCGGCCAACGCCAACCTGGCCAGGGTCGCCGACCGCCCCGACGTGCTCGCCCTCTCCTTCGGGGTCACTTACTGGGACCAGCTCGGCTGGAAGGACACCTTCGCCAGCAAGCCCTACACCGACCGCCAGTGGGCCTACGCCAGGGGCCTGCATCACACCCAGGTCTGGACGCCCCAGGTGGTGATCAACGGCCGCGCCGACGTGGTGGGGACCCGGCTCGGCGAGATCGAGGGGGCGGCCCGCAGGGTTCCCCTGGCCGGCGGCCCACGGCTCTCCGTCTCCGGCGGCACGGTGACCATCGGGGCCGGCAAGACGACAAAGGCCGACGTCTGGCTGGTGCGCTATGACCCCGCCGTCGTCCAGGTGCCGGTCAAGCGCGGCGAGAACACCGGCAAGACCCTGCCCCACCGCAACGTGGTGCGCGAGCTGACTCGGCTTGGCGCCTATGGCGGCCAGGTCCTCACCTACCGTCTGCCGGCGGGCGCCGATCCCAGACTGAAGACCGCCATCCTGGTCCAGGCCGGCCCCGGCGGCCCGATCCTGGCGGCGGCGAAGACCTGACTACTCCGCCGCCATCAGGGCCGGATGATCGTGCAGGGCGGGGTCCAGCCCCTTGCCCATCAGGTCGATGAAGTTGTCGCGGTAGAAGGCCCGCTTGGCGGCGTCCGAGGCGCCGTCGAGCGCGTCATTGAACCGCTTCAGCGGATTGCGGCCGCCCTCCACATGGGGAAAGTCCGACGAGAACAGGCACATCTCCGGCCCGGAATTGGCGATGATCCACGCGGTGTCCTCGTGCGGATAGGGGGTCACGCGGAGCTGACGGCGCAGGATCTCGCTGGGCTTGGCTGAGAGCCTCTGCAGCCGTTCCTCCTTGCCGAAGGCCGCGGCGCCCGAATCCATGAACCGCATCAGGCTGGGCAGCCAGGAGGCCCCCAGCTCGATGGCCCCGAACTTGAGGCGCGGGAAGCGGTCGAACACCCCGTCGATCACCAGGGCCGAGAGGGTCTGCCAGACCGACAGCGGGATCGCCATGAAGGTGAGCGAGGTGAAGTTCTCCGCCCCGCCGTGGAAGTCCAGGACGCGGGGGCCGCCGTTCTCGAGATAGGCCTCGTGCATCTTCTCCTCGCCGCCGACGTGGAACAGGATCGGCACGCCGGCCTCCTGGGCCACGGCCCACAGCGGGTCGAGGCCCGCATGGCTCGGCGAATGGTGCGGCGGATGGCGCGAGGGGATGATCAGCCCCTTGCACCCCATCTCGATGGCCTCGCGGGCGATGTCGGCCGCCCGGTCGAGATCCACCAGGGTGACATAGCCGGTGGCCAGCAGGCGGCGGTCCACCGAGCAGAAGTCGGTCATCATGCGGTTGTGGGCCCGCGCCCCGGCGACGGCGAGCTCGACCTCCCCCATCTCCTCCAGGCCGTAGTTGCCGAGCGCCGCGGTGGTGAAGACCAGTTGGCTGGCGAAGCCCAGCATATCCAGCGCCTTGGGCCGGTCGGTGTTGCGGAACGCCCCCAACGCCTGGAAGTTCTTGCGCAGGAGCAGGTTGGCCTCGTCCCCCGCGCGGAACTCCGGATCGTCGTGCAGGGCCTGGGCCTTGGCCGACCATTCGACCAGGGTGTTCTTCTTGGCGGTCTTCTCCGCGAAGGCTTCGCGGTGGCGGGCCTCCACATAGGGGATTATGGCGCCCGGAAGCTCCATGACGTGGCTGTCGGCGTCATGGATGGTCTGGCCCTCGACATAAGGCATGGCGTTCTTCCCTGATGACGGCTTCTTTTCTTCCCCACAGTTCGAACCCAAGCGGCCGGGACGTCAAGCTGTTCGCCCGCCACCCGGCGGCGGTGGCCCGCGACCTGATCGGCATGGTCCTGACCGTGGACGGGGTCGGCGGACGTATCGTGGAGACCGAGGCCTACCACCACGAGGACCCGGCCTCCCACGCCTTCACCGGACCCACGGCGCGCAACGCCGCGATGTTCGGCCCCATCGGCCACGCCTATGTCTATCGCTCCTACGGCCTGCACTGGTGCCTGAACCTGGTCTGCGGGGAGGAACCCGGCAGCGCGGTCCTGATCCGCGCCCTGGAGCCCATGGCGGGGATCGATCTCATGCGCGAGCGGCGGGGCGTGGAACCTCTGCACCTGCTTTGCTCCGGCCCGGGACGCCTATGCCAGGCGCTGGGCGTCACCCGCGAACATGACGGCGCGCGGCTGGACGCTCCGCCCTTCGACCTGGAGCCCTCGATGCGAGAGTGGGAGATCGCCGTGGGACCGCGCATCGGCCTCACCAAGGGGGTGCAGACCCCCTGGCGCTACGGTCTGGCCGGCTCGAAGTTCCTGAGCCGGCCGTTCCCGAAATCGTTCTAGAGCTGGGCCAGCAGGTAGTCGGCCGCCGAAACCTTGAATTCGCCGGGGGCCTCGACGTTCAGCTCCTTCACCACGCCGTCATCGACGATCATGGAATAGCGCTGCGAGCGCAGGCCCAGGCCGAACTTGCTGGCGTCCATGTCCAGGCCCACGGCCTTGGTGAAGTCGCCGGCCGGGTCGGCCATCATCAGCATGGTGTCCATGACGCCCTGGTTCTCGCCCCAGGCCTTCATGACGAAGGCGTCGTTCACCGACAGGCAGACGATGGAGTCGACGCCCTTGCCCTTGATCTGGTCGGCCAGCTCCTTGAAGCCGGGCACGTGCTTGGCCGAGCAGGTGGGGGTGAAGGCGCCGGGGACGGCGAAGAAGGCGACCTTCTTGCCGCCGAAGATCTCGTCGGTGGTCATGGGCTTGGGGCCTTCGGCGGTCCCGGCGACGAGGTTGGCGCTGGGCAGTTTGTCGCCGACTTTGATGGTCATGGTCTCTCTCCCGTGATGGTCTTGAAGACCAGATAAACCCGCGGGGGCCGGGTTCAACGCAGAACTTCTGGGGTCGAGACTTGAAAGCGCCGCGATCAACCTCAAACTAGGGCCATGGACGAGGCGACCTTCCTCTCAGGCCAGCTCTTGATCGCCATGCCCGGCATCGGCGACCCGCGCTTCGAGCGCGCCCTGGTGCTGGTCTGCGCCCACGACGAGACCCACGCCATGGGCATAGCGGTCAACCGCCCCGTGGAGGGCCTGACGGTGCCCGACCTGCTCAAGCGGCTGGAGGTGAAGGCCGATATCGAGGTGCCGCCGGACCTGGTGCTGATCGGCGGGCCCGTGCAGCGCGAGCGCGGCTTCGTGGTCCATACCGACGACTACAGCGCCGGCGACCACAGCATCGAGCTGGGCGGCGGCGTGGCGCTCACCCCCACCCGCGAGGCCCTGGAGGCGATGGCGGCGGAGGACCATCCGCGCCGCTCCCTGCTGGCGCTCGGCTATGCCGGCTGGGGCGCCGGCCAGCTGGAGCACGAGATCCGCGAGAACGTCTGGCTGACCTGCCCGGCCGACGAGGCCCTGATCTTCGGCCCCGACCACGATCAGAAATGGACAAAGGCGCTCGCCAAGCTGGGGGTGGACGCCAGCCTGCTGACGGCGACGGCGGGCCGGGCCTAGACATCTCCTCGCCCCCTTCAGGGGGAGAGGTTGGGTGAGGGGGCCTTCGCGCAGACGGCCGCTACCCCCGCGCCTTCACCGGCGCCGCGCCGTCCACATAGCTCTCGTTGAGATAGACCTCGGCCTCCTGGGGCGACAGGGCCGGGGCGTAGCCGAAGCCCTGGCCGTAGTCGCAGCCCACCGCCAGCAGGGCCTTGGCCATCTGGGCGTTCTCCACCCCCTCGGCCACCACCTCGAGCGCCAGGTCCTGGCCGAGCTTGACCACCGAGGAGACGATCTTCGCCGAGCCCTCGTTGGTGGCCATGGTGCGCACGAAATAGCGGTCGATCTTCAGGGTGTCGAAGGGCAGGCGCGTCAGGTAGCTGAGCGAGGAGAAGCCCGTGCCGAAGTCGTCCAGGGCCAGCGCCGCCCCGGCCTCGCGCAGGTTGCGCAGGATCACCGCGGCCCGGTCGGGATCGCGCATGACGTCGCCTTCGGTGACCTCCAGCTTCAGGGCGCCCGGCGGCAGGCCGGTCTCTCGGCGGATGCGCATGACGTCGGACACCAGGTCGGGCCGGTCGATCTCGCCGGTGGAGAGGTTCACCGCCACGGTCAGCTCGCCGGCCGCGCGATGGTCGCGCCGCCAGACGGCCAGCTGTTCGGCGGCCTGGCGCATCATCAGGGCGCCCAGGTCGCTCATCAGCCCCATCTCGTCGCAGAGCGGCAGGAACTGATCGGGCGACAGCAGGCCGCGGCGCGGGTGCTTCCAGCGCACCAGGGCCTCGAAGCCCGACAGCGCCCCGGTGGAGAGGCGCACGATGGGTTGGTAATAGGCGGTCAGTTCGCCGCGGCCGATGGCGCCGCGCAGGTCGCTCTCCAGGGCCAGGCGGGAAAGCCCGTCGGTCTCCATGGTCCGGCCATAGGCGGCCCCGCCGCCGCGGCCGTTGCTCTTGGCCGATTCCACCGCCAGCTCGGCCCGGCGCAGCAGTTCGGCCGCCTCGGGCGCCTCGTCGCCGCCCATGGCCTCGACGGCGCCGATCGACAGGGTGGGATGGATGTCGAAGCCTGCCACCCGCAGGGGCTGCTCCAGGGCCTTGCGCAGGGTCTCGGCCGCGCTGATGGCGCGGATGGGGGTCAGCAGGGCGAACTCGTCCTCGCCGATACGGGCCATCAGCACGCCGGGCGGGAAGGCCGCGGCCATGCGCGAGCCGAGGGCGGCCAGCACCAGGTCGGCGCGCTCGTGGCCCAGGGCCTCGTTCAGACGGCGCAGGCGGTCGAGGTCGGCCACCACCAGCTCGTGCACGCCGGGCGCCTGCAGGCGCTCGCGGGCCTGGGCGATGAAACTCTTGCGGTCCAGCAGGCCGGTCAGCTTGTCGACGTCGGAAGCGGCGAACTTGGTCTCGGGGGCGACCACTCCGGCGGCGCGCAGGCCTTCCTCCAGCCAGACGCCGCGCCAGATGCAGACGCCGCCGCCGCGCATCCGCAGGCGCACGGCGATCTCGCCCCCCGGCTCCTGCACGCGCAGGACGTCCTCGGCCAGGGCCCGGTCCTGGGGCATGGCCAGCGCGCGCATGGCGGCCGACGAACATTCCGGCGCAAGGGGACCCAGGCCGAGCGCGCGGGACGCGCCGGTGATTCGAAGACGATCGCGCTCGGGCTCCCAGAGCCAGAGCGCCACGTCGGCGGCGCCCAACGCCTCAAGCGTCGTCGTGGCGTCCCAGATCCAACGGTCGTTCGCCATCGCCTCGACTAACTCTGGCCACGCGCCGGCTAGACCGACACTCCCTCGTCCGGCTCCAGTGTCGCGCGAAGCGGCGAGACAAGACCGAACAGGACATGATCTCGCCAAACGCCGTTAATTTTCAAATAAGCCTTGGCATATCCCTCCTCGGTGAACCCGGCACGGTTGAGCAGTTTTCGGCTCGGTTCATTGGTGGGAAGGCAGGCGGCCTCGAGGCGATGGAGGGCCAGGGTGCGGAAGGAGAACAGGGTGAGCGCCCGCACGGCGGCCAGGGTTTGTCCTTGTCTTGCAAAGGGTTGGCCGCACCAGTAGCCCACCGAGCCCATCTGGGCGACGCCGCGGCGGACGTTGGACAGGGTGATGCCGCCGGTCAGGACCTCGTCCTTGGCCCGGAACACGAAAAACGGGTAGGCGCTTCCGGCCTCCCGATCCCGCGCATAGGCGGTCAGCCTGCGTCTGAACGCCGCGCGGCTCAGGTCGTCGGCCGGCCAGGTCGGCTCCCAGGGCTGCAGGAAATCCCGCGAGGCGGCGCGCAGTTCGCGCCATTCCTCGAAGTCGGCGTTGCGGGCCGGACGCAGGAAGACCCCCTCGCCCTCGACGCGTAGGCCGCTTTCCGGCGCGATCCAGTCCAGCAGGGCCATGGGGCGAGGGTCGGACGCGCCGGCAAGGCCGTCAACCCCCGGCAAGGTCTAGCCGAACAGGGCCTTCTGGAAGGCGTCGGCGGCCTTCAGGGCGGGCTTGGGACCCAGCACGCTGACGGCGGCGCGGCCGGGCTGAAGCAGGCTGGCGCCCAGGCGGGCGAGGTCGGCGGCCTCCACGGCGTCGATCTGGTCGGCGATCTCGGCGGGGGTGAGCAGACGGCCAAACAGCAGCACCTGGCCGGCGGCCTGCTCGGCGCGGGACTGCAGGGCCTCACGGGCCATGAACATGCCGGCCTTGAGCTGGGCCTTGGCCCGGGCGAGCTCGGCGGGCTCCACCTTGGTCGCCAGGTTCTGGATCTCGCCGGCGGCCACCCGGGCCAGCTCGGCGGCGTCCTTGGCCGCGCAGCCGGCGAACACCCCCAGGACCCCGGTGTCGGCGTAGGTCTCGGAATAGGCGTCCACCGCGTAGGCCAGGCCCCGCTTCTCGCGGGCCTCCTGGAACAGTCGCGAGGCCATGCCGCCGCCGAGGATCTCGGCGAACAGGCGCAGGGGAAAATAGTCGTCGTGGCGGACCCCGACGCTGGGTAGCAGGAAGACCAGGTTGGCCTGCTCCAGGGACTTGGACGCCGTCTCCGTGCCGCCGGTGAAGGCGGCGGGCGCGGCCTCGGGGATGGGGGCGCCGACAGCCTGGCCGAAGTCGCGTTCGGCCACCGCCAGCACCTCGTCCTCGGTCACCGCCCCGGAGGCGGCGAAGATCAGGCTGTCGGGGGCGTAGAGGGCCGCCCGCCAGGCCGCCAGGGTCTCGGGGGTGGCGGGCGCGATGGAGGCGTCGGTGCCCAGGATCGAACGGCCGAGCGCCTGGTCCTTGAAGGCCGCCGCCTGGGCCATCTCGAACACCACGTCGTCGGGGGTGTCGGTGGCCTCGGCGATCTCCTGGCCCACCACCTGTTTCTCGCGGGCGAGATCGGCGGGGTCGATCACCGGGCGCTGGATCAGGTCGGCCAGCACCGCCGAGCCGAGGTCGAGCCCCCCGGCCAGGGCGCGGATCTGGAAGCTGGTGCGCTCATAGCCGGTGGCGGCGTTGATGGAGCCGCCCTGGGCCTCCACCACCTCGACGATCTCCCGGGCCGAGCGGTCGCCCGCACCCTTGAAGACCATGTGTTCGAGCAGGTGGGACCATCCGGAGCGGGCGGCGTCCTCGAACCGCGCGCCGCGGCCGGCGACGACGGACAGCGCCACGGTCTCAAGCCCGGGGACCGGGTCGCAGACGACGCGGACGCCATTGGAGAGGGTGTGAAGGGTGGCCAGGATCAGCTTTCCGCGAAGGCCCGGACATAGGCCTTGATGGTGTCTGCGTCGGCCGGCAGGCGATCGAACCGCTCGGGCTTGCCCGCCAGGTTCTGGGCGCTGCGCGGCATGACCGGGGTCTCGCCGCAGGCGGCGCTGACGGCCTCGGGGAACTTGGCCGCGTGGGCCGTGGAGAGCACGATGATCGGGTCGGTGATGTCCCGGGCGCGGCGCAGGGCCGCCATGCCCACGGCGGTGTGCGGGTCGATCAGTTCGCCGGTCTCGTTGAGGGTGGCGATGATGGAGCGGGTGGTGTCGCGCTCCCCCACCGACATCCCCACGAAGGTCTCGCGCATCATGGCCAGGGCGCCGGGCGGTATGTCGATGACCCCGGTCTCTCCGAAGGCCTGGAAGGCGCGGGCCGTTTCCGTCCCCTCGCGGCGGACGCCCTCGAAATAGAGCCGCTCGAAGTTGGAGGCCGACTGGATGTCCATGGCCGGCGACTGGGTCTGGGCCACCACGCCGCGGCTGTAGCGGCCGTCCTGGAAGGCGCGGGCCAGGATGTCGTTGGAATTGGTGGCGACGATGATCTTGGAGATCGGCAGGCCCATCCGCTTGGCCATGAAGCCCGCGAAGCCGTCGCCGAAATTGCCCGACGGCACGGCGAAGGCCACCGGACGGTGCGGGGCGCCGATCGCCACCGCGCTGGTGAAGTAATAGACCGCCTGGGCGACGATGCGGGCGAAGTTGATGGAGTTGACCGCCGACAGGCCCACGGCCTGCTTCAGGACCTGGTCGCCCAGGGCGTCCTTCAGGATCGCCTGGCAGTCGTCGAAGGTGCCCGACACCGCCAGGCAGCGCACATTGGCCTCGGCCGCGGTGGTCATGAAACGGCGCTGCACCTCGCTGATGCGGCCGTCGGGGAACATGGCGACGATGCGGGTGTTGGCGCGGCCGCGGAAGGCCTCCACCGCCGCCCCGCCGGTGTCGCCGGAGGTGGCGCACAGGATGGTCTGGGTCCGCTTCTGGGCGCCCAGGACGTGATCGCTCAGCCGGGCCAGCAGCTGCATCGCGACGTCTTTGAACGCCAGGCTCGGCCCATGGAACAGCTCGGCCATGAAGCCGCCCGGATAGAGCTGTTTCACCGGCACGACGGCGGCGTGGGTGAAGGTGGCGTAGGCCTCGGCGCACATGTCGGCCAGGGTCTCGCGGGGGATCTCGTCGCCGACGAAGCGCGCCAGGATCTCGGCGGCCACGTGGGCGTAGGGCTTGCCGGCGAAGGCGGCGATCTCGCTGTGGGTGAGGCTGGGCCATTCCTCGGGCACATAGAGCCCGCCATCGGGCGCCAGGCCCGCGAGGATCGCATCGACAAAGCCGACCGAGGGCGACTGCCCCCGCGTAGAAACGTACCGCATCAAGCCTTCCACCACCGCCAGAGCATGGCGGCATAGACGGCGACCAAGGCGCCCGCAAGGCCGAACCAGGTGAGCGCGTATTCGAGGTGGCGGTTGGGAATCTCCGCCGGCAGGGGCTGGGGCTTCAGGGCCTGCCAGGTGGGGTTGGAGCTGGTCTCGGCGGTCAGGATGACCGGGGCCGGCGACGGCGCCTTCAGATGGGCGGCCATGGCGGGGATGTCGCGGGAATACCAGTGGTTGCCCGCCAGGTCGTTCTTCGGGGTCACGAAGCTGGCCTTGTCGGGCGAGCGCAGCACGCCCACCAGCCGCACCGGGGTGCGGTCGGCGAGGTCCACCGGGGGACGGGCCGAGATGGTGTCGGCCACGAAGCCGCGGTCCACCAGGATCGTGCGGTACTTGGCGCTCTCCACCACGCAGGCCGAGATCAGCCGCAGGCCGGCGCCGCTCTCACGGACGGAATAGAGCTCGAGATAGGGGGCGCTGCCGAGACCGGGGCAATCGACGACCACACGGGTGAAATCGGCGTTGGCGCCGTGGGCCAGGGCGTCGAGGGCGCCGCCCAGGGGTTTGGCCGGGGCGGCCTGCAGGGCGGCGATCCGCGCCAGCAGGTCTTCCTTCCAGGCCAGGCGCTGGAGCTGCCAGGTCCCCAGCCAGACCAGGATGGCCGCGGCGATCAGGGTGGCGATGGTCAGGCCGAGGGGAAAGCCCTTGCGGGGCGCGGGGTCAGTCCTGTCCGTCATGTCGGGCCTCGGACGCCCTGTTGGCGAACTGGGCCGCCAGCATGATCCCCTTCATCGGCCGCAGCAGGCCCAGGCACAGGAACAGCGTCAGGGGCAGCCAGATGATCATGGTCACCCAGACCGGGGGATTGAAGGAGAACTGGGTGAAGAGGGCGCCGAAGCAGGCCAGGAATCCCGCGATCAGGATCACGAAGACGGCGGGGCCGTCGCCGGAGTCGGCCTTGGCCAGATCGTAGCCGCACGCCTCACAGCGTGCGGCCACTTTCAGGAAGCCGTCGAAGAGAGGTCCCTCTCCGCAATTGGGGCAGCGGCCCGCTAGCCCCGCCAGCAGCGGATTGTGACCACTCATGGATTAGTGCGCTCCAGCCGCTCCGCCGAAGACGACGTAGATGAAGGCGAACAGGAACAGCCAGACCACGTCCACGAAGTGCCAGTACCAGGCCGCCGCCTCGAAGCCGAAGTGCTGCTTCGGGGTGAAGCCGCCGCCGAGCATCCGGATCAGGCAGACCGTCAGGAAGATGGTGCCGATCAGGACGTGGAAGCCGTGGAAGCCGGTGGCCATGAAGAAGGACGAGCCGTAGAGGCCGGCGTTCGCGGCTTCCTCGCTGAAGAAGTACTTGTGCTGCAGGATGTGCGCGTACTCGTAGGCCTGGATCGAGGTGAACATCACGCCGAGCAGGATGGTGAGGACCAGGCCGATCTTCGCGCCCTTGCGGTCGCCGGTCTGCAGCGCGTGGTGGCTCCAGGTGACGGTGGTGCCCGAGAGCAGCAGGGTCAGCGTGTTGACCAGGGGCAGGTTCCAGGCCGGCACCAGCTCGACGCCGGCGGGGGGCCAGGTGGCCCAGGCCGTGCGGACCTCCTCGATGGAGGAGAGCGTCCGGGCCTCGTGGAACAGGGCCATCTCGAAGAAGATCCAGAACCAGGCCACGAAGAACATCACTTCCGAAGCGATGAACATGATCATGCCGTAGCGCAGGCCGATGGCGACGACCGGGGTGTGGTCGCCCTGGTTGGCTTCCTTCACCACGTCCATCCACCAGCCGAGCATGGTGTAGAGCACGCCGGCCAGGCCCGCGTAGAAGACCCAGGGGGTGTGCTGGGGCAGGCCGAACAGGCCCTTCATCCAGACCACGCCGCCCAGCGCCATCACCGTCGCGGAAATGGACCCGACGAGGGGCCAGGGGCTGGGATTCACCAGGTGGTAGTCGTGCTTGACGTCGCCGGCAGACATTATCGGTCCTAACCCCTCTCAAATCTCAAAGCCGGGGGCGCCTCTCCGCAGCCCGCGGCAGTCTCAGCGCAGGCTATAGCCCCGCCTTGGTGTTTCCGCCAAGGGCCGAAGGGACCTTGGCCTGCGATGCATCGGCGCGCCGGCTGGCCTTCTCCGCGTCGACCGACGGGAAGAAGGTGTAGGACAGCGTCACCTCGGGCTTGCCCTTGGTCTCGAAGTCCGACGCATATTTCGGATCGACGAAGTAAACCACGGGAAACTCGATGGTTTTTCCGGCCGGAATGGTCTGGTCGGAGAAGCAGAAGCATTCGAGCTTCTGGAAATAGGCCCCGGCCGACTCCGGCACGACATTGTACATGGCCCGGCCCGTCATCGCGGTGGAGCCGTTGTTGGTGACCTTGAAATAGGCGAGGCCCGTTTCGCCGATTCGCACCGTCTGGGTGGTCTGCTCGGCGGTGAAGGTCCAGGGCAGCTCGCGGATATTGGTGTCGAAGCGGACCAGCAGCTTGCGGTTCAGCACCGTGTCGGGAGCCACCTCGGCCCGGCGCACGGCGCCGTCGAAGCCGGTGAGCTGGCAGAAGGCCTTGTAGAGCGGGACCGAGGCGTAGGCCGCGCCCACCATGCCCAGGAAGG
Source organism: Phenylobacterium sp. GW821-FHT12F10 (assembly GCF_058806695.1). Classification (NCBI taxonomy): domain Bacteria; kingdom Pseudomonadati; phylum Pseudomonadota; class Alphaproteobacteria; order Caulobacterales; family Caulobacteraceae; genus Phenylobacterium; species Phenylobacterium sp. GW821-FHT12F10. The sequence goes on along the minus strand of NZ_JBXAPY010000002.1, from coordinate 288,340 downwards.
TGACGCCGCAGATCACGCCGACCAGGCGGTTGCGGCGAGCTTGCGGGGAGAGCGAGGGCTTAGGCATGGGGCGCATTGGCTCCCAGCCGGACCAGGGTGACGATGAAGACCAGGATCACGAACAGCACCAGGCCGAGCGCCAGGGCGATATTGCGGCCGCGGCGGGCCTTGGCGTCCACGGGACCTTCGTTCTGCGGGTCGCTCATCAAAAACCTCCGAAGGCGGGCAGGTCGAGGAGATGCTCGGCCAGCAGGGTGGCGAACAGCAGGGTCAGGTAGAGGATCGAGAAGGCGAACAGGTTGCGGGCGTCCTTGGCCGCAGCCTTGACGTCGTACAGCCCGTCGTCCTGACGCGGGTCGGCCGCGTCCCCGGCCCGGCTCTTGAAGACCCGCCAGGCCAGGATGAGGAAGATCAGTCCCCCGCCGGCCGCCACCGCCAGGTAGGTCAGGCCGCCGAGGCCGGTGAAGGCCGGGACCAGGCAGAGCGGCGTGAACAGCAGGCTGTAGATCAGGATCTGCTTGCGGGTGGAGGCCGCGCCGGCCACCACCGGCATCATCGGCACCCCGGCCTTCTCGTAGTCCTCGCTGGTGTAGAGCGAGAGCGCCCAGAAGTGGGGCGGGGTCCACATGAAGATGATGGCGCACAGCAGCCAGGCGTTCAGCGGGACGGTCCCCGTCGCCGCGGCCCAGCCGATGACCGGCGGCAGGGCGCCGGCCAGGCCGCCGATGACGATGTTCTGCGGCGTCGAGCGCTTCAGCCACATCGTATAGACCACGGCGTAGAAGACGATGGTGAAGGCCAGCAGCGCGGCGGCCAGCCAGTTCACGGTCATGCCCAGCAGCATGACGGAGAACATCGACAGCACCACGCCCAGAGCCAGGGCGTCGGCGCCCTGGACCCGGCCGGCCGGAACCGGGCGGCCGCGGGTGCGGCGCATCTTGGCGTCGATGTCGGCGTCGAACCACATGTTCAGGGCCGCCGAGGCGCCCGCCCCCACGGCGATGCAGAAGATGGCGATGGCGCCCAGGATCGGATTGATCGGCGAGTCGGCGCAGACCATGCCGGTGATGGCGGTGAACACCACCAGGGACATCACCCGCGGCTTCAGGAGCTGCAGGAAATCCTGCCAGCGCGCGGGGGCGCGGCTCGTGGGAAGGGCTGACGACATCGCCATGGATATACTCTCAACAGACGAAGGGCGCGTGCCGGAAGGTTCCAGCCCGCGCCCCTCTTGAAGTCTTTGGCGAGGACCGGACCTAGTGGAGGTCGGGCTTGATCACCGGCAGTTCGTTGAACTGGTGGAACGGCGGCGGCGAGGACAGGGTCCACTCCAGCGTCGTGGCGCCTTCGCCCCAGGGGTTGGCTTCGGCCTTGCGGCGCGACACGGCGGCTTCCAGGAGCATCACCAGGAAGACCACCACGCCCGAGGCGGTGATCAGGTAGCCGATGGTGGACACTTGGTTCCAGAGGGTGAAGGCCTCGGGATAGTCCACGTAGCGGCGGGGCATGCCCTGCAGGCCGAGGAAGTGCTGCGGGAAGAAGATCAGGTTCACCCCGATGAAGGTGATCCAGAAGTGCAGCGCGCCGAGCCACTCGCGGTACTTCACGCCCCAGATCTTCTCGAACCAGTAGTAGAAGCCCGCGAAGATCGCGAACACGGCGCCGAGGCTGAGCACATAGTGGAAGTGGGCCACGACGTAATAGGTGTCGTGCAGGCTGTAGTCGATGCCCGCATTGGCCAGCACCACGCCGGTCACGCCGCCGACGGTGAACAGGAAGATGAAGCCCATCGCCCAGAGCATGGGCGTCTTGAAGTCGATGGAGCCGCCCCACATCGTGGCGATCCAGGAGAAGACCTTCACCCCGGTGGGCACCGCGATGACCATGGTCGCGGCCACGAAATAGGCCCGCAGATTGATGGTCATGCCGACCGTGTACATGTGGTGCGCCCACACGACGAAGCCGATGAAGCCGATGGCCACCATGGCGTAGGCCATGGCGAGGTAGCCGAAGACGGGCTTCTTGGAGAAGGTCGAGACGATGTGGCTGATCATGCCGAAGCCGGGCAGGATCAGGATGTACACTTCCGGGTGCCCGAAGAACCAGAACAGGTGCTGGTACATGATCGGGTCGCCGCCGCCGGCGGCGTCGAAGAAGTGCGTGTGGAAGTTGCGGTCGGTCAGCAGCATGGTGATCGCGCCGGCCAGGACGGGCAGCGAGAGCAGCAGCAGGAAGACCGTCACCAGGATCGACCAGACGAACAGCGGCATGCGGTGCAGGGTCATGCCCGGCGCGCGCATGTTGAAGATCGTGGTGATGAAGTTGATGGCGCCGAGGATCGAGCTGGCGCCGGCCAGGTGCACCGACAGGATGGCGCAGTCCATCGCCGGACCGGTGTGGCCCGTGGTGGAGAGCGGCGGATAGAGCGTCCAGCCGCCGCCGAAGCCGCGGCCCGGGCCGCCGTCGACGAACATCGAGGTGAGCAGCATCACCCAGGCCGCCACCAGCAGCCAGAAGGAGATGTTGTTCATCCGCGGGAAGGCCATGTCCGGCGCGCCGATCATCAGCGGCACGAACCAGTTGCCGAACCCGCCGATCATGGCGGGCATGACCATGAAGAAGATCATGATCAGGGCGTGGGCGGTGACCACGGCGTTGTAGCCGTGCTTGGAGGCTTCCACGACGCCGAGCTGGTCGAGGAGCGAGCCCTTGGTGAAGACCTGGATCCCCGGCTCGAACAGCTCCCAGCGGATCAGGCCCGACAGCGCCCCACCGACGATCCCGGCCATGATGGCGAAGATCAGGTAGAGGGTGCCGATGTCCTTGTGGTTCGTCGAGAAGAACCAGCGGGTGAAGAACCCGGGCTTGTGGTCGTGATCGTCGTGATGATCGTGAGCGGCGGCATGTGCCATCGTACGCGTGTCCTGGATCAGTGCGCGGCCGGCGCCGGAGCAGGCGCAGGCGGCGTGGAAGTCGGCGTCGCAGCGGCCGGAGCCGGCGCGGCGGGATTGGTCGGGGAGGCCGGAGCCGGCGCGGTGGCCGAGACCGGGACCGCGGCGTCCGCCGCGGCCGGTGCCGCGGGCTTGGCGCCGACGGCCGAACCGCCCTTGGCGGCGACCCAGGCGTCGAACTCGGCCTGGCTCACGGCGTGGACCTCGATGGGCATGAAGGCGTGGTCGACGCCGCACAGCTCACGGCACTGACCGTAATAGATCCCCGGACGGTCCACCTTGAACCAGGTCTCGTTGACCCGGCCGGGGACGGCGTCGGTGATCACCCCAAAGGAGGGGACCGCGAAGGCGTGGATCACGTCGGCGCCGGTGACCAGCACGCGGACGACCTGGTTGACCGGAACCACGAGGGGCTCGGTGGCCGCCAGGCGATAGGGGACGTTCTTGGCCTTGGCCTCGTCCTCGGGAAGGATGTTGGAGACGAACTCCCCGATCTTGTTGTCCGGGTATTCGAAGCCCCAGTACCACTGATACCCGGTGGCCTTCACCGTCATGTAGGGCTTGGGCATGTCGTGGTAGGCGAACAGCAGCTTGAACGAGAAGATCGAGATGAACATCAGGATCAGGACCGGGACCACCGTCCAGATCACCTCGATCGGAGTGTTGTGGCTCCACTTGGCCGGGATCGGATTGGACCGCTTGTTGTAGCGGATCACGATCCACACCAGCAGCCCCAGCACGAACAGGCAGATCACCGTGATGATCGGCAGCAGGATCATGTTGTGGAAGAAGATGGCGTCCTCACGCAGCGGGGTCACCCCCGGCTGCAGGTCGATCGCCCCCGGCGTGGGCTGACCCACGCGATCCTCAGCCGCCAGGGCGGTGAGGCCCCAAAACGCTGTCATTGCGCCCGCGGCGGCGCCTGCCGCCAGCGCTCGCATACCCTGAAACCTCGACTTCATGTCCCCTCGGTCTGCTTGGCCGGCTGCGTCTCGCCTTGAAGCGATCGCCCCCGCCGCCGTCATAGAAGATCGCGCCCCGCAACTGACGAGGCCCGGCCCTTCAGCGGGGTGCATACGCGCTCACCGAGGCCTTGCCAAGGAAGATTGAGGCGAATCAAGGCGGGGTTTGACGGCCGTCAGCCGGTTGAATGACGGGCCTGGGGGCGCAGGCTTGATCTGCGTCTTCGCCTGCGACGTTCGGACGATGTGACGCACCCTGGTCAGACCCTGGCTCGACGAACGGCGGAAGACCGCGCCAAGGGGCCGAACGCCGCCTCCGCAGGCGGTTTGGGGTGACGTTCGCGCCGCGAGCCCCTATCTCTGAGGCCTGCTCAGACAAGGCGCCGCGCTCATGAATGCTCACTCCCCCGCCCCCTCGATCCTGGATTCCGCCGGCGTCTCGCCCGAACGGGCCCGCGAGATCCTGGGCGACGCGCTCCAGGGGGCCGACGACGGGGAGCTGTTCGTCGAGCGCTCGGAGAGCGAATCGTTCCTGTTCGACGACGGCCGGCTGAAGTCGGCGGCCTATGATTCGTCGGAGGGCTTCGGCCTGCGGGTGGTTGCAGGCGAGACCGCCGGCTACTCCCACTCCAGCGAGATCTCCGAGGCCTCGATCCGCCGCGCGGCGGCCTCGGCCTCGCTCGCCAAGCGCGGCTATTACGGCGTGTCCGGCTCCGACGAAGCGCCGCGCGCCACCAACACCAAGCTGTATGGCGAGGACGATCCCACCGCCTCCCCGGTCTTCTCCGAGAAGGTGGCCCTGCTGCAGGAGATCGACGCCTGGTGCCGCGACCGCGATCCCCGCGTCGTCCAGGTCATGGCCTCGCTGTCGGGGGAGCGCCGCACGGTGGAGATCCTGCGGGCCGACGGCCGGCTGATTCGCGACGTGCGGCCCCTGTCACGCATCAACGTCCAGATCACCGTCGAGAAGGACGGCCGCCGCGAGAACGGCTTCACCGGCGCCGGCGGCCGCGCCGGCTTCGAGGCCTGGATCGGCGCCGCCAACTGGCAGGAGCAGGCCGAGGAGGCGCTCCGCCAGGCCCTGGTGAACCTGGAGGCCGTCCCCTGCCCCGCCGGCGAGATGGACGTGGTGCTCGGCGCCGGCTGGAACGGCATCCTGCTGCACGAGGCCGTCGGCCACGGGCTGGAGGGCGACTTCAACCGCAAGGGCACCTCGGCCTTCGCCGGCCGCATCGGCGAGCGGGTGGCGGCCAAGGGCGTCACCGTCTTCGACGACGGGTCCCTGCCGGGCCGCCGCGGCTCGCTCACCGTCGACGACGAGGGCACCCCCACCGAACGCACGGTGCTGATCGAGGACGGCATCCTGGTGGGCTACATGCACGACCGCATGAGCGCGCGGCTGATGGGCATGAAGGCCGGCGGCAACGGCCGGCGGCAGTCCTACGCCCACATGCCCATGCCGCGGATGACCAACACCGCCATGGACAACGGGACCACCCCGCGCGCCGAGATGATCGAGGCCACCAAGCGGGGCCTCTACTGCGCCAATTTCGGCGGCGGCCAGGTGGACATCACCAACGGCAAGTTCGTGTTCCAGTGCACCGAGGCCTACCTGATCGAGGACGGCAAGATCACCACGCCGGTGAAGGGCGCCACCCTGATCGGCGACGGCCCCTCGGCCCTCACCCGGGTCACCATGATCGGCGACGACTTCGACTTCGATCCCGGCGTCGGCGTCTGCGGCAAGTCGGGCCAGAGCGTCCCGGTCGGCGTCGGCCAGCCCTCCCTGAAGATCACCGGCCTTACCGTGGGCGGGACCAGCGTCTAGGCGCCGAACATGACGGCGAATTCACATACCGCCGGTTGACACAAGAACTACGCCTGTAAATTCTCTGAATTACAGGCGTAGTCCGTGAGCGCCCCGGCTGACCCATCGGCGATGGTTACGGGCATTTAATTGGCGTGACTCCCTGAGCGCAGGCACCTCTGCGCGCATTGGGGGGACCGTCACATGATACCTGCTCTGAGCCTCGTCGCCGTCCTGGCGGCCGCCGCGCCGGCCATGGCCGCGGCCCAGCCCGCCCCCGCGACCCAGGGCGTGATCAGCTACCCTCCGGCCTATTTCGCCGAGCAGCGCCCCGCCACGGCCCTGGACATGGTCCAGCGCCTGCCCGGCTTCTCCATCGACGGCGGCGACGACGTCCGCGGCTTCGAGGGTTCGGCCGGCAACATCCTCATCGACGGCGCCCGGCCCACCTCCAAGACCGACGACATCGAGGAGATCCTGCGCCGTATCCCCGCAGCCCAGGTGGACCATATCGAGCTGATCCGCGGGGGCGCCCCGGGGATCGACATGCAGGGCAAGTCGGTCCTGGCCAATGTCGTCAAGGCGAAGGGCTCGGGTTTCCAGGGCCTCATCGCGCTCGCCAACAATCACGTCATGGACGACGGTCGCAACAGCTCCGGCGTCCGGCTGGAGGCCTCCGGCCAGGCCGGTCCCGGCTCCTGGGAGGGCGGCCTGCGCTATGGTCAGGGGATCGACGACGGCGCCGGGCCGGGCCGCCACGTCCAGCTCAAGCCCGACGGGACCCCGCTCGTCCTGTCGGACATCGACAGCCACGGCCGCGCCTATCAGTGGATCGTCACCGGCGCCTACGAGACGCCCTTCGCGGGCGGCAAGCTGAAGCTCAACACGCGCGGCTTCTGGAATTGGTACGAGTTCAATCAGCTGGACTGGATCAAATTCCCAGCCGCGGCCCTGGAGTCGGTCACCTACAGCGACGATGAGTACCAGGCCGAGTTCGGCGGCCGCTACGAACGAGCCCTGGGGGCGCGCACCAATCTGGAACTGATCGGCCTTCAGAAGCTGGCCGGGCACGACATCGTCTCGCCCTTCCGCTCCGCGGGCTTCAACGGCGACTTCTACCTCGACCAGAAGACCAGCGAGACCATCGGCCGCGCGGTGCTGAAGTTTCGCCTGAGCGACAGCCTCTCCTTCGAGGCGGGCGGCGAAGGCGCGCTGAACATCCTGGAGAGCGAGACCGACCAGCTCAGCAACGGGGTCCCCGACACCCTGCCGGCCGGCGACGTGAAGGTGACCGAGACCCGCGGCGAGGCCTTCGGCAAGGCGGTCTGGAAGCCCTTCAGCGCCCTGACCCTGGAAGGCGGCCTGCGCTACGAGGGGTCGTCCCTCACCTCCGAGGGCGACGTCGCTCTTGAAAAGACCCTCTACTTCCTCAAGCCGCGGGTGGCGGGCAGCTGGGCGCCGGACGCCAGGAGCCAGGTCCGCTTCAGCTATGAGCGCGTCGTCGGTCAGCTCGATTTCCAGGACTTCGTGGCCGACTCTTCCCCCAACAACGGTGGGTTCGCCGTCGGCAATCCGAACCTGACGCCGGAACAGGCCTGGGTGACGGAATTGGCCGTCGAGCGCCGCTTCTGGACCAAGGGCGCGGTGGTGCTCACCCTGCGCCACTCCAAGCTCACCGATGTCATCGACCGGGCCCCGATCTTCGCCGGAAGCCAGGTGTTCGACGCCCCCAGCAATATCGGCGACGGGACCAAGGACGAGCTGATCCTCAACGCCACCCTGCCCCTGGACGCCCTGCTGAAGGGCGCGCAGCTGCGCGGCCAGTCCACCTGGCGCAGATCGGAGGTCACCGACCCCACCACCGGCGAGAAGCGCGAGATCTCCGGCCTGCGGCCCCTGGAATGGGAGGCCCATTTCACCCACGACCTGCCGCGGTGGCGGATGAACTGGGGCGTGGACGCTTTCGGGGCCTGGCGCGAGACCTCCTACAAGTACAACGCCATCTACACCGACAAGCTGAAGACCTTCGTGATCCTGTTCGCCGAGTGGAAACCCAAGCCGGATCTCACGGTCCGCGCCGAGTTGAACAACGCCACCGAGCGCGGCTTCCGACACACCACCACCGCCTATGCCGGCCCCCGCAACACCGCCCCCGTGAAGTACGTGGACGACAGTGACATCCAGTTCGGCCGCGGCCTCTATATCCGGGTGAGAAAGACCTTCTAGCCGCGGGTTTTCCGCAAACCTTTCCGCGATTTAATCCACCTTACGGGCATTTAATTGGCCTCGCCCCCGGACCCCAGGCCACCTGCGGGCGCCACTGGGGACCTGTCACATGCTACCTCTCCGCACCCTCGCCGCCGCCCTGCTCGTCAGCGCCGCGCCGGCCGCCGCCCTGGCCCAGACCACCGGCGCCCAGGGCCTCATCAGCTATCCCCCGGCCTTCTTCGCCGAGCAGCGGCCGGTCACGGCCTATGACATGGTCTCCCGCCTGCCCGGCTTCAGCATCGACACCGGCGACGACAGCGTCCGCGGCTTCGAGGGCGCGGCCGGCAACGTCCTGATCGACGGCGGCCGCCCCACCTCCAAGACCGACAACCTGGAGGACATCCTGCGCCGCATCCCAGCCGGGCAGGTGGACCACATCGAGCTGATCCGCGGCGGGGCGCCGGGGATCGACATGCAGGGCAAGTCGATCCTGGCCAATGTGGTCAAGGCCAAGGGCGGCGGCCTGCAGGGCCTGGTCCAGGTGGGCCAGAACCTGGCCTATGACGGCCGCTACAAGTTCGGGGTCCGCGTCGAGGGCTCCGGCCCCGCCGGCCCCGGCGCCTGGGAAGGCAGCCTGCGCTACGGCGAGGGTATCGATGACGGCTGGGGCGCGGGCCCGCATGTGCGGGTGAGCCCCACCGGCGCGGTGCTGGAGCGTTCGGACATCGACTCCCACGGCGACGTTCATCAGTGGATCGGATCGGGCGCCTACGAGGCCAAGGCGTTCGGCGGCAAGCTGCGGGTCAACGGCCGGTTCCTGGACGACCACTATCGCAGCAACGAGCTGAACTGGGGCCGCTTCCAGGCGCCGGTCCTGCGATCCTCCGGCGAACGCCAGGACCGCTTCCAGGTCGAGCTGGGCGCCAACTACAAGCGCGAGCTTGGCCCTCGCACCAGCCTGGAGCTGCTGGCCCTGCGCCAGACCGAGGACTACAGCTACCAGGCCGGGTTCCGCTCCCCGCCCGACACCGCGGCCTTCTCCCTGGGCAAGGACATCAGCGAGACCATCGGGCGCGGGGTGCTGAAGTTCCGCCAGTCGGAAACCTTGTCCTGGGAGGCCGGGGCCGAGGCGGCGCTCAACAGGCTCGAGAGCCAGACCGCCTATGCCGAGAACGGCGTTCCCATCGCCCTGCCGGCGGCCAATGTCACGGTGGAGGAGAATCGCGGCGAGGTATTCCTCAAGACCGTCTGGCGGCCGATCCCGGCCTGGACCCTCGAGGGCAGCGTCCGCGAGGAGGGCTCGGCCATCTCCTCCGACGGCGACGTCTCGCTGGAGAAGACCCTCTACTACACCAAGCCCCGGATCGCGGCGACCTGGGCGCCCAGCGCCAACACCCAGGTGCGGGTGCGCTTCGAGCGCGTGGTGGGCCAGCTCAACTTCGACGACTTCGTGGCCACCTCCTCGCTCGGGACCGGGGTGCTCACCGCCGGCAATCCGGACCTGGCGCCGGAACAGGCCTGGGTGACCGAGGCGGCCTTCGAGCAGCGGTTCTGGAAGAAGGGCGCCGCGGTGCTCACCCTGCGCCACTTCGCCTTGAGCGACGCGGTGGACCGCGCCCCGATCTACGGCCCATCAGGCCCCTTCGACGCGCCCAGCAATATCGGCGACGGGACCAAGGACGAGCTTCAGGCCACCCTCACCCTGCCCCTGGACCGCCTGATCCCGGGGGGCGAGTTGCGCGGCGACGCCACCTGGCGCCGCTCGGAGGTCACCGACCCCACCACCGGCGCCAAGCGCGAGATCTCGGGCCTGCGGCCGCTGGAATGGGAGGGCCACTTCACCCAGGACCTGCCGCGCTGGCGGGCCACCTGGGGACTCGACGCCTACGGCGCCTGGCGGCGGACCTATTACCGCTTCGACGAGATCTCCACCGACAAGCTGAAGACCTATGTCACCCTGTTCGGGGAGTGGAAGCCTCGGGCGGACCTGCTGGTGCGGGTGGAGATCCAGAACCTGACCGAGCGCGGCTTCCGCCACACCCGCCAGGTCTATGCCGGCCCCCGCAACACCAGCCCCCTGAACTTCGTCGACGATCGCGACATCCAGGTCGGCCGGATGTTCTACATCCGGGTGCGCAAGAGCTTCGGCTAGGGCCGGAGCTTTCCTCCCCCGCGAGGTGGGGGAGGAAGCCTGTCGCTACAGTTCCGGGTGCGCCGGGGCTTCCACGCCGTGGGCCCAGCCGCGGACGACGAAGCTGATGAGGATGAAGAACACCCCGCAGCCGATGCCGGCCCAGCCGAGCTTGCTGAAGCCGTCGATGGAGGTGGCGAGCGCGGCCTGCGGGTCCAGGACCTGACCGCCGATGCTCTCCGATCCCATCAGGCCGGCGATCTTGCCGCCGACGAACTGGGCGATGGAGGAGGACAGGAACCAGACCGCCATCATGAAGCTCACCACCGAGGGCAGGGAGAGCTTGGTGATCTCCGACAGACCCACGGGCGACAGGAAGAGCTCGCCGGTGGTGTGCAGCAGGTAGAGCACGCCGAGCAGCATCAGCGGCACCCGGAAGCTGGCGTCCGCCAGCCCCGCGCCCCAGACCACCACCAGGAAGCCCAGACCCACCTGCAGCAGGCCGAGGCCGAACTTCATGGTCGGGTTGAGGTCGAGGTTGTGGGTGGCCAGATAGGCCCACATGGCCGCGAAGATCGGGGCGAAGATCAGGATGAAGCCGGCGTTGAAGGACTGGGTCTGGGCGGCCCCGATGCTGGAGTCGACGAAGAAGTCGCTGGACGGGTTCAGGCCGATGGCGGCGATCTGGTCGGGGGTGCCGATGGGGATCCCCAGGAAAGTCACCGCGTGCTGGGTGATGGTCATGTCGACGTTGGTCGACGCGAACAGGTTCAGCGAGGTGCCGGCCTGTTCGAACAGGGTGAAGAACACCACCGCCCCGAAGATCAGGATCACCGCCAGCATCATCCTCTGACGCTCGACCCAGGTCTTGCACCCCACGACGATGATGTAGGCGATCACCAGCAGCGAGACGACGATGGAGGCCGACAAGGCCAGGCCCACCAGGTCGTTGCGCGGCACCAGCAGCCAGACCAGGCCGACGCCCAGGACGCCGCCCAGATAGATCAGCCATTCGCGATTGATGGGGCCCAGGACCGGGCGCGCCAGCAGTTCCGGGTTCGGCGGCTCGCCCTTGCCCAGCAGGTGCTTCTTGCCCAGGACGAAGACCACGAAGCCCAGCGCCATGCCGACCCCGGCCAGGCCGAAGCCGGCCCACCAGCCCACGGTCTGGCCCAGCAGGCCGCACAGCACCGAAGCCCAGAAGGCCCCGAGGTTGATGCCGTAATAGTAGAGGGTGAAGCCCGAATCGCGCCGCGGGTCCCCCTGCGGATAGAGCTGTCCGACGATGGTGGAGATGTTGGGCTTCAGGAAGCCCACCCCCATGATGATCAGGGAGACGGCCAGGTAGAAGGCGTTCACCCCGGTCTTGTCCTGGGTGGTCTCCATCTTGAAGCTGTCCTTGGGGAGGACCGAGGGAAGCGGACCGCCCGTCAGGCCCTTGATCTCCAGGCCGCCGCCCTCGGCGGGGCCGAACTCATAGGGCTTGCCGCCGACGATCAGGTGCACCTTGCGGGCGTCGACGCGGCCTTCGGCGGCCACCTCGTACTTCTGGCCGGCATATTCCAGGGTCTGGGTCGCGGGACGGCCCTCATAGGCCATCATCGAGTGCCCGGCCACCAGCAGCAGGGCGCCGAAGGCCACGGCCTTGCGGGTGCCCAGATAGCGGTCGGCCAGCAGGCCGCCCAGCAGGGGCAGCAGGTAGACGAGGGCGGTGTAGGAGCCGTACTGGGCCGAGGCCGTGGCCTGGTCGAACAGCAGGTGCTGGGTGAGGTAGAAGATCAGGATGCCGCGCATCCCGTAGTAGGAAAACCGCTCCCACATCTCGGCGAAGAACAGGATGATCAGCCCGCGCGGGTGGTTTTTCAAAAGCTGGAACAGCACGGGAAGGCCGGTCACCAGCGTGATGACGATCCCGAGCATGACGACGAGGTTTAACATGAAGACGGTCTTCCGATCCTTGGGAGGCCGGCGCTTCAGGGGTTGTTTCACCCCCGCCGGGCTTGTTTGGCGGGAGAAGATCACGGGCAAGTCGCCAGCACAAGCAAGCGGCCACCCCGTGCCTGGCGAGCCGGGAGCCTCAGCCCCATCTCAGGCGTTAGCTAGGCCTAGGAGGCGCGTCCCATGAAAATCCCCGGTCCCGACCACCCCATCACCATCACCCCCGGCGCCAGCCGCTGGCGGGTGAAGTTCGCAGGCCACGTCATCGCCGATTCGGCCGACGCCCTGGTTCTGAAGGAGGCCAGCTACAAGCCGGCCGTCTACTTCCCGCGGCAGGACGTCTCCATGGAGTACCTCTCGCGCACCGAGCGCTCCACCCACTGCCCCTACAAGGGCGATGCGTCCTACTACACGGTGCTGATGGACGGCGAATTCGCCGAGAACGGCGTCTGGACCTACGAGGAGCCCTATCCGGCCATGGAGCAGATCCGCGGCCGCCTGGCCTTCTATCCAGACCGGTTCGAGATCTACGAGGTGTCCGACGAGACCGTCGACCCGGCCCACGTCCACACCGACCGCAAGGCGATCGACGAGGCGGTGCTGCACACCGATAGCGGCTCCGGCGCCAGCCAGAAGGAACACTGGCCGGCCAATACCGACGAGGCGCCTAGGCCTGAAGGGGTCTGACAACAGCTATCCTTCTCCCCCAAGGGGAGAAGGAAGCGCAATCCTAGTACGCGAAGGCCTCGAAGACCTTGCTGGCGTCCCCGGCCCAGGGGCCGTTGTAGAGTTCCAGCAGGCGTTCGGCCGGGGTGATCCCGCTGTCGGCGATCTCCTCCAGCTCCGTGAGGTAGCCGGTCTCGTCGATCATGCCGCCGCTCAGGCGGTTGCGGTTCTTCAGGCCTGTCCGGGCGATCGCCACCATGTCGCGGGCGACGTCCTGCACGCTGCGGCCGTTCACCTGGGCCTTCAACCCGATGCGGGCGACGTCGGCGCGCAGGCGCTCGTGGTCGTCCACCGACCAGTCCTTGCAGAGGTCCCAGGCCGCGGCCAGGGCCGGGGCGTCGTAGAAGATCCCCGTCCACAGGGCCGGCAGGGCGCAGAGGCGGCTCCACGGGCCGGCGTCGGCGCCGCGCATCTCCAGATACTGCTTCAGGCGCACTTCCGGGAACAGGGTGGTGGTGTGGTCGGCCCAGTCCTTGATGGTCGGGCGCTGGCCCGGCATCTCCGGCAACTCGCCGGCCATGAACTTGACGAAGGATTTGCCCGCCAGGTCGATGTACTTGCCGTCGCGCTTGGCGAAGTACATCGGCACGTTCATGGCGTAGCGGGCGTAGGTCTCGTAGGTGAACCCGTCCTCGAAGACGAAGCCCAGCATGCCGGTGCGGTCGGGATCGGTGTCGGTCCAGATGCGCGCGCGGCTGGACAGCCAGCCCGACGGCTTGCCCTCCACGAAGGGCGAATTGGCGAACAGGGCCGTGACGATGGGCTGCAGCGCCAGGCTCACCCGGAACTTGGCGATCATGTCGGCCTCGGAGCCGAAGTCGAGATTGGCCTGCACCGTGCAGGTGCGGAACATCATGTCCAGGCCGAGCTTGCCGACCTTGGGCATGTATTCCCGCATGATCTTGTAGCGGCCCTTGGGCATGACCGGGATCTCGTCCCGACGCCAGACGGGCGTGTGACCGAGGCCCAGGAAGCCCAGGCCCAGCTCGTCGGCCACGACCTTGACCTCCTGCAGGTGGGCCCCGGTCTCCTCGCAGATGTCGTGCATGGTCTCCAGCGGCGCGCCGGAGAGCTCGAACTGGCCGCCGGGCTCCAGGCTCACATTGGCCTTGCCGCGCTCCAGGGCGATGATGTGCTCGCCCTCGTAGACGCCCTTCCAGCCGAACCGGGTCAGGCCGTTCAGCAGGGCCTTGATGCCGTCGGGCCCCTCATAGGGAACCGGGGCGTGCGTCCCCAGGCGGAAGACGAACTTCTCGTGCTCGGCGCCCACGCGCCATTGGTCGGCGGGCTTCTCACCCTCCTCGAACCAGTGGACCATATCCTCGAACGTGAGGGGTCGGTCGTCGCCCAGGACGTCGGCCATATGTTTCTCCCCAACCCATCACCAACACGCCGACGGCGCGTTCGCTCCCAAACGGCGGCGATCTTTACGCCGTTCAAACAGGTGGGCGCAATTCTCGAAAGCTCAAGGGGCCCGCCAGTCGCCCACGGCGGCCTGCCAGAGGGTCATGGCGCTGATGGCCGCGGTGTCGGCCCGCAGGATGCGGGGTCCGAGGGTCGCCGGGACCGTGAAGTCCAGGCTCCGCAGGCGTTCGCGCTCGGTGGGCGAGAAGCCCCCCTCCGGTCCGATCAGGATGCCCCAGGGGCCGGAATCGGCGCCGGCCAGGGCGTCGAGCACCGGCTTGGCGTCGCCGGCCTCGTCGCAGAACAGCAGGCGCCGGCCGCTCCACCCCTTCAGCAGCCTGTCCAGCTTCACCGGTTCGAGAATCTCCGGCACGTCCAGGCGGCCGGTCTGCTCGGCGGCCTCCACGGCGATGGCCTGCAGGCGGTCCACCCGCACCCGGTCGGCGTTGGTCCGCTCGGTCAGGATCGGCTGGACCCGGCGGGCGCCCAGTTCGGCCGCCTTCTCGACGATGGTCTCCAGCCGGCCGCGCTTGACCACGGCGACCACCAGGTCGAGGTCGGGGCCTGTCACCTGGGGGCGTTCCAGCCGGTCGGCCCGCAGGATCACCCGGCGTTTGCCGGTCTCGATGATCGTCGCCCGCCACTCCCCGTCGCGGCCGTTGAACACCAGAACCTCGTCGCCGACGACCTGGCGCATCACCGCGGCGAGATAGCGGCTCTGCCCGTCGTCCACCGGCAGGGCGGCGGTGGCGGCGAGATCTTGGGGCACGAAGAGGCGGATCATCCGACGCTTCTAGTGCGGCCGGGCTTGCGAGGAAACGCCGACCCTTCGCGGAGGCTCATCGAAGCTCTCTTGCGTTCTGGACTGATCAGTCCAGAATATAGCCATGGCCCGGCCCCTCGAATTCGACCGTGACGCCGCCCTCGACCGGGCGATGCGGGTCTTTTGGCGCCAGGGCTACCAGGCCGCCTCCCTGCCCGACCTGATCACCGACATGGGGATCAGCCGCAGCAGCCTCTACGCCGCCTTCGGCGACAAGCGCGGCCTGATGTCGGAATGCCTCGACCTCTTCGCCCAGCGGACCCTGCAGATCCTGGCCCGCGCCCGCGCCGGCCTGCCGCCCCTGGAGGCCCTGCGCCAGTTCTTCGACCGCAGCGTCGTCGACCCGCCCGGCGGCAAGGCGGAATGGGGCTGCCTGCTGGTGAACACGGTGCTGGAGATGGCCGATGTCGATGACGACCTGAGCGCCCACGCCGCCGCGCGGCTGGCCCAGGTTCAGGCCGGATTCGAAGACTGCCTCCGGGACGCCGGGTCGCCCGCGGCCCAGGCGGCCGAGCTCGCCGCCTTCCTGATGCTGGTCAACCAGGGCCTGCGGGTCTCAAGCCGCCGCGCCCAGCCGCTCCAGGCCCGCCGCGACCAGGTCGCCACCACCTTCCGCGTGCTCAGCGCCGCCATCCCCACCGAGGCTCCCGCGACATGAAACCCGACGTCCAGATCGAAGTCCTGCGCGAACTGATGACCCAACTGGACACCGGCGTGAACGCCGACGCCGGCGGCGTCATGTCCTGCCCCGCCAGCACCTACACCTGTCCCGACCTGGCCGCCCGCGAATGGGCGACCTTCTTCCGCGGCCACCCACAGATCGTCGGCATGACCGCCGACCTTCCCGAGCCGGGCAGCTTCATCACCTGCAACGACCTGGGCATCCCGATCCTGGTGACGCGGGACAAGGCGGGTCAGGTCCGCGCCTTTCTCAATTCCTGCCGCCATCGCGGCCCGATGGTGGAGACGGCGCGCCGGGGCCAGAAGTCGCGCTTCTCCTGCCCCTTCCACGCCTGGACCTATGATTCGTCCGGCGCCCTGATCGGCGTGCCGCAGGAGGAACAGTTCGGGGTCATCGACAAGGCTTGCCTGGGCCTGATCGAACTGCCCGCCGCCGAGCGGTTCGGCTTCCTGCTGGTCCACCCCGATCCGAAGGGCGTGATCGACACCGAGACCCTGTTCCAGGGTGTCGCCGAGGATCTCGAGCACTGGGGCTGGGGCCGCTACGTCCTGGCCCACGAACAGACCCTGGACATGAAGCTGAACTGGAAGCTCGCCACCGACACCTTCGGCGAGACCTACCACTTCAAGCGCCTGCACAAGGACACCCTGGCCAACAACTTCCACGGCGACGTGCTGTCCTACCGGTCCTACCAGCGCAACCACCGCATGGTGCTCTGCCTCAGGGGGATCGACGAGCTGCGCGGCCAGCCCGAGGCCGACTGGACCATCGAGCAGGGGGGATTCCCGGTCTACTTCCTGTTCCCCAATGTGGTGGTGAACGTCGGCAATAAGCGCATCGCGGTGGTGCGGGTCTATCCCGACCCCGAGGACTCCGGCCGCTCGATCTCGCAGATCAGCTACTATTTCGACCGCGAGGTCCTGGCGGAGAATCCGGGCATGGCCATGCTGTTCGCCGAGGGCTTCACAGCCGTGGTGGCGGCCGAGGACTACGCCACCGCCGAGACCACCCAGAAGGCCCTGGCCGCCGGCCTGCAGGACCAGCTGCTGTTCGGCCGCAACGAGCCGCCCCTGCACCACTACCACAACACCTTCCGCCGAGCGCTGGGGATGGAGCCCCTGCCGCTGGTGGGATGAGCCATCCCCCTGGCGCGGCGCCCGCTCCCCGGACTAGGCTCACCCCATGTCCAAAGATAAATCCGGCAACGACCTCAACAGCCTCGAGCAGGCCCAACTGGCCCTGGTGCGCTTCCAGCAGAAGGCGATGGAGAGCGGCGCCAAGGTGCTGATCATCTTCGAGGGCCGCGACGCGGCGGGGAAGGACGGGACGATCAAGCGCCTGACCGAACACCTGTCGGTGCGCGCCACCCGCGTGATCGCCCTGCCCAAGCCCTCCGACCGCGAGCGCAGCCAGTGGTACTTCCAGCGCTACGTCCCCTACCTGCCGGCGGCCGGCGAACTCGTGATCTTCAACCGCTCCTGGTACAACCGCGGCGGGGTCGAGCCGGTGATGGGCTTCTGCACCCCCGAGGAGCATGAGGGCTTCCTGCGCGACGTCTCCACCTTCGAGGCCATGCTCGTGGAAAGCGGCGTCTCGATCGTCAAGCTGTGGCTCGACGTCTCCAAGAAGGAGCAGGCCAAGCGCCTGGCCGAACGCCACGACGATCCCCTGAAGGTGCTGAAGTCGAGTCCCCTGGACGAGGCCGCCCAGAGCAAGTGGGACGACTACACCCGCGCCCGCGACGAGATGCTCAAGCGCACCCACGCCCCGCGCAGCCCCTGGGTCTGCGTGCGCAACGACGACAAGGAGGCCGGGCGGCTCAACGTCATGCGCCACCTGGTGAACGCCATCGCGCCCAAGGATATCGCCAAGCAGGTGAAGAACCCCGATCCCGACATCATCTTCCCCTTCGAGATCGAGGCCCTCACCGACGGACGCCTGGAGCGGTAGGCGCGCGATGGACCTGGTCTTTCTGCACGGCCCGGCCGCGGTCGGGAAACTGACGGTGGCGCGCGCGCTCGTCGCCCGCACCGGGTTCGCCCTGTTCCACAATCATCTCGTGGTGGATGCGGTCTACGCCGTGTTTGAGTTCGGGACCGAGCCCTTCATCCGCCTGCGCGAGCAGATGTGGCTGTCGGTCTTCGAGGACGCCGCGAAGATCGGCCGTTCGCTGGTCTTCACCTTCGCGCCGGAGCACACGGTCCCTGAGGCCTTCCCGGCCCAGACCCGGGACGTGGTGGAGCGCCACGGCGGCCGGGTGCGGTTCGTCCAGCTCACAGCGCCCCTGGAAACGCAGGAGCGTCGCATTGATGCGGCCTCACGGGCCGAGTTCGGCAAGCTGCGGGATCTGGAGATGCTGCGCGACCTCCGGGCCCGGGGCATCTGGGACTATCCGGAGATCCCCTCGGAACTGACTGTCGACACCGGTGTGAATTCACCCGAGCAATCGGCCGCCCTCATCATCGGGGCCCTCGGCCTGACCGTCCCATGACCGAGACCCTGACCGCCGCCGCGGCGCGGCGCATCGCCCTGGCCGCCCAGGGCTTCGCCGAGCCGCGGCCCGCCGAAGCCGGAAAACGCCATCTGCTGAAGACCATCGAGCGCCTGGGCCTGCTGCAGATCGACTCGGTCAATGTGGTCAGCCGCACCCACTACCTGCCGCTGTTCTCGCGGCTGGGCGCCTATCCGCGGCCGCTGCTGGAGGAGATCGCCTGGGGCCGGAAGCCCGCCCTGTTCGAATACTGGATGCACGAGGCCTCCCTGGCGCCCCACGCGCTGCAGCCCCTGATGCGCTGGCGGATGGAGGATGCGCGCGAAGGCGTCGGGATCTGGAAGGGGGTCGCCCGCTTCCTGCGAGAGAACCGTCCCTTCATCGACAAGGCGCTGGCCGAAATCCACGCCCGCGGCGCCATCTCGGCCGGGGAGCTGGAGATCGGCGAGAAGGGGCGCGGCGGCTGGTGGGGCTGGAGCGAGGGCAAGCGGGCCATGGAGTGCCTGTTCTGGGCCGGCGAGATCACCACGGCCACGCGGCGCACCACCTTCGAGCGGGTCTATGGCCTGCCCGCGGACGTGCATCCCAAGTCCGTGCGCGACGCTCCCACTCCCCCCCGCGACGAGGCCCAGCGCCAGCTCCTGCGCATCGCCGCCCGCGCCCAGGGCGTGGCCACCGAGCGCGACCTGCGGGACTATTTCCGCATGCCGGTGGCCGACACCAAGGCCCGCATCGCCGAACTGGCGGAGGCCGGCGACCTGGTCCCCGTCACCGTAAAGGGCTGGGACCAGCCGGCCTATCTCGACCCCGCCGCGCGGCGGCCGCGAAAGATCGCCGCCAAGGCCCTGCTCTCCCCCTTCGACAACCTGATCTGGTTCCGCGAGCGCACCGAGCGGATGTTCGGCGTGCGCGTCCGGCTGGAGATCTACACCCCGGCTCCCAAGCGGGTGCACGGCTACTACGTCCTGCCCTTCCTGCAGGGCGAGGCCATCACCGCCCGCGTCGACCTAAAGGCCGACCGCAAGGCCGGCGTCCTGGCGGTGCAGTCGGCCCATGCCGAGCCCTGGGCGGATGCGGAGACGCCCGGACTGCTGGCGGAGGAGTTGAAGCTGATGGCCGGCTGGCTCGGCCTGGCCAGCGTCCGCATCGAACCCAAGGGCGACCTGGCCGCCAGTCTCGCGGCGGCGCTGACCTAAGATCCTCCCCCAGGCGCGCAGCGCCGATGTGGGGGAGGTGGATCGTGGCGCAGCCACGAGACGGAGGGAGATCGACGTAGTCGACCCCTGACTCCCAAAAACAAGAGTCAAAGTCCCCCTCAGGCGCTGCGCGCCAGCTCCCCCAGCGGGGGAGCATCTCTCCCTACGCGGCCCCCATGGTCACCGCGTGCAGCCGCGCATAGGCGCCGCCCTTGTCCACCAGCTCGGCGTGGCGGCCTTCCTCGATCACCTGGCCGTTCTCGAAGACCAGGATACGGTCGGCGCCGCGGATGGTCGACAGCCGGTGGGCGATGACGATGGTGGTGCGGCCCACCATCAGCTCTTCCATCGCGGCCTGCACCTCCCGCTCGGTCTCCACGTCCAGGGAGGAGGTCGCCTCGTCCAGCACCAGGATCGGTGCATCCGCCAGGAAGGCGCGCGCGATGGCCACCCGCTGGCGCTCACCGCCCGACAGCTTCACGCCGCGCTCCCCCACCAGGGTGTCGTAGCCCTTGGGCAGGCGGGTGATGAAGTCATGGGCGCGGGCCCGCCTGGCGGCCAGCTCGATCTCGTCTGAGGTCGCTCCGGGCCGCGCGTAGCTGATGTTCTCGCCGATGGTGCGGTGGAACAGGGCCGGGTCCTGCGGCACCACCGCGATGGCGCGGCGCAGGGACCCTTGCGTCACCTTCGACACGTCCTGGCCGTCGATCAGGATGCGGCCAGCGTCCAGGTCGTAGAGCCGCTGGATCAGCTTGACGAAGGTCGACTTGCCCGAGCCGGTCGGCCCCACCAGGGCGATCCGCTCGCCGGGCGCGATGGTCAGGGAGAAGTCGCGATAGAGCGGCTGCTCGGCCGACTTGTAGCCGAAGGTGGCGTGGTCGAAGACCACCTGCCCCAGCTCGCCGGCGAAGGGCGGCGCGCCCGGGGCGTCGGCCACTTGGGCCGACAGGGTCGAATAGCGGGCCACGTCCTCGACGTCGTCCAGGCCCTTCTGCAGCATGCGGATGTTGTCGCCGATGTTGCGCAGATAGCCGCTCATCAACATGAAGGAGGTGACCCCGAAGGCCACGTCGCCCGCCGTCGCCTCGCCCCGGCCCCACAGCCGCAGCAAGAGACCGGTGAGCCCCGCCTGCAGCAAGACCAGCACCAGGTTCTGCACCAGCCAGATGTCCATGAACCGGCTCCAGGTGCGGATGATGTTGAAGCGCCACAGCTCGGTGACCCCGGCGATCCGCGCGGCCTCGCGGTCCTCGGCGCCGAAGCCCCGGACCGTCGCGTTCGACGCGATGGAGTCGGCCAGGGCCCCGCCGATCCGGCTGTCGAGCCCCACCGACTTGAGATTCAGCGGCCGGGCGAAGCGAGTCGTGAGGAAGATGTTGGAGGCGATGTAGAGCACCACCGTCCCGAGCGAGAACAGCCCCACCATCGGCCAGCGCAGGATCATCATCACCGACAGGCCGACGAGGACGGCCAGCGCCGGGCCCAGCCACATGACCACGGCGTCGGAGACCACGTCATAGCCCCACATGGCGCGGCTGAGCTTGCGCACCGTGGCGCCGGAGAAGTTGTCCCCGTGCCAGTCGGCGGAGAAGGACTGCACCTTCTCGAATCCCTCGTCGGTCATCTCCCGCATGTTCTTGGCCGCCAGTGGAATCCAGAACCGGGTCGAGAGGTTGCGGATCACCGAGGCGGCCAGATAGACGCCGACGAACATCGCCCAGGCCACCCAGGCCAGGTCCGCGCTCGACGGTCCCGCCGCCACGGCGTCCACCAGCCGCCCCGAGGCCCAGGGCATGGCCAGGTCGAAGCCGATGGCGGCGAGCGTCGTCACCAGGGTGCCGGCCAGCAGCCAGGGCCGGCGCAGCCAGTAGCCGACGATGAAGCCCAGGACCTGGCGGTTGCTCAGCACCCGGTTGGCGGACTCGTCGGCCTCTTCATAGTGCTCGGTCACGCGCCGGCCTCCGTCACAGCATGCAGGCGGGCATAGGCGCCGCCCCTCGCCACCAGGTCCGCGTGGCGGCCCTCCTCCACCAGCTGGCCACCCTCGAACACCAGGATGCGATCGGCGCCCCGGATGGTCGAAAGGCGGTGGGCGATGACCACCGTGGTGCGGCCGATCATCAGCTCCTCCATGGCCGCCTGGACCTGCCGCTCGGTCTCGACGTCGAGGGAGGAGGTGGCCTCGTCCAGCACCAGGATCGGCGCGTCCGCCAGGAAGGCGCGGGCGATCGCCACCCGCTGCCGCTCGCCGCCCGACAGCTTCACGCCGCGTTCGCCCACCAGGGTATCGTAGCCCCGGGGCAGGCCGGCGATGAACTCGTGGGCGCGGGCGCGCTTGGCGGCCAGGATGATCTCGTCCTGGGTGGCCTCGGGCCGGGCGTAGCTGATGTTCTCGCCGATGGTGCGGTGGAACAGGGCCGGGTCCTGCGGCACCACGGCGATGGCGCGGCGCAGGGAGCCCTGGGTGACCCGGGCGATGTCCTGGCCGTCGATGAGGATACGGCCGGCCTGCACGTCGTAGAGCCGTTGCAGCAGCTTGACGAAGGTCGACTTGCCGGCCCCCGTCGGCCCCACCAGGGCCACGCGTTCGCCAGGCGCCACCACCAGGGTGAAGTCCTGGTACAGCGGCCGGGCGGCGTTCTGGTAGCCGAAGGTGACGCGGTCGAAGACCACCTCCCCCAGCTCGCCCCGGAACGGTTTGGCGTCGGCGCGGTCGGCCAGCTGCGGCTCGGTGCGCATGTAGGTGGCGACATCGACCATGTCGTCGAGGCCCTTCTGCAGCATGCGGGTGATCTCGCTGAAGTTCCGCATGTAGCCGGCGATCACGATGAAGGAGGTGATGCCGAAGGCCACGTCGCCCGGCGTCGCGTCGCCACGGCTCCAGGCATGGACGAGTTGCCCCGTCAGGCCCGCCTGCAGCACCACCAGGAACAGGTTCTGCCCCCAGCTGACGGTGTTGAAGCGGTTCCAGGTCTTGTGCTGGGCCGCGCGCCAGGTGGACACGTGGTCGCTGAACCGCTTCTCCTCCCGCGCCTCCGCGCCGAAGCCCTTCACCACCGGATTGCCGCCGATGGCGTCGGCCAGGTTGGCGCCGATCTGGGAGTCCAGCGCCGTGGAGGCCAGGTTGGCCGGGCGGATGTAGTGGGTCGAAACCACGATGTTGAAGATGGCGAAGGCGACCACCAGCAGGGCCACGAACACGCCGGCCGCCGGCCACTTCAGACCGATGGAGATGGCCAGGCCCGACAGCACGACCAGGGTGGGCGTCAGCATCCACAGCAGGGCGTCCGAGGCGCTGTCGTAGCCCCACATGGCGCGGCTCACCCGCCGCACCGTGGCGCCGGCGAAATTCGACGCGTGCCAGTCGGCGGAGAAGGCCTGCACCCGGGCGAAGGCCCTCGTCACCATCCGCGCCATGATCCGCGAATAGTAGCCGTTGGACAGGCGGAACATGCCGCTGCGCAGGCTGTAGAAGGCCAGGTACAGGGCCGAGAGACTGGCCCAGGCGATCCAGGCCTTGTCGGTGGGCGAGGTGGGGGTCGCCACCGCGTCGATCAGGCCGCGGGTGGCCCAGGGGATCGACAGGTCGCAGGCGGTCGAGCCCAGCATCATGAGGGCGATCAGGGCGAACCGGCGCGGCTCGCCCATCCAGTGGCCCGCCATGAAGGCGATCACCTGGGAGTTGGTCAGGGTGCGGGGACGATTGTCCTCGTCGTCTAAGATCTCGGTCATTTGAGCCGTCGGAGTGCGATGACGGCGGGGGATGCGGCGAGAGTCCGCGCATCGGCGACGTCATGGAAAATGGGGAGCGACTGGGGTTTCCAGCGCGGGTCGGCGAACACGGGAGAATTCCTGGGCGGGCGCGAAGGGTGCGCGGCCCCGGGGAAATCTCAGGTCAGCAGAAAGACCCGGCGGCGCGTGCGGTGAGGGCGGTGGCTGGGATGACTTTCATCTTTGCTGACCCTCCTTTCCGGTCACGTCGTCTGTGGAGCCGGGAAGCTAGGCGGGTGAGATTCCCCCGTCAAGCGACGGCGTTACGCCAAATTGTGACTGCGGCGCGAAAGCCACGGTCTGGTATGCAGGGGCTAAGATGACCACCGCCTCACACCTCCCCGACGCCGCCCCCACCAACTGGGTCGACCGCCATGCGCCGCCGGCCCTGCGCCCCTGGCTGAAGCTCGGACGCTTCGACCGGCCGACGGGGATCTGGCTGCTGATGCTGCCCGGCTGGCAGGGGATCGCCCTGGCCGGCGCCATGGACCGGCAGTGGCCGGACGCCCTGCTGATGCTGAAGGTCTTGGTCGGCGCGGCCCTGATGCGGGCGGCGGGCTGCGCCTATAACGACATCGTCGACCGCGACTTCGACGCCAAGGTGGCCCGCACGGCGGGCCGGCCAATCCCGTCCGGCCAGATCAGCGTCAAGCAGGCCTGGGCCTTCCTGGTCGCCTGCGCCCTGGTCTCGCTCGTCATCCTGCTGACCATGGGGGCGCTGGCCATCGGCCTGGGCGTGGCGTCGCTGGGCCTGGTGGTGGCCTATCCCTTCATGAAGCGGATCACCTGGTGGCCGCAGGCCTGGCTGGGCCTGACCTTCAACTGGGGGGCCCTGCTGGGCTATGCGGCGGCGACGGGGCGGATCGAGTGGCCCGCGGTCCTGCTCTACGCCTCGGGGATCTTCTGGACCCTGGGCTATGACACCATCTACGCCGTCCAGGACCTGGAGGACGACGCCCTGGCCGGGGTGAAGTCCTCGGCCCTGCGGCTAGGGTCGGCGGCGCCCAAGGCGGTGCTCGGCTTCTACGTGGCGGCCTTCGTCCTGGCCCTGGGCGCGGCCTGGGTCGGCGGGCTCGGCCCCCTGTTCCTGCCGCCGGCGGCCCTGTTCGGCGCCCATCTTTCGCGCCAGGCCGCCCGGCTCGACGTCAGCGACGGCGCCGCGGCGCTCGCCCTCTTCAAGTCCAACAGCCTTGCGGGCCTGATGCTAGCGATCGCGCTCGCCGCCGGGATGTGGGCCGGACCGGCGTCCTCGATCTAGAACGGCCCCTGGCTGTAGACGTGGGTCAGCACCTGGTTCAGCTGGTCGATGCGGCGGGCATAGGCCCGGGTCAGGCAGGCGCGGTTGGCGCCGCAGGCGTGCCGGGACTGCAGCCACTGGATCTGGTCGTCCTGGATCGCGCCGCGCTGGCCCATGGCCACCAGGTGCTGGGTGATCTCGTAGAGCTGGGCCAGGCGGACGTCCTGGTCGTTGAGGGCCAGGTTGGCGCAGATGGCCCGCTCGTCGGCCTGGCGGGCGCGGGCGCAGTTGAAGCTGGCCGCCTGGGCGCCGCCGGCGGTGAGGGTGGCGGCGAGGACGAGGATCGCGAGGCGCTGGCGCATGGGTCTCTCCGAAGTTCGCCCGAACCCTAACCCTTCAAATCCCCGTGCCCAAGGACGTCCGTGACCCAGGGTCACGCTGTTTCGGCGGCCGATCTTGTGGGATAATTTCTGTATGGCAGCCGCAGCACGCGTCGATCCCAAGACCTATTTCGCGCCCGACGACTTCGCGCGCCTGGCCGCCCATTCCAACTGGCGGGGCCTGGCCCTGGTGGCCCACGCCTGGATCGTGATCCTGGCGGCCGGCGCCATGGTGGTGGTCTGGCCCCTGACCCTGCCGCTGGCCATCATGATCATCGGCGGCCGCCAGCTGGGCCTGGCCATCCTGATGCACGACGCCGCCCACGGGGCCCTGCACAAGAACCTCAAGGTCAACGACTTCGCCGGGGAGTGGCTGACCGGCGGCGGCCTGGCCCGTTACCGCCCCTATCACCTCACCCACCACCGCTTCGCCCAGCAGGCCGAGGATCCGGACCTCGGCCTCTCGGCGCCCTTCCCGATCACCCGGCTGTCCCTGCGCCGCAAGCTGGTGCGCGACCTCACCGGCCAGACCTTCTTCAAGCAGCGGTTCGGCGATCTGGTGGCCCGGCTGAAGGCCCGCCAGCCCGGCCAACCCCTGCTGCCGATCCTGGCCGAAGAGGTTCGCCGCAAGCGCCGCTGGCTGCTGGGGGGCGTGGTCATCACCGCCATCGGCGCCCCCTTCGGCGCCTGGTGGGCCTGGCCGGTGCTGTGGGTCCTGCCCCAGGCCACCTGGTATCCGATGATCACCCGGCTGCGGAACATCGCCGAGCACGCCTGCATCGCCAAGGACGAGCCCGACCCCCTGCGCCACGCCCGGACCACCAAGGCCAACCTGCTCGAGAGGGCCCTGCTGGCCCCCTACTATGTGAACTACCACTGCGAACATCACATGTTCATGCACCTGCCCTGCTATCAGCTGCCACGGGCGCACCGGGCCCTGGTGGCGTCGGGCGCCGCCGAGGGCATGCTGATCGAGCCCGGCGGCTATCTGAAGGTCTTGTCCCTGGCGGCGGGCAAGGCGGCCAGCTAAGCGGGGGGATGATCGATCCCAGCCTGGAGGGCCGCCGCGCCTTCATCCTCGAGAACACCCGTCTGCAGACACCGCCCCATACGCCGGAGTTGGAGCTGTATCTCGCCGACGAGATCACCCCGATCTGGCGGATAACCGAGGAGGCCCTGGCCGAGATCGGCCTGCCGCCGCCCTTCTGGGCCTTCGCCTGGGCCGGCGGCCAGGCCCTGGCGCGCTACATCCTCGACAAGCCCGAGATCGTGGCCGGCAAGCGGGTGATCGACTTCGCCTCCGGCTCCGGCATCGTCGGGATCGCGGCCATGCAAGCCGGCGCGGCGAGCGTCCTGGCCGCCGATATCGACGGCTTCTGCGGCGCGGCCCTGTCATTGAACGCCCAAGCCAACGGGGTGAGTGTCGACTTCACCGACGCCAACCTGCTGGACGCTCCGGCGCCGGCGGCCGATGTCATCCTGGCCGGCGACATCTGCTACGAAAAGCCGATGACCGACGCGGTCATGGCCTGGCTGATCGCCGCGCGGACGGCCGGGGCCACGGTGCTGATTGGCGACCCGGGCCGCAGCTACTTCCCCCGCTCGGGTCTCACCAAGCTGGCCGAGTACCAGGTGGCCACTACGCGCGAACTGGAGGACCGGGAGGTGAAGAAAACCTGCGTCTGGACTCTGTCGGAATGAGCTCCTAGAAAAGAACAAACACGGAACTGAAAGCGGCGACCGAAATGCGCGAAGACGGCAAGATCGACTATGTGGAGCTGCCGGGTACGGACCTGCCCGCCACCAAGAGCTTCTACGGCCAGGCCTTCGGCTGGACCTTCACCGACTATGGCCCGACCTATGCGGCCTTCGGCGACGCCGGCCTAGACGGCGGCTTCCAGGCCGACCCCGCCGAGCTTCCAAAGGCGCCCCTGGTGGTGATCTTCACCCGCGATATCGAGGCCATGCTGGCCAAGGTGGCGGCGGCGGGCGGCGAGATCGTCAAGCCGATCTTCAGCTTCCCCGGGGGCCGGAGGTTCCACCTCCGCGACCCGAGCGGGAACGAGCTGGCGGTGTTTACCGAGGATTGAATCCGGCGCGGAGCCTGTGCTGTAGTTCCAGACAGATAGCGGGGGGCGAAGTATGCGTGGCGTGGTTGTTGGGTTGGCGCTGGGGTTGCTGGCGGGGCCGGCTGCGGCCCAGACGATCCCGCTAGGCGCAAAGACCCTGCCGGTCTCGCTGGCGCGGGTGGTTTTCGATCTGGCGCCAGGCCAGGTGTGGGGTGAGTTCAGCGGCGGCCTGCTTTGCATTCCCCGGGGCAGCCTGAAATGGCGGGATGGTCGGACGGATGTCGACGACAACATCTTCCCCGATAGCTTCCGCCGCGAGGTCCGCGCCGTGGGCTTCGAAAGCGGTAGCGACAGTCTGTTCGAGAACGCCTCCGACGCGGGAGAATTCACGGTTGGCGCGCGGATCAAGTCGGTTACCGCCCGCGTATGCCGCGCCAAGTCCGAATATGTCTCGGAACGCGAGAAGGGCTCGATGTCCCTCACGGTCGAGTGGCAGATCTATTCGCGGCTTCAGCGGAGGGTCGTGGCCACGGTCTCCACCAGCGGTGAATTTTCCATCGACAGCTTCCAGCGCGACCCCGTGGTCACCCCGCTCGTCGTCGGCGCATTTCGCCAGTCGGTCCGATCGTTGATCGACACGGACGAATTCCGGAAAGTCTTCGTCCTGGACGCGGATCAGGCGGCCTCCGAGCGCAAAGCCCAATCGAACGATCCCATCGTACTGAGCGGGCCTCCGCCCGGTGCCCGTCCGATCTCAGACGCTTCCGGGGCGGTGGTCGTCGTCCTGGCCGGGGGCGGCCACGGTAGCGGTTTCCTCGTCTCGTCCGACGGCTATGTCATCACCAATGAGCACGTGGTGGGAAAGGAGACCAAGGTTCGTATCCGCTGGTCCGATGGGTTCGAGAGCGACGGGGAGGTCATCCGCAGCCACAAGGCCCGCGACGTCGCCCTGATCCGCACCAATCCGCACGGACGCCAGCCGCTCTACCTCCAGCGCGGCGCGGCGGTCCCCGGCGCAACGGTGTACGCGGTGGGCGCCCCTTTGGACATCAAGCTCCAGAGCACCGTGACCAAGGGCATCGTCTCGGCGAACCGCCTTGATGACGGCTTCACCTTCATCCAGAGCGATGTGGCGGTGACCCACGGAAACAGCGGGGGTCCGTTGCTGAACGAGAAGGGTGCCGTGGTGGGCATCACCGACTGGGGTCGGACGGAGGATGGCATGCCTGTCAGCCTCAACTTCTTCATCCCCATCGGCGACGCCCTGGACTTCCTGAACCTCAAGACAGCGCCCTGAGACAAAAGCGTCACGGGAGTGTCGTAGTCCCTTGAGCCGACCATCGGCTGAGGACTTGCGATGAAGAGCTGCGGCGAGTGCGGGATGTGCTGCAAGCTGCTGGCCATCGCGCCCCTCGACAAGGCGGCCGGCGACTGGTGCGTCAACTTCAAGCGCGGCGCGGGCTGTTCGATCTATGCCGATCGGCCGCCGCCCTGCGTCGGCTTCCTGTGCCTGTGGCTGGACTCAGAGAAACTGGACGAGGCCTGGCGGCCCGACCGCGCCCGCTTCCTGATGTACACCGAGAAGGACGGCCGCCGGCTGAACGTCATCGTCGATCCGGCCAGCCCCATGGCCTGGAAGCGCGAGCCCTACTATGCGCGCATCAAGGCCATGTCGCGCCGGGTGCTGGAGGGGTTCGAACTGGTGGTCTGCATCGACACCCGCCGGATCGTCATCTTCCCGCACGAA
Source organism: Phenylobacterium sp. GW821-FHT12F10 (assembly GCF_058806695.1). NCBI lineage: Bacteria > Pseudomonadati > Pseudomonadota > Alphaproteobacteria > Caulobacterales > Caulobacteraceae > Phenylobacterium > Phenylobacterium sp. GW821-FHT12F10. The sequence goes on along the minus strand of NZ_JBXAPY010000002.1, from coordinate 259,817 downwards.
GACGTGGACCTGGGCCTGGTCGATCCCGACCACAAGATCGTCTCCGGCTATGCCGAGCGCGACGGCCAGAGCGTGCCCTACGCCATGGTGTTGAGCGATGTCGGCGAGCCGAGGCTGGCCCAGGGCTGAGGCCCCGGACTATGCTGGGGATGACGCCGGCCTTCCTTCCACGCCCCTGGCCATCCGGATCGAGGCCTCCGCGGAAGGTCGCCGCTCGGCCCGTCCAAAAGATGGAGGACTCCATGACCACCGACGAGATGCGCGAGATCGTCCTGTCGTTTCCCGGCGTCGAGGAGGGCATGTCCTACGGCTCGCCGGCCTTCAAGGTGAACGGCAAGTTCTTCACCCGCCTGCGCCGCGACGACCAGAGCATGGTGCTGACCGGGATCAGCTTCGACGAGCGGGAGATGCTGATGGAGGCCGAGCCGGCCACCTTCCACATCACCGCCCACTACAAGGACTATCCCGCCGTGCTGGCCCGGATCGACAGCCTGCATCCCGGCTCGTTCCGCAACTTTCTGGATCGCCGCTGGCGGGAGATCGCGCCCAAGAAGTGGGTCAAGGAATTCGACGCGGCTCGGGCCTAGAACTCGTCTTCCATCATCGCGCGGAACTGCTCGAAGATCTCCGAGGCCTGTTCCTCCGGCGGCGGTTCGGGCTCCTCGGTGGCGACCACGACGGGGGCGCCGCCAGTCAGGTGGCCGGCCACCATGCCGTCCTGGACCAGCAGCAGTTCCTCACCCTCGGCCAGGCCAGTAAGCAGTTGGGCGAGCTTGGGGGGCAGGTCGTCGAGGTCGAGGCGTTTCATGATTGGGATTTTAGCCCGCCGCTCCGCCGCCGCAAAGGGTGACAGAGGCGCGCCCCGGCCCTAGCTTCCGCCCGCGCATCTCTGGGAGCATTCATGGCCTATCGGTCCTTGCGGGACTTCATCGCCAAGCTGGAAGCCGCCGGCGAACTGGTGCGGGTCAAGGAGCCCGTTTCATCCGTGCTTGAGATGACCGAGATTCAACGTCGGCTGCTGGCCACCGGCGGTCCGGCCGTGCTGTTCGAGAACGTCACCCGCGCCGACGGCGAGCCCTCGGGAATGCCCTGCCTGGTCAACCTGTTCGGCACGGTCAAGCGCGTGGCCATGGGGGTCACCCTGGAGGGGCGCGAACGCACCACCGCCGCCGACCTGCGCGAGGTGGGCGAGCTGCTGGCCTTCCTGCGCAGCCCCGAACCGCCCCGCGGCCTGAAGGACGCCTGGGACATGCTGCCGCTGGCCAAGACCATCATGGCCATGCGCCCGGCGACGGTGAAGAAGGCCCCGGTGCAGGAGATCGTCTGGACCGGCGACCAGATCGACCTTTCCAAGCTGCCCATCCAGACCTGCTGGCCCGGCGAGCCCGCGCCCCTGATCACCTGGCCCCTGGTGGTGACCAAGGGCCCGTCGGAGGACCGGGAGGACGACTACAATCTCGGCATCTACCGGATGCAGGTGCTGTCCAAGGACCGCACCATCATGCGCTGGCTGGCCCATCGCGGCGGCGCCCAGCACCACCGCCGCTGGAAGAGCGCCGGCAAGCGCGAGCCCCTGCCCGCCTGCGTGGTGATCGGGGCCGATCCCGGCACCATCCTGGCCGCCGTGACCCCGGTGCCCGACACTCTGTCGGAATACCAGTTCGCCGGTCTGATGCGCGGCGCCAAGGTGGAGCTGGTGGCGGCCAAGACCGTGCCCCTCATGGTCCCGGCCGAGGCCGAGATCGTCATCGAGGGCCACGTCCTGCTGGACGAATACGCCGACGAGGGCCCCTACGGCGACCACACCGGCTACTACAACTCCGTCGAACAGTTCCCGGTCTTCCAGGTGAGCGCCATCACCATGCGGAAGAACCCCATCTATCTCACCACCTTCACCGGCCGGCCGCCGGACGAGCCGTCGGTGTTGGGCGAAGCGCTGAACGAGGTCTTCATCCCCCTGCTGCGCCAGCAGTTCCCGGAGATCGTCGACTTCTGGCTGCCGCCCGAGGGCTGCTCCTACCGCATCGCCGTGGTCTCCATGAAGAAGGCCTATCCGGGCCACGCCAAGCGCGTGATGATGGGCGTCTGGAGCTATCTGCGGCAGTTCATGTACACCAAGTGGGTGATCGTCGTGGACGACGACATCGACGCCCGCGACTGGAAGGACGTCATGTGGGCGCTGTCGACCCGCATGGATCCGGCCCGCGACATCACCCTGATCGAGAACACCCCCATCGACTATCTGGACTTCGCCTCCCCCGAGAGCGGGCTGGGGTCGAAGGTGGGCCTGGACGCCACCAACAAGTGGCCGCCGGAGACCCATCGCGAGTGGGGCGAGAAGCTCGGCATGGACGAGGCGACGGTGAAACTCGTGACCGAAAAGTGGGCCAGGCTTGGCCTGCCCGGCGGCGGAGCGCCTGTCACCTAGGGGTGCAGAGGCTTGCCCTTTGCCGATTTCCGACCCCAACTGCGCGCCTGCCCGGGGGGGCCTAGTGGGGGAGTGACACCATGGACGCCGTGACATCGACATCGGGCAACGCCGCGGCCCTCTGGGTCGGCCTGCACATGTTCCTGCTGCTGGTCCTGTCCCTGCTGGTGGTGCGCCAGCGCCAGAAGCACAAGGTGGCGCTCGGCGACGAGGGCATTCCGGAGCTGGCCCAGGCCATCCGCGCCTTCGGCAACGCCACCGAATACATCCCCGCCGCCATGGCCGGCCTCGCCGTCCTGGCGCTGGTGAACGCGCCGACCCTGGCCATCCACCTGGCGGGCTTCGTGATGTTCGTGGGCCGCGGCCTGCACGCGGTGGGCCTGTCCAACAGCGGCGGCACCTCGTTCCCGCGCGCGATCGGCGTCCTGATGACCTGGCTGGCCTATGTCTTCATCGGCGTGGCCCTGCTGTTCTACGCCATCGCCTGAGCGTGACAGGCAAAGTGGAGGCGGTTTCGCCGTCCGTCACGCCCACGAGAGGGCGCCGGGCTTGCCCCGGAGCCTTCGCCCGGCCATATCCACCGCATGGAAGAGAGCCTCTTAGCCGATGTCGTCGCCGCCGCCCTGAAGGCCGGCGCCGATAGCGCCGAAGCCGTGGGCGCCGAGCGCGCCGCCCTTGGGATCAATGTCCGCCTCGGCAAGCTGGAGGAGGTGGAGCGCGAAGAGTCGCGCGACCTGGGCCTGCGGGTCTTCGTCGGCAAGCAGCAGGCCACCGTGTCGGGCTCCGATATCTCCGCGGACGCCCGCGCCAAGCTGGTGGAACGCGCCGTGGCCATGGCCCGCCTGGCGCCGGAGGATCCCTATTCCGGTCTCGCCGACCCCAGCCGCCTGGCCCGGGGCCCGTTCCCCGACCTCGACCTCTATGACGCCGCCGAGCCGACCCCCGAACAACTGGAGGACCGGGCCCGCGCCGCCGAGGACGCCGGCCGCGCCATGCCCCGCGTCACCAATTCCGACGGCGGATCGGCCTCCACCTCCTCCGGCCAATGGCGGCTGGTCACCTCCGGCGGCTTCTCCGGCGTGCACCGCGCCTCGAGCTATTCCATCGGGGTCTCGGTGATCGCCAGCGAGGGCGACGAGATGGAGGGGGGCTATGATGGCCGCTCCACCCGCTGGCAGTCCGACCTGCCGACCCCCGAGAGCATCGGCGCCGAGGCCGGCCGCCGGGCCGCCGCTCGGCTGGGCGCCCGCAAGATCGACTCCACCACCGCCCCGGTGATCTTCGAGAACCGCCTGGCCATGTCCCTGATCGGCCCGTTGATCGGCGCCATCTCGGGGCCCTCCATCGCGCGCGGCAACTCCTTCCTGAAGGACAGGCTGGGCCAGCAGATCTTCGCCAAGGGAATCACGGTCACCGACGATCCGCACAAGATCCGCGGCCTGGGCTCCTCCCCCTTCGACGACGAGGGGGTGGCCAACCGCGCCTGGAATCTGATCGACGACGGCGTCCTCACCACCTGGCTGATGAACTCGTCCTCGGCCCGCCAACTGGGCCTGGAGACCACCGGCCACGCCTCCCGGGGCCTCGCCGGTCCTCCGGGCGTCAGCACCACCAACCTGACCCTGCTTCCCGGGGACATGGACCAGGCCGCCCTGATGGCGCAGGCCGGCAAGGGCGTGCTGATCACCTCGATGTTCGGCCCCTCGCTGAACGCCAACACCGGCGACTGGTCGGTGGGCTGCGCTGGCTTCTGGTTCGAAGGCGGCGAGCTGGCCTATCCGGTGACCGAGATCACCGTGGCCGGCAACCTGATCGACATCTACGCCCGCCTGATCCCCGGCTCGGACCTGGAGTTCCGGGGTTCAGCCAACGCGCCCTCGATCCTCGTCGACGGCCTGGCCATAGCTGGGAAATGAGCCGAGCCGGCGCGGATCTCGACCTGATCGTCGCCGCGGCGCGCGAGGCCGGAGACCTGGCCCTGCGCCTGCGCGGCGAGGGCCTGTCGGTGGAGATCAAGGCCGACAAGACCCAGGTCACCAACGCCGACCTCGCCACCGACGCCCTATTGACCGAGCGCCTGCGCGGCGCCCGGCCCGACTATGGCTGGTTGTCGGAAGAGACCGCCGACAACGCCGATCGCCTGGCCAACCGCCGCCTGTTCGTGGTGGACTCCATCGACGGCACCCGGGCCTTCATCCGCGACCGGCCCTGGTGGGCGGTGTCCGTCGCCGTGGTGGAGGACGGCCTGCCCATCGCCGGCGTGGTCTTCGCCCCCGACGTGGGTGAGACCTACACCGCCATCGCCGGGCAAGGCGCCTTCATGAACGGCGAACCCATCCGCGCCAGCAATTGCGACCTGGTGCACGGCTGCGGCATGATCGGCGACCAGCGGATGTTCGAGCATCCCGCCTGGCCCGAGCCCTGGCCGGCGATGCGGATCGAGGCGCGCAACTCCACCGCCTACCGCATGTGCCTGGTGGCCTCGGGCGCCTTCGACGCCGCTATCGCCATCGTGCGCAAGAGCGACTGGGACCTGGCCGCCGCCGACCTGATCGCCCGCGAGGCCGGCGCCTATTGCGGCGACCACCTGGGACAGCCCTTCGCCTACAACCAGGCCAATCCCTCGCAACCGAGCCTTGTCTGCGCGGCGCCGCGATTGGCGCCATTGATCCTTAACCGGGTCTCGCATATCGCCTTGAGGAATTGATTCACCTCGGAAAACCTCAGCCATGCCCGATAAGCAGCTCCTGCACCTCGTCATCGGCGGCGAACTTGAAGACCTCGAGCACAACACCTTCCGCGACCTCTCCAAGGTCGACCTGGTGGGCGCCTACGCCAGTCACGCCGAGGCGGTCGCCGCCTGGCGCACCAAGGCCCAGTCGACGGTGGACAACGCCCTGATGCGCTACTTCATCATCCACGCCCACAAGCTGCTCGACCCCGACAAGGACGAGCACGAGCATTAGGCCTCGCCCGGCGGCCGCCAGCGGTAGTGACCGACCGCCGTGTGGGCCGCGAACATCGCCAGACTCTCCTCGCGGGCTCCGGCGCCGATATTGTGCGCCACCCGCGGGCTGTCGCCGACCGCGGTGACCACGCCGACATGGGGCAGAGTCCCGGCGACCCGCCAGGTCAGGATGTCCCCCACCGCCGGGGGATGGGGCGAAACCTTGCCCAGCGCCGGACTCGCGGCCCGCCAGAGCTGCGCCCCGGACCGCGCCCAGTAAGTCTCAAGGTTGAGCACCCGCCGGTGGTCGATATTGGCGTCCGGGCGGGTCAGGCCCCAGGCGCGCCGGGAAGGATAGGCGGCGAAGGCGTGCAGCATGTCCTCGTGCACCAGCCTCTGAAGGTCGAGCCCCCAGGCGTCGCGGCCCGCGCGGATCACGACGTCGGCGCAGACGCCGGTCGATCGGCCGACATCGCCGCCGGGATAGGCCAGGCGCACATAGCTGGGATCATAGCCGGTGGTGACACCCACCTGGGCGCGGGCCGCCCGCGCCAGGGCCTGACCGGAGACCGCCGCCCGCGCGCGCCAGGCCGGAGCGGCCAGCAGGCCTCCAAGCAGGACGCGGCGTGTCGGCATGGGCCTATTCCCGTCTGAGCAGGCCCTCGGTGAGCAGCCGGCCCCACATCTCGCTGCGGAAATCGGCCTTTATTGCGGCCTCGTCGTAGGCGGGGCTGTCGACCCATTCCAGGAAGGTCTGGCCCTTGGGCTCGCCCTCGGCCAGGTAGCGCTCGAAGGTGTAGTCCAGCACCCCGGTCTTGCCGTGCTTGACGTGCAGGTACTTGAGCGACAGCTGCTCCAGGGCCTCGCGGATCGGCTTGCCCTGCCGGAAGTGCATGTAGAAGACGCTCATGATCCCGGCCCGGTCCGCCCCGGACTTGCAGTGCATGAGGGCGGGATATTCGATCGTCTCGAACAGCTCCTTGGCCCCGTGGACCCGGGCGCGGCTGGGGACCTCCCGGCTGGTGATGGTGAAGTCCACCATCTTCAGTCCCAGGCGCTCGCAGGCGTCCTTCTCGAGGGCGTGGAAGCTGGCGTCGAACCCGCCGCGCAGGTTGATGATGGTCTTGATCCCCCGCCGCTTCCATTCGGCCAGCTGGAAGGGCCAGGGCTGGTTGGTGCGCACCAGCTCGTCGCTGACCCAGTGGGCGTTGGAAAAGGCCAGCCGCAGATAGGCGTGGTCGTTCCACAGGTAGTTCAGCGTGGTGGAAAGCCGCCCGCCGGGGGATTTCAGATCGAATTCGGCCAAGGGGCGCTCCAGAAGACTGCCCCCTAACTAGGCGTTTGTGCGCCCTTGCGAAAGACCGCCGCGACAGCCCGCCGCTTGACTTCGCCGCCCTGACAGCCGACCCCAAGGACGATGACTGCGCCTGTCTCCGACGCCGCCGAGCTTCCGGCCCGCACCCTGATCGCGCGGATCGCCCGGGTCTATATGCGGCCCCGGTGGAAGGCCTGGACGGCCGCCATGGTCGCGGCCATCGCCGTGGCCTTCCTCTCGGCCAAGCTGGTGCAGATCTTCGAGCCGGCCATCAACGACCTGCTGGTCAACCACAAGCCCGGCGCCCTGGTGATGGTGCCCCTGACCATCGGCGCCCTGGCCATCGGCCGGGCGCTGGCCCAGGTGATCCAGGCTTCCCTGGTCAACCAGATCGGCAACGCCGTGGTGGGCGACGTCCAGGTGCAGCTGTTCGGCAAGCTGGTCCGCGCCGACCTGGCCCATCTGCGCACCCAGCATTCCGGGGCCTATGTCTCCTCGGTGCTCTACGACGCCAGCCTGATCCGCGAGGCGGCGACCTCCGGCGTCATCAACTACACCCAGCACCTGCTGACTGTGATCGGGGCGGTGACGGTGATGGTCTCCAACGACCTGCTGCTGTCGCTCACCCTGGTGGCGGCGGCCCCCCTCACCGGCTTCATCATGCGCCGGTTCTCCAAGCGCACCTCGAAGGCCGCCAAGGGCGCCATGGCCGAGACCTCGGCGCTGTCCACGGCGATCATGGAGAGCCTGGACGGGGTTCGGGTGGTGAAGATCGAGAACCGCGAAGCCTATGAAGAGGCCCGGGTCGCCGAGGTGGTGCAGCGCCGCCAGAAACACCTGGTGAAGGGCGCCAATGCCCGCGCCCGCGCCGCCCCGGCCACCGAGCTGGTGATGACCCTGATCACCGCCGCGGTCATCGCCTATGCCGGCTGGCGCTCGCAGTCCGGCGCCATGAACGTCGGGGCCTTCATGGCCTTCATCCTGGCGCTCGGCCTGGCCTCCCAGTCCCTGCGCCAGCTCTCCAACCTGCAGACGGTGATGGCCGAGGGTCTGAGCGCCGCGCGGCGCCTGTTCGCCGCCCTCGACGTCGAGCCGGAGGTGCGCGAGCACGCCGGCGCCGCCCCCCTGCCCCGCGGCGAGACCACCATCCGCTTCCAGGACGTCGGCTTCTCCTACGCCGACGGTCCCCCGACCCTTCAGGAGGTGACCCTGGAGGTGCATCGCGGCGAGACGGTCGCCCTGGTGGGGCCCTCGGGGGGCGGCAAGACCACCATCCTCAACCTGATCCCGCGCTTCTACGACGCCACCGCCGGCCGGGTGACCATCGACGGGACCGACATCCGCGACGTGACCCTGTCGTCCCTGCGCGCCCAGATCGCCCTGGTGACCCAGGAGCCCTTCCTGTTCGACGACACGATCCGGGCCAATATCGCCTATGCGCGGCCCGAAGCCAGCCAGGAGGAGATCGAGGTCGCGGCCCGGGCGGCGGCGGCCCACGAGTTCATCCTCTCCCTGCCGGGCGGCTACGACACCCTGGTGGGGGAGGCCGGGGCGCGCCTGTCGGGGGGCCAGAGGCAGCGGATCGCCATCGCGCGCGCCTTCCTGAAGGACGCCCCGATCCTGCTGCTGGACGAGGCCACCAGCGCCCTGGACACCGAGAGCGAGGCCCAGGTCCAGGCGGCCCTGGCGCGCCTGATGGCCGGCCGCACCACCATCCTGATCGCCCACCGCCTCTCCACCGTGCGCGGCGCCGACCGCATCTATGTGATCGACAGGGGCCGGGTGGTGGAGACCGGCGACCACGGCTCCCTGATCAAGAAGCGCGGCCTCTATGCCCGCCTGGCCCGCAGCCAGGACCTCGAGGCCGAGACCGCGGCGTGAAGAAGTTCATCCGCAGACCCGCCGTCCAGGCGTTCCTCGGCTGGGTGCTGGCCGGCTATATGAGCCTGATCCGCCACAGCGTCCGCTGGCGGCACGAGAACCTCGAGGCCGCCAGCGCAGTCCTGCGCGCCGAACCCGGGGTCATCGCCCTGCTCTGGCACGGACGCATTCCGGTGGCGCTCACCGTGGCCCCGATCCTCAAGCAGACCAAGCTCGCCCACTGCCTGGTGTCGCCCTCCGCCGACGGCGAGTTCTTCGCCCAGGCCATGGCCCACAACGGCTTTCCCTCCATCCGCGCCTCCTCGGCCAAGAAGGGCGACTCCGCCAAGGCCCGCGCCGTGGTGGCCGCCTTCCGCGAGGCCATGGCCTGGGTGAAGGGCGGCGGGGTGCTGATCGTCACCCCCGACGGCCCGCGCGGTCCCAACGAGGTGATGGCGCCCGGCGCCCTGCAGATCGCCAAGCGCACCGGCGCGCCGGTGCTGCTGGTGGGCCTGGCGGCTTCCCCGGCCAGGCGGCTCGGGAGCTGGGACACCGCCATGGTGGCCGCCCCCTTCGGCAAGGGCTCGGCGATCTGGGAGGGGCCCTACTACGTGCCCGCCGACGCCGACGACGCGGCCATCGAGGCGCTGACCGCCGACTGGGCCTCGAAGCTCTCGGCGGCCACCCGGCAGGCGGAGTCCCGGGTGGCGGCGGATTGATCCGCCGCCCGCTCGGTGAGACATAGGGGCATGGCCCACGATCACCACGATCACTCCCACCACGACCATGATCACCACCACGATCATGGCGCCCACGGCCATGCGCACGATCATGGCCACAGCCACGCGCCGAAGGACTTCGGCCGCGCCTTCGCCGTCGGGGTGGCGCTGAACTTCGGCTTCGTCCTGGCGGAGGTGGGGGCCGGCCTGTGGTCGGGATCCCTGGCCCTGCTGGCTGACGCCGGCCACAACCTGTCGGACGTGCTCAGCCTGCTGCTGGCCTGGGGCGCCACCATCCTGGCCCGGCGGGCGCCCAGCGTCCGGCGGACCTACGGCCTGCGCAAGGGCACGATCCTGGCCTCCCTGGCCAACGCCGTCCTGCTGCTGGTGGCGGTAGGCGTCATCGGGACCGAGGCGGTGCGCCGCTTCGCCGAACCCGCCGACGTCGCCACCCTGCCGGTGATGATCGTCGCGGCCATCGGGGTGGTGATCAACACCGCCACGGCCCTGATGTTCATGCGCGGCCACGACGACCTGAACGTCCGCGGCGCCTTCCTGCACATGGCCAGCGACGCCGCCGTCAGCCTGGCGGTGGTGGTGGGCGCGGGCGTCATGGCCCTGACCGGCCTCGGCTGGATCGACCCGGCGCTCAGCCTGGGCATCGCCGTGGTGATCGTGCTGGGCACCTGGGGCCTGCTGAAGGATTCGGTGAACCTGGCCCTCGACGCCGCCCCCAAGGGGATCGACGTGGGCGAGGTGCGGTCCTGGCTGACGGCCCTGCCCGGCGTCACCGACGTCCACGACCTGCACGTCTGGGCCATGAGCACCACCGAGACGGCGATGACGGCCCACCTGACCCGGCCGGCCAATCCCGACTGCGACGCCTTCCTGCACACCGCCTGCGAGGGCCTGGCCAAGCGGTTCAACATCGGCCACTGCACCCTGCAGGTGGAGACCGGCGGGGCGGAGGTCTGCCGCCTCTCGCCCGCGGAAGCCGTGTGAGACGCCCGCTCTCCCTCGCCCTCTACGCCGCCGCCCTAGGCCTCCTGGAACCCTGCGCCCGGCCCCTGCTGCGGCGGCGGGTCAAGGCGGGCAAGGAGGACGCGGCCCGCCTGGAGGAGCGGCTCGGGCGCTCCGGCCTTCCCCGCCCCGACGGTCCCCTGGTCTGGCTCCATGGGGTGAGCGTCGGCGAGACCATGTCGCTCCTACCCCTGGTGGAGGCCCTGGCCGCGCGGCCGCGCCTGACCCTGCTGGTGACCTCCGGAACCCGGACCTCGGCCGAGCTGCTGGCCAAACGCCTGCCGAAGGGGGTGATCCACCAGTACGCGCCCGTGGACGCGCCCGGCGCCGTGGCCCGTTTCCTCGATCACTGGCGGCCAAGCCTCGGGATCCTGGTGGAGAGCGAGCTCTGGCCCAACCTGATCCTCGGCGCCCGCGGCCGGGGGGTGAAGCTGGCCCTGGTCTCGGCGCGAATGACCCAGGGCAGCGCCGACGGCTGGGCCCGCCTGCGCGGCGCGGCCACCGCCCTGCTGGGCGCCTTCGACCTGATCCTGCCGCAGGAGGCGGAGACGGCCGCGCGGCTCAAGGTCCTGGGGGCCCGCACCGGGCCGCTGCTGAACCTGAAGACGGTGGGCGATCCCCTGCCCTGCGACGCCGCCGAGCTGGCGCGGCTGAAGGCCTCGGCGGGCGGCCGCCGGATCGTACTCGCCGCCAACACCCATCCCGGCGAGGACGAGATCGTCATCGCCGCCGTCCGCGAGGCGGCCCTGACCGACAGCCTGTTGGTGATCGCCCCGCGCCATCCCGCCAGGGGCGAGGCCGTGGCGGCCCTGCTGCGGGGCGCCGGCTTCCAGGTGGCCCGGCGGGCGGTGGGCGAGGCGCCCACGGCGGCGACCACCGCCTATGTCGCCGACACCCTGGGCGAGATGGGCCTGCTCTACAGCCTGGCCGACGTGGTGGTGATGGGCGGCGCCTTCCTGCCCGGGATCGGCGGGCACAATCCCCTGGAACCGGCGCGGCTGGCGCGGCCGATCCTCACCGGCCCCCACGCCTTCAACGCCACCGCCCTCTATGCCGATCTCCTGGCCCTGGCCGCGGCCATCGAGGCGCCGGACAGCGCCACCCTGGCCCGTCACCTGAGGGGCCTGGCCGACCATCCCCACATCGGCCGGCGCATGGGCGAGGCGGCCCTGGCCTATGCCGAGAGCCAGGAAGGCGCCCTGGACCGGGCCCTGACCCTGCTCGAACCCCTGCTGCCCGCATGAAGCTGCCCACGCCCCGATGGTGGTACGTCCGCGACGGCGCCCCGGCGCCGGTGGCCCGCACCCTGCTCAAGCCCGCCGCCTGGATCTGGGCGGCGGTGACGGCGCGGCGGATCGCGCGGACCGTTCCCCTCGATCCCGGCGTGCCGGTGATCTGCGTCGGCAACCTCACCGCGGGCGGGACGGGCAAGACCCCGGTGGTGCGCGAGCTGCTGAAGCGCCTGCGGGCGCGGCATGTGGAGGCCCAGGGCCTGTCGCGGGGCTATGGCGGCTCCCTGGAGGGTCCGGTCCAGGTGGACCCGGCCACGCACAGCGCCGCCGAGGTGGGGGACGAGCCGCTGATGCTGGCGGCCGACGCGCCGATCTGGATCTCCCGCGATCGGGCCAAGGGGGCCCTGGCCGCCGCCTGGGCCGGCGCCCAGGCCCTGGTGATGGACGATGGCCACCAGAACCCCTCGGTGAAGAAATCCCTGTCCCTGGTGGTGGTGGACGGCGAGACCCGCAACAACGAATGGCCCCTGGGGGACGGGGCGGTCTTTCCCGCCGGCCCCCTGCGCGAGCCCCTGGCCGTGGGCCTGGCCCGGGCCGACGCGGTGATCCTGATGCTGCCGTCCGACCTGGAGGCGCCCGATCCCGAACTGGTGGCGATGTTCCCCGGAAAGCCGGTCCTGATCGCCCGCCTGGCGCCCCTCGCCCCGCCGCCGTCAGGCCCGCAGGTGGGGTTCGCCGGGGTCGGCAAGCCCTGGAAGGTGGAGCGGTCCCTGCAGGCCGCCGGCTGCGACCTGAAGGACTTCGCGCCCTTCCCCGACCACATGGCCTATGACGAGGCCACCCTGCGCCGCCTGGCCGAGCGGGCGGCGACCTTCGGCGCGGGTCTGGTGACCACCGAGAAGGACTGGGCCCGCCTGCCGGCCGACTGGCGGACGCGGATCACCTCCTGGCCGGTCCAGGCGGTGTTCGAGGACGAGGCCGCGCTGGAGGCGTTGCTCGACCGGGCGCTCAGGCCTTAGCGCCGGCCTTCTGGGCGTAGGTCCAGCTGGCCTTGGCCAGCTGCGGCACGCGCAGGGCCATGGCGGCGGCCTGCGGGCTGTTGGCCGTGCCGTCGCGGGCGCGGCCCACGATCCCCTGACAGATCCCGGCCAGCCGGAACATGTTGTAGGAGAAGAACCAGTTGAGGTCGTGCAGGGCCTCCCGGTTGGTCAGTCGGCAGTATTCGGCGACGTACTCGTCGAGGGTCGGGATGCCGTGCGCCTTGAGGTCCGGGATGGCCGAGATGCCGCCATTGACCCAGTTCATCAGCAGGTAGGTGAAGTCGGCGAGCGGCTCGCCCAGGGTCGAGAGCTCCCAGTCCAGCACGGCGACGACCCGCGGCTCGGTGGCGTGCAGCACCATGTTGTCGAGGCGGTAGTCGCCATGGACGATGGAGGTGCGCTCCTGCTCCGGCAGGCTCTGGGGCAGCCATGTGATCAGCCGCTCCATCTCCTCGATGTGCTCGGTCTCGCTGGCCTTGTACTGCTTGGTCCAGCGGTCGACCTGACGGCCCATATAGTTGCCGGGCCGGCCGTAGTCGCCCAGGCCGATGGCCTCGTAGTCGGTGTTGTGCAGGTCGGCCAGGGTCTTGAGCTTGGCCATGTAGATGGCGTGGCGCTCGGCCGGCTCGTACTGCGGCAGGCTCTGGTCCCAGAGGATGCGGCCCTCCACCATGTCCATCACGTAGAACATGGTGCCGATGACGCTGTCGTCGGTGCAGAGGCCCCAGGACTTGGCCACCGGGAAGCCGGTGGTGTGCAGGGCGGTGATCACCTTGTACTCGCGGTCCACCGCGTGGGCCGAGGGCAGCAGCTTGCCCGGCGGCTTGCGGCGCAGGACATATTTCTTGTTGGGGGTGACCAGCTGATAGGTCGGGTTGGACTGGCCGCCCTTGAACTGGCGCACCTCCAAGGGACCGGCATAGCCGTCGACATTGGCCTCCATCCAGGCGGCCAGGGCGGCCTCGTCGAACCGGTGGCTCTCGGCCACCTCCTTGGTGCCGGTGTTGAGCTGCTCGCGAACCTGCTCGTCTGCTTCGGCCATGAGCGTTCCCCTTGTTCTCTTACGCGTGTTTGAAAACACCATATCGACCCCCCTGCCCTCACGGCAAGGCAAGAGGCGATCTGCGTACCAGAACTTCGAAAACTTAGGCCGACTTGCCGAGCACCCGCCAGCCGATGTCGCTGCGGTGGAAGCCGCCGGGCAGATCGATCCTCGCCACCGCCGCATAGGCCTTGTCGCGGGCTTCTCTGAGGGTGGGGGCGCGGGCGCAGACATTGAGCACCCGGCCGCCGCTGGCCCGCAGGGTTCCGTCGGAATCGCGGCTCGTACCGGCGTGGAAGACGACGACATCGGGACCGAAGTCCTGCTCGGCGCCGGTGATCGCGGCCCCGGTCTTGGGCGCGTCGGGATAGCCCTCGGCGGCGATCACCACGCAGATGGCGGCCTCGTCGCGCCAGACCGGCGGCGGCAGCTGGGCCAGCGTCCCGGTGGCGCAGGCCAGCAGGTAGGGGACGAGGTCGCTCTCCAGCCGCAGCATCAGCACCTGGCATTCCGGGTCACCGAAGCGGACGTTGAACTCCACCAGCTTGGGACCGTCCCGGGTGGCCATCAGCTCCACGAACAGCACGCCCTGATAGGGCGCCCCCTCGTCGGCGATGCCGTCGAAGGCGCGCTCGGCCAGGCGCTCGCGGGTCTCGTCGATCAGGTCGGGCGTGAAGACCGGGGCGGGCGAGTAGGTGCCCATGCCGCCGGTATTGGGGCCCTGCTCGCCGTCATAGGCGCGCTTGTGGTCCTGGGCCTGGCCGAACACCATGGCGGTCTTGCCGTCGCACAGGGCGAACAGCGAACCGATCTCACCCTCCAGGAACTCCTCGATCACCACCCGGGCGCCGGCGGCGCCGAACCGGCCGCCGATGGCGTCATCGATGGCGGCCTCGGCGGTGGCCAGGTCCGGGGCGATCACCACGCCCTTGCCGGCCGCCAGGCCGTCGGCCTTGATCACGTAAGGGGGCTTGAAGGCCGCCAGCCCGGCCTTGGCCTGGGCGGCGTCCTCATAGACGGCATAGGCCGAGGTCGGCAGGCCGTGGCGGTCGGTGAAGGCCTTGGTGAAGGCCTTGGAAGTCTCCAGCTGGCCGGCCTGGGCGACGGGGCCGAAGCAGGGGATGGCGAGCCGGGCCAAGGCGTCGGCCAAGCCCGCCTCGACGGCGGTTTCGGGTCCGATCACCACCAGGTCGGCGGCGATCTCCTGGGCGAGGGCCACAAGTCCCGCGACATCCGTCGCCTTGAGGGGCCGCAGTTCACCCAGGGACGCCATGCCGGGATTGCCCGGAGCGATCACCAGGCGCGAACACAGCGGCGAGGCCGCGATCTTCCAGGCCAGGGCGTGTTCGCGCCCGCCCGAACCGACGAGGAGGATGTTCATGGACCGCGCTTTCGCCCGTCAGGCCCGGTCGGTCAAGCCACCAGCCGGTCCCTGCCATGGGCGCCAGGGGCGAGGATGGGGTTGTCGTCCCTCCCGCCCTTGTGGTCTTACGGGCCTCAAGCCCGGACAGGGCGAATTCGGAGGATGATCGGTCTTGATCAAGCTTGATGATTTTCTCGCCCGCGACGCGGCCGACCCGCGCCTGACCGCCTTGATCGCCTCGGTGGTGGAGGCCTGCGGCCAGATCAGCGCCCTGGTGCGCCGCGGCGCGGCCGGCGAGATCCTGGGCGCCCTGGAGAGCCAGAACGTCCAGGGCGAGGTGCAGAAGAAGCTGGACGTCATCTCCAACGAGATCCTGCTGCAGCGCTGCGCCGAGGCCCCCGGCCTCGTGGCCATGGCCTCGGAGGAGATGGACGACATCTATCCGGTGCGCGAGGTCGGCTCCGAGGGGGGCTATCTGCTGCTGTTCGATCCCCTGGACGGGTCGAGCAATATCGACGTCAACGTCTCCATCGGCACCATCTTCTCGATCCTGCCGGCCCCGCGCGCCGACAGCCCGAGGCCGGCGGCCACCGCCGACTTCATGCAGAGCGGCCGCAACCAGGTGGCCGCCGGCTACGTGGTCTATGGGCCCCAGACCACCCTGGTCCTGAGCCTGGGGAACGGCGTCCACGCCTTCACCCTGGATCCGCTCAACGACGAGTGGGTCCCCACGGCGCACGCGATCACCATTCCGCACGAGACCAAGGAATACGCCATCAACGCCTCGAACCTGCGCCACTGGGCCCCGCCGGTGCGCGGCTATGTCGAGGCGTGCCTGGCCGGCGAAGATGGGCCGCGAGGCAAGAACTTCAACATGCGCTGGATCGCCTCGATGGTGGCCGACGTCCACCGCATCATGGTGCGCGGCGGGGTGTTCCTCTATCCGTGGGACGCTCGCGAGCCCGATCGCGCCGGCAAGCTGCGGCTGATGTACGAGGCCAACCCCATGTCCATGCTGGTGGAGCAGGCCGGGGGCGCGGCCTTCGACGGCCAGGGCCACATCCTCGACGCCGAGGTCACCTCCCTGCACCAGCGCATCTCGGTGATGCTGGGATCACGGGCCGAGGTGGAGCACCTGATGGAACTGCACGCCGAGGCGACGGGCGTCTGAGGACGCCCGTCTGACCCGGGACTAGGCGTCCATGTCCAGGGAATAACCCGCCGAGCGCACGGTGCGGATCGGATCGGCCTCGCTCTCCTGGCGGTTCAGGGCCTTGCGCAGACGGCCGATGTGGACGTCCACCGTGCGGGCCTCGACATAGACGTCGGAGCCCCAGACGGCGTCCAGCAACTGCTCGCGGGAGAAGACCCGGCCGGGGTGCTGCATCAGGTAGTCCAGAAGCCGGAACTCGGTGGGGCCCAGGTGGACCTCGGACCCGGCGCGCTTCACCCGGTGGGCGACGCGGTCGATCACCAGGTCGCCGATATGGACCCGATCCTCGGCCAGGCCCGGCCGGATGCGGCGCAGCACCGCACGGATGCGGGCCGACAGCTCGCTCATGGCGAAGGGCTTGATGACATAGTCGTCGGCGCCGGTGTCGAGGCCGCGGATGCGGTCGCTCTCCTCGCCGCGGGCCGTCAGCATGATGATCGGCACATTGCGGCTCTCGGTGCGCTGGCGCAGGCGGCGACAGACCTCGATGCCGGAGACCTTGGGCAGCATCCAGTCCAGCACGATCAGGTCGGGCAGGCGCTCGCTGACCACGGTCAGGGCCTCCTCGCCGTCGGCGGCCACGACCACGTCGTAGCCTTCCTTCTCGAGGTTGTATTGCAGCAGGGTGGACAGGGCGTCCTCGTCCTCGACCACCAGGATGTTGGGAATCATGATCAGGCGTCCCGCAGCAGGTCGTCGGTCTTGGGCCGGGCCGAGCCGATGGTCTCGGCGCCGGTGATCTCGTAGTGGATGATCTCGGCGATGTTGGTGGCGTGGTCGCCGATCCGCTCGAGGTTCTTGGCCACGAACAGCATGTGGGCGCAGGCGGTGATCGTGCGCGGATCGCCCATCATGTAGGTCAGCAGCTCGCGGAACAGGCTGTTGTAGTGCTCGTCCACCTCGTCGTCGCGGGACCAGACGGCCAGGGCCCGATCGAGATCGGAGCCGGTATAGGCGTCCAGCACGTCCTTCAGCCGGCCCAGGACCAGCTTGCCCATGCGCTCGATGGAGCGGGTCAGCGGGCTCATCGGCTCGGCCTCGGTGAGCACCAGGGTGCGCTTGGCGATGTTCTTGGCCAGGTCCCCGCAGCGCTCCAGGTTCATGGCGATCTTCATCGCCGCCACGGTCTTGCGCAGGTCGTTGGCCATGGGCTGGCGCAGGGCGATCAGGCGGATGGCCTTGCGCTCGATGTCGGCCTCCAGCACGTCCAGCCGCTCGTCGCGGCCGACGATGGCCTCGGCCAGGGCCTGGTCGCGCTTGACCACCGCCTCGATGCTGTCGCCCACCTGGGCCTCGGTGAGGCCGCCCATCCGCGCGCATTCGGCGGTCAGCGTGTTCAGTTCGTCTTCGTAGGATTTGACGATGTGCTCGTTCATGTCGTGCCCCTAGCCGAACCGGCCGGTGATGTAGTCCTGGGTGCGGCTGTCCCGCGGGTTGGTGAAGATCTCGCCGGTGGGACCGGCCTCCACCAGCTTGCCCAGGTGGAAGAAGGCGGTCTTCTGCGACACCCGCGCGGCCTGGGCCATGGAGTGGGTGACGATGACGATGCAGTACTGGTTGCGCAGCTCGTCGATCAGCTCCTCGATCCGCGCCGTGGCGATGGGGTCCAGGGCCGAGCAGGGCTCGTCCATCAGGATCACCTCCGGGGAGACGGCGATGGCGCGGGCGATCACCAAGCGCTGCTGCTGGCCCCCGGAAAGGCCGGTGCCGGGCTGGTGCAGCCGGTCGGCCACCTCCCCCCAGAGACCCGCCTTCTTCAGGGAGGTCTCCACCAGGGCCTCCAACTCCGCCTTGCTGCTGGTCAGGCCGTGGATGCGGGCGCCGTAGGCGACGTTCTCGAAGATGGTCTTGGGGAAGGGGTTCGGTTTCTGGAACACCATGCCGACCCGGGCGCGCAGGATCACCGGGTCGATGGAGCGGTCGTTGACGTCCTCGCCGTCCAGCTCGATCCGCCCCCGCACCGTGGCCCCGGGGATGGTGTCGTTCATCCGGTTGATGCAGCGCAGGAAGGTGGACTTGCCGCAGCCGGAGGGCCCGATCAGGGCGGTCACCGACTTCTCGGGCACGTCCAGGGAGACATCGAACAGGGCCTGCTTGTCGCCGTAGAAGACGTTGACGTCGCGGGCGCGGATCTTGATGCCCGTGGCGGCGCCGTCGGCGTGGGCGCGGTCCACGGCGATGTGGACCGGCGCGGCGCCTTGGGCCTGGCTGTCGTCGCGCTGGCTGGGCATGGGGGACCTTGAGGTTTGACGCGGGATCATCGGACTACCACCGGCGTTCGAAGCGGCGGCGAAGCAGGATCGCGGCCAGGTTCATGATGATCATGAAGGCGAGGAGGACCAGGATCGCCGCGGCGGTGCGCTCGTGGAAGGCGCGCTCCGAGGCGTTTTCCCAGATGAAGACCTGGACCGGCAGGGTGGTGGCGGCCCCGGTGAAGCCCTCGGGCACCCCGGGGACGAAGGAGATCATGCCGATCATCAGCAGGGGCGCGGTCTCGCCGAGCGCGTGGGCCAGGGACAGGATCGCGCCGGTCATGACGCCGGGCATGGCCAGCGGCAGGACGTGGTGGAACACCGTCTGGGTGCGCGAGGCGCCGACGCCGAGGGCCGCCTCGCGGATCGAGGGCGGCACCGCCTTCAGGGCCGAGCGGGTGGCGATGATCACGGTCGGCAGGGCCATCAGGGCCAGGACCAGGCCGCCCACCAGGGGCGAAGACCTGGGCACGTGCAGCCAGTTGATGAACACCGCCAGGCCCAGCAGGCCGTAGACGATGGAGGGCACGGCGGCCAGGTTGTTGATGTTGACCTCGATGAGGTCGGTCCACCGGGTCTTCGGCGCGAACTCCTCCAGATAGGTGGCGGCCAGCACCCCGATGGGCACCGCCAGGACCGCGGTCACCAGGAGCATCATGGCCGAGCCCACCACTGCGCCCAGGACGCCGGCCTGCTCGGGCTCGGTGGAGTCGGACTTGGTGAGGAAGCCGAAGTTGAAGCCCTTGGACACCGCCCCGGAGGCCTGCATCCGGTCGAGCCAGGTCAGTTGCCGGTTGTCGAGCTTGCGCTCCTCCTCGGGCGTCGAGCGCTTCAGCTCGCCCTTGTAGTAGAGGGCGGCGTCGGCCTTGACCGGGCCGCTCACCTTGACCGTCTTGCCGATCAGGGTCGGGTCGGCCTTGACCATCTTCAGCAGCTGGAAGCCGAAGTCGTTGGAGATGATGTCCATCATCTTGCCCGAGGTCTCGCCGAACTCGTCGTCCTTCTCCCCCAGCCGGGCCAGCATCTGGTCGGCCACCAGCAGGTCGAAATTGGCGCCGCCGATGTCGTTGCGATCGACCTTGGCCGGATCGACATAGATCGACTGGGTGATCTGGTAGTCGATGAAGGTGGAATAGCCCTGCAGGGCGATGCGGCCCACCAGCAGGATCAGGAAGCCCAGCGCCAGGGTGATGGCCAGTTGGCCATAGAGGCGGAAACGCCGCTCCTGGGCGTAGCGCTTCTTCAGACGCGCCTCCAGCCCCTGGCGGAAGGCGGCCTTGTCGATGGGGAGGGCGGCGTCAGTCATACTGTTCCCGGTACTTCTGGACGATGCGCAGGGCGATCACGTTCAGGATGAAGGTCACCACGAAGAGGGTGAGGCCCAGGCCGAAGGCCGAGAGCGTCTTGGGGCTGTCGAACTCCTGGTCGCCGGTCAGCAGGGTGACGATCTGCACCGTCACCGTGGTCACGGTGTCCAGGGGGTTGAGGGTGGTCTTGGCCTGCAGGCCGGCCGCCATGGTGACGATCATGGTCTCGCCGATGGCCCGCGAGACGGCCAGCAGCATGGCGGCCATGATCCCGGGCAGGGCCGCGGGCAGGACCACCTTCTTCACCGTCTCCGACCGGGTGGCGCCCATGGCCAGGCTGCCGTCGCGCAGGGACTGGGGCACGGCGTTCATGATGTCGTCGGAGAGCGAGGAGACGAAGGGGATCAGCATGATCCCCATCACCGCGCCGGCCACCAGGGCCATCTGGTTCTGAACCTGGCTGAGATAGAGGCCCAGGCCGTCCAGGGGGCCGCCGATCATCAGGCGCCCCAGGCTGTTGAAGCCCTCGCGGAAGATCGGCCCCACGGTCAGGGCGGCGAAGAAGCCGTAGACCACGGTGGGCACCCCGGCCAGGATCTCCAGCAGCGGCTTGACCACGCCCCGGGTCAGGGGCCGGGCGTATTCCGACAGGTAGATCGCCGAGAACAGGCCGATGGGGGCCGCGACGATCATGGCGATCAGCATGATCAGGAAGGTGCCCACGAACAGCGGCACGGCCCCGAAGGCGCCCTTGGTGGCGTACTGGTCGCTGCGCATGGCGATCTGCGGGTCCCAGTCGGTCCCCAGCAGGAAGTCGATGGGCGACACCGACTGGAAGAAGCGCCAGCTCTCCCAGACCAGGGAGGCGACAATGCCGACCGTCGTCAGGATGGCGGTGACGGCGCAGGCGATGAACAGCACCGCGATCCAGCCCTCCACCCGGTTTCGGGCGCGGAAGGTGGGGCTGATGCGCGGATAGGCCAGGGCCAGGCCCGCCAGGCCCAGGACCGCCCCGGCCGCCAGGGCCCCGTAACGGATCAGCTGCTCCAGGCGCTTGGCCTGCTGGGCCTTGGCCTCCAGCGCGACCTTCAGGTCGCCGTCATAGGCCGTCTCGCTGGCCTGGCCGCCGTGGGCCAGGGCGCGGGCGTCGTCGAAGAACACGTCCTGCATCTGGCCCTGCAGGGCCGCGACGGCGGGAGGAATGTCGGCCCGCAGCAGGGCGGCCTCCATGCGGCCGCCGAACATGGCCGCGGCCAGGACCACCAGCGCCGCCGGCAGGCCCGCCCACAGGGCGACATAGCTCCCATGATAGCCCGGCAGGGAGTGGAGAGCGCCCTTCTGTCCGCGGACCAGGGCCTGGGCCTTGCGCCGGCCGAAGGCGTAGGTCGCGCCGGAGAACAGGAAGAGCGCCAGCAGGGCGATCCAGGTGAGCATCGGGGCTCCAAAGCCTAAACAACATGCCCGACGGAGATCCGCCTGACGCCGCGCGGAACCTGCCTGCGCAATGCTGTCGGCTTACGACACTTCTAAGACGGTTTTGTAACAGCGCCCTCGATAGGCGGGTCCGGCATGGCCAAGGCGGCCGCCGAAAGCGGGAAATAGGCGCTGAAGGTCGTGCCCTCCCCCTCCACGCTCTCCACCGCCAGCCCGCCCCGGTGCCGGTTCATGATGTGCTTGACGATGGCCAGACCGAGGCCGGTGCCGGACCGCTCGCCGCTCTTCTGGCCCTCGACCCGATAGAACCGCTCCGTCAGCCGCGGCAAATGCTCACGCTTGAGCCCAACCCCGGAGTCGGACACCCGCAAAGCAGCATAGAGATCATGCCCATGATCCGGGGTGAGCAGGGACAGGCGCGCGGCCTGGGGCCGCAGGGGAGCCGCGGCGGCCTCGGCGGTCAGGGCCGACTGCAGGGCGATGGTCACCGCCCCGCCCTTGGGGGAGTACTTCAGGGCGTTGTCCACCAGGTTCTGCACCACCTGGACGATCTGGTCGCGGTCACCGGCCACCACCACCTCGCCCCGCGGCGGCAGGCAGGGGGCCAGGGTCACTCCGCGCTCCCGGGCCAGTGGCCCCAGGGCGTCGACCACGTCCATCACCGCCAGGCTCAGGTCGGTCTCGCCCTGGGGGGCGATGTGCTCGTTGAGCTCGATCCGGGAGAGCGAGAGCAGGTCGTCGATCAGGCGCGCCATCCGCTCGGCCTGGGTCGACATGATGGTCAGGAACCGCTCCCGCGCCGCCTCGTCGGTGCGGGCATGGCCGCGCAGGGTCTCGATGAAGCCGCTGAGGGAGGCGAGCGGCGTGCGCAGCTCGTGGCTGGCGTTGGCCAGGAAATCGGCGCGGGTCTGTTCGGCCCGCCGGATGTCGGTCTCGTCGCGCAGGACCAGCAGGGCCAGGCGCGAGCCGTCGGGCGCCTCGCCGAGCGGCTTGGCGAAGGCCCTCAGCACCCGGGCCTGGGCCCCGCCCAGGGCGTAGATCGCCTGGCTGTCGAGGCCGCCGAACAGGGCCTCGTCCACCGCCTCCAGCACCTGAGGATCGCGAATCGCCGTAACCAGGAGACCGGCGTCGTGCTGAATTCTCAGCAGGTCGCGGGCGGCCTCGTTGACCACCACGAAGCGCCGCCCCGTGAGGTCATCGGGTTCATGCGCTGCGATCACCAGCACCGGGTCGGGCAGGGCGTTGATGATGCTGACATAGGGCGGCGCGTTCTCGTGCGGCGGCCGCGCCGGAACCTGCGGCGCCTGGGTCGCCTCCTGGGCGAGGTGCCCGGCCCGCCAGGCGACCGCCAGGACCAGAAGCGCCACCACCAGGGCCATCCAGGCCGCGGCGTCGCTCTGATCGCCTCTTCCGGCGGAGATCACCAACAAGGCCAGGACGCCCAGGCCGCCGGTGATCAGCGCCGGGCCCGAGAGCCGGAGCCATCGGCGCGGCGGCGTCTGCGACAAGGCGAATCTCCGAAACTGCAATATCCGAGCAGGCTCCAGACTTATGACACCGACATGACAGCCGCCCAAGCTTGGCGGCCCTGTCAGGAAATCTGTGGTCGCTTCAAATCAATCTCTATTTATCCGATGGGATTTATCGGGTCTTTACGGACCTGAGTTTTGGAAAACTCCAACAAACGAGGGGCTAGAGGCCAAATGGCTTGGAAATCGAAACTGCTGGTGGGGGCCGCGGGCCTCGTCCTGGCCTGGCCCGGCCTGGCCGCTGCTGATCCGGCCACGGACGCCAAGATCGCGGCGCTGGAGGAACAGCTCGCCCTGCTGCAGGCGCAGATCGCCGACCTGAAGGTCTCCACGGGGGCCAGCATCGCGGCCCTGCGCACCGACGCCACCACCACCTCGGCCACCATCGCCAATGGCAAGCCGACCATCGCCACCTCCGACGGCCGCTTCTCGGCCACCCTGCACGGGGTGATGCAGCTCGACACCGCCAAGTACGACCAGGAGGACCGGCTGCCGGCCGCCGTCACCGCCCGCGACCTGTCGGGCGGCGCCAACTTCCGCCGCGCCCGCATCGGGGTCGACGGCAAGGTGTTCGGCGCCTTCGACTACAACATCCTCTTCGACTTCGGCGGCAGCGGCGCCGAGGACTCCGGCCGCGTGCAGGAGATGTGGGTCCAGTATTCGGGCCTCAAGCCCCTGCGGTTCCGGGTCGGCGCCTTCGCCCCGCCGCTCGGGCTGGAGGACGCGGCCTCCACCAACGGGGCGCTGTTCCCCGAACGTCCGGCCGCCGCCGACATCGCCCGCGGCCTGGCCGGCGGCGACACCCGCATCGGCGCCGGCGTGATCGGCAATGGCGACCACTGGTTCGCCTCAGCCATCGCCACCGGCCCCCTGGTCCAGAGCCTGAACTCCGGCGCCACGGCCTTCAACGCCCCGATCTTCGACGAGCAGCAGGGCTACGCCCTGCGCCTGGCCGGCACGCCGCTCCACGGCTTCGACTGGCTGGTGCATGTGGGCGCCAACGCCAGCATCGTCGCCCAGCCCACCGACCTGGGCGCCGCGGCCGCCACCCGTTACGCCCTGCAGCTTCGCGAACGCCCCGAACTGCGGGTCGATGGCACGCGGCTGATCGACACCGGCCAGATCGACGCCAAGGGCGCCCAGGCCTATGGTCTGGAGCTGGCCGCCCAGAAGCAGAACCTGTTCGTCCAGGGCGAATACTTCGACATCTCCGTCGATCGCCGCAACCCGGCGCTCGGCGCGTCGGATCCCAGCTTCACGGGCTGGTACGTCGAGGGCGGCTGGGTGCTGACCGGGGAACGGCGCAAATACAACATCACCACCGCGGCCTTCGACGCGCCCGGCGTCGACAAGCCCTTCGCCCCGGCCAACGGCCAATGGGGCGCGTGGGAGCTGGCCGCCCGCTACTCCACCATCGATCTCAACTATTCGGAGAACAGCCTCATCGCCGCCGACCGCGTGCGCGGCGGGCAGCAGGACATCTGGACGGTGGGGGTGAACTGGTTCCCCAACCCCGCCGTCAAGTTCATGCTCGACTACTACAACGTCAGCGTGGACCGGAAGAACGCCGCGGGCCTCGCCATCGGCCAGGACTACCACGCCCTCAACTTGCGCTCGCAACTGGCCTTCTAGCCCGAGCCCCAACCCCAAGGACTTCGATCCATGCGTGATCTCAACACGCCAACACGCCGCGGCGTGTTGGCGACCGGCGCCGCCTTGTCCGCGGCCGGCGCCGCCCCGGCCCTGGTGGCGGGCCCCGCCCTGGCCGCCGGCGCCAAGCCCATCACCCTGCTGAACGTGAGCTATGACCCCACCCGGGAGCTCTACAAGCAGATCAACGCCGCCTACGCCAAGTACTGGAAGGACAAGACCGGCCAGGACCTGGTGATCAACCAGAGCCACGGTGGATCGGGCAAGCAGGCCCGCTCGGTGATCGACGGCCTGCAGGCCGATGTCGTCACCCTGGCGCTCGCCTCCGACATCGACGAGATCGCCGCCAAGGCCAAGCTGCTGCCGGCCAACTGGCAATCTCGCCTGCCCAACAATTCCAGCCCCTACTACTCGACGATCGTCTTCCTGGTCCGCAAGGGGAACCCCTGGAAGATCCGCGACTGGCCCGACCTGGTGAAGCCTGGGATCGAGGTCATCACGCCGAACCCGAAGACCTCGGGGGGCGCGCGCTGGGCCTATCTGGCCGCCTGGGCCGCGGCCCTGCGGGCGCCGGGCGGCAACCCGGCCAAGGCCCAGGCCTTCGTCGAGCAGATCTACCGCAACGTGCCGGTGCTCGACACCGGGGCCCGCGGCTCCACCGTGACCTTCGCCCAGCGCGGCCTGGGCAATGTCCTGCTGTCCTGGGAGAACGAGGCCCACCTGGCCGGCGAGGAGTTCGGCGACAAGTTCGACATCGTCTATCCATCCAGCTCGATCCTGGCCGAGCCGCCGGTGGCCATCGTCGACAAGGTGGTGGACCGCAAGAAGACCCGGACCGTCGCCGAGGGCTATCTGAACTTCCTCTACAGCCCTCTGGCCCAGGACATCATCGGCAAGAACTTCTACCGCCCCCGCAATCCGCAGGCGGTGGCCAAGTACGCCGCCAACTTCCCGAAGATCCCCTTCGCCACCATCGACGACACCTTCGGCGGCTGGAAGAAGGCCCAGGCCGTGCACTTCGCCGACGGCGGTGTGTTCGACAAGATCTACAAGCCCCGCTGAGGTCCCCCCTCGTGAAGGCTGCTGGGCGCGGGACTTTCCTCCCGCGCCCTTTCTTGTGGGCCAAAGGCAACCCGCGCCTTGGGCGTCCGTTTTCTGCGGCGCTGAAGAGGGCCCGCGCATGACCGTTCTCCATCTGTCGCTGACCGATCTCGTGGGCGTCCTGGCGGCCCTCTGCTCGATGGCCAGCTTCGTGCCCCAGATCGCCAAGATCTGGCGCGAGCAGGACGCCGCCTCGGTCTCGCTGCGGATGTATGTGGTGACCGTCACCGGCTTCATCCTATGGACGGCCTATGGCGTGCTGATCGGAAGCTGGCCGGTGGCCGCCTCCAACACCGTCTGCCTGGCCCTGTCGGCGGCGATCCTGGCCCTGAAGTGGCGGTTCCGCGGAAAGCCCGGCTGAGCCGCTGACCGGTTGGCGCCGCGACCGTCGCACTCTAGATTGCCGCCAACCGCGGGCGCGACGACGAGCCCGCACCCCACAACCCCCAATCGCGGCCGATGGCGCCTCGGATTCCCGAGCCCTCACGCGTGACAGGACGCCGCGATGTCGATGGAACGGTTCGCCCCGGCCGAAGCCGCCCTCAAGGCTGGGAATCGGGACGAAGGCATTCGCCTGACCGCCGAGGAGCTGACCCGCGAGCCCGAGGCCCCGCTGCGCGTCTACCAGAACTTCACGGCGATGCTGATCCGGCAGAAGCTGTACGACCAGGCCCAGCACTGGGCGGAGGTCGCCACCAGCCGCTATCCCCGCGACTACGACCTCTGGAACATCCTGGGCGTCGCCCTGCGCCGCCTGGGCCGCCACGCCGAGGCCCTGAAGGTCCTGGACCGGGCGGTGAAGATCAACCCCAAGAGCATGACCGCCCACATCAACCGTGGGAACATCTTCAACGACATGAAGAACGGTCCGGCGGCGATCGAGGTCTTCACCCGCATCCTGCGCCAGGGACCCACCAACGCCGAGCACCAGCGCTCCCTGGGCCGCGCCTACTGGAACGCCGGCGACCTCGACAAGGCCGAGATGCGCTTCAACCTCGCGGTGAAGCTCAAGCCCGACTATGTCGACGCCTGGCTGGACCTGACCTCGCTCACCGCCGACGTGAAGGGCGCGGCCGAGACCCTGCCGGTGCTCGACCGGGCCGTGGCGGCCCTGGCCGACAGCCACAGGATGCGTGAGGCCAAGGCGGTGATGCTGCGGCGGGCGGGCCGCAACAAGGAGTCCGAGGACTATCTGCTCAGCCTGCTGACCGAACTGGGGGACCAGGGCTGGATCCACTACCAGCTGGGCATGACCCTGGCCGATTTCGACCGGGTGCGGACCAACACCCACCTGGAGAAGGCTCACGAGCTGGAGCCCGACAACGCCGAGTTCCAGCTCGCCTTGGCCGAGAGCTATTCCAGGACCCGGCAGGGCGACGAGGCGCAGAACCTCGAGCGCGCCTACCAGCTGCTGAAGCCCGTGATCGACAAGGTCGGCGATGGGGCGGGCCCGGTGAAGGTGGCCAGCGACATCTTCGTCCGCGTCGCCGACTACGACGCGGCCGACGCCCTGGGGGATTTCCAGCACCTGGGCCGCCTGTGGGCCTCCAACGGCCGCCACACCGCCCTGCTCTCGCACCTGGCCCGGGTCCGCACCTCGGAGGACCGCAAGGAACTGGTCCATCAGCACCGCATCTGGGGCGAACTGGTGGAGAAGATCGCCGCCCGGCGGCCGATCACCCATCCGGCCCCGCGCCAGCCCAACGGCAAGATCCGCGTCGGCTTCATGTCCTCCGACCTCCGGTCCCATCCGGTGGCCTATTTCTCGCTTCCGCTCTTCGAGCACTACGACCGGGAGCGGTTCGAGGTCTATTGCTACTCCTACTATACCGGCCAGGAGGACCCGACCCAGAAGCGGATCGCCGGCATGGTGCAGGGCTTCCGCTGGAACCCCGACATCGGCGACCGCGACGCCGCCCAACTGATCGCCGACGACCAGCTCGACATGCTGATCGAGCTGGGCGGATCGACCCACATGAACAAGCTCACCGTGATGGCCTACAAGCCCGCGCCCCTGCAGGCGAGCTGGCTGGGCTATCCCCACTCGGCGGGGCTGAAGGCCATCGACTATCTGATCGTCGATCCCTTCATGCTGCCCGAGCATGACGGCCTGCTGATCGAGAAACCTCTGGTCCTGCCGCACGGTTGGTTCGCCCTGTCGGCCGGCGCCTTCAACGAGCGGGTGGCGGTGGAGAACCCCGCTCCCGTGGCCCGCAACGGCTATGTCACCTTCGGCACGGCCAACAATCCCTACAAGTACAACCGCGACCTGGTGCGCACCTGGGCCAAGATCGTCGCCAAGGTCCCCAATTCGAAGTTCATGTTCGTGCGCCCCGAGGGCGGCTCGGACAGCTTCCGCAACAACCTGCTGGCCTTGTTCGCGCAGGAGGGCGTCAGCGCCGACCGCGTGCGCTTCGAGGCGGTCCGCGGCGCCCACCTGCCCTTCTACAACCAGATGGACATCTCCCTGGACACCTTCCCCCAGACCGGCGGCACCACCACCTGCGAAAGTCTGTGGATGGGCACGCCGGTGGTCACCCTGGTGGGGGAGACCCTGTTCGAGCGGCTCAGCTATTCCAGCCTGATGAACGGCGACATGCCCGAACTCTGCGCCCGCGACGTGGACGGCTACATCGCCGCGGCGGTGAGCCTGGCGGAAGATCCCAACCGCATCAGCGAGCTGCGGGCCGGCCTGCGGGAGCGGATGCGCAACAGCCCCATCGGCCAGACCACCCAGTTCGCCCACGACTTCTTCGATCTCATCGAGAAGGCCGTCACCGGCAAGGCCTAGGCCGGCGCGTTGAGCAGGCCCCGGGCCTCGACCTCGCGGTAGTAGTCGACATAGGCGTCCCAGAATCCGGTCTCGTCCCAGGGCCGGGTCAGTGTCGGTTCGGTGTTGGCCACCAGATAGGGCTCGGGGAAGTCGGTCTGGGCCAGGCATTCCACCGCGCACTCGCGGCCGAGCCGAGCGCTGGCCTCGCTGGCCACCCGCAGGGCGAAGTCGCCCTGGGCGCCGACATAGCCGGCCGGACGGCAGACCCGGTCCAGCTTCGGCGTCCGCAGCATCTCCGCCACCAGCTCGGCATAGGCCCGCGCCAGGAGCACCACGGGGATGTTGTCGCGCACATAGTCCGGGGTGCGGACCACCCCCGCCCGGCCCGCGAACCAGGCCTGGAACAGGGACCAGACCAGCCGCCCCTCCTCCAGCGGGCCGAAGGGGCCGTTGATCATGAAGCGGCCGAAGGCGAGGCCCCGCCATAGGGCCAGGTGGCGGAAGCCGTCGTTGGTGAGCTTCTTCGACAGGCCATAGGGCGAGACCGCCAGGCCGCCCGCGGCGTCCTCGAAGCCGGTGCCCGTGACGATGATCCCGCGCACGCCCGCCGTGGCGGCGGCCTCGAACACCGGACCCGCGCCGCCGAGGTTGCGGGTCACGCCGGCGGCCACGTCATAGTCGGCGTTGCGGTAGCCGGGGATGTCGGCGGCGTGGTGGGCCAGGATGTCCAGGGGACCCGCGGCCTTCAACAGGTCGAGGAAGGCGGGTGACCCGAAGGGGGCGGCGAAGCTCACCTCCGCCACCGCCTTCAGCCGCGCGATCCGGTCCAGGCGCAGGCCGTCATAGTCGCCCTCCCCCCGTTTCAGCGGCGCGATGACCTGGTGCCCGGCCTCGCTCAGGGCCTGGGCGATCCAGACGCCGGTGAAGGATGTCGCCCCGGTGAGCAGGATCCTGGCCATCCTCAGGCTCCGTGGTCGGGATAGGTGGCGTCGCGTTCGGAGATGACCGCCGGCTGGGCTGGCCAGTCGACACCAAAGGCCGGGTCGTTCCAGCGCACCCCACGGCCGTGGCCGGGCTCGAACATCCGATCGATCTGGTAGAGGACGTCGGTGTCGGGCTCCAGGGTGATGAAGCCGTGGGCCATGCCCGCCCCGATCAGCAGGGCCCGGCCGTTGTCGGCCGACAGTTCGGCCCCGGTCCATTTCAGATAGGTGGGGCTGTCGGGGCGCAGATCCACCGCCACGTCGAAGATCCGCCCCCGCGTCGCCCGCACAAGCTTCACCTCGGCCCGCGGCGGCGCCTCATAGTGCAGGCCGCGCAGGGTGTAGGCGGCGGTGTTGCGCGACAGGCTGGTCTGGGCCGGAACGAAGGGATGGCCGGCCGCGGCGAACTCGTCGGGGCAGTGCAGGCGGGCAAAATATCCACGCTCGTCCGAGGACGGATCGAGATCCACCACCGTCACCCCGTCGATGGCTGTCCCTGCGAACCGCATCAGCTGATGACCTTCGTCTCCGGCGAGGCGGTGACGAAGCGGCCGCCCCAGTCGGCGATGTGGGCCAGCTGGCCCATGATCTCGTCCTTCAGGTTCCAGGGCAGGATCAGCAGGTAGTCCGGCCGGATCTCGTCGACCTTGGCCGGCGCGTAGATCGGGATGTGGCTGCCCGGCATGACGTGGTCCTGCTTGTGCGGGTTGGCGTCGAACACCGCCACGATGTCGTCGGTCCCCACGCCGGCATAGTTCAGGAAGGTGTTGCCCTTGGCCGCCGCCCCATAGGCCGCCACCGTCTTGCCCTGCGCCTTCGCCTTGGCCAGGAAGGCCAGGAAGTCGGCGCGCACGGCCTCGGCCCGGGCGGTGAAGCCCTGATAGCCCGACAAATTGTCCAGGTTCGCCGCCTGCTCGCGGGCGCGAAGGTCCTTCAGGGCCTGGGTCTCCTGGTGGCTGGAGGCCTCATGGGCGCAGAATAGGCGCAGCGATCCGCCATGGGTGGGCAGCAGCTCCACGTCGAAGGGCCGCAGGCCATTGGCCCGCAGCACCCGCTCCACCGCCAGCAGGGACAGGTAGGAATAGTGCTCGTGATAGATGGTGTCGAACTGCACCAGCTCGATCAGGTTCAGCAGGTGCGGGAACTCGAAGGTGAGCACGCCTTCGGCCTTCAGCACGTACTGGAAGCCGGCCACGAAGTCGCCGATGTCGGGAACGTGGGCCAGCACGTTGTTGCCCGCCATCAGGTCGGCGGCGATGCCGCGGGCCTTCAGGGCGCGCCCGGTGGCGGCGTTGAAGAACGAGACCTCGGTGGGGATGCCACGCTCATGGACCGCCACCTCGGCGGTGTTGGCGGTGGGTTCGATCCCGAGCACCGGGATGCCCATCGCCTTGAAATGCTGCAGCAAATACCCGTCGTTGGAGGCCACCTCCACCACCAGGGACTGCGGCCCCAGGTTGAAGCGCCGGGCCATGCCCTCGGCATAGCGCTTGGCGTGGGCCACCCAGCTCGCCGAATAGGCGGAGAAATAGGCGTAGCCCTCGTCGAAGATGTCGTCGGCCGCCACGGGGTCGTCAGCCTGGACCAGGAAGCAATTGCCGCAGACCCGCGTGTGCAGCGGGTAGGACTTCTCAGTTCCGGCGGCGAGCTGGGCCGGCGTCAGATAGCTGTTGGCCAGCGGCTGGCTCCCCAGGTCGATGAAGTCCTGGGTCAGGGGCGCACGGCAGAAGCGGCAGGTGGGAACAGTCATCAAAGGCCTTCGTAACGCGAGATCTGGTCCCGGCACAGGGTGAGCGCGTCGCCGCCGTCGGCCTGTAGCCGATACCAGTCCATGGTCCATTCGACCGCCACCGGCGCGTCGAGGCGGCTCTCGAAGCCCAGCACGCGCATGGCGAGACTGGCGTCGATGCCCAGGGACCTGGCTTCCAGGGAGTTGGGATCGGGTTCGTGGCGCCAGGGCTTGGCGCCCAGGGCCTTGACCGCGGTGGTGGCCAGCTCGCCCACCGTCACCTCCGGCCCGCCGGGGCGGGGGCCGAAGTTCAACGCGCGCGGGGCGGCGGGGTCGGTGGCCAGACGCTCGAGATAGACAAGGTAGCCGGCCACGCAGTCCAGCACGTGCTGCCAGGGGCGGGTCGCTTCAGGATGGCGCAGCACCGTCACCCCCTGGGCCTGACCGGCGCGGACGATGTCGGCGACGATCCGGTCACGGGAATAGTCGCCGCCGCCGATGACGTTGCCGCCCCGGGCCGTGGCGACGGGCACGCCGGCCTTGTCGAAGAAGCTGCGGGCGAAGCTCTGGGTGACGATCTCGGCAGCGGCCTTGGAGGCCGAATAGGGGTCCTTGCCCCCCAGGGCGTCGGTCTCGGTGAACGCCCGCCCGGTCTCGGCGTTGGCGTAGACCTTGTCGGAGGTGATCACCAGGACGGCCTTCAGGGCGGCCTGTCCGCGCAGGGTCTGCAGCAGATGGGCGACGCCCATGACGTTCGAGGCGAAGGTGGTGATGGGGTCCTCGATGGAGGCCCGCACGATCGGCTGGGCGGCCATGTGCAGCACCAGGTCGAAGTCGCAGCCCTTCAGCGCCGCCTCGACGGCGGCCTGGTCGCGCAGGTCGGCGATCTTCGACTCGATCAGGCTCCCGACCCCGGCCTGGTCGAACAAGGCGGGAGTCTGGTCCGGGGCGAGCGCCAGGCCGGTGACCTTTGCCCCAAGCGCGGTCAGCCAGATCGCCGCCCATGAGCCCTTGAAGCCGGTGTGGCCGGTGAGCAGGACGCGCTTGCCCGACCAGAAGGCGGGATCGGGCCGGCTCATTTCCAGACGTGCCACGGCGCCTTGCCTGAGGCCCACAGCGCCTCCAGCTGGTTCTTGTCGCGCAGAGTATCCATGGCCGCCCAGAAGCCCTCGTGCCGGTAAGCCATCAGCTCGCCGTCGGCGGCCAGGCCCTCGAGCGGCGCGGATTCGAACGGGACTTCGTCCCCGGCGATGCGGCCGACCACCTCGGGCTGCAGGACGAAGAAGCCCCCATTGATCAGGCCATTGTCACCCGGCGGCTTCTCGATGAACCGCTCCACCGCGCCATTGACGATGTCGAGCGCGCCATAGCGGCCAGGGGGCGAGACCGCCGTCACCGTCGACTGCTTGCCGTGCGACTTGTGGAAGGCGGCCAGGGCCGCAAGATCCACATCGGCCACGCCGTCGCCGTAGGTGAAGAAGAAGGACTCCCCGGGCGTCAGGTACTTGGCCACCCGCTTCAGCCGCCCGCCGGTCATGGTGTCGGGCCCGGTCTCCACCAGGGTCACCTTCCAGGGCTCGTGGTTGGTGGCGTGGTACTCCATCGACCCGCTGGCCAGGTCGACGGTGAAGTCGGCGTTGTGGAGCACGTAGTTGGAGAAGTACTCCTTGATCACGTAGCCCTTGTAGCCAAGGCAAATGATGAACTCGTTGAAGCCGTAGTGGGAGAACAGCTTCATGATGTGCCAGAGGATCGGCCGGCCGCCGATCTCGATCATCGGCTTGGGCTTCAGATGGCTTTCCTCGGAGATGCGGGTCCCCAGCCCGCCGCACAGGATGACCGCCTTCATCGGGCGCTCACGGGGGCTTTGCCGGCGTGCGCGGCGGTGTCGATCTTGGCGGTCAAGGCTCTGAAACCCGTTCTAGCGTGGCGCCGCCTTACGCCCGTCGAGGGCCCGCGGCGCGGTCTCCTCCCTATTATCGCGTGTCGCCGCGCGCATGAAGTCGTATCCACGCCAAGCGTAGGTCGGGGCCACCCCGTCTCGCGCCCAGGGTGAGCCCAGAGGAACCATGGCCCTCGTCGACTTCATCATCGCCGGTGTGCAGAAGGCCGGGACCACGGCCCTGTTCGACCATCTGGGCGATGTCCCGGGCATCGCGCTCTCCACCACCAAGGAGGTCCACTTCTTCGACGACGAGACCGTGGACTGGTCCCGCCCCGACTACGGCGCCTACCACGCCCACTTCGCGCCGGCGGCGGGCGCTGTCATGGGCGAGGCGACTCCCATCTACCTCTACTGGCCGCAGAGCCTGGAGCGGATCGCGGCCTACAATCCCGCCATGCGGCTGATCGTGATGCTGCGCGACCCCGTCGAGCGGGCCTGGTCCCACTGGCGGATGGAGACCTCCCGCGGCGCCGAACACGCGCCCTTCGCCTGGTGTGTCCGCCAGGGCCGCCAACGCCTGTTCGACAGCCAACCCTGGGGCCATCATCGGGAATTCTCCTATGTGGAACGGGGCTTCTACGGCGAGCAGTTCGAGCGCCTCTACCGCCTCTTCCCCCGCGACCAGATCCTGGCCCTGAAGGCCGACGATCTGAGGACCGATCCCAACCGGGTGCTGGGCGCGGTCTGCGCCTTCCTGGGCGCGCCGCCGCCGCCGCCCACCAGCCCGCGGGCCGTCCACGTCGGTCAGGAGATGGCGGGACTGGACCCCACCGATATCCAGCACCTGCGCGGGGTCTACGCCGCCGATCTCGCCCGGCTGAAGGCCCTGACCGGGATCGCGTTCTGACCGGTCACAGTTCCGTCCCAGCCCACCCTCAGGATCGCGGCCTCCAGGAGCCCGGCCAATGACCGTCAACCGCTACTCAGCCCTCGCCGCCGTGGTCCTGATCACCGGTTGCGGCCCCGGGACGCCGGCGGCCACAGCGCCCAAGCCCGCACCAGCCCCAGCGGCGTCCGTGTCGGCCGTCGTGCCGCCGCCGGCCGACGCCCCGCGCCTGGCCCTGCCCATCGCCTGCGCCATCGGGGTCGACTGCGAGGTGCAGAACTACCTCGACCGCGACCCCGGCCCCGGGGTCCAGGACTATCGCTGCGGCGGCCAGACCTACGAGGCCCACGGCGGAATCGATTTCCGCATTCGCGACATGGCCGCGCAGCGCGCCGGCGTCCTGGTGCTGGCCGCCGCCCCCGGCCGCGTCGCCCGTCTACGGGATGGCGTGGAGGACATCTCGGTGCGCGCCGCCGGTGTCGATGTCGCCAACCGTGAGTGCGGCAACGGGGTGGTGGTCGACCATGGGAACGGCTGGGAGACCCAGTACTGCCACCTGGCCCGAGGCAGCATCGTCGTGAAGACGGGCGATCTGGTGGAGGCGGGTCATCCCCTCGCCAAGGTCGGACTGTCGGGCAATACCGAGTATCCCCACCTCCACCTCACCGTGCGGCGAAACGGGGTGACCATAGATCCCTTCGCGCCGACCCCCGGCGCGGCCTGCGATCCGGGCGCCGACCCGGGATCCAGCCTGTGGGACCCTGCCACGGGGCGGAAACTGGCCTATCAGCAGGGGGCCGTGCTCAACATCGGCTTCGCCGCCGCGCCGGTTTCCGGAGAGGCGGTCGAGGCCGGCGGGATCGCCGCGCCCACGGCCGACAGCCCGATGCTGGTGGCCTATGCCCGCGCCATCCGCCTGAGGCAGGGGGATGTCCAGACCGTGATCCTGAGCGATCCAGCCGGCCAGGTCCTGGCCCGCTCCCAGCTGCCGCCGCTCGACCGGGACAAGGCCCAATACCTCGTCTATGTGGGCAAGAAGCGGCCCGCCGCGGGTTGGCCGTCGGGCCGTTATACTTTGCACTATACTGTCACCCGGGCCGGCGCGGTCGTGGTGGACAGGCCCGAGCACCTGACGCTCTAGGCCTCAGGGTCGCCCAAGGGCGGGCGGCGGAGCGCCGTGCCATCGGCCTCCTCTCGAACTGTTGATTTCCCCCACGGCGGGATTTTCTTTTTTCCGCCTTTGAATTGGATTACAGTTTTCTGTCAGCCGAGCTCTCCAAGGCTGTGTCGCTTTGGCCGGGCGGTCAGCCCCAGGGTGAGCCGCCCGGCCTCTCGCCTCTCCGAAAATCGTGAGCTTCAGATCGCGCCTGGCGCGAGGTGTTGCGGTCTCAGGTCGTGAGGGCGGTCTGGACGATCGGGGGGTCGACGAGCTCCAGAATCCCGAACTTCACCAGCCACAGCAGGCCCCGTTCCAGGAACGACCGCCGGCCTGGAGCACAGGTTTCGAGAATCTCCCCCACGCTGGCCTCGGATCGCGCCGATAGGAGGCTGAAGACCGCCTCGGCCTCGGCCAGGCTTGGCAGGGCCCAGGCCGCGCCGAGCGCGCCGAGGGGGTGGGTCAATCGCTCCCGCCCGGTCTCCCAGGTCATGCCGGGCGCCACCCGCAGGCGATCGGAGATGGCGAGGATGCGGGTTGGATAGGTTTCGAACAGCAGGAAGGGATCGAGCCGCCGCGGATTGTCGACCGTGACGGTCGGCTGCGTGGTCTCCGAAGCCGCGGCCGCCTTGCGCCGGACCGCCAGCTCGGACCAGAGCGCCTGATAGCGCGGAATGATCGCCGACCAGTCGAAGTGATCCCGAGCCTGACGCGCGGCGGCCGCCCCCATGGTGCGCCGCAGCTGCGGATTGGTCACCAGGGCCACCACAGCCGCGGTGGCCGCGCCATGGTCGACGCCGGTCATCTGGGCGGCGGTGGCCAGGTAGAGCTCGTAGCTGATCCAGTCATTGGCGTACTGGTAGGCGAGGTCGCGCCCGAGGCCGGGCCTGGGCGCGGTGGTGGGAATCCGGAACCCGTCCACGCCGTGGCGGACCGTATCGCGATAGCCGTCCCAGTCGGTGACCACCGAGGGGAGTCCCGCCGCCATCGCCTCCACCGGCGTCAGGCCGAAGGTCTCCTGCACGTTCTCCGAGAAGGAGATGAAGAAGTCGGCCGCCGACCAGAGGGAAAACCGGGTGTCCGCTGGGCGGCCATCCACCGGCCGGTAGTGGATGCTGGGGCAGTAGGCCCGAACCTGCTC
The DNA here is from genome assembly GCF_058806695.1 of Phenylobacterium sp. GW821-FHT12F10. NCBI lineage: Bacteria > Pseudomonadati > Pseudomonadota > Alphaproteobacteria > Caulobacterales > Caulobacteraceae > Phenylobacterium > Phenylobacterium sp. GW821-FHT12F10. Next base: position 223,812 of record NZ_JBXAPY010000002.1, on the reverse strand, counting down.
ATGGAAGATGGCGGTCGTCTCGTCGGTGGCCGACCAGCCGGCGACGATCCAGTAGATCGGCTGCCCCGTCTGCTGGGCCGCGGCCTCCAGGGCCAGGGCCATGGTGGCGGGGTTCATCTTCCCGGCGGCGTGGAAGCGGCCGAGATAGAGGGCGACCACGGCGTCGGCCGGAATGTCGAGCCGCGCTCGCCAGGCCGCGCGGGCCGCGTCGGAGGCGGCGAAGTCGGGCGCGTTGACCCCCAGGGGGATGGTGGCCAGTTCCGGCGTGGGGAAGCGATTGGCTCCCAGTCGTGACCGGAGATCCTCCCGGGTCACCTCCAGCAGCGCCTCGACGCCCGAGCGGACGGCGTCGGAGGTGCAGATCAACGCGTCCCAGGGCTCGACCGGCGAGGTCATCATGTCCGCCAGGATGTCGGTCGCCCGGTGGGTCGCGGTGGTGTGGGTGATGCCGCAGAGGCTGTAGCGGGTCCGGCCCAGGGGGCGGCGCAGCCAGGATTCCGCCGAAAGGGTCGGCTGGGGAAGATAGAGGCAACCCGGATCGTCCAGACGGCCGCGCCCCATCCGACCCAGCCAGGTCACCGGGTGAGGGTTGGGCTCGATTCGGTCCAGCAGGGGCTGCAGGGCCGCGGGCGGACGCGTTCCGGCGTTGAAAAGATGCAGCCGGTCGATCGCGGCGTGCCGCAGGAACCCACGGAGGAAGCTCTCCCCCGCCGAGTGCCGGCCCATCAACTGGGCGCCGGTCGTGTCATAGCCGTCGGGATGGAAATAGATCGCCGCGTTGCTCATCGGCCTAGGCCGTAGCGGATATTCGGCGGCGCTACAAATCCGCTCAAAAAGAAAGGGGCCGTCCCGAAGGGCGGCCCCAAACCTTGGTCCGTCGTCGTCGCGGTCTTAGGCGACGAAGTCGGTGTAGTCGATGGTGCCGGTGGCGCCCGTCAGCTTGATCGCGTTGCTGATGGCGTTGGTGCCGGCGCTGTCGGAGAAGATGTAGGTGCCGTCATCGCTGGTGGTGCCCGAGACCGTGATGACCACGATGTCGCGCGAGCCGCCGGTGATGAGCGAGTTCGCATCCGTGATCGCCTGCGACAGGCTGGTAGCCGTCGTGCCGATCAGGAAGTTGGTCGCCGTGCCGGTGACGCCGAGGGCGAAGGTGTCTTCACCCGAGAAGGCCACGGTGCCGGAGATCAAGTCCATCGAGGAGGAGGAGGAGTCCCCCGCCGCGAAGACGAAGCGGTCGGCATCGCCACCAGCGCCAGCCGCGATGGTGTCAACACCAGCGCCGCCCGTGATGGTTTCGGCGCCGGAACCCGCCACGATGGAGTCGTTGCCGATCCCACCGGAGAGCGAACCCGTACCCGCGCCCGTGCTGCTGATGGTGTCGTTGCCATCATCGCCCGAGATCGTCTGAGCACCTGCAGCGACCGTGATCGAGTCGTTACCCGCGCCGCCGGCGATGTTGTTGTTGCCAGCGCCACCGTCGATGGTGTCGGCGTCAGCGCCACCGGTCACCGTGTCAGCACCGCCGAGCAGAGTGATCTTGTCCGCGCCCGCGCCGCCATCGACGAGGTTCGTGCCGCCAACGCCGCCCGAGATGGAGTCAGCGTCGTCGCCACCCAGCAGGGTGTCGAGACCCGTACCACCGAGAATGGTGTCCGCGCCGGTGCCGCCGTCCGCATACTCAGTACCGTTGCCCGCGGTGAGGCTGTCGGCGCCGTCGTTGCCGAACATCGTATCGCGATCGGCGTTGCCGGTGATGGCGTCGTTACCCGCATCGCCGGTGGCGTAGTTGGTGCCAGCGCCCAGGGTGATGGCGTCGTTGCCGGCGCCCGCGGTCACAGTGTCACTGTTGGCGCCGCCGGTGTAGAGGTCGTTACCAGCGCCCAGATCGGCCACGTCGTTGCCGCCGCCCGTGTTGGACACGGCGTCGTCGCCGTCGCCGCCGTAGACGGTGTCAGCACCCGAGCCGGTCACCAGGGAGTCGGAGCCCAGATCGCCGAAGATCAGGTCCGAACCGCCCGCGCCGTCGATGGTGTCCGCACCTTGACCACCGAGGATGGTGTCGGTGTCAGCGCCGCCGAGGATCGAGTCATCACCGAGGTTGCCGTGGGCGTAGTTGGAGCCGGCGCCCGTGGCGATGACGTCGCCGCCTTGACCGCCGAGCAGGCTGTCGTTGTTGATGCCGCCCGTGATGCTGTCGGCGCCCTGGTTGCCCTGGACGCTGTTGACGCCGTCACCGGCCACCACAGAGTCATCGCCTTCGCCGCCGAAGATCACGTCGTTTCCGCCGAGGGAGGTGATGGTGTCGTTGCCGACGCCGCCATCCACGGAGTTTGCGCCCGCGTCAGCCACGATGCTGTCGTTGCCGTCGACGCCCATGAGGGAGTCAGCGCCGGTACCCGCAACCAGGACGTCGTTGCCCAGATCGCCGAAGACCAGATTGGCGCCTTGGCTGGCGCTGATGGTATCGTCGCCTTGGCCGCCCAGCATGGTGTCAGCACCAACGCCGGCGGAGAGGAGGTCGTTGCCGAGGTTGCCGTGGACGTAGTTGGCGCCATCGCTACCTTGGATGGAGTCGTCGCCCTGGCCGCCGAGCATCGTATCAGCGCCCGTGCCAGCGATCAGGCTGTCAGCGCCCTGATTGCCTTGCAGGTAGTTCTTGCCCTGACCACCGTCGAGGGTGTCAGCGCCGCCGCCGCCGTACAGAGCGTCAGCACCAGTTCCGGTCGCGGCAGAGTCCGGAGTACCTGCGCCGGTATTGCCGATCACCAAGGTCGTGCCGTCGTTGAAGACGGTGGTGGTCATCGTGCCGTCGAACTTCGAGTCGGCGAAGGATCGGGTGGTGCCGGCGTAGGTCACGTCGATGCGCGCCGGGCTGGCGCCCGCCGCAGGAACATAGGCGACGCTGACGGCTGTCGCCGTCGCCGCCGAGGGGAACACGAGGGTATCAGCGTCCGAGATGGCCGCCTGATCAGCCGCCGTCATTGCGTCAAAATAATACGTAGCCATGAGTCTCTCCAGTCATGTGTCACACGGACCGCCTGAAAACGCCTGGCCACCATTGCCGAATGGCGCGGTCCCAGGAAGTCCTTACCGTTCGCCATAACATGGTCGTGGCGAAGGTTAAACGAGCCCGAGGAAGACGTATCGGAACCGTCGAAAATGCGCAACAGTAAAAACGGCGGGCAACCCGCCCCTTTCACAGGCGCAGGCGAGGCCGGTTCGCCCCCTGATCAGTCCTCTTTCAAGGAGTCGCGGATCGTGTCGGTCAGCGGGCTGACGACATAGGACAGGATGGTGCGCGTGCCGGTCACAATCGATACCGTCGCCGGCATTCCGGGGCTCAATTTGGCGCCCTTCGGCAGGCTCGCCAGCTCCGACGGCGGGATGCGCACGTCGGCGCGGAAGTAGCCCTCGCCGGTCTTCGGGTCGCTGAGCTGATCGGCGGAGACGGCGATCACGTCGCCCTTCACCGGGGAGACCTTGCGATAGTTGAACGCCGTGAGGCGCACCTGAGCCTTCATTCCGACCTTCACGTCGTCGATGTCGGTCGGCTTGATTCGCGCCGAGACGATCAGCGGGGCGTTGGCGGGCACGATGTTCATCAGCACCTCGCCGGGGCCGATCACGCCGCCGATGGTCGACTGGCTGAGGTCGAGCACATAGCCATCGACCGGCGAGCGCACGACCGAATGCTGCAGGGTCTGCAGGGAGGCGGTCAGGCGCGGCGAGGCGTCGGACATGCCCGACTGCATCTGGCGCAGGCCCTCTGCCGCCTGACTGACCCGTTGGTCGCGCAGGGTGTTGAGCTGCAGGCGGGTCTCGCCCTTCTGCTGGCGAAGACGGGTGATCTCGGCGTTCAGCGCGCCGCGCCGGCCGGCCAGATCGGCCAGGCTGCGGTCGTAGCGCAGGATCAGGGTCTTGGGCGCGTAACCCTTCTCGTAGAGCGTCTGGTAACCGGCCAGTTCTTCCTTGGTGAGCCGGACCGACTCCTCCAGGGCGTCGAGCTGAGCCTGCACGCCGGCGATCTGCGACTCGATCTGGCTCTGCCGCTGATTGAGCACATCGGCCTGGCTGTCGAAGAACTGCAGGCGCGTGGTGAACAGAAGTTGCTGATCGCGGATCAGGCCCGCCACCCGCGGATCCGACATGCGGTTGGTCAGCTCCGGCGGGAAGCTCAGCACTCGTCGGCCCGTCGCCTCGGCCTCGAAGCGGGCGCTCTGAGCGGCCAGGGCGTCGTACTGATTCTGGAACACGTCCACCGCGGCGCGCGGCTGCACGTCGTCGAGCACCAGCAGCGGCTGGCCCAGGATCACGTGCTGGCCTTCCTTGACGGGAATGGCTTTGACGGTGCCGCCCTCACGGTGGCGGATGACCTTGCGGTTGGCTTCCACGCGCACGATGCCGGGCGCCATGATCGCGCTGCGGATCGGCGAGACGGCGGCCCAGATGGTCATGGCGACCACGAAAATCCCGACCACCGCCCCGCCGACGATCATCGGCTGGCGCAGCTTGCGCTTCAGGTCCGGATCGAGGGTCTGGTCGGCGCCGCTGAAGGCGGGCGTCACATAGGGCTTGAGCGGGGTGACTTCGCGGTTCATCGCGCGGCGCCTATGGCTTGTACGGCGGCCGGCTGGGTGAAGCGGGCCATGACCTGATCGCGCGGGCCGAACAGCTCCATACGACCCTCGCGCAGGACCAGGATCTTGTCGGCGGCGCGGAACAGGTTGGGCTTGTGCGAGACCACCACGATGGTGACGCCGGACGCCTTCAGGGCGTCGAGCGCCGACATCAGGGCGTCCTCGCCTTCGGAGTCGAGGCTGGCGTTGGGTTCGTCCAGGACGACGAAGCTCGGCTCGCCCATGACGGCGCGCGCCAGGCCGATCCGCTGCCGCTGTCCGGCCGACAGCACGTGGACGCTCTCGCCGAGATCGGTGTCGTAGCCCTTGGGCAGGCGCAGGACCAGTTCATGCACCCCGGCCAGCTGCGCCGCGGCGATCACCCGGCTGTCGTCGACGCCCGGCTGGAAGCGGGCGATGTTGTCGCGGATGGTGCCGGCGAACAGCTCGGTGTCCTGCGGCAGGTAGCCGACGTTCTTGCCGAAGTCCTGGCGGTCCCAGGTGAAGACGTCGGCGCCGTCGAGACGGATGCTGCCGCTGCTGGGCTGCCAGATCCCCATCATCAGGCGCGACAGGGTCGACTTGCCGGCGCCTGAGGGACCGATGATGCCCAGCATCTCGCCGGGTTCGATCTTGAAATTGACACCCTGAAGCACGAATTTCTGGGCGCCGGGGGGGGCGAAGTTGACGCCCTCGACGGAGAGGCGGCCGGCGGCGCGGGGCAGGCCGGTGACGGGCTTGGCGGGCTTGTAGTCGCCGAACATCAGCATCAGGCGGTCGAAGGCCCGGGTGCCCTGGAGCATGCCGTCCCAGGAGCCCACGAGCCGGTCGATCGGCTGCAGGGCGCGGGCGGCCAGGATCATGTTGGCGAACAGCAGGCCCGAGTGGATCTTGCCCTTGACCACCAGATAGGCGCCGATGGCGATGATCAGGACCTGGATGCCCTGGCGCCAGAACTTGGAGACATTGGAGAGGCCGCTGGCCAGGGCGCTGGCCTGGGCGCTGCGGTCCATGGTCACCTGGCGGAACACCGTCCAGCGGCCGCCGAGCGGCTCCACCATGCCCATGGCGCGGACCACCTCGCTGTTGCGCAGGGCCGCGTCGGTGAAGGAGTAGCTGCGCAGGGCCGCCTCGTTGGCCTCCCCCAGCATGGGCCGCGTCATGCGGTCCTGGGTCAGGGTGATGGCCACAAGGACCACGGCGCCCAGCAGGGTCACCATGCCCACCATGGGATCGATGATCCACAGCACGATCATGAAAATCGGCATCCAGGGCAGGTCGAAGACCACCCCGAAGGTGGGACCGGTCAGCATCTGGCGGAACTGGTCGAGGTCGCGCAGAGCCTGGGAGCGGATCGCGGGATTGCCCCGCACCACGCCGTCGAACAGGGCCGAGAAGACGTGGCCCGAGACCCGCTGGTCCATCACCACGCCGAAGTTGATCAGCACCTTGGACCGGTAGTGGTCGATGACGCTGGAGACCGCGAAGGTGGCCAGGACGCCGAAGGTGATCACCAGCAGGGTGGGAATGCTGCCGCTGGTCATCACCCGCCCATAGATCTGGAAGGTGTAGAGCGGCAGGGCCATGTAGAGCAGGTTCGAGACCATCGTGAAGACGAAGGCGACGGCCAGGGACGGATAGCCCTCGCGGATCGACCGCGTGAGCGGATTGTCCGGTTGGTCCGCCGACAGCAGTTTGAAAATCTTCATGAGCGCCAGGCCGTCTCGTTACTTGCGGGCGAAGGTTCGCAGCGCAGATCTTGTTCGCCAATTGATCCGACAGCGGGCGGCGATAGCGCGCGAGAGATGATCGGGGCCCTTCGCGATGTCAATGCCGCACGCCCGCGCCCGGCGAGCGGAGCCCGGCCGGTCGCGGGCTGGCGAGCGGGCGAGCTGTGGTAAGGAGCGGGCGAGAGAGTTGGAATGGGAGACGTGCCCGCGTGGCCAGGGTCGCAATAGTCGGCAGCTGCATAACCCGCGATTTGTGGCCGATCCTGGGCGAAGCGCCCCCGGACCTGCTCTATATATCGCGCACCAGCCTGCCGAGCCTGTTCGCCCAGCCCCTGACCGGGGTCGAGGTCGCCGCCGATCCGCCGCCCGGCCTGGCGCGGCACCAGAACAACGCCGTGAGGGCCGATCTGCGCAAATCGTCCCTGGCCGCGTTGATCGCTCACCGTCCCACCCATGTGATCTTCGACTTCATCGACGAACGTTTCGACCTCCTGGCGGCGCGCGACACCCTGGTAACGCACAGCTGGGAGCTCGAGGTCAGCGGCTATCTGACCCAACCGGGCTTTTCCCATGCACGGATCGTGCCGCGGGCCTCGTCCGAATGCGACCAGCTCTGGCGCGAGGCCTGCGTCGAACTGGCCGCCTTCCTGCGCCAGACCCCCCTGCGGGACGCCAAGATCATCCTGCACGAGAGCCAGTGGGCGCAGCGCTTCCTGGACCGCGCCGGCCAGCCGCAGGACTTCGACCCGGAGGTGATGATCTTCGACGGCAACCTGGGCCGGCTGGACGCCCACAACGCCCTGCTGAGCCGCTATCAGGACCGATTCGCCGCCTTGACCGGCGCGGCCCGGGTCCAGGCCGACCCGAGCCTGATGATGGGGGACGTCGGCCACCGCTGGGGCCTGAGCCCCTTCCACTATGTCGCCGACTACTACCGGGACATCTGGCGCCAGCTGCGGGACCTCGGACTCTAGCCCTCGTCGGACAGGGAGGCCCAGTGCTCCAGGGGGGTCAGGCGCGGGTCGCCGGCCTCTGAGACCAGGGGCTCGGCCACGGTCCAGGCCCCGCCCTGCAGATAGTCGGTGAGCGGGTCGACGTCGGCGCGAAGCTGGTCGCCGCGCAGGGCCATGTAGCGCCCGGCGTCGAACCAGGGCCCGGGATTGCGCCCCTCCCGGCCCCCGGCGGCCACATAGTGGCTGAGCGCCTCGAAACCGCCGGCCGCCACATCGGGATACTCGGTGCGATACCAGGCCGGGTCGAACAGCCGGTGCGGCTTCAGGCCCTGGGCCGACCCCACGGTGACATAGTGGACGAGCGCCGGAACCTGGGCCGCCTCGCCCCGCAGGCGGGCGCGGTAGCGGGCGGCCTGGAACAGGGGGTGGGGATCGAGGTCGTCCTTCCAGCCCTGGCGCAGATAGTGGGCCAGGGGGTTCTCGCCGCTCTGGGCCAGCTCCGGGGCCTGGGCGACATAGTGGGCGATGCTGAACAGGGGATGGGGATCGAGGCCGAGCGCCGCGCCGATGTGGACGAAGTGCTCCAGGGGCGACAGGCCGGTGGCGGCCAGGTCGGCGGCGTTGCGCCCCCCGTAGTAGGCGGGGTCGAACAGGGGATGGGGCGCGCGGCCCTCCATCCAGCCCTGGGACAGGTAGTGGACCAGGGGCGCCAGTCGACCGGCGGCCACGTCGGGATAGGCGCTGAGATACCAGGCCTGGTCCAGCAGGGCGGCGGGCTGCACCCCGGCGTCGGGGCCGCGCCGCGCATAGGCCGCCATGGCCCGCAGGTCGCCGCCGCGCCAGAGGCCCGAACGCGCGATCACCAGCGCCCCACCCGGCGACCGCAGGCGGGCCAGGACGCGGTCGAGCCGGCGCTTCACGCGGTTGCGGCGCGCGGCCCGGATCTTCGGCGCCGCCGCCGCGCGATAGGAGGCCGCCGCCGCCGCCCGCGCCTGGGCCTGGGCCTGGGCGTTGGCCACCAGGGCCTCGGCCAGGGCCAGGCTGAGGCGTGAACGGGTCAGGGCCTCGGCGGTCTGGGCGCGCTGCGTCTCCTCGCGCAGGGCGGCATGGCGCAGGGCCAGGGTCTCGACCTTGGCGAGGAGATCGGGGCCGTCCTGGCCTGGGGTGGTGGAGGTCGCCACAGCTAGAGCGGCGGAACGACGGGCATCTTCAGGCTCGAGAAACCCGAATCCAGATGCTCGATCTCGAGGAAGCCCGCCGAGCGGCCATAGGCCTTGTAGATCGAGAAGGTCTTGGCGATCCCGAGGGTGGCCGCGCTCTCCAGGGGCGAGATGAAGCTGACGTCCCGGTCCATCCAGTGGGGACGGCGCATCCAGTAGTTCAGCTGGTCGCGGGTCAGGGCGAAGAAGCCGGAGTGGGGGTTGCGGGCCCGGCGCATCACCATCTGGCGGCCGAGGGGCGCGCCGTACAGGGTGTCGTCATCGGGGACGAAGGCGTTCATCTGGTCGGCGATCTGCGCGCTCAGATCCCCGTCGATATAGGTCTTGAGGGTGGGGGCCTTGCGGTTCCACTCGATGCGGTTGGGGAACAGCACCCGCTTCTGGCCATAGGTCTGGTTGAACCAGGCCAGCTTGGAGAAGAAGCTGGGATCGTTGATCCTCAGGTCGTCCTCGCTGAAGACGAAGAGGTCGTACTGATTGGCTCGCTGGGCCATGATCTGGTGGGCGCTGAACCCCAGCATGCGGGGGTTCTCAAGCTCCAGCTTGGCGACCTTGACTCCGTACTTGCGGCAGAAGTCCGGCTCCAGCAGATGCTTCTCGTGGGTGGTGACGGCGACGATGTCGACGTCGTCGTCGGAGCCCACCCCCGGCTGGAAGCTCTTGGTCCCGACATCCATGGTGGTGGAGGTCCCGAACTGGCCGCGATAGGCGCAGACCACCTCCTCGATCGCCCGCTTGCGGTCCTCGCGCCGCGACTCGCGGGTGGACGCGTGACGCGGGTTCGCCTCGGCGGAAAAATAGTGGGCGATGGTGACGAGGATTCGCATCGAGCAGCCGGCTTGCGGAAGGGAGCGGCACGGTAGGGAAGCGCCCGCGCCCACGCAAGCCGGGCTAGGCCAGCCCCTCGTTGGCCAGCCAGGCCAGGTAGCCGTCGGCGTCGAAGGGGTCGCAATAGGCGGCCTGGAGGTCGGGGCGGCCGCGATAGAGCACCCGGTGGGCCTTGGCGATCTTCGTCCCGTCGCTATAGGCCTCATAGGCCCAGTAGCGTTCGGGGATGATGGGGTCGGTGGTCTTGGCCACCTCGTCCTTGTACCAGCGCCAGATCTCGTAGACCGCGTGGTTGTCCCCGGCGTAGCGCTTGGTCATGGCGTCGCCGGTGGGGCCAAGCTTGGTGAAGTGCCAGAAGCGCAAGGGGCGGCCGTTGACGGTGATCGCCCCGTCCTTGCCCACCGCCACCGTGCGCTTGGAGAGGTTCCAGCTGGCGACGTTGTAGCCGGGGTCGCGGACCACCTTGACGGCTTCGAACAGGGCCGGGACGTGGTCGCACCAGCGCTGGTCGACGAACAGGCCGTTGGGGATGTCGTCGTAGCAGAAGCTCAGCAGCCGGTCGTTCCACCACTTGCCGAACCTCAGCCCCTCCCCGCCCGCCTTCACCGCCACGAAGCCCAGGTTGAAGATGCCGGTGCGCGAGGCCGAGAGGTCGTTGTCCAGGATGGCCTCCAGCTCGTCATTGGCGTCGATGAGGTGGGGGGTGAGCAGGATGTCGTCGACCGCCAGCATCTCCTCCAGCGGGGCGAGGCTGCTGAACAGGGCGGTGTCGGGATCGAGATAGACCACCGCGTCCGCGCCGCCGGCGAGGGCCTGGTGCAGGAAGGGGCCCTTCACCGCCGTGCAGACCTCCACCACGTCGTGCTTGAACAGCCAGGTCTTGAAGTCCGGCACGCCCAGGTCCTGGGCGTAGACCACCCGGTCGAAGGGCTCGCTGGCCGGATCGAAGCGGAAGCCCGGCGGAGGCTCGTCGGTGATCAGGGCCACCCGTTCCCAGTCCGGCTGGTGGGCCTTGAGGGTCTGGAACAGCACCCGGGCGCGGTTCAGATAGGAGAAGGTGAAGCTGGAGAAGCAGACGACCTTCACGCTGCGGTCTCCGCGATCAGGTCGGCGGTCAGGTTGCTGAACTCCAGGTCATAGAGCGGCGGGGCGCGCCGGGCGCGGGCGAGCTGCAGGATCTCGCCGCTTTCGAACATCGCAAACAGGGCCGCCTCGTCGGGCAGGACCAGGCCATGGCCGCCCTCTCGCGTGAAGGCGGCGATATTGCCCGAATCGGGGCCGGTGACGATGGCCGAACCGGCCGCCGCCGCCTCATAGGCTGTGAGCGAGAAGGTCTCGCGGCACAGGGACCAGATCATCGCCGCGTCGATCTCCAGGCGCTTCAGCGCGTCGCGCATGGCCATGGGCTTGCGGGCGGTGGCCGACACCGCGTGATGCTCCAGGGGTAGGCCCGGCATGGGGGTCTTGCCCAGGTGCAGGAAGGCGTAGCGGGGATCCTTCTCGAACCGGATCGCCAGGTCGCGGAAGATCGGCCAGCCCTTGTGCAGGGACGGCGTACCCGGAAAGGCGAAGCGGAAGGGCCCGGGGGTTGGCGGGCGCGGCCGCGCGCGGCTCGGGACCAGGCGGGCCAGGGGCAGGACGCGGGCGCCCACGGCGTCCAGGTCCGAGCCGCCGCGCCAGGTGTCCATCGCCGCCTGGGAGGGGGAGACCACCGTCAGGTCCAGATGGCGGAACAGCCGGGTGTGCTCGGCGATGTGCAGCTCGCGATAGGGGCCATAGAGGCAGATGCCGCAGGCCGGACTGCCGGGCGGCGGGGCGCCGCAATCCTCGATGTCGTTGCGCAGCAGATGGATTCCCGCGCAGAGGCTGGTGAAGTCGTGGGTCCAGTAGCAGCCGGCCTCGGCGCCTGCGATCCGCACCACATCGATCACCTCGCGGCTGGAATGGCCCAGCATGGAGTGGATGGCGAAGCTGCGCTCGCCGTCGGTCCAGTCGGCCAGGGCCGCCCGCAGCCCTTCGATCAGCGCCGGCGGGGCGAAGGCGCCCAGCTTCACCCCGTTCCACAGCACCCCGAGCGGCGGGCCCGACAGGCCGGTGGCGACGATGGGCCAGGGGGAGGCGGGATAGATGTGCAGGTGGTCGCGGCCCAGCTCGGCGAATCGCTGCGCCTCGCGCTGGACGCTGGCCTGCACCCCGCCCACCACGGCGGCGTAGTTGTCGTGGCTGAAGGTGATGTGCAGCGCCCGCCGCCCGGAGCGCGACTCGGCGAGACCCGCCGCGAGATCTTCCACGGGGCTGAGGCTGACGGCGCGCGCCCAAACCTCGCAGTCGGCCAGGCGTTCCTGCAAAGGGCGCAGCCGGGCCACGGCGTCGTGACGGAAGCCCAGGCGGCGGATGGCGACGCGGCCCTCGCGCCGTCCCTGGCTCAGATAGTGGACGAAGGGCTGCACCCCGGCGGCGGCGACGTCGGGATTGAGCTCCAGATAGTCGGCCAGGCTGAAGTCCCGAGAAGGATCGCGCCCCTCCTTCCAGCCGCGCTGCAGGAAGTGGTCCAGAGGATCCTGGCCGGCGGCGGCCACGTCGGGATTGTTGAACAGGTAGAAGGCCGCATCGAACTCGGTGGCGGCCAGCGCCCGGTCGGCGGCGGTGACGGGGATATCGGCCTTGCCGTCCCGCGCCAGCTTGCGCGCCTCCAGATAGGCCAGGGCCTGGGCCGAGGGCGTGGCCTCGCGGCCCTCCCGGCGGCCCATGGCCAGGTAGTGGTAAAGGGGGTTGGCGCCGCCCTCGGCGACATCGGGATAGCGCTCCAGATAGCCGGTGGTGGAAAACCAGGGCGCGGGATCGCGCCCCTCGCGCCAGCCGGCCTGGGCATAGTGGGCCAGAAGGTCGACGCCGGTGGCGGCCAGGTCCGGATAGGTCGCGCCATAGAAGGCCACGTCCACGGCCGGACCGAGCACCAGCAGGCTGCGATCGAGGGCGGCGGCCATGGGACGAACTCTCTCCAAGGCTGCGACCTGTGCCGCAGAAACCCGCCCCGATCAACCGCGCCCTTGCCCGCGCGCGCCGGCGGTCATAGAGGCAAGGGTTCACGCGCGTTCGCGGCGCGCCAGTGGGGCCCGATGGCGAGAACGACAACCCGACCGGCCAAGCATGGCGCCTATCTCGTCCTGGGCATGCACCGGTCCGGCACCTCGGCGGCGACCCAGTTGCTGGCGCTGGCCGGCGCCGAGCTGCCGCAGAACGTCATGCCCGGCGACGAGCACAACGCGCGGGGCTATTTCGAGCCCTGGAAGATCGCGCTGTTCAACGACGAACGCCTGCGGGCCGGCGGCAGCGCCTGGGACGACGTCTTCGCCCTGCCCTACGCCCCGCTGGCCAAGGCCGACGAGGCCGCCTGGATCGCGCGCGCCACCGCCCTCTATCGCGACGAGTTCGGCGAGGCCCGCTTCCCCCTGCTGAAGGACCCCCGCGTCTCGGTCCTGGCCCCCCTGTGGCGGACGGTGCTGAAGGATGTGGGCATGCCGGCCCGGGTGGTGATTCCCGTCCGCTCCCCCCTGGCCGTGGCCGGGTCGCTGGCCCGCCGCGACGGGTTCCCGGTGGAGAAGTCGGTGCTGCTCTGGTGCGCCTATATGCTGGCCGCCGAGCTCTATTCGCGCGACCTGCCCCGGGCCTTCATCTCCTATGACGGCCTGATCGCCGACTGGCGCGCCGAGGTGGTCCGCATCGAGGCCGCCCACGGCGCTCCCCTGCCCCGCATGAGCCCCCACGCCGAGCGGGAGATCGACGCCTTCCTCACCGGCGACTTGCGCCACAACGCCGGGGCCGGCGACCTGGCCGCCGTGCCCACCGTGGGGCCGATGGCCAAGACCGTATTCGACTGGTTCGCCGCCGCCGCGGTGGGGCCGCACCCGCCGCTCGCGCCCCTCGAGGCCGCCGCCGCCCAGATCGCCGAGCTGAAGGCGAAGATGGGGCCCTTCGTCTCCCCGGTGACCTGCGCCCTGTCGGCGGCCCGCGCCGAGCTGGACGAGGCCCTGCAGGATCGGGCGCGCGACGCCTTCCACACCCGTGAGCTGGAGACCGAGTTGGCCCTGCTGCGCCGCGAGCGCGCCGCGATCGAGGCCCAGGTCGACAAGCTGCTGGCCGCCCGCTGACCGCCTTGACCAAACGCCCCACCCGGAAAAAGACGGAGATCTCCGCCGTCGCCACCGAGCTCCTGGACCGCCGCCGCGCCCTGCGCGCGGCCCATGTGGCCCTGGCCGAGGACCGCTGGAAACGATTCCAGGCCGCCGCCGCCAGGCGCCAGTGGGACCGCGAGCGCGGCCGCCTGGAGCAGCGGTTCGACCTGGCCCTGGCGCGCGGCAAGTGGCCGGGGCGCGTGGCCCTGATCCTGCGCTCCGGGCTCTGGACCTTCGGCCTGGACAAGGGCCTGGGGCGCGAGGGCGGAGCGACCCGCGGGGTCGTCAGCTATGTCCGCGCCGGGCCCGATTCCAACGCCCACCCCAAGGCCCTGTTCGACCAGACCTGGTACATCGAGAAGAACCCGGACCTGGCCGGCACCGCCTGGGCGCCGCTCGCCCACTACCTGGTGGCCGGAGACCGGGAGGGGCGCGATCCGCACCCGCTGTTCGACCTGGCCGACTACCGCTCGCGCCACGCGGTGAAGATCGCCGCCAGCGGCCTGACGGCCCTGCAGCACTTCGTCTTCACCGGGGCCCGGGAAGGGTTCGATCCCCACCCGCTGTTCGACCTGCGCCACTATGTCGGCCAGGCCGAGGAGGTGGCCAAGTCCGGCGAGAACCCGCTGGCCCACTATCTCCGCGAGGGCTGGCGGCTGGGCTATGAGCCGCATCCGCTGTTCTCCGGCGCCTGGTACCTGCAGCAGAACCCCGACGTGGCCGAGCGCGGCGTGCCGCCCCTGCTGCACTACGTCACCAGCGGGGCCGGCGAGGGCCGCCCGCCCCATCCCCTGTTCGACACCGGCTGGTACGCCGACCGCTACCGGGACGCCACGGCGCTCGGCGCCAGCCCGCTGGCCGACTTCCTGGCCCACGGCCGCGAGGGCGGGCGCGACCCCAGCGCCCACTTCGATTCGGCCTTCTATCTGGAGCAGAACCCCCAGGCGCCGGCCGGCGTCCATCCGGTGCTGCACTACATGGCCACGGGCGCCTTCGAGGGCGCCTCCCCGGCCGCCGACTTCGACGAGCTGGCCTATCTGGCCGCCAATCCCCAGGCCGCCGAGGCCCCGATCTCGGCCCTGGAGCACTGGGCGCTGAGCCGAGCGCCCAAGCCCGACCCCGGCGCCGGCCACGCCCGGGCCGGCGGCTCCGATGTGGGCCTGTTCGAGCAGCTGCGCGGCGCGCGCAACCGCGACGCCAGCCTCTACGACGTCCAGGCCTATCGCGACCTCACCACCGAGCGGCGGCGCATCGAGGACGGGCGCAAGGCGGGCCTCAAGGTCAAGCCGCTGAAGCTGATCAAGATCACCGACCTGGAGAAGGGCGCGGCGGGCCTGGCCTTCGAGACCTGCGCCCAGCCGGCGGCCTCCATCGTCATCCCGGCCTACAACAATCTGAAGTTCACCCTGGAATGCCTGGCCTCCCTGCAGGCCGCGGGGGGACTGGAGCGCGCCGAGGTGATCGTCATCGACGACGCCTCGGCCGACGGGACCTCGGCGGCGCTGGCCACGGTTCCGGGCCTGACCCTGCTGACCAATCCCGAGAACCTCGGCTTCATCCGCACCTGCAACCGGGCGGCGGAGGCGGCGCGGGGCGAGGTGGTGATCTTCCTGAACAACGACGTCCAGGTGCGGCCGGGCTGGCTTTCGGCCCTGCTGTCGCCCTTCGACGAGGAGACCGGTGTCGGGGCCGTCGCGCCCAAGATGCTGTTCCCCGACGGCCGGCTGCAGGAGGCCGGCGCCCGGATCGCGCCGGACGGAACCGCCGAGATGATCGGCCTGTTCGAGGACCCCGACCTGCCCCGCTGGAACGTGCGGCGCGAGGTGGACTACGCCTCGGGCGCCTGCCTGGCGGTGCGCCGGGCGGTGTTCGCCGAGCTGGGGGGCTTCGACCTGGCCTTCGCGCCCGCCTATTGCGAGGACGCCGACCTCTGCTTCCGCCTACGGGAACGGGGCCTGAGGATCCTCTACGAGCCGACCTCGGAGATCGTCCACCACCTGTCGGTGACCGCCAACTCCATCGACGCCGGCTACAAGATGCGGCTGGCGACGAAGAACCAGCAGGCCTTCGTCGAGCGCTGGGGCGAGCGGCTGGACGCGCTCAACACCATCCGCACCATCGCCTTCCACCTGCCGCAGTTCCACGCCATCCCCGAGAACGACCGCTGGTGGGGGGCGGGCTTCACCGAGTGGACCAACGTCACCCGGGCCCTGCCCAACTATCGCGGCCACTACCAGCCGCACCTGCCCGCCGACCTCGGCTTCTACGACCTCTCGGACGCCCAGGCCCTGAAGCGCCAGGGGGAGCTGGCGGCCCGCTACGGGATCGGCGGCTTCTGCCACTATTTCTACTGGTTCTCCGGCGGCCGCCGGGTGCTGGAGAAGCCGCTCGAGCACCTGCTCACCGGGGCGGCCGGCGACTTCCCCTTCTGCCTGTGCTGGGCCAACGAGAACTGGACCCGGACCTGGGACGGCCAGTCCGGCGACGTGCTGCTGGCCCAGACCTATGAGGCGGGCGACGCCGAGGCCCTGATCGCCGAGATGGGGCCGTACCTGAAGCGCCCCAACTATATCCGGATCAACGGCAAGCCCCTGGTTCTGCTCTACCGGCCGGGGCTGCTGCCCGATGCGAAGCTGTGGGCGGCCCATTGGCGCGACTGGTGCGCGAAGAACGGCGTGGGCGAGATCTATCTGGCCTATGTGGAGAGCTTCGAGATGGCCGGCGGGGCGACCGATCCGGCCAGCCTGGGCTTCGACGCCAGCGTGGAGTTCCCGCCGGCCGGGTCCCAGGCCCTGATCCATCCGCCGGGGCCGCTCTACAACGCCCGCTTCGAAGGCCGCGTGAACGACTACCGCCAGATCGTGCGGCGCTACATGGCCGAGGCCGTCCCGCCCCACACCCGCTTCCGGGGCGCCATGCCCAGCTGGGACAACACCGCGCGCCGGCAGGACAACAGCTGGTCCCACCACCACGCGACCCCGGGCGCCTTCCAGGCCTGGCTCGAGGCCATGTTCGCCGACACCCGGCGGCAGAACTTCGGCGAGGAGCGGATCGTCTTCATCAACGCCTGGAACGAGTGGGCCGAGGGCGCGCACCTGGAGCCCGACCAGCGCTATGGCCACGGCTGGCTGGAGGCGGTGCGGAACGCCGCCGACGCCGCCCTGCTGGACAAGCCATGAGCGGCGACCTCGTCCTGGTGGGTCACCCCTTCTCGGCCATCGGCATGGCCGAGCACGTCCGCTCGGCCTGGCGGGCCTTCCGGGCGGCGGGGATCTCGCCGGGGCTGATCGACATCTACGGCCTGGACCGCAACCGGGACGCCGACTTCGAGCGCGAGTTCGGGCCCCACACGGTCCCCACGCTGAGCCCCCGCACCAACCTGTTCTGCATCAACGCCAACGAGGTGGAGCAGGCGATGGGGGTGCTGGAGGCCACCGGCTCCAAGCCCGCCTTCGAGAGCGCCTACAACATCATCTATCCGGCCTGGGAGCTGGCCAGGTATCCCGAGCCCTGGGCGCGGATCCTGGAGCGGTTCGACGAGGTCTGGGCGCCCTCGGACTTCATCGGCCGGGCCATCGCGCCCGCGGTGAGCAAGCCGGTGGTCCACATGCCGCTGGCCGTCGACCTGACCCTGTCGAGCTTCCTGGGCCGGCGCGCCTTCGGCATTCCCGAGCACGCCTTCGTGGTGCTGTTCTCCTTCGACTTCTCGTCCTTCTCCGAGCGCAAGAACCCGCTGGCCATGCTCGACGCCTTCGAGCGCCTCTGCGCCCTGCGGCCGGCCGCGCCCCTGCACGCCATCGTCAAGTACAAGGGCGGCGAGGCCAATCACCCGGCCCGCAAGGCCCTGGAGGCCCGGCTCTCGGCCCTCGGCGGCCGGGCCCAGGGCATCACCCGCGAGCTCTCCGACAACGAGAACAAGAACCTGATCCGCTGCGCCGACGCCTTCGTCTCCCTGCACCGCTCGGAGGGGTTCGGGCGCGGCCCGGCCGAGGCCATGGCGCTGGGCCGAGTGGCCATAGGCACCAACTATTCCGGCAACCTGGACTTCATGACGCCGGAGACCAGCCTGCTGGTGGACTGCGACCTGATCCCGGTGCCCGCCGACGCCTATCTCTTCCCCGAGGGCCAGGTCTGGGCCGACGCCCATGTCGATCACGCGGTCGCGCTGATGGCCCGCATGCTGGACCATCCGGAGGAAGCCCGAGCGCTGGGCCGCCGCGCCAGCCGCCATATCCGCACCCACTTCAGCGCCCGGGCCGTGGGCCTGCGCTACGCCGCCCGGCTGGACGAGCTGGCTAGGGCTTAGCGGCCGGCGTCGGCGCGGGCTTGGCCGGCGCCTTCTCGGGCGGCTTGACCGGTTCGGCGGGCTTCGGCTTGGCGGGTTCCGGCGGCTTGGGCGGCGGGGCCAGGCCGAGGGCCTCGCGGCCGGGATTCTCGGTCACCGCGATCTGCCGGATCACGAAGGCGCCGCCGGGCGAATCGTCGGTGTCCAGGCGAATCTGACTGATGAGGGAGGTGGTCCAGTCATCGCCGCCGCCCAGGGGATGGGCCATGTCATAGGCCAGGATCAGGGTCTCGTTGACGCCGGGATTTCCCCCCATCGCCGGCTTGGCGAAGAAGCCCTGGGATTCCCCGTGGGCCAGGGTCGAATAGTAGAGGGTGCCGTCCCAGGCGGGGCTGGCCTGCTTGCGGGTCAGACGCACCAGCACCAGGGAGCCGCGGGCGCCGTTGAGCTCCAGGCCGCTGGGGGAGCGCAGGGCCGGGTCGGCCGCCTGGTTGGTGAGCCGCAGGCCGGCGTTCTGGGCCAGGCCCGTCAGGCCGCCGGTGAGCACCCAGCCGTCGCTGGCGCCGTCGAAGGTCCAGAGTCGCACCGCCTTCAGGGGCGCAGCCCGCAGGCGGAAGGTCTGCTCGGCGGGGTCCCACGTGATCGGCTGCGCCCGGGTCGACGGCGCCACGACCTTGTCCACCGGCAGGGCGGGCCTGGGGACCGGCGCCAGCTTGGGGGTGCGCGGGGCCGGCTTGTCGCAGGCGCACAGCGCCAGGACGAGGGCCAGGATCGGCAGGATCGGGCGGGTCATGGTCATCGCCTCAGCAGCCGGCGGACCTGGGCGATGGGGGGATCGAGCGCCAGGTAGAGCAGGCCGGTCAGGGCCGCCAGGTCCAGGAAGTAGAGATAGCGGTAGTCGCAGGCGATGGAGATGGCCAGGAAGCTGCCGGCGAAGGCCAGGCTGGCGGCCAGCATCGCCACCATGACGACATCGGCCCGGTCGCGGCGCAGCAACAGGACGCCGGCCGTCAGCAGGGCGGTCAGGGCGTAGCTGAGGTGTGAATAGAGCGGTCCGTCCAGGAACCAGGTCCCGTAGTTGTAGATCGCGCGGTCGGAGGCGTCCTTGCCCCCGGCGATCTCAAGCTTCTTCAGGGTGTCGGCTGGCCCGTCGACCCCGACGAACAGCGGCAGGCAGGAATCGATCTTCGGCGTCAGGAACACCCAGCGGAACACGTCGAGACGGTGGGCCAGATAGGCGCGCGAGTGGTGCAGCACGATGTCCAGCCACTGGTCGCGCACCACCTGGTCGCTCTGGCGCCACAGCACCGCGCCGACGGCGGGGTCGGCGTCCAGATAGTCGATGCGGACCGGGGTGTAGAGCGGCGCGCCCCGGGCGCGAATCACCATCTGGGCCTCCGGGTCGGCCGCGTTGAAGACCCGCAGCTGCAGGGTGGGATCGTGGGCCACGGCGCCGATGATGTCGTACTGCTCCAGGATGCGGACGCCGACGCCCGAGGCCTTGTCCGGCCCGGCCTTGGCCGGCTGCGAGGCCAGGCCGATCAGATGGGAGGCCACGACGATCGCCAGCAGCGACCCCAGGCCCCAGGCCAGGCTGCGCCGCCAGCCCTCGCCGCGTACGGTCCAGGCGATGGCGAGCGCCGCGAAGGGGGCGAGGATGATCCCGTTCTGGCGGACCTGGGCGGCCAGGGCCAGGGCCAGCAGGGCGCCGGCCAGGACGATCCAGGGCGGCCGGCGCGCGGGCCAGCTCACCGAGGCCCGGGCCAGCAGGAAGAAGCCGCCGATGCCGAGGTTGGCGAACAGGATGTCCTTCCAGACAATGCCCTGGAAGACCAGGATGGCCGGCGAGGCCACCATCAGCAGGGCCACCGGAACCGCCGCCCAGGAGGCCCGGGGGCGCAGGCCCCGCAGGCCGAGCAGGCTGGCGAACAGGATGAAGCCGCTGGCCACCAGGTAGAGGCCGGTCCCCGGCACGATGGAATCGAAGATCGCCAGCACCGAGGCATAGGCCGCCGGGCCCCAGGTCTCGCGGGTCCCCATCCGGCCCTCGAAGAGCTGGGAGATGGAATCCGGCGACAGGTGGCCCGGCATGGCGCCGGCCAGCATCACCAGGAACCCCGCGATCAGCAGGCCGCGAACCACGTCGTCGGCGGTTAGATCCAGACTCCGTCGCGGCATGCGCCAAGCTCCCCGTCCCGCCAGAGAGGTAGGGCGCGCGGAGGACGATGAGAAGGTGCAAAAAGCCTCCGTTGCCGCGACGCAGCGACGCTTCCATGATCCCCCCCGCATGACGACCCCGGCAAACCTCCAGATCCGACCGACCGGCACGGCCGCCCACGAGCTCGCCGCCTATTCGGGCCTGCTGCAGAAGGTGTTCGGGGCCGCGGAGAAATTCTCTCCGCAAGCCCTGGCCTGGCGCTATCGCGACAATCCCGACGGGACGGTGCTGGGGTTCGACGCCTGGGACGGAGAGCGGCTCTGCGCCCACTATGTCACCTGCCCCACCACAGCGCGCATCGGCGCCGAATCGGTGCGCGGCCTGCTGTCCCTGAACACCGCCACCGACCCCGACTACGCCGGCCAGGGGCTGTTCACCCGCCTGGCCGAGGCCACCTACGCCGCGGCCGCGCGGGAGGGGTTCGGCTTCGCCATGGGGGTGGCCAACGCCAACTCCACCCCGGGCTTCCTGCGCAAGCTGGGCTTCCAGCTGGTGGCGCCCCTGGAGGCGGGCCTGCTGCTGCGCCGGCCCCGCCGGTTCGAGACCCACGACACCGGGTTCCGCCTCGACTGGACCCCGCGCCGCCTGGCCTGGCGGCTGGCCAATCCCGCCGCCACCTACGGCGTGCGCGACCGCGCCGGCCTGACGGTGATCTCGGCGCCCACCCACCTGCCCCTGGTTCGCTGCGTGGGCTTCGTCAGCGAGGGACTGGTGGAGGCCCGCGGCCCGGCCCTTGGCGCCAGCCTCTTCATCGGCCTGGAGCCGCGGCTGGACCTGAAGGCGCTGGGGTTCGTGCGGCTGCCGGAGCGGTTGCGCCCCTCGCCGCTCAACCTGATCTACCGGCCCCTCAACGCGCCGGCGCCGGCCAGCCTGGACGCCGCCCGCACCGCTATCGGCTTCCTCGACTTCGATCCCTACTGATGGCGATCGTCTACATCCTGGCCCATTTCGACGACGAGTACTTCGCCACGCCGCTGATCCGGCGGTTCGTCGGCATGAAGGCCGAGCAGAAGTTCCTCTACCTGGCGGACTACGCCAGCCCGGCGCTCTCCGCGCGACGGATGGCCGAGACCCGGGCCTATCTGGCCGACCTCGGGATCCCACCGGAGAGCGTGATCCATGTGGGCGCGGGCTCCGGCGCCCTGGACGGCGCCGTCCACCGCCACCTGCCCCGGCTGCGGGACCTGCTGGCCGCCGAGCTTGCCCGGATCGGCGAGGTCCATCGCCTGATCATCACCGCCTGGGAGGGCGGCCACATGGATCACGACGCCTGCGCGGCCCTCGCCGTCGCGCTCTGCGATGGCGCGCCGGTGGACCAGTTCAGCCTCTACAACGGCCCGCGCCTGCCCGGCCGGCTGTTCCGCGCCGGGGCGCCTCTGGCGGAGAACGGCCCGCGGACCCGCGTCCGGCTGTCCTTGCCCGAGTGGCTGGCCTTCGCGGCCGGGGTGCGGCGGTTCCCGTCCCAGGCGCGGACCTGGCTGGGGCTGTGGCCGGTGATGTTCGCCACCTATCTGGCGCGGGGCTTCGGCTATCAATCGCTTCGCCCCGCCCGCGTGACCGAGCGCCCGCACGCGGGGCCCCTGCTCTATGAGCGGATGTACGGCGTGGCCTATGCCGAGGTCGCCGAGGCGATCAGGACGGCCTGGCCTGCAGGATCACCAGGAAGCCCGCCAGCATGAGGCCGTAGCCCACGGCGAACTTCCAGCTCGCCGGCTCCTTGAAGATCACCCAGGCCATCAGAGGCACCAGGGCCGAGCCGAGGATCGAGAAGGCGTAGGCGGTGGACAGCGGCGTCCGCGTCAGGATGTAGAACCAGACCAGCGCCGTCAGCCCGTACCAGCCGAAGGCGCCCATCAGGGGGAAGTTGCGCAGCAGCTTCCAGGGCATGGGCCCGGCGATCTGCGCCTGGTAGAGGGCCGCCCACTTGAACAGCAGCTGGCCGATGGGCAGGGCGACGGCGAAGCCCGCGCAGAGCAGGTAGTCCAGGGCCTTCACGCCCCGTGCTCGCCGGCTTCCATCTGGGCGATGGTGCGCAGATAGGGGTGGATGGGCCGCGACGGGGTGTTGAGCACGTCGAAGTTCATGGCCTGCAGCAGCATCTGGGTGCCCACGATCACCGGCAGGGCGGCGGCCATGACCACGCCGGCCGAGGCCGTCTGGCCCGGCGCCCGGGTGGCCAGCCAGTGGATGCCGTAGGTTCCTCCGAACGCCAGGAACAGGGTCCCGAAGATCAGCTCCAGGGTCGCGGCGTGGAAGTCGCGGACGAAATACTGCCCCATCACCCTCTGGCAGAAGTTGGTGAAGTGCTTGAGCGCGAAGGGACCGACGATGGCGCCGATGCGCAGGTTGCTGACCTCCTCGCCGTAGCGGGCCGGGATCGGCACGTCGCGCACCACCGCCCGCAGGGTGCCCAGGTGGTAGAGCAGGTCGGTCTCGAAGAAGAACCGCTGGGAGACGCGCTTCTCCATCACCCGGTCAGCGACGCAGGCCTCGATGGCGGTGAAGCCGTTGGTGGGGTCGAAGACGTTCCAGTAGCCGGTGGAGACCTTGGCCGCGAAGCTGAGCGCCGCGTTGCCGAACACCCGGACGCCCGGCATCGACTTCAGGTGGCTGATGGAGGTGAAGCGGTTGCCCTTGGTGTAGTCGGCCTCCCCCAGCAGGATGGGGGCGACCAGGTGGGGGATGTAGCCCAGGTCCATCTGGTCGTCGCCGTCCACCTTGACCAGCACCCGGGCGCCCCGGCGGATGGCCTCGGCGTAGCCGGCCAAGACGGCGCCGCCGACCCCGCGGTTCTTGGACAGCCGCACCACCACCACCCGGGGGTCGGAGACGGCGGACTCGATGAAGTCCCCGGAGCGCTCGGGGCAGCCGTCGTCGACGCAGACAATGCCGTCGGCCCAGGCCGGGATCTTGGCGATCACCTTCAGGACATGGTCGCGCACGCGGTAGCAGGGGATGACGATCCAGGTGCCCGAGCCCTCCAGGCTGGGCAGGCCGGGGACCGGCGCGACGACGGGCCGGGCCGAGCGGGCCTGGACCATGGTGGCGTCGGGTGGCGTCGGCGGCATCAGGCGTTTTCCCCTATGCTGGTCGGCTAGCATGGCTCCCGGCGGTTGCAAAGCGCGCGGCCTGCGACTACCCCCGAAGCCGACCTGACGTCCCTCAAGCGGCGAGACCCATGCCCCACCACCTGGTGCGCGCCCGCGCGCCGCTCCGGCTCGGCTTCGGCGGCGGCGGCACCGACGTCTCCCCCTATTGCGACGAGCATGGGGGGGTGGTGCTGAACGCGGCCATCGATCTCTTCGCCCATGTCAGCCTCGAACGCCGCGACGACAGCCAGGTCCGCCTGGTGGCCGCCGACCGCGAGCACTACTGGAACGCCGCGGCGAGCGCGCCGCTCCCCACCGAGGAGCCGCTGCGGCTGCTGAAGGGGGTCTATAACCGCTTCATGGCCGACCACGCGGGCGGGACGGCCATTCCCCTCACCCTCACCACCTACGCCGACTGCCCCCCGGGCTCGGGCCTGGGATCGTCCTCGGCCCTGGTGGTGGCGATGGTGGAGGCCTTCCGCCGGTTCCTGGAGGTCCCCATGGACGCCCAGGCCGTCGCGGCCCTGGCCTTCGACATCGAGCGCCGCGAGCTGGGCCTGGCGGGCGGCCACCAGGACCAGTACGCCGCGGCCTTCGGCGGCCTGAACCTGATGCACTTCCAGTCCGGCGACCGGGTGGACGTCGATCCTGTCGATGTCGATCCGGCCGTGATGAAGGAGCTGGAGGCCTCCCTGGTGCTCTATTTCACCGGGGTCTCCCGGGAGTCGGCCTCGATCATCGACGAGCAGACCGCCAACATGAAGGCCCAAGCGCCCAAGTCCCTGGAGGGCCTGCACGAGCTGAAGGCCGGGGCCTTCGCCATGCGCGAGGCCCTGCGGGCCGGCGACCTGCCCCGCTTCGGCGCCCTGCTCGATAGCGGCTGGACCGCCAAGAAGCTCACCGCCGCCAAGATCTCCTCGGCCAAGATCGACGAGGTCTATGAGGCGGCCAAGGCCTTCGGCGCCTTCGGCGGCAAGGTCAGCGGGGCCGGTGGCGGCGGCTTCATGATGTTCCTCATCGACCCCACCAAGCGCGACGGCCTCAAGCGCCTGCTGGCCAGCTTCGGCGGCGCCGCCCAGTCGGCGCGCTTCACCGATGTCGGCGCCGAATCCTGGGTGGTGCGGTGAACGGCGAAAACGGCTAGAGCCGAGACGTGAAAGAGCTCTCCAAGTCCATCGTGCGGCGCATGGCCGACCCCAACTTCGCCCGGCGCTGGTTCGTGGGCGAGGGCCTCGACATCGGCGGCAAGCCCGATCCCCTGTCGCTCTACGCCCCATTCTTCCCCTCCATCAAAGGGGTGCGGGTCTGGGACTGGGAGGACGGCGACGCCCAGCAGTTGGCGGGCCTGGCGGCCGAGAGCCTGGACTTCGTCCATTCCAGCCACTGCCTGGAGCACCTGGTCGATCCGGTCGAGGGGCTCGCCGCCTGGTTCCGGGTGATCAAGC
This sequence comes from Phenylobacterium sp. GW821-FHT12F10, assembly GCF_058806695.1. NCBI lineage: Bacteria > Pseudomonadati > Pseudomonadota > Alphaproteobacteria > Caulobacterales > Caulobacteraceae > Phenylobacterium > Phenylobacterium sp. GW821-FHT12F10. The sequence goes on along the minus strand of NZ_JBXAPY010000002.1, from coordinate 199,253 downwards.
CCGGCGGCTTCGTGGTGGTGACGGTGCCGGACGAGGACCTCTACGAGCAGGGGGTCTTCCCCTCCACCCACAACCGCGACCACAAGTGGACCTTCACGGTGCTGAAGGCCCGCTCCTGGAGCGACCGGTCCATCAACCTGGTGGAGCTGCTGTCGGGCCTGGGGGAGGCGGCCGACATCGAGCGGCTGGCCCTGCTGAATTCCACCTTCCGTTACGACCTGCCCCGCTTCGACCAGACGCTCACCCCCATCGGCGAATGCGGCATCGAGTTCGTGGTGCGCAAGCGCACGGCCCGCGAACTGGCCTATGGCGGCCTGGTGCGCGACACCGTCCAGCCGGCCCCGGCCGACCGGCGTCACTTCAACCAGTACCGGGCCGACCACGCCCACATGAAGACCAGCCCGCCGCCCTTCGAGGACGAGGGCGAGCTGTAGTCGGGCGGCCCGAGGAAAAGCGTCGGAATTTCGGGGATTTCCTGGGGATTTGCGGCCCCGCGCCACGCTTGCGCCGCAAAATGCGACCTGTTACCAGCGGCCCCGGTCGGGAGAGTTGATGCAAACCTCGGAACACATGCTGCGCACGGGCCGTCACGGCGCCCTGCACGAATTCGGCATGGCGTTCGCCGACCTCAAGGCCTCGACGAAACGCATCGACCTGGCCTGGTCGCTGGCCTGGCACGACATCGTCTCGCGCTATCGCGGCTCGATCCTGGGCCCCTTCTGGATCACGCTCTCCATGGGCCTGATGGTCCTGGGGATGGGCTTCCTCTACGCCGAGATCTTCAAGGTTCCGATCCAGGAATACATGCCCTTCGTGGCGCTCGGCATCGTCTTCTGGGGCGTCATCGTGGGCGTCATCACCGAGGGCTGCGACACCTTCGTCCACGCCTCGGGCATGCTCAGCCAGACCTCCCTGCCGATGTTCACCTTCGTGTGGCGCACGGTGCTGCGCAACCTGATCACCCTCGCCCACCACCTGGTGATCGTGGTCGTGGTGCTGGTCTGGTTCGGCTACTGGAAGGTGGCCAACCTGCCCATGGCCCTGCTGGGCCTGGTGCTGCTGATGCTCAACGTCTCCTGGGTCAGCATGGCGGTCGGCATCGCCTCGGCCCGCTTCCGCGACGTGCCGCAGATCGTCGGCTCGATCATGCAGTTCGCGATGTTCATGACCCCGATCTTCTGGCAGCCGGGCCGCATGAGCGGCGGCCGGGCCCACGCCCTGCTGGTGCTGAACCCCTTCTTCCACATGATCGACGGCATCCGCACCCCGCTGATGGGCGGCCAGTCGGGATCGGGCACCTATCCGATCCTGGCCTTGCTGGCGGTCCTGGGCTGGGCCGGCGCCTTCACCGCCTTCACCCTCACCCGCCGCCGGATCGTGCACTACCTATGAAGGGCCCGCAGGTCTCCATCACGGTCAGCGACCTGACCATGCGCTTCCCCGTCTATGGGGTGGACGCCAAGTCGCTGAAGAAGAGCCTGGCCACCGTGACGGTGGGGGGCCGCCTGGGCTCGTCCCTGACCGGGGCCACCGAGGTCACGGCGCTCTCCAAGGTCAATATCAAGCTGAAGGCCGGCGACCGCCTCGGCCTGATCGGCCACAATGGCTCGGGCAAGACCACCCTGCTGCGGGCGCTGTCGGGGGCCTATGAGCCCGACGAGGGCCAGATCGAGATCCACGGCCAGATCGCCTCCCTGCTGGACCTCAACCTGGGCATCGACGCCTCGGCCACCGGCTATGACAACATCCGCCTGCGCGGCCGCATCGCCGGCCTGACCGCCCGCGAGATCGAGGACAAGCTGGAGGAGATCGGCGACTTCACCGGCCTGGGGCCCTTCCTGGCCATGCCGCTGAAGACCTATTCCGCCGGCATGCAGGCGCGCCTGGCCTTCGCCGTGGCCACCGCCGTCGACGCCGACGTGCTGCTGATGGACGAGTGGATCGCCGTCGGCGACGCCCAGTTCCAGAAGATCGCCCACAAGCGGCTGCTGTCGCTGATGGAGCGGGCGGGCATCCTGGTGCTGGCCTCCCACGACATCGACCTGATCCGGCTCTACTGCAACAAGGTGATGGTGATGAAGGGCGGCGTCGCCTCGGCGGTCACCAGCGTCAAGAACCTGGACGACCTGCTCGCCGACGCCTGACGGCGCGGCCCGGGACTGCTAGACCAACGATCCCAGAGGCAGGCGCGAGACCCCGTGGACGTCGTCTTCACCATCGTATCGCGCAACTACGCGGCCCAGGCGGCGACCCTGATGCAGAGCCTGGCCGCGGCCGAGCCCGGCGTGGCCCGCGTGGTGATCGCCACCGACGGGCCGATCGCCTTTTCCGACCCCGCCATCCGGGTGATCGAGGCGGGGACCTTCACTCCCGGATTCGCGGCCATGTGCGCCTATTACGACGCCCTGGAGCTGAACACCGCGGTCAAGCCGCACGCCTTCCGCGCCCTGCTCGCCGAGCCCGGCGTGACCTCGGCGGTCTATCTGGACCCCGACATCTGCGTCTACCGGCCGCTCACCGAGGTCCGCGAGGCCCTGGCCCGCGCGCCCCTGGCGCTCACCCCGCACATGACCCGGCCGTTGAGGGGCGAGGCCAATCCCAACGACCACGTCATCCTGACCTCGGGCGCCTACAATCTCGGCTTCATGGCGGTGCGCAACGAGCCGCAGATCGAGGCCCTGCTGGACTGGTGGGCGGAGAAGCTGGAATTCGACTGCCGCGTGGACTTCGCCGCCGGCCTGTTCACCGACCAGAAGTGGATGGACCTGGCGCCGGGCCTGGTGAGCGATCTCGCCATCCTGCGCACGCCGGCCCTCAACCTGGCCTACTGGAACCTGGAGGGCCGGAGGCTGGAGAAGACCGCCGACGGCTGGCGGGTGGACGGCCAGCCGTTGGGCTTCTTCCATTTCTCCGGCTTCGATCCGGCCCGGCCGGATCTGCTCTCCAAGCACCAGGACCGCATCAAGGTGGCGCCGGGCTCGCCCCTCGCCGAGCTGCTGAAGGATTACGCCGCGGCGATGCTGCGCAACGGTCACGCCGAGACCCGGACCATCGCCTATGGCCACCGCGCCTTCCCCTCGGGGCGGCTGGTGACGCCGGAGCAGCGGCGGCGGATGCTGGCGGCGGCGCGGGCCGGCGACCCCTTCGGCGGCGGCCTGACCGCGGCGGCGGAGGCCTGGCTCGACGCCCCCTCCGGCGAGAGCGCCCGACAACCGGCAGCCCCGCCGCCCGGGCCCTGGCTCGGGTCGTCGGAGGAGCTGGTCCGCTGGCTGAGGGACACCTCGCCGGCCTCGGTCCTGGCGGCCATGCTGGCGGCGCGGCGGGACCTGCGCGACCGCTTCGCCATGGACGACAAGGGCCTGCGGGCCTGGCTGCTGGGCCCCGAGGCCCTGGCCGGCCGGTTCGACGCGCGCCTGCTGCCCACCGACGTCCGCGACCCCGGCCTGGTGGCGCGCGCGGCCCGCTACGTGGTCGGCGAGGCGCCCGACGCGCGGCTGCAGGTGGCCGCCTACGGCCTGGCCGACCGCGCCGGCTGGCCCCACGGCCTGACCGATCCCAGCCTGGAGGCGCCGGCGGCGCACCTGGCCCGCGGCCTGCCCTTCCCCTGCCTGTTCCTCGACATCTGGGAGGATCGCGGCGACCTGCAGCGGCTGTTCCCGCTGGCGAGCTTCGGCCAGAGGTTCGCCTTCCTGCGCTGGCTGATCGGCGGCGGCCTGGCCGAGCTGGGGATCGATATCGCGGCCCTGCCTGCGAGCGTCCGCAACCATCCCGTCTTCCGCCTCGCCCGCCTCACCGTCCGCCATGCCCCCCAGGTCCCGCGACGGCCGCCGGCGGTCGGCGCCTGCCCGACCCTGGTGGTGATGGAGCGCTGGGCGCAGGGGGCCGGCGCCCCGGTCTTCGAGGCCGCCACGACCCGGTTCCGCAGCGCCGCCGGCGGCCCCGCCCTGCCCCCCGCCCAGGTGGGCGAGGTGGTCTTCCAGACCGACCGGGGTCTGATCCCCGCCGACGCCATCGCCCTGCTGGCCCACGGGGTCGCCTGGCGCGCGGCCCGCGCATGAGCCCGGTCGCCGCCGCCCGCCGGGCCTGGCGCGGCCTGGTCCCGGAGTCCCTGCGCCGCGCCGCCCAGCCGGTGCTGAGCCGAGCGCTGGCGGCCTATGTCCGGGCCTCGGCCCGCGCCCCGCACGGAGCGGAGTCCGCCGACGGACCAATCCGGGTGGTGGGGTTCTTCGAGGGCTCCCACGGCATCGCCGCCTCCGCCCGCCTGGCCGTCCGCGCCTTCGAGGCCCTCGGCGTGCCGGTGGAGCAGGTGGACGTCTCGGCCGCCCAGCTCGACTGGCTGGGCAAGGCCGGTCCGGCGCCGGCGGCGGGGCCCTGGATCTTCCACCTCAACCCGCCCGAACTACTGGCGGCCCTGGCCTTCCTGGGCCCCAAGCGGGTCCGCGGACCCCGCTACGGCTACTGGGCCTGGGAGCTGCCCAAGGCGCCCGAGTTGTGGCTGAAGGACGGCGCCCTGGTGGACGGCATCTGGGCGCCCAGCGCCTATACCGCCCAGGCCCTGGCCGGCGCCGCGGCCCCCGTGCGGGTCGTGCCCCATCCCCTGTTCCTGGAGGACTACAGCGGCGTGGTCCCCGCCCCCCGGGCGCCGGGCTTCCTGGCGGTCAGCCTGTTCGACTTCAACTCCGCCGCCGCCCGCAAGAACCCCGAGGGGGTGATCGCCGCCTTCGCCCGCGCCTTCGGCGAGGACCCCACCGCCCGCCTGGTGATGAAAACCCAGAACGGCCACCTCTTCCCTGAGCACCTGGCGCGCCTGCGACGCCTGGCGCCGGTCAACGCGACGGTGGAGGACGCGGTCTGGCCCTACGCCCAGGTCAAGAGCCTGATCGCCTCCGCCGATGTCCTGGTCTCCCTGCACCGCGCCGAGGGCTTCGGCCTGACCCCGGCCGAGGCCATGGCGCTGGGCACCCCGGTGATCGCCACCGGCTGGTCGGGCAACCTGGACTTCATGGACGCCGCCAGCGCTCTGCTGATCCCAGCTCGCCAAATTCCGGTGGAGGACAGTCAGGGCATCTACAAGGGCCAGACCTGGGCCGATCCCGACCTGGACGCCGCGGCCGCGGCCCTGAGGCGCCTGCGCGCCGAGCCGGACCTGGGGCGGCGGCTGGCCGAGGCCGGACGGCGAAAGGTGGCCGAACGGCTCTCCCCCCAGGCCTGGTTCACCACCCTGCCCGACGAGGTCAAGCGCGCGGCGATGGCGGCGATCCGGGGCTAGTCCTTGACCGGCTTACCGACGCTCATCAGGGCGAAGACCGCGACGGCCCCCACCAGGACCACCGGCACCATGGACAGGAACACCTGGTCGGCGCTGTAGCCCAAGCCGCGCAGCTCGCCGGCGATCAGGGGGCCGGCGATGGAGCCCAGCCGCCCCACCGCGATGGCGGCGCCCGCGCCGGCGGCCCGCACCTGGACCGGATAGTAGATGGGCGCCAGGGCGTAGAGGACGTAGAGCCCCCCCACCACGGTGAAGCCGGCCAGGGCGGCGAAGGCGTTGATGGCCGGCAGGCCCGCCGACTGGGCCAGGCCGTACATGGCGCCGGCCAGCACCAGGAACACCCCCAGCAGGGGCCAGCGGAAACCAACCCGGTCGGCCAGCCAACCCAGGATCAGCGCGCCCACCACGCTGAAGACGTTGAAATAGAGTGAGACCACCGCGCCGTCGGCGGCCGTGAAGCCCTTGGCCACCACCAGGGTCGGCAGCCAGTTGAGCAGCAGGTAGGTCACCAGCAGGTCCAGGCCGAAGACCAGCCAGATCAGAAGGGTGGTGAGCGCCCGGCGCTCGGAGAACAGACCCCGGGCCAGACCGCGGTCGGCGGCGGGATCGTGGTCGGGCCGGGTCTCCGGCAGCAGGAAGATCACCACCGGGGTCAGCAGCAGGGGCAGGGCCCCGCCGATCAGGAAGATGGTCCGCCAGTCCAGGGCCTCGCCGCCGTTGCTGGCCAGCAGGGCCACCAGGGAGCCGCCGGCCGGCAGGCCGCAGAACATGCTGGTGGTGGTGGCCGCCCGCTTGGCCGGCGTGCTGATCTCGGTGGCGATGGCGATCAGGTTGGGCATGGCGCCCCCGAAGCCGATCCCGGTCAGCAAACGGGAGATCGTCAGGGCCTCGAAGTTGTGGGCGAAGGCTGTGGCCACGGAGAACACCCCGAAGGCCGCCACCGAGATCGCCAGCACCGGCTTGCGCCCCACGCGGTCGGCGAACCAGCCGCCGGTGAACGCCCCCATCACCAGGCCGATCATGGCCGCACTGCCGGCCCAGCCCATCTGGCCGGGATTGAGGTGGAGCTCCGGCGCCATGTGCGGGGCCGAAACCCCGAAGGCCTGGATGTCGTAGCCCTCCAGGGCCGCGATGCAAAAACAGATGGCGACGATGAAGCCTGGGCTGAGACGCTTGGCGACCGCTGCGGTCATGACCGATTCCCCCGTTCGCAGATTCCCGGTTGGCAGGAAGCCTCAAGGCGCCGCCGCGCGCCAGTGGTGATGTTCAGGTGATCCATGGTCAGTTTCCGGCCCGACGGTTCATCGCCGCGATCGCCCAGGTGAGCAGGGCGCCGGCGGCCAGCAGGCCGGCCATGGCGTAGACCGGCAGGGCGAAGGACCCCGTGGCCTGGCGGATGGTTCCGATCATGTTGGGTCCGGCCAAGCCCCCGGTGGAGCCGGCGATGTTGATCAGGGTGACGCCCACCGCCGCCGTGGCCGGGGTCAGGAAGGTCGAGGGCACGCCCCAGAAGGCGCCCTGGGCCGCGCCCAGCCCCAGGCCGCCGATCACCAGCAGCGTCAGGGCCAAGCCTCCAGCCCCGACATAGGCCGCCGCCGCGAAGCCCCCCGCCGCTAGCATGGCGGGGATGGACACGTGCCAATAGCGCTCGCCGGTCTGGTCGGAATGCCAGGCGTTCAGCGCCATGCCGATCCCCACCCCGACCCAGGGCAGGGCCGAGAGGATCCCCACCCGCAGCGGGTCGCCGCCGCCGGCGGCCTTGATCACCTGGGGCAGCCAGAAGATCAGGCCATAGGCGCCGGTGAGCAGGGTGAACCACAGGCCGACGCTGGCCCAGACCCGGGGACTGACGAACAGCGAGCGCCAGGTGTCCAGGCTCTGGGGTTCGCGTGCCGCCGCCGCGGCGTCGGCGACGAGATAGTCTTTCTCGGCCTGGGTGAGCCAGGACGCCTGGGCGGGGTCGTCCTTGAACCAGGCCAGGGCCACGAAGGCGAGCAGCATGGTGGGCAGGCCCTCGGCGACGAACATCCAGCGCCAGTCGGCCAGCCCCAGGGGATTGTCCATCGAGAGCAGCCAGCCCGACAGCGGCCCGCCAACGATCACCGAGAGCGGGATGGCCAGCATGGGGGCCGAGAAGGCGCCGGCCCGATAGCGCCTGGGCATCCAGCGGCCGAGATAGAGGATGATCCCCGCCGCCCAGCCCGACTCCGCGACCCCCAGCGCCAGGCGCATCAGGTTGAAGCTCGCCGCGTCCTGCACCAGGCTCATGCCGGTGGCGACGGCGCCCCAGACCAGCACCGTGGCGAAGATCCACCAGCGCGCGCCGATCTTCGTCAGCAGCCAGACATGGGGCGCCTGGAAGGCCAGGTAGCCCACGAAGAACAGCCCGGCCCCGAAGCCGTAGGCCTTGGGGTCCAGCCCCAGGTCGGGGTTCATCCTCAGGGCGGCGAAGGACAGGTTCGACCGGTCCAGGGCGTTGAAGAAGTGTAGTAGGACGACGGGCGCCAGGAGGCGCGGGATCAGCTTGCGGCGGATGCCCGCGGCGATGTCCTCCATGACGCCCGCTCCGCTCTCCTAGAACCTGTACTTGGCCGTGGCGTAGACCAGCCGCGGCTGGACCGGCAGGGCGACCTCCTCGCCGGTGGGCGGCAGGGTGGCGTGATAGGCGTAGTAGACCTCGTCGCTGAGGTTTGTTCCGTTCACGGACAGCTCCAGGCCGGGGACGGCGTTCGGCGCGAAGACGATGGCGGCGTTGTAGAGGGTGTAGGCCGCCTGAAACGAGGTGGGATCGCCCAGGGTGAGGAACTGATCGCCCTTGTAGGAGGCGTCGCCCCGCAGAGTCAGGTCGCCCGCCCCGAGGTGGAAGACGTACTGCGCGCCGGCGTTCACCGACCAGTCGGGCACCTGCGGCAGGGGATCGCCGATCTTCACGGCGCGCGGACGGTTGAAGGGATCGAGGATGGCCAGCGCCTGGGGCGACAGCCGGCTGAACTGGGCGTCCACATAGCCCACCCCCAGGTTCAGGGTCAGACCGTCGGTCGGCACGGCGACGAACTCGGCCTCGAAGCCCTGGATGTCGGCGTCGCCGGAATTCTGGGTGGTGCGCAGGTTGGCGCCGGTGGCCGGATCGACCTTCTGGACGGTGAACTGGATGTCCTTGTAGTCGCTCTGGAAGACCGCGACGTTGGCGGTCAGGCGGCGGTCGAACCAGTCGGTCTTGGCGCCGATCTCCCAGGTGGCGATGGTCTCGGGCTCATAACGCGGGGTGGGCGCCAGGGCGCTGTTGGAGGCGCCCCAGCCGCCCGACTTGAAGCCCTCCTGATAGCTCGCATAGACCAGGATGTTGCTGGCCGGACGCCAGTTGATCCCCGCCTTGGGGGTGAAGCTTTCCCAGCTCTGGCTGTCGCGGCTGAAGGGCACCTGGGCCACGCCCCGCTGGGTGAAGTTCACCGCGAAGGCGTAGTCCTTCTCGTCCCAGTTATAGCGTCCGCCAAGGGTCAGCTCGATCTGCGGCGTGAGGGCGAAGCTCTCCTGGGTGAAGACCGCGTAGCTCTTCGCCTTCATGTAGAAATAGGTGAAGGTGTCGGCGGCGTCGGCGTTGGTGCGCAGGGCCAGCGGGATGTTCTCCCAGATGCCGTGGAAGCTCTCGGTGTAGAGCTTGGACGAGCCATTCTCCTGGAAGGCGTAGAGCCCAACCAGGTACTTGAGGCGGCCGTCCAGGGCGCTGCCGTAGAACTGCAGCTCCTGGCTGTACTGGTGATCGTAAAGCTCGGTCTGCGAGGTCTGCAGGGAATAGGGGGTCTGGTCCCCGTCCACCCCGATCTTGGCCGAGACCCCGCGGAAGGCGGTCACCGACTTGAGGGTCAGGATGTCATTGACGTCCCAGGTGGCCACCACCGAGGCGCCGCCGATCTGGTAGTCGTCATAGCCGCCCTGCAGGGCGTTGTTCGTATAGGGATCGGTCGTCGCCCAGCGGTTGTCGTAGAGTGAGCCCGCCGGCAGGCCCAGGCGAAGGTTCTCGGCGGCCGCCGCATAGGTGTTGAACCGCGCCGCCTTGGGCGGCGGGAAGGGGGCGGGGCTGGTGAGGAACTTCACCAGATAGCCCTGCGGCCCCACATTGTTTTGTTCCGAATAGTCGGCGTTGACCTGGACGTCGACGGTGTCGCTGGGGGCGTAGCGCAGGGCCGTGCGCAGGACGATGCGGTGCTCGTTGTTGCCGTTCCGGTGATCCAGGCCGGTGGACCAGCCGTCGGCGTTGAGGAACGAGGCCGAGAGCTTGCCGGCCAGCCTGCCCTCGACGATCGGGCCGTTGACGCCCAGGGCGAAGTCGGTCCGCCCATAGGAGCCCACCCGGGCCTTCAGCACCCCCGACAGCTCCGTCAGGTTGGGCTTCTCGGTGACGATGTTGATGGCGCCGCCGATGGTGTTGCGGCCAAACAGCGTGCCCTGCGGCCCCTTGAGCACCTCGGCGCGGGCGATGTCGTCCAGGTTCATCAGGCCGCCCACGGCGCGGGCCAGATAGACGTCGTCCACATAGACCCCGACCCCGGGGTCGGTGGGGAACTGGAAGTCGCCGGTGCCGACCCCGCGGATATAGCCCGCATAGGCCGAGCCGCCGCCGGCCGGACGGTTGGTCTGGTGCAGTTCGAGGTTCGGGGTGAAATTGCCCAGGTCCTGCAGGTTGGTCGCCCCGCGGGCGGCCATGGTCTCCTGGGAGAAGGCGCTCACCGAGACCGGGGTGTCCTGCAGCCTGGATTCCCGCCGCTCGGCGGTGACCACCACCTCGGCGACCTCGGTCTGGGCGAGGGCCTGGCCGGCGAAGCCGACGACCATCACCCCCAGCGCGGCGCCGGCCATCAGCGCCTTGGCGCGCGTCGACTCATGCCTCGAAACCCACATCGCAGCTCCCTCCCCAGGAATGGCCACGGTTCGTCCGCGGCCCCGATTGGGGCGGAGAGTGGGAGAGATGATCTGTCGCGTCAATGGTACGTGAGACGAACTATTGGAGTCCGTGCACGTTGCGGTCAGGTGTGGCGGCCAGGCCTCAGGTGGCCGGAGCAAGCGGGGGGGGATGCCGCTCCGGCCTGGAGCGCGGTCCGCCTGAGGCCGAGGCCGGCTCAGGCGATGGTCGCGCTCCAACCTGGAAAGAGGGGTCGGCCTATTGCGGCATCGCGGTGCCGACCTTGTCGAAGGTGCCGCCGACCTTTTCCCCCAGAACGGAGATCGATGCGATCAGCACGACGGCGATCAGGGCCGCGATCAGGCCATACTCGATGGCGGTGGCGCCAGAGTCGTCGGCGATGAAATTGCGCAGGAATTTGGACATGTGCACCTTTCCCCTTTCTGGGAGCTCCGCCAGGCCCATGCCCGCGACGCTAAGGGCAGCTTTGCTCGGTTGGGTTGAAGCAAAGCTTTCCAAGCACGAATAAGATGTATCAAGGTTGACGGTCCATTGACCCTGCCGCGGGCTCTTAACGCCTTTGAAGGTCCCCGACGCTAGGCTGGCGCGGAACAAGGAAGGGAGCCCGTCATGGCGACCCGTACGTCCAGCTACCATCGGCACGCGGTCGATCATTTCGAACCGCAGGAGACCGACGACCCTCAGGCCCAGCGCCGCATGCGCGGACAGCTTGAGCAGATCGACTATACGGCCTTCGCCTCCAACAAGGAGGTGATCGGCGCGGTCCTCGGATACGCCGACAGCGGCAAGTTCCAGCGCATGGCGGTGGCCGCGGCCATGGCCCGCGCCCAGTGGGTGAAGGAAGCCCTGGCGCTCAGCGAGACCGTCAATCCCCGGCCCGACCAGGTGGCCCGCCTCTCGGCCCTGCGGGCGGCCTATGAGGAGTTGGCCGAGGCCTATGAGGCCATGCGCCGGATGGTCGAGCGCGGCTACCTGCCCTACCGCGCCCCGCCCGGGACCTGAGCGCCGTCCGCGGTGCGGGCCACGCCCTTCCCGCGCGCTATTCGGCCTCGCGGAGCTGGTTGTGGACCGCGGTGGCGGCGATGGCGGCCTCCCCTTGGGCGGTGCTGATCTGGTTGAGACCGCGCACCAGGTCGCCGGCGGCGTAGAGGCCGGCCACGGTGGTCTGCTGGTGCTCGTCGACGACGAGGCGGCCGTCGTCCCCCAACCGGGCGCCGGCCTGAACCGCCAGGCCGCAGCGGGGCCGCACCCCCAGGGCCGAATAGAGGGCGTCGAACTCCACCGGCCCGATCTCCGTGAAGGCCAGCGCCGTGAGCCGTTCGTTGTCCAGGGTGACGGAAGCCACCTGGCCCTCGATCAGGCGGACGCCGTGGGCGGCCAGGCGGGCGCGCTCGGCTCCGGGCAGGGCCTCGGCCGAACCCACATGGATCAGGCTGACCCGGTCGCTGTAGGTCTGCAGGAACAGGGCCTCACGCGCCCCCAGGGCGCCCTCGCCGATCACCGCCACGGCCTGACCGGAGACCTCGAAGCCGTCGCAGATCGGGCAGATGCGCAGCAGGGCGCGGCGCACGGCGTCCTCCACGCCCGGCAGGGCGGGGACCTTGTCCACCACCCCGGTGGCCAGGATCACGGCGCGGGCGCGATAGGCGGAGCCCTCCGTCTCCACGGTGAAGCCGTGATCCTCCACGGCCAGGGCGGTGACGGCGGCGGCCTCGATGACCGCGCCGAATTCCTCGGCCTGGGCCCGGATGCGGGCCAGCAGGTCGAGGCCGGCGATCCCGCCGGGAAAGCCGGGATGGTTGTGGCTGCGGGGAATCCAGGCCGCGCGGCTCGAGTCGTCGTGCAGGACGACGACGCGGCGCCGGAAGCGCGCCAGGTAGATGGCGGCGGTCAGGCCGGCGGGGCCGGCGCCCACCACCACGGCGTCGAGGGGCTCATCCACGGCGCTCAGCCTTGGTCTGGGTGATGGCGAAGCTCTGGGACACCAGCTCGGCCTTGCCGAAGATGGTCATGAAGGCGATGTCGGCGGCGTCCAGGCCGGTGGCGACCCGCACCAGGCCGTCGATGGGCGCGAGACCGGTGGCGTCGATCAGCCGCCAGCGCCCTCCCAGATAGACCTCGGCCACGGCGTGCAGGTCCGGCGGCTCCAGCTTCCAGGCATAGGCCGAGACGGCGCGGGCGGGGATGTCGGCGGCGCGGCAGAGGCTGATGGCCAGGTGGGTGAAGTCGCGGCAGACCCCGGCCCGGTCGACGAAGGTGTCCAGCGCCGTGGTGGCGGAGTCGCTGACACCCGCCTCATAGGCCAGGTGGCCGCCGATCCAGGCGACGATCGCGGCCACCTTGTCGCCGCCCCGCAGATCGCCGAACTCCTTGTCGACAAAGGCCTCGAAACGGTCCGACGGGCAGTAGCGGCTGGCGCGCAGGTAGCGCAGGGCCTCGCCCGGCAGGTCGCGGATGGCGGTGGCGGCGGCTCCCTTGAGGTTGGCGTCGCGGGCCAGCAGCTCGACCTGGGCGACATAGGCGGTGGCCACCTCGCCATGGGCGGTGAACACCGCGCGGCGCTCGCCGGTGACGGAGTCGTCCAGACGGGCGATCTCCGCGGCCGGGGTGATGGTCAGGCGCTCGGAATGGATGGCCTGGTCCGGGGCGCGGGCGGCCTCCAGCAGCAGCAGCACCTCGCACGGCTGTTCGAAGCGGTAGGTCAGGTCGGCGGTGATCGACAGTCGCATGGAGCCCTCCGCGCGGCCCAACGCGCGGGAGGGCCGGACGTTGCCGGCGCGCGAATTCAGGTATCGCCGTTCGGCGATTGGTCCCATGGTGAAGGTCTTGCGCTCGAGCGGGTCCAAATCCGCGGCGCCGCCTCGACGCCGGCGCCCGGCGTTCCCTGGAGGGAACATGGGATCTCGTCGAATCGTCCTGGCCGGCCTGGCCTTGGCCGCCGTCTTCGCCGCGCCCCTGGCGCTCGCCGCCGAGGGCGGGCCGATCCAGGGCACCCCCATCGGCCTGGAGGGCGAACCCGGCAGCCTGAAGGCGTCTGGCGTCACCGACGCCCGAGGCGAGGCGATGTTCGGCATGCTGGCGCCGGCCCGCTACAGCGTCTGGATGGACGCCTCGCGCCTGCAGGGGCCAGTGCAGATCCGCTTCGGCGCGCCCGACGGGGCCATGGTCGTCTCCGAGCCCATCGAACCGGGAAAGGGCCGCGCCTACGCCGTGGACAAGTCCGGCCAGAAGCTCAGCGTGGCGATCCCGCGGGGCGTCCAGGGCGGCGGTCGGGCCGGGGCGCAGCTGCGGGTCAAGCTCACCATCTTCGACCGCTGGGGCAACAGATAGGTCGCCGCGCCGGACATCGACAGGACGGCATGGCCGTCCTGAAACCCAGGGGGATATCCATGAAGACCATCATCGGGCTGGCCGCCGCGGCGGCCCTGTCGGCCACCTCGGCCCTGGCCCAGCCGCCGCCGAACGCCAACTGCAAGACCCAGGCCTCTGGGGCGCCGACCCTGATCACCGGGATCGCCCAGTCCAGCCAGCAGCAGCAGGCCCAGATGGGCGCCCAGAGCGACTGGAGCGCCAAGGCCAGCGCCTTCGGCGGCGCCTATGCGGCCTGGAGCAAGGCGGCCAACAAGACCACCAACTGCCAGTCCTCCAAGCCCGCCTTCACCTATGTCTACAAGTGCACGGCCACGGCCCAGCCCTGCCGCTAGACCTCGCTCTGGGGCTCCACGCCCTCGCGCATCAGGAAGGCGAGGATCTCGGCGACGGCCAGGAACAGCCGCTCGGGAATCTCGCTGTCCAGCTCGACCTTGGACAGGGCCTCGGCCAGCAGCGGGTTGTGCTCCAGGGGCACCCCATGGCTCTGGGCCGCGGCGATGATCCGCTCACCGACGAAGCCGCGGCCGGAGGCCACCACGCGCGGCGCATTGGGCGCGTCGTACTGCAGGGCCACGGCCAGGCGTTTGCGGTCCGGGGTCATGCCGACTGATCCAGCAGGCGCCCGGAGGGGGTGGCGGGCTGCGGCGGAGGGCCGGAATGGACCGCCATCTCAAGCTGCAAGTTGGCGCCGGCGAGCGCCTGGGCCAGGGCCGGCTGGGCGGCGCGCAGCCGGTCGGCGATGGAGCCGCGGGCGACCCACAGGCTGACCCGGGCCAGGTCGCCCTCGAAGGCCAGCTGGGCGTCCACCGGCCCGACCGGTTCGAAGTCCACAGAGAACCGGGCCCGCCACAGGGGCTCGCGGTCGTCCTCGCGGCCCCGGCCGCCGCCGCCGTCGCGGCTGATCTCGAACTGGGCGACGCTGGGACCCTGGGGGGTCTGCAACGGGGTCTCGAACATCCAGCGGGTGGGCTCGCCCGGCCGCTCGGGATCAGGCAGGGAGGCCAGCTGCAGCAGGTCGAGGTGGGCCAGCGCCCCTTGAGTCTCGGCGGCCAGGGTCTCGCCGATGGCGCCGGCGCCGGCCCCGAGGGGCAGGCTGGGCAGGGCGGCCGGCTGGGCCGAGGTGGGGGCGCCGCCATAAGGTGGGCGTGGCGTGGCGCCGGGCGCGCGGCGATTGGGGGTCGGCCCCAGGGCCTGGCGCAGCACCAGCAGGGCGGCTTTCAAGTCACCGCCCAGGGGCGAGGCCTCCGGATGGGCGGCGAGATTGGCCTCCAGGAACAGGCCCGAGCCCTTCAGGGCCCGCTTGATGTCGGCCGCGCCCACCTTGGGGTCGAGGGGGATCAGCTGGGTCAGCATCTGCATCGCCGCGGCGCGGGCCGGCGGCGATAGGGCCTGGGCCTGCAGGGCCTGGCCGAGATCGGCCAGCAGGGGGGCCAGCCCACTCTGGCGGGTCAGGGCCGAGCGCATGGCGGTGGCCAGAGCCTGACCCGGGGTCTGGGGCAGGGGAAGGGCCGGCGCCTGGCGCGGGGCGGTCTTGACCTGGGCGGCCTGGCCCGGACCCTCGACGGGCAGGGCCGGATCGACCGCGTCGGCCTCCACCGCCCGCTGCATCTCCCGCAGCAGCTCGCCCCCCGCCACCCGGGCGACCGGGCGCACGGGGGTGAGCGCCGGCACGAGGGCGGCGGAGGGGATCGAGGTGAGCGGTGCGACCTTCATGGCGCGGCCTGGCTAAACACCCGGCTGATTCTAGGGTCGCAGGGTGAAGCAGGCCTTAAGGCGGGGTTTACTCCGCCGCGGCCAGGGCCGGGCCGCGGCGATGACGCGCGAAGACGCTTTTGCTGCATTGCAGCAACGAAGGATGCTGCACCTGCGTTATAGAGGGTCGGCGCCCCTTTGGCTCCGCTGAAAGGACCCCGGCATGCGACCCCTTTCCGACACCCTGATGCGGATGACCGCCTTCCGCGACGCCGCGAGCGCCATGGGCGGCCGCCCCGGATCTGACCGGCTCACCGAGTTCAAGGGCTTCGGCGGCAATCCGGGCGCCCTGCGCGCCCTGGCCTATGTCCCCGGCGCCCTGGCGCGCCACGCGCCCCTGGTGGTGGTGCTGCACGGCTGCACCCAGAGCGCGGCGGAGTACGACCTCGGCTCGGGATGGTCTGCCCTGGCCGAGGAGGCCGGGTTCGCCCTGCTGTTCCCGGAACAGGCGCGGGCCAACAACTTCAACCTCTGCTTCAACTGGTTCGAGCCCGGCGACACCCGCCGCGGCCGGGGCGAGGCCGCCTCCATCCGCCAGATGATCGAGAAGATGATCGTCACCCACGGCCTGGACCGCCGGCGCGTCTTCGTCACCGGCCTGTCGGCCGGCGGCGCCATGGCCAGCGTCCTGCTGGCGAGCTATCCCGAGGTCTTCGCCGGCGGGGCGGTGATCGCCGGCCTGCCCTACGGGGTGGCGGGCTCGCCCCTGGAGGCCTTCGACCGCATGCGCGGCCAGGGCGGCCCGGAGCCGGACGCCCTGCCCGGCCTGGTCCGCAAGGCCAGCGCCCACAAGGGGCCCTGGCCGGCCCTGTCGGTCTGGCACGGGGGCGCCGACCACACGGTCAGCCCCGCCAACGGCGAGGCCCTGCTCCACCAGTGGCGCGGCCTCCACCGCCTGGACGAGGACCCCAGCCACACCGACACGCAAGTCGGCCACACCCACCGCACCTGGCGCGACGCGCGGGGCCGGCCCGTGCTGGAGCACGTGCTGGTGGACGGCATGGGCCACGGCGTGCCGCTCAAGCCCGACGGCGCCCCCGGCGGCGGTGTCAGCGGCGCCTATATGCTGGACGTCGGCCTGGCCTCGACGATCGCCATCGCCCGGTCCTGGGATCTGCTGGACAAGCCCCCGACCCGACCGCGCAAGGCCAAGGCCGCCGGGCCGGCGCAGGCCAACCCGCTGCTGGCCGTCATCGAGGACGCCCTGCGCGCGGCGGGTCTGATGCGCTAGAGCCTGTCCGTTCAGGCGGACGCTCCAGGCGTCATCAGCTGGAAATCCAACCCTCCGGCAGGCTCGACAGCTGAACATTGGCCAGGATCATCTGGTCGCCGCCCGAGGTCTCGATCACCACATCGGCGCCGGCCTGGTGGACCGTGAACGACGTGCCGTGATCCAGCAGCACATGATCGCCCTGGGCGGCGGAGAAGTCCGTCACCCGGTCGATCCCCGCGCCGGCGAAGAAGTGGAAGGTGTCGGCGCCCGCCCCGCCGCTGAGGGTGTCGTTCCCGCGGTCGCCGGACAGCCAGTCGTTGCCGTCCCCACCGGCGACGCTGTCGTCCCCCTGGCCGCCGCGGATCTGGTCATCGCCCAGGCCGCCGTCGGTGGTGTCGTTGCCGAGGTTGCCGTTGACGATATCGTCCCCGCCGTCGCCGGAGACCGCGTCGTCGTCCTTGCCGCCGACGACCCAGTCATCGCCGTCGCCGCCGTGCAGGGTGTCGGCCCCGACATTGCCGTTGATGTCGTCGAACCCGGAGCCGCCCCGGACGTCGTCGTTGCCGTCCCCGCCGCGCAGGTGGTTCTCGCCCTCGCCGCCCTGGATGTGGTCGTCGCCGGCCGTGCCGTCGAGGGAGTCGCCGCCGTCGGCGCCGTGGATGGTGTGCGCCCCGGTCTCGGTCTCGGTCTCGGCGCCGGAGCCGAGCGTGTCGTCGCCATGGGGCTCGGTTTCATCCGGGCTCGAGAGATGGGCGCCGGACGCGGTGGCGGCCACGAAGTCTGTGTCGGCGGGGTCGTAGGGCATTGAAATCCTCCAGGGTCACATCGCGCTTTGCGCAACCTTCCGATCCAGGACGACGCGACCGGCGCAGCGCCTCAAAGAAATCGGAAGCGAGGCATTCATAGCCGGCCAGGCTTACGGCTCCGGCGACAAGCAAGGTGAATACGGCGGGTCGAGTCGGCGGTCCCCGGCGCGCCGCGCCTGAGGCGGGATTGATCCGGATCAAGGCCGCGGCGCCTCTCCGGGCGGAGCGTGGCGGCGGGCGCGCACGGCTGGGCCGGGGCGCGCACCCTGGAGTGAACGGCCATGACCCCTCGCCTGTCCGCCTTCGCCACCCTCGCCGCCGCCTTGCTGGCCGCGGCCGCCCCCGCCGCCAGTCAGCCGCGCCTGGCGCGGGTCCCGGCGCCGCTCGTCACCCCCGGCGCCCTGCCGCCGGCGCTGCGCGTCCTGCCCGCCCCGCCCAAGCCGCCGCCCTTGGCGCCGGCCCGGATCATCCAGGCTTTCGGCCAGCTCGCGCCCGGCGCCCTGCCGCCCACCGTGGGCCAGAAGGTGCAGCTGACCCCCGACGCCCCGGCGACGGCCTCGGCCTATCTCTCCCTTGGCGAGGCGTCGGTGTCGGCGGAGCCCGGCCATGGCAGCGCCCTCATCAAGCCCATCGGCTGGGCGCAGGTCTCCTTCAAGCCGCTCGGCCAGAAGACCTACCTCATCGACTGCGCCGTCGACCCGCGGGAGGGCGGCGCCACCCAGGCCAAGTACTATGTCAACGGCGCGGGAATCTCCGGCCCCGGCGGCCAGGCCTATATCCAGGGCATGGCGCCCATCGCCCAGGGCCACGTCCTGATCGCCGCGCCCCCCGGCTCGCCCGACGACACGACCCGGGTCCAGGTGGTGTTCTGGCCCTATGAGACCAAGATCGACTGGTACTTCTACGGCTGCGACGTGATCCCGGCGGGCTGAGGCGCTCGCCAAGCCGTTCAAGCCTCCGGCCCACACCCGCGACCGGCGCCACGGCGGGCGGCTCTATGGCTCGGCTTTACCGATCAGGCGCACGCTGCGATTGTGCGCGCAGGTCGGATGGGCAGGGGACGGGCCGATGGTGGGGCTTGGCGAGGACGGCGGGAAACGACGCCTCATCGACGCGGTCCTGCGCACGGCGACCACCGAACTGCGGATTCTGTGGTTCGCGGCCGCCTGGTGGGCGCGACCGGACAGGCCGCAGGGCGCTCAGGCCTTCTCCTATCACCGCAACATGCAGGTCCTGCTCTGGATGCTGCTGGCGGTCTCGGCCCTGGAGATCGGCGTCACCCTGGTGGCCCTGCGCCTGATGAGCCCGCGGATCGGGGGGATCGTCTCGGCCCTCAGCGCCATCGGCGTGGTCTATCTGCTGGGCCTGATCAACGCCTTCGCCAAGCTACCCCTGCTGGTGACGCCAAGGGGCGTGCGGGTCCGCGCTGGCCTGCTGGTGGACCAGTGGGTGGGCTTCGAAGAGATGGCGGAGGTCCGCCTGGTCCAGGATTGCGGAGACCCCAAGCGCCCGGGCTTCCTCAAGGCGTCGGCCCTGGCCCATCCCAACACCCTGATCGAGCTCGTCCGCCCCCGGACGGTGCGTACCCTGTTCCGAAGCAAGCCCGACATCCTGACCATCGGCCTGCATCCCGACGACGCCCCGGCCTTCGTGGACGCGGTGCGCGCCGCCAAGGCGGGGTGAATCCTTGGGCCGGGTGAAGGTCGCCCTCGCCGATCCCGACACCCCGGAGATCGCCGCCCTGCTGGCCGAGCGCGACGCCCATTTCGCCGCCCTCTATCCGGAGCGAGACACGACCCTGCTGCCGGTGGCCTCCCTGGCGGGACCGGAGGTCAGCTTCCTCATCGTGCGGGTCGGGGGGCGGCTGATGGGCTGCGGGGCCCTGATCGCGCGGGGCCGGGTGGGCGAGCTGAAGCGCTTCTATGTCCGCCCCGGCGCACGGCGCCTGGGCCTGGCCGCCCGTCTGCTGGCCGCCGCCGAACGCCGCGCCGCGCAGCTTGGCCTCTGGCGCCTGCGCCTGGAGGTCGGCCGCCGCCAGCCCGCCGCCATCGCCCTCTACAGCCGGGCCGGCTACCGCCCGATCCGCTGTTTCAGTCCCTACAGGCCCGACCTGATGTGCACGTTCCGGGGAAAGACGATCACGCCGTCCCCCGCACGCCGCACCTGACCCTCGCCCTCGAGGTCGCCCCTACGCCAGGCTCTTCTCGATCCGGTCCAGGGTCTCCATCGCCGGCAGGCACTGGGCCACGCTGGCGTTGGGTTCGCGGCCCTCGCGGATGGCGGCGAAGAATTCGCGGTCCTGCAGTTCGATGCCGTTCATCGAGACGTCCACCTGGCTGACGTCGATGGGGTTCTCCTTGCCGTCCACCAGGTCGTCATAGCGGGCGATATAGGTGCCGTTGTCGCAGATGTAGCGGAAGAAGGTGCCCAGCGGCCCGTCGTTGTTGAAGGACAGGCTGAGCGTGCAGATCGCCCCGCCCGGGACCTTCATCTGGATCGACATGTCCATGGCGATGCCAAGGTCCGGATGCAGCGGCCCCTGGACGCCGCGGGCGAGGCTGGCGGTCTCGCCGGTCTGGTACTGGAACAGGTCCACCGTATGGCAGGCGTGGTGCCACAGCAGGTGGTCGGTCCAGCTGCGGGGCTGGCCCAGGGCGTTCATGTTGGTGCGGCGGAAGAAGTAGGTCTGGACGTCCATCTGCTGGACCTTCAGCTCGCCGGCCACGATCTTCTTTTGGATCCACTGGTGGGACGGATTGAAGCGCCGGGTGTGGCCGGCCATGGCGATCTTGCCGGCCTTCTTCTGGGCGGCGTCCAGGGCCCTCGCGTCGGCCAGGTTGTCGGCCATGGGGATCTCGACCTGCACATGCTTGCCGGCCTCAAGGCACTGGATCGACTGGGCCGCGTGCAGGCCGGTGGGGGTGGCCAGGATCGCGGCCTCGACCCCGGGCTGGGCGAGCGCCTCGCCGAGGTCGGTGGTCCAGTGGGGGATCTTGAAGCGCTCGGCGACAGCCTTGGTGCTGTCGGGGCTGCCGCCCGCCAGGCTGACCACCTCGACGCCGTCGATCTTCTCGATCGCCTCCAGGTGCTTGATGCCGAAGGCGCCCTGGCCGGCCATGACGATCTTCATTGTGGGCTACTCCGGAATGGGTTCGAGGATGAGGTGACCCACCGCCGTGTTCGACGCGGGCACGTGATAGAAGCGGCGGCGTTCGCGCACCTTGGGGGGCAAGGCCCCACGCATGATCAGCCACATGACCAGCTCGATCCCCTCCGACCCGGCCTCGCGGACATAGTCGATGTGGGGGACCTTCGCCTGGCCCTCGGGGTCGCTGACCAGGCGGTCGAGGAAGGCGGTGTCGAAGGCCTCGTTGATCAGGCCGGCGCGCGGCCCCTGCAGCTGGTGGCTCATGCCGCCGGTGCCCCAGACCTGGACATTGAGGTCATCGGGGAAGCTGGCCACGGCGCGCGCGATGGCCTTGCCGAGGTTGAAGCAGCGATTGCCCGTCGGCGGGGGGTACTGGACCACATTGACCGCCAGCGGGATGACCTTGCAGGGCCAGGCCTCGGGCTGGCCGAACATCAGCGACAGCGGCACGGTCAGACCATGGTCGACGTCCATCCGATTGACGATGGTCATGTCGAACTCATCGAGGATCAGGGACTGGGCCAGGTGCCAGGCCAGCTCCGGATGGCCCTGGACCGTGGGCACCGGGCGCGGCCCCCAGCCCTCATCGGCCGGCGCGAAGCTCTCAGCGCAGCCGATGGCGAAGGTGGGTATCAGCTCCAGGGAAAAGGCGCTGGCGTGGTCGTTGTAGACCAGGATCACCACGTCGGGTTTGGCGTCGGCGATCCAGGCCTTGGAGGCCTCGTAGCCGGCGAACACCGGCTTCCAGTAGTCGTCGCCCGAGCGGCCGTTATCCAGGGCCGCGCCGATGGCGGGCACGTGGCTGGTGGCGACGCCGGCGGTGATGCGGGCCATCAGGCGTCTCCCTTGCTGCGATTGCCCTCGATGGAGCGTCCCCCGGCCAGCATCATGGCCGCGTAGTCGGCCTGGCTGACGCCGGACATCACCGCGGCGATCTGCTGGAAGGAGAGGCCGTCGGTGGCGGCGATCTTGGAGGTGAAATAGATGTTGCCGCCCAGCGCGAGCATGCCGTTCCAGTCGCGGGCGATGACCGCCGCCTTCTGCTCCGGGGTCATCGGATAGCGGTCGAGGTAAGCGCTTGCATCGGCTTTGAAGGCCTCGCGGTTGGCCGCCTTCATCAGCGACATGCAGAACATGTTGAGGTGGTAGCCCTTCCGCGACTGCTCGGCGTCGAACAGGGTGGTGCCGGGGATGTCCTTGAAGGGGTTCTCAGCCACGGTCGTCTCCCCAGTAGAGGGCCATCGGATTGTCGACGAGCAGCTTGCGGCGGGCCTCTTCGGTCGTCGCGAACTTGGGGATCTGGTCGGTGAGCACGCCGTCGTCGGCCATGTGGCCCTTGAGGTTCGGATGGGGCCAGTCGGTGCCCCACAGCACCCGGTCGGGAAAGCGGTCGACGATGGCCCGCTGGAACGGGACCACATCGTCATAGGGCGGGCCCGCCAGGCTCAAACGCTCGGGGCAGGAGACCTTGGACCAGACGTCGGGGTCGTCCTCCATCCACCGGATGAAGCGCTGGAACTGCGGGTGATCGACGCCCAGCGCCACGTCGGGGCGGCCCATATGGTCCACCACCACCCTGGTGGGCAGGCTGGTGAACAGGGGTTGCAGCTCGGCGAGGTCCGGGGCCTCGAAATAGACCACCACGTGCCAGCCGAAGGGGGCGACCTTGGCCGCGATCCTCTGCAGGACGTCGTGCGGGGTGAAGTCGGCCAGCCGGCGCAGGAAGTTGAACCGCACGCCGCGGACCCCGGCGTCGTGCAGGGCCTGGAGGTCGGCCTGCGTGATCTCCTCCCCCACCGTGGCGACGCCGCGGGCCAGGCCCTTCGAGGCCTTGAGCGCGTCCACCAGGGCGCGGTTGTCCTTGCCGTGGCAGGTGGCCTGGACGACGACGTTGCGGCTGAACCCCAGGAAGTCGCGCAGGGCGAACAGTTGGTCCTTGCCCGCGTCGCAGGGGGTGTACTTGCGCTCCGGCGCGAAGGGGAACCGCGCCTCCGGTCCGAACACATGGCAGTGGGCGTCCACCGCGCCGGGCGGCGGCCGGTAGGCGGGCTTGGTCGGGTTCGGGTGGAAGGGCAGCCAGTCAGGGTCCATTGTACGTCTTACTTACTAATTTCGAGGCGCGGTGAAAAGCCGATCTGTGGGTCCATGACCGAGCGGTCGATGGCCCCCTCCCACTGGCAGACCACGATGCTGGCGAGGGTGTTGCCCACCAGGTTCACGAAGGTCAGGGCCTCGGCCAGCAGCTTGTGGACCCCCAGGATCAGGGCGATGGCGGCCACCGGGATATGGCCCACCGTGCCCAGGGTGGCGGCCAGCGCCACGAAGGCCGCGCCGGGCACGGCGGCGGCGCCCTTGGAGGTCAGCATCATCACCCCGATCATCCCGGCCTGCTGGGCGAGCGTCATGGGGGTGTTGGTGGCCTGGGCCAGGAAGATCACCGCCGTCGCCAGATAGAGGCAGGTGCCATCCAGGTTGAAGGAATAGCCGGTCGGCACCACCAGCCCGACGACGCCCTCGTCGCAGCCGAGGCCCTTGAGCTTCTGCATCACCCGGGGCAGCACCGCCTCGGTGGAGCCGGAGCCCGCCACGATGGCGATCTCCTCCTTCAGCAGGACCAGCAGCCGCAGGATGTTGACCCCCGCCGCCCAGGCGATGGTCCCCATGACCAGGAGGACGAAGACCAGGCAGACCCCCCAGAACTCCAGGATCAGCGCGCCCAGGGACATCAGCGCCGCCGACCCGAACTTGCCCACCGCAAACGCCATGGCGCCGAAGGCCCCGACAGGGGCGGCGCGCATGATGAAGCCGACGATGTTGAAGAAGACCTCGGAGACCCGCTCGATCAGGTCCAGCACCGGCCGGCCCCGCTCTCCGGTCAGCGCCAGGGCGAAGGCGAACAGCAGGGCCACGAACAGCACCTGCAGCACGTTGGGCTGGGTGAAGGCCGAGACGAAGGTGGTGGGGATGATCCCGGCCAGGAACGGCGGCACGGTCTGGGCCTCGGCCTGCCTGGCGTAGTCGGCCACCAGGCCGGTATCCAGCGCCGCCGGATCGATGTTCATCCCCGCGCCCGGCTGGAAGACATTGGCCGCGGTCATGGCGAAGACCAGGGCCAGCAGGGTCACGGCCAGGAAGTAGGCCAGGGCCTTGCCGGCCACCCGGCCCACCTTGGCGAAGTCGCCCATCCCGGCCACGCCGTGCACCACCGTGCAGAAGATCACCGGCGGGATGATCATCTTCACCAGGGCGATGAAGGCGTCGCCCAGGGGCTTCATGGCCGCCCCCAGCTCCGGGTGGAGGTGACCCAGCAGGGCGCCGGCCACGGTGGCGGCCAGCACCTGGACCCAGAGCTGGCCGATCCACTTCACGCCGCGGCCAGCCGCTTGGCGAGACGCGGGAACACGGTCTTGGCGTTGCCCTCGAAGATCGCCGTCTTGTCGGCGTCGGGGATGGCGCTGGCCTCGATGTAGCGCTTGGTGTCGTCGTAATACTGGCCGCTCTCGGGATCGACGCCGCGCACCGCGCCCACCATCTCCGAGCCGAACAGGATGTTCTTGGCCGGGATCACCTTCAGCAGCAGGTCGATCCCCGGCTGGTGATAGACGCAGGTGTCGAAGAAGACGTTGTTCATCACCAGCTCGGAGAGCGGCGGCCGCTTCATGTCCTGAGCCAGGCCCCGGTAGCGGCCCCAGTGATAGGGCACGGCCCCGCCGCCGTGCGGGATGATCATCCGCAGGGTCGGGAAGTCCTTGAACAGGTCACCCTGAATGAACTGCATGAAGGCCGTCGTGTCGGCGTTGATGTAGTGGGCCCCGGTGGCGTGGAAGGCCGGATTGCAGGAGGCCGAGACGTGGACCATGGCCGGAACGTCCAGCTCCACCATCTTCTCATAGAGCGGATACCAGTGGCGATCGGTGAGCGGCGGCGCCGTCCAGTGGCCGCCGGAGGGGTCGGGGTTCAGGTTGCAGCCGATGAAGCCCAGCTCGGTGACGCAGCGCTCCAGCTCGGCCACCGAATGGGCGGCCGGCACGCCGGGCGACTGGGGCAGCTGGCAGACGCCCACGAAGTTCTCCGGATAGAGCTCCACCACCCGGCCGATCAGGTCGTTGCACAGGCGTGACCACTGGAGGCTGACCGCCTCGTCCCCGATGTGGTGGGCCATGGCCGAGGCGCGGGGCGAGAAGATCGTGAGATCGGTGCCGCGTTCGCGCTGCAGCTTGAGCTGGGCGCCCTCCAGGCTCTCGCGGATCTCGTCGTCGGAGATGTTGGGCAGGGTCAGGCGGGCCAGCTGGTGGGCGTCGCAGTTGCAGGCGATCTGCCGCTCGCGGAATTCCTGGAGGGAGGCCGGCGCCGTCGTGTAGTGGCCATGGCAGTCGATGATCATGCCGTCTTCCTGATGATGTGGTCGAGCATGGCGCCCAGGTCGGTTTCGGTGTGGGCGGCCTTGAAGTCGGCGGCCCAGTCCTGCCGTTCTGCGATGGCGCGGCTCATCAGCGGGGAGACGTGGGCCTCCTCCACCGTGCGGGCGGCCTCGCGCATCTCCTCGGCCCGGCGCACGCCGTGCTCGAGGGAGCGGCTGATCATGTAGCGGGCCGTCGCCTCCCAGTCGGGCAGCGGCAGCAGGTCCGAGAGGGAGGCCAACACCGTGGCCTCGACCCCATAATGGCGGGCGGCCAGCATGGACTCGGTCAGCAGGGCCTCGATCCCCTTGATCATCACGCTGCGGCACATCTTGGTGGCCGAGGCCTGGCCGACCTGGTCGGAAAACACCTCCAGCCCGGAAAAGCCCAGGGGCCGGGCGAGGTCGGCGAAGGCCTGGGCGTACGGACCGCCCAGCAGCATGGGGGAACCCAGGCGCCTGGGCGGGAACGGGGCCATGACCGCGGCCTCGACATAGCGGCCGCCGGCCCCGTCGATGATCGCCGCCGAGGCCTGTTTCATGCCCGGCGAGGCGGAGTTGAGATCGAGGAAGAAGCAGCCCTCGGCGAGGGCTCCGGCCACCGAGCGGGCCGCCTCGACGTCCTGGGCGGCGGTCACCGCGCTGATCACCAACTCGGCGCCGGCGACGGCCTGCGCCGCCGTCCCGCAGTCGCGGACGGCGTGGCGCGGCAGGGCGCGGCTGGGCAGGCTTTCCGGATCGGCGAACAGCAGGTCATAGGCCGACAGCTCGGCCGCGCCGCCCGCCGCCAGGTCCTGCGCCAGGATCTGGCCGACCTCGCCGAACCCGATGAGGCAGATCCGGGTCATTTGCCGCCCCAGACGCTGGCCGGCACATAGACCTCGCCGGACATCAGCCTGCGGGCGGTGCGCAGCAGGGCCGAGCGCTTGACGCTGACCACGCCGTCCACCACGGCCACGTCCATGGCCACCGTGAAGAAGCCGGTGGGGTGCTCCACCTCCAGCTCCTTGACCGCCTCGACATCGGCGATTCCGGCCACCTCGGCGGCCACCGATCCGGGGACCACGCAGGCGGTCGCGACGCTGACCGCGCCGAACACGCCGATGGCCTCGTGGACCCGGTGCGGGATGAAGTTCCGGGTGCAGATGATTCCACCGTGCTGGGGCGGCGCCACCAGGCACATCTTGGGCACGGTCTTCTTGGCCACGTCGCCCAGGTTCATCATCGGCCCGACCTGAAGCCGGATCGCCTCGACCCGCGCCTTGAGATCGAGGTCGGCCTCCAGCTCTTCTGGGCTCTCATAGCCGGTCTTGCCGAAATCGGCGGCGCGCATGACGACGACGGGCATGCCGTTGTCGATGGCGGTCAGCTCGATCCCGTCGATCACGTCGCGGGCATGGCCGGTGGGCAGCAGGGCCCCACAGCTGGAGCCCGCCACGTCGAGGAAGTCGGTGGGGATCGGCGCGGCCGTCCCCGGCACCCCGTCGATGCGGGCCTCGCCGTCATAACGCACCACCCCGCCGGGGGTCTGGATCGCGGCCACGGCGATGGCGCCGGTATTGACCATGTGGATGCGGACCTCGGTCACCCCGTCCCTGGCTGGAAACAGGCCGGTCTCGATGGCGAAGGGGCCGACCCCGGCCAGCAGGTTGCCGCAGTTCTGGCCCGGATCGACCCGGGGCTCGTCCACCACCACCTGGAGGAAGAGATAATCCACGTCGGCGTCGGGCCGGGTCGCCGGACCCACCACCGCCACCTTGCTGGTCAGCGGATGGGCGCCGCCCATGCCGTCGATCTCCCGGGGGTCGGGCGACCCCATGGCCGCCAGAAGCACGGCGTCGCGGGTGGCGGTGTCGGCGGGCAGGTCCTCGATGCGGAAATAGAGCCCCTTGGAGGTGCCCCCCCGCATGACCGTGCATGGGATGGCGGTCTGCATGCGCCTCAAGCCTCGTCGACCCAGACAAGGCCCTTTTCCGCCAGGCGTTCGCGCATTTTGTAGATATCCAACCCGAGTTCGCCCGCCGCCAGTCTCGCGCGCTTGTCGATCTCGTTGGCCTCGCGGACGCGGGCCTTCTCGGCCACCGAGGCCGCCAGCTCGCGGCGCACCACGCAGACCCCGTCATCGTCGGCCACGATCACGTCGCCCGGATGGATCAGGGCGCCGGCGCAAACCACCGGCGTGTTCACATTGCCGATCGTCTCCTTGACCGTCCCCTGCGCGAACACCGCCTTGGACCAGACCGGGAAGCCCATCTCGGTCAGGACCGCGATGTCGCGGACCCCGGCGTCGATGATCAGGCCGCGCACCCCGTGGGCCTGGAGCGAGGTGGCCAGCAGGTCGCCGAAATAGCCGTCCTCGCAGGGGCTGGTGGGGGAGACCACCAGGATGTCGCCGGGTCTGCACTGCTCCACCGCCACGTGGATCATCCAGTTGTCGCCGGGGGCGACCTCGCAGGTCACCGCGGAGCCGGCGATCTTGGCGGGCCGGTAGATGGGCCGTATGTAGGAGGCCAGCAGGCCGATCCGGCCCTGGGCCTCGTGGACCGTGGCGACGCCGTAATCGGCGAGCGCGTCGATGGCGGCGGAGTCCGCGCGCGGGATGTTTCGAACGACGAGCGCCATCTCTGGGTCCTACCTAATTCGTAATGTTTTATCTAGTTCGTACATTATGGACATTCCCGTCAATCAGTACGGCAAGCCCACGTAATTTTCAGCCACGGTCACCTGAGCGGCGTGCGAACTGACTATATAGTCTATTTCCGCGCGCTGCATCCGTCGGCCGAAGGCGTCCGTGTCCGGGAAGCGGTGGGTCAGGCCGGTGAACCACCAGGAGAACCGCTCGGCCTTCCACACGCGCGCCAGCGCCTTGGCGGAATAGGCCTCGATCCCGTCGCTGGAACCCTTGGCGTAGAAGGCGATCAGGGCCTCCGAAAGGTAGTGGACGTCCGAGGCCGCCAGGTTCAGGCCCTTGGCGCCGGTGGGGGGCACGATGTGGGCCGCGTCGCCGGCCAGGAACAGCCGGCCCCAGCGCATGGGCTCGGCCACGAAGCTGCGCAGGGGGGCGATGGACTTCTCGATGGACGGCCCGCGGGTCATCGAAGCCGCGGCCTTGGGACCCAGGCGCAGGGCCAGCTCGTCCCAGATCTTGTCGTCCGGCCAGTCCGCCAAGTCGGCGTCCACCGCGGTCTGGATGTAGTAACGGCTGCGGACGGCCGAGCGCATGGAGGCCAGGGCGAAGCCCCGCTCGTGGTTCGAATAGATCAGCTCGTGGTCGCAGGGCGGCACGTCGCCCAGGATGCCCAGCCAGCCGAAGGGATAGACTCGCTCGAAGCTCCTGAGCACCTCGGCGGGAATCGAGGGCCGGCTGACCCCGTGATAGCCGTCGCAGCCGGCCACGAAATCGCAGTCCAGCCGCTGGTCCTTCCCGTCCCTGACGTAGGTGACGAAGGGGGCGTCGGTATCGAGATCGTGCAGGGCCACGCCCTCGGCCTCGAAGACCACCGGGGTTCCACGCGCGGCGGCGGCGTCGTTGAGGTCCTTGGTCACCTCGGTCTGGCCATAGACCATCACCGTCGAGCCGCCGGTCAGGCCCTTCAGATCGATGCGGTGGACCTCGCCGTCGACGGCGAGGGCGAAGCCGTCATGGATCAGGCCCTCGCGCTTCATCCGCGCATCCACGCCCACCTGCTCGAGCAGGCGCACGGCGCCCATCTCCAGCACCCCGGCCCGGATGCGGGCCTCGACATAGTCGCGGCTGCGTTGCTCCAGCACGACGCTCTCGATCCCGGCGACGTGCAGCAATTGCTGCAGCAGCAGGCCGGCGGGACCGCCTCCGATGATGGCGACCTGGGTGCGCATTAGACCTCGAACCTCAAGGGCGCGTTCAACGCGCCGATTTCAGGGAAGCGGGTGGGCTTGATCTCGCCGGCCAGGTCGAATCGCCTGGTCCGCGCCAGCAGTTCCTCCAGCGCCACCCGCAGTTCCACCCGCGCCAGGGCCGAGCCGGCGCAGGCGTGGGGGCCCATGCCGAAGGCCAGGTGGCGGTTGATGTTGGGGCGGTCGAGGATGAACTGGTCGGGGTTCTCGAAGACCTCCTCGTCGCGGTTGGCCGAGGCGTAGACCAGGGCGATGGGTTCGCCGGGGCAGATGGTCTGGCCGCGGATCTGGACCTCCTTGTTGGCGGTCCGCGCGAAGCCCCGATAGGGGGTGTAGAGCCGCAGATACTCCTCCACCGCCGCCGGGATCAGGGAGGGGTCGGCGCGCAGTTGCGACTGCAGGTCCTGGTTCCGCGAAAGGTGGACACAGATGGAGCCGATCATCACGGTCGGGGCGATGATTCCCACAACCAGGACTTGTCTTACCGTGCCGATGATCAACTCGTCGGGGAGGGGCTCGCCGTTGGCGCGGGCCGCCAGCAGGGCGCTGGTGGGGTCGACCTTCGGGTCCTGGGGGTTGGCCTTGCGCTCGGCGATCAGGTCGCGGGCCATGTCGTAGAGCTGCAGGGAGGTGACCTTGACCACGTCGTCGATGGCCGCCTGCACGGCTACATTATAGGCGCGGCCCACCTCGCTCAGGGAGGCGATCCCCTCCTCCGACAGGTTCATCCACTCGGCGAACACCCGGATCGGCAGGTGGCTGGAGAAGTCGGCGCAGATATCGGCCGAGCCCCGGGCGATCAGCGGATCCAGCAGGTCGATGGTGATGCGGCGGATGGTGGGCTCGAGCGCCTCGGCCTTGGCCTTGGTCAGCAGGGGGTCCAGCGCCTTGCGGTAGGGGGTGTGCTCGGGGGGGTCCAGGTGCAGGGGCGGACGCCGCCCGGTGAAGGCCACCTTGGGCACCACGTTCTGCACAGAGGTGATGAAGGTGTCGAAGCTGGAGGCCGCGTTGCGGACGTCGTCATACTTGGTGAGCGCCCAGAAGCCGCCCCAGGCCTCGGTGTGGGCGACGGGGCACCTGGCGCGCAGGTCGGCATAGATCGGATAGGGGCTGTCGAACGTCTCCGGAGCCAACGGATCGAAGTCGGAGGGTCGGTCAGTCATGGCGTTTCCCCGAAGACCCCTTTGCGCCGGGCCTTCTCAAGTAGTATGTGTTGCAAACAATTTGCCGGTTCGGTGGCCTCCCGTCCAGAGGCGGCGCAAAAAAGAGGTGGAAAGAGGTGAGGAAGGGGGAGGACATGGACGCGCAAGACGCCTGGCTGTCTCGGGATTTCATCTTCCGCCAGGCCAAGGTGCGGCCCGGCAAACTGGCGGCCCAGGCCCTGGCCAGCGGCCGCGCCCTCACCTATCGCGCCCTCGAGGCCGAGCTGCGGACCTGCGAGTCCTACCTGCGGGGGACCCTCAGCGGCCCCGGCGCACGGGTGGCGATCCTGGCCCGCAACTCGATCCACCACATCACCCTCTTCTACGCCTGCCCGCGGGCCGGCGCGGTGTTCCAGCCCCTGAACTGGCGGCTGGCGGGTCCGGAGCTGGCGGTCCTGCTGGAGGACGCCGCGCCCGAGCTGCTGATCTATGAGGCCGAGTTCGAGGCCGAGGCCCAGGCGGCCCTGGCCCAGGTCCCGGTGGCGCGCGTCCTGCGCCTCGCGCCCGGCGAGGACGCCTTCGCCGCGGCCCTGACCGGCGTGACCCCGGTCGGCGAGCCCGGCCGCATCGACCCGGCCGCGCCCTCCATGCTGCTCTACACCTCGGGCACCACCGGCCGGCCCAAGGGGGTGATCGTCACCCCGAAGACCGCCTTCCATTCGGCCATGAACTACAGCCAGGTGGGCGAGCTCTGCGCCGACCACGCCATGCTCTGCGACGTGCCCCTGTTCCACGTGGTGGGGCTGCTGGCCATCCTGCACGGCAGCTTCTTCACCGGCGGCACGGTGCATCTGGCCGACCGCTTCATCCCGGCCGAGACCCTGCGCCGGCTTTCGGACCCCGGGCTCGGCGTCAGCCACTATTTCTGCGTGCCGCAGATGGCCCAGGCCCTGCTGGACGATCCCGGATTCGCCGGCGCCAATCTGGAGGGCCTGCGGCTGTTCACCGGCGGCGCCCCCATGCCCGCGCCGCTGACGCTCGCCCTGCTGGACGCCGGGGTGCGGCCCTCCAACGGCTACGGCATGAGCGAGAACGGCACCGTGCTGGGGGTTCCCCTGGACCCCGAGATCGCCCGGGCCAAGGTGGGGTCCGCCGGCGTCGCGGCGCCGGCCATCGAGGTGCGGCTGGTGGGCCGCGACGGCGTCGACGTGAAGCCCGGCGAGGCGGGGGAAGTCTGGCTGCGCGGCCCCTCGGTCATGCCCGGCTACTGGAACCAGCCCGAGGCGACGGCCAAGAGCTTCGCCCCCGGCGGATGGTTCAGG
This sequence comes from Phenylobacterium sp. GW821-FHT12F10, assembly GCF_058806695.1. Taxonomy (NCBI): domain Bacteria; kingdom Pseudomonadati; phylum Pseudomonadota; class Alphaproteobacteria; order Caulobacterales; family Caulobacteraceae; genus Phenylobacterium; species Phenylobacterium sp. GW821-FHT12F10. Next base: position 168,033 of record NZ_JBXAPY010000002.1, on the reverse strand, counting down.
ACCGCCGACGCGGCCCGTCAGGACGAGGACGGCTACTACTTCATCGTCGACCGCTGGAAGGACATGTACATCAGCGGCGGCGAGAACGTTTATCCCGCCGAGGTCGAGGCGGCGCTGGCCGACATGCCCCTGGTGGCCGAGGCCGCGGTGGTGGGCGTGCCCGATCCCCGCTGGGGCGAGGCCGGCTGCGCCTATGTGGTGCTGCGCCCCGGAAACGCCTGTGACATCGCCGCGGTCCTGGCGTGGTGCGACGGCCGGCTGGCCCGCTACAAGCGCCCGGCCCACGTCCGGTTCCTCGACGCCCTGCCCCGCACGGCGTCCGGCAAGATCCAGAAAGACATCCTTCGGCGGGCCTTCGCCGAGACCCAAACGGAGTCCCCATCGTGAGCTTTGATCGCGTCGAAATCCCCTATGGCGCCTACTGGTCGACCCCCTTCGCCAAGTGGCAGGGAAGCCTGCAGCACCTGCACGCCATGAAGTTCGCCGCCCATGTGGCCAAGGGCTGGCTGGCCGAGCGGGACATCGACCCCAAGAGCTTCGACACCGGCGTGTTCGGCATGACCAACACCCAGTACCAGTCCTTCTATGGCGCCCCCTGGCCGCTCTACGAGCTGGGCGCCACCCATACGCCGGGCCACATGATCAGCCAGGTCTGCGCCACCGGCGCCCGGGTGGTGTTCGCCGGCGCCTCGGAGGTCCAGCTGGGGCTGGCCGACCAGGCCCTGCTGATCGCGGCCGACCGCTGCTCCAACGGGCCGCACATCTACTATCCCGCGCCCAAGGGCCCCGGCGGCTATGGCCAGTCCGAGGACCAGGTCACCTACAACATGATGCACGACGCCATCGCCGGGCACTCCATGCTGGACACCGCCGAGAACGTGGCGCGCAAGTTCCAGATCACCAAGGAGGAGCAGGACGAGATCACCCTGCGCCGCTACGCCCAGTACCAGGACGCGCTCGCCGACGACCACGCCTTCCAGCGCCGCTACATGACCCTGCCCTTCTCGGTCCCGAAACATAACTTCAAGGGCGAGGACGGGGTGATGACGGGCGACGAGGGGGTGTTCGCCACCACCGCCGAGGGGCTGGCCAGGCTGAAACCCACCCAGGAGGGCGGCACCGTCACCTTCGGCAGCCAGACCCACCCGGCCGACGGCAATGTCGGCCTGATCCTCACCACCTCCGGCCGGGCCCAGGAGCTTTCCAAGGACCCGTCCATCAAGGTCACCCTGCGCGGCTTCGGCCAGTCCCGGGCCGACCTCAAGTTCATGCCCGAGGCGCCGATCCAGGCCAGCCAGCGGGCCCTGGACCATGCCGGCGTGAAGATCGGCGACATCGCCGCCATCAAGTCGCACAACCCCTTCGCCGTGAACGACCTGGCCTTCGCCAAGGCCATGGGGATCGATGTCATGGGGATGAACAACTACGGCTGCTCGCTAATCTGGGGCCACCCCCAGGGTCCCACCGGCCTGCGGGCCATCGTTGAGCTGATCGAGGAGCTGGCCATCAAGGGCGGCGGCCTCGGCCTCTTCCAGGGCTGCGCGGCCGGCGACAGTTCGATGGCCGTGGTGGTGGAGGTCTCCAGCCGCTAGCGCCGCTCGGCCTTTCGGTTACGACTTGTCCTTTGCGATGAGTCGGACCGGAGGCGGCGCGGATGCTGATCCTGTTGGGGGTGGCGGTGGTGGTGGCGGGCTTCGCCGCCGGCTTCAATCCGCTGCTGGTGGTGATGGTCTCGGCCGTGCTCACCGGCATGGCCGCGGGGCTGGCGCCTCTGGAGGTGCTGGCCGCCTTCGGCAAGGCCTTCAACGAGAACCGCTATGTCAGCGCCGCCCTGCTGGTCCTGCCGGTGATCGGGGTGCTGGAGCGGGCGGGCCTGCAGGAGCGGGCCCGGACCCTGATCGCGGGGTTCAAGTCGGTGACGCTGGGAAGGCTGCTGATCGGCTACCTGCTGTTCCGCCAGCTGACCGCCGCGCTCGGCCTGACCTCCATCGCCGGCCAGGCCCAGACCATCCGGCCCATAGTCGCCCCCATGGCCGAGGCGGCCGCGGAGGGCGAGGGCGGCGACCTGCCCGAGGAGACCCGCCAGAGGGTGCGGGCCATGGCCGCGGCCACCGACAATATCGGCCTGTTCTTCGGCGAGGACATCTTCCTGGCCATCGGCTCGATCCTGCTGATGGTGGGCTTCCTGGCCCAGAGCGGCATCGTCATCGAGCCCCTGCACCTGTCGGTCTGGGCCATCCCCACGGCCATCGTCGCCTTCCTGATCCACTCGGCGCGGCTGGTGCTCTTCGAGCGGAAGCTGAAGCGGGTCGCGCCATGATCAAGCTCGGCTTCGTCTACGTCCTGGCGGGCCTGGTCTTCGCCGCCTTCGCGGTGTTGAGCGCGCGGGACGCCAGCAACCCCAAGCGCTGGATGAACACCGGCTTCTGGGGCCTGTTCGCGGTCAGCTTCCTGGCCGGCGATTGGCTCGGCGACCTGGGCAACGGGGTGCTGGTGCTGTGCATGGCCCTGATCTCCGGCGTCGGCGGCCTGGGGCGCGGTGAGCCCGACGGGTCGCCCGAGGCCCGCAAGCTCTCGGCGGAGCGGTGGGGGAACAAGCTCTTCATCCCGGCCCTGGTGATCCCGGCCACGGTGCTGATCGGGACGCTCGTCCTGCAGCACGTCTCGGTCGGCGGGACGCCGCTGTTCCAGGCCAAGCAGGCCACGCTGATTTCACTCGCCCTGGGGGCGGTGCTGGCGGTGATCGCGGCCCTGGTCCTGCTGCGCCAGCCGATCCTCAGCCCGCTGCAGGAGGGCCGCCGCCTGATGGACACCGTCGGCTGGGCCGGCCTGCTGCCGCAGATGCTGGCGGCGCTGGGGGCGGTCTTCGCCCTGGCCGGCGTGGGCAAGGTGGTGGGCGACCTGGTGACCACCGCGATTCCCATGGACGGCCACCTGGCGGCGGTCGCCGTCTACTGCCTGGGCATGGCGCTCTTCACCATCATCATGGGCAACGCTTTCGCCGCCTTTCCGGTGATGACGGCCGGCGTCGGCCTGCCGTTCCTAATCGTGAAGTTCGGCGGCGACCCGGCGGTGGTCTGCGCCATCGGCATGCTCTCGGGGTTCTGCGGCACCCTGATGACGCCGCTGGCCGCCAACTTCAACATCGTCCCGGCGGCCCTGCTGGAGCTGAAGGATCGCCACGCGGTGATCCGCGCCCAGATCCCGACGGCCGCCCCCCTGCTGCTCGCCAACATGGTGCTGATGTATGTCCTCGCCTTCCGCTAGCCTGACCTCCGAGATCGCCTCCAGGTTCGCCGCCATCGCGCTGGGCCACGTCGAGCGCGAATATCCCAACAAGATGGATCACGTGCTGGACGGACCGCAGGACGCCGTCGGGCCCCGCGACCTGCACCCCATCTTCTTCGGCAGCTTCGACTGGCATTCCTGCGTCCACGGCTACTGGACCCTGGCCACCCTGCGCCGCCTGCATCCCGAGATCCCCGAGGCCAGGGCCATCGACGACCTGTTCGCCGGCGCCTTCACGCCGGAGAAGGTGGAGGCCGAGCGGGCCTATCTGGACCGCCCCTCCAGCCGGGGCTTCGAGCGGCCCTATGGCTGGGCCTGGCTGCTGATGCTGCAGGCCGAGCTGATGCGGCACGGCGACGAGACCTGGGCGCGGCGCCTGGCGCCCCTGGCCGAGGCCTTCGCCGACCGCTTCCGCGCCTTCCTGCCCAAGGCCACATATCCGGTGCGGACCGGGGTGCACAATTCGACGGCCTTCGCCCTGGCGCTGGCGGCCGACTACGCCAAGGCCACCCGGGATGCGGCCTTCGAGACCCTGCTGCGGGACACCGCGCGCGGCTGGTACGGCGCCGACCGCGACGCCGCGGCCTGGGAGCCGTCCGGCGACGACTTCCTGTCGCCGACCATGATGGAGGCCGAGGCCCTGCGCCGCCTGCTGCCGTCGACGGAGTTCCAGGCGTGGTTCGCCGCCTTCCTGCCCCACGCGGCCCAGGGCGCGCCGGCCAGCCTGTTCACCCCAGCCACGGTGAGCGACCGCACCGACGGCAAGATCGCTCATCTGGATGGTCTGAACCTCAGCCGCGCCTGGTGCTGGCGCGCGATCGCCCAGGGCCTGGACCCCGACGACCACCTGCGCGCCGTGGCCCACGAGGCCGCCGACCGCCACCTCGCGGCCAGCCTGCCCCACGTGGCCGGCGACTATATGGGCGAACACTGGCTGGCCAGCTTCGCCCTGCTGGCCCTGACGGCCTGATCAGGCTCTGCGCAGCACCACGTCGCCGGTCACCGCCTGGATGAACAACTCCACCTGCGGCTCGCCGGCCCGGGGCGCGTCGCTGGCGTCGAGGGCCGACTTCACATCCCCGGTGACCGTGGAGACGTCCAGATAGGCCGAGGAGCCCTGGGCCACGCCCACGACGATGTCGCCCGAGGCGGTCTTGGCCCGCACCCGGCCGTGGTCCACGCGGGTGACGGAGAGGTCCCCGGACCCCGCCGAGGCGTCCACCGTGTCGCCCGCCTGGCGGACCGTGACGTCCCCCGACCCGGTCACGGCCTTGAAGTCGCCGGTGATCTCGCCGGCCTCGATGTCGCCGGAGATGCTGGTGAGGTCGGCATGGCCGGCCCGCCGCACCTCGATGTCGCCCGACGCGGTCTTGGCCTTGAGCGCGCCCTCGATCTCACCGACCACGATGTCGCCGGAACCGGTGATGATCTCGGCGTCGCCGCCGATCCGCTTGGCGCTGACGTCGGCCGAGCCGCCCTTGGCCTCGCAGTCGCCGTCGACGGTCCCGAACTCGATATCGCCTGAGCCGGTCTGGACCTGGGCGCGGGCCACATGTTCCAGCTCGACGTCGCCCGAGCCACCGTGGGTGGAGACCCGGCCAAGCCGGCCCTTGGTCTCCACGTCGGCGGAGCCGGTGTGGACCAGGGCGTCGCTGCCGGTAGGCACGGTGATCACCGCCCGCACCCCGCCGCGAATCTGGAACAGCCGGCGCCGCGGTCGGGGCAGCAGGACGACGATCTCGTCGCCCCGCTGCTCCACCGTCGCCTGGTCGATGAGCTCCTGGGCGTGGGAGTCGCCCAGCATGGCGGTCAGCTCGACCGTCGTGGCGCCGGTCTCGGAGGCCAGGACGGTGACCCGTCCCTGCCAAAGCTCGACCCGCAGCTTGACGGGATCGGGGGTCTGGAAGCTGTGCATGGAAATCTCCCGGGTCATCGCGCCCATCCCTGGATGCGCTTGGACGAACGGTTGCGGCCCGGGGCTCCGGGTCCGATGGGGGCCGATCCGCCGGCCGCGGCGCGGGCGGCGTTGACCAGCCAGGTGTTCAGCGACTGGCCGCGTTGGCCGGCCAGTTCCTCGGCCCGGACCTTCAGGGTCTCGGGCAGGCGCAGGGTGATGCGGGTGACGGCGTCGTCCCCCTCCTCGTCGCCGGCCTCGACGACGGGGTGGGCCACGGCGGCGCCGGAGACCACGAAGACCGGCTCTCGGCCCTGCAGGCGCACGTCCACCACCGGACCGCCGAGCTCGGCGGTGATGTCGGCGGCGGCCTGGCTCAGCGCCTCCATCAGGGCGAGACGCACGGCCGGCTCCAGGGCCATGGCCAGGCGCTCGGCGGCGGCGCGGGTCGCCTCGCCCCCGGCCTCGGCGGCGTTGGTCAGGTCCTGACGCAGGGCGTCGACAAAGGGCTTGATGTCCATGGGCGTCAGTTAGACACCACTATGGTGTCACGTCAACACCATCTTGACGCAGACATGCGAAAGCCCGCCGCGCGGGGCGGCGGGCTTGCGGCAGTCCCGGGACTGCGGCGGCCGTCAGACCTGGTTGTGAATGCGGCTCAGGAAGCCCACCAGGGTCTTCAGCTCGGCCGGCGTGAAGCGGGCCTTGAAGCCTCGCTCATGCTCTTCGATGGCGCGCTTGGCGTCGGTCAGCATCGTCTGGCCCGCGTCGGTGAGATAGAGCTCCTGCCGTCGGCGATCCTCGGTGGAGCGGCGGCGGATCACGAAGCCCCGCTGCTCCAGGCGGTCGATCATGGCCATCATGGTGGCGCGGTCTGTGCCCAGGGTGGCGGCCAGGTCGACCTGGCTGACCGCGGGATTGGCGCCGATCAACTGCAGGGTGGCGCACTGCTTCTGGGTCAGGTCCAGCGCGGCCAGGGCGGTGGTGAAGTCCCGATAGACCGCCACATGGGCCAGACGCAGATGGAAGCCCAGCAGGTCTGGCAGGCCGTCCAGGTCCAGCTTGCCGGTGTTGGCCAGCCCCGGTTCGCCGGCGAGAAGTTCGATATCGCTCATGGATCAAGGATACCGAGGAAGCGACGCATCACAAACGATTGTTTGCAGTGCAGCGACGGCGGGCCGCAGGCGGCTGTTTGCGGACTGGTGACTATGGAGCGCACCCGACAGACAGAACCAGATCACGACATTGAAAGAGAAAGGGCCTACAGTCTCCGAATTGGCCTGCCTGCGCGGCCGATCGTGGAGATCCTGGCGATCAGGATCGGATAAATTCCCCGCCCTATGAAGCCTTCCCTCCAGGGAATCGAAGACGCCCAGACGCTGGCCCAGGCCATTGTCGACACGATTCATGAGCCGCTGCTGGTGCTCGACGCCCAGTTTCGCGTGCTGGCGGCCAGCCGGTCCTTCTACGAGATCTTCCAGGTCGACCCCGAGCACACCATGGGGCGGCTCCTCTATTCCCTGGGAGACGGCCAGTGGAACATCCCGGCCCTGCGGCTGCTGCTGGAGACCATCATCCCCGAGCACACGGCCATGGACGGGTTCGAGGTCGAGCACGACTTCCCCGGCCTGGGTCTGCGCACCATGCTGCTGAACGCCCGCAAGGTGATCTACCGGCGCAGTTCGGACACCACGATCCTGCTGGCCTTCACCGACATCACCGCCCGGCGGCTGATCGAGCGTGAGAAGGCCGAACTGTTGGAGCGCACCGAGGACCTGCTGGGACAGAAGCAGGTGCTGCTGCAGGAGATGCAGCACCGCGTGGCCAACAGCCTGCAGATCATCGCCAGCATCCTGATGCTCAAGGCCCGGGCGGTGACCTCCAAGGAGACCCGCGACCACCTGAAGGACGCCCACCAGCGGGTGATGTCGGTGGCCGAGGTCCAGGCCCACCTGCACGCCTCCGGCGGTCTCGACAAGATCGAGGTCGGGGCCTACCTCAGCAAGCTCTGCAACAGCCTGGCCGGCTCGATGATCGGCGAGGAGCAACCGATCGAGCTCGAGGTCACCGCGGACGACGGCCTGATCGGCTCGGACAAGGCCGTCAGCATCGGCCTCATCGTCACCGAGCTGGTGATCAACGCCGTCAAGTACGCCTTCCCCGACGCCAAGGCCGACGCCCAGATCCTGGTCTCCTTCGCCAGCGACGGGGAGGACTGGACCCTGACCGTCGCCGACAACGGCGTCGGCAAGGCGGCCGGTCCGGCGCGGACGAAGGCGGGCGGCCTGGGCACGGTCATCGTCGAGGCCCTGGTCAAGCAGCTCGAGGCGAAGATGGATGTCCGCAACGGGCCGGGCATGACCGTCTCGATCCGACGGGGCGCCATGACGACCGCGCCGCGGGCGGCCTGACGCCTACTTCCGGCGGGCGTCGTAGGCCTCGAAGCTGCCGCCCTCGCGGGCCAGCTTCACCAGCAGGCCGGCCGGCTTCCAGTAGTGGCCGAGCAGCCTGTGATAGTGCTCCACCCGCTCCAGCACATGGGCCAGACCGAGCGTGTCGCCGTAGAACATCGGCCCGCCCAGGTGGCGGGGGAAGCCATAGCCCGAGGTCCAGACCACATCGATGTCCTTGGCCCGGTAGGCGATCCCCTCGTCCAGCAGCTGGGCGCCGACATTCACCAGGGGCAGCATGCAGCGCTCCTGGATCTCGGCGTCGGTGATCTGGCGGGGGCTGATCTTCCGGTCGGCGGCGAGCTGGGCGATCAGGGCCTCGGTGGCCGGGTTCGGATGAGCGGTGCGGTCGCCGGCCTTATAGAGGAACACGCCCTCCCCGGTCTTCTGGCCGAACTTCCCCTGGGCGGCGAGCGCGTCGGAGACCGCGAAATAGGGGTCGGGCCGGGTCTGGTGCTTGAACAGCTCCTCGCGGACCTTGTAGCCCACGTCGACCCCGGCCATGTCGTTGACCTTGTTGGGACCCATGGCGAAGCCCAGGGCCTCGACGGCCGAGTCGATCTGGGCCGCGCCGGCGCCCTCCAGCAGCAGCTGCTCGGCCTCGCGGAAATAGCCCTCCTGCATCATCCGGTTGCCGATGAAGCCGAAGGCGTCGCCCGAGACCACGCCGATCTTCTTCAGCTTGCGGGCGATCTCCAGGCTGGTGACCAGGGTCTGGGAGGAGGTCGCCCCGCCGCGGACGATCTCCAGCAGGCGCATGACGTGGGCGGGCGAGAAGAAGTGCAGGCCTACCACCTTCTCCGGCCGGTTGGTGACCGAGGCCAGCTCCGTCACCGACAGGGTCGAGGTGTTGGAGCCGAGGATGGTGTGGGGCGGGCAGACCTTGTCCAGCTCCGCCAGGATCTTCTTCTTGAGGTCCATGTCCTCGAACACCGCCTCGATGACCACGTCGGCGTTCCTGGCGTTCTCCAGGCCCACGGCGCCGGTGATCAGGCCCATGCGCTGTTCGAGTTCGTCAGGCGTCATCCGGCCGCGCTGGACGGTGACCTCATAGTTGGCGCGCACCACGCCCAGGCCGCGGTCCAGGGCCGCCTGGCTGACGTCGATCAGCACGGTGGGCACGCCGGAATTGGCCAGGCTCATGGCGATGCCGCCGCCCATGGTGCCGGCGCCGACCACGGCCGCGGCGCGGATCGGTTCGGGGTCCATGGCCGGCAGGCCCGGGATCTTTCCCACCTCGCGCTCGGCGAAGAAGATGTGGCGCAGGGCCAGGCCCTCGCGGTCCTTCAGGGAGGCGCGGGAGATGACATCCTCGGCCTTCAGGCCCTCCGCCAGGGGCAGGGTCGTCGAGGCCTTGACGGCCTCCAGGGTGCGGAACTGGGTGGTGCGGCCCTTCAGGGCGCGGGCCTGGCTGGCCAGGTAGGCCTCGATCTCAGGCTCGGAGAAGCCGGTCGTGTCCACCGCGCGGTCGCCGGTGCGCCGCACGGGCGCGCCCTCGTCGGCCAGCCTCTGGGCGTAGGCGAGGCCGCCCTCCAGGGGCGAACCCTCGACGATGGCGTCGATGATCCCCAGCGCCTTGGCCTTGGCCGCGTCGATGGGCGCGCCGGCGATCATCATCTCCAGGGCGGGACGGGCGCCGATCAGGCGCGGCAGGCGCTGGGTTCCGCCGGCGCCGGGGACGATGCCGAGGGTGATCTCCGGCATGCCCATGCGGGCGTCGGCGATCGCCACGCGGTAGTGGCAGGCGAGCGCCGTCTCCAGCCCGCCGCCCATGGCCGTGCCGTGCAGGACGGCCACCACCGGCTTGGCCGAGGCCTCCAGCCGATCGAGGGTGTCGTAATAGGTGGGCGCCTCGATGGTCCCGTTCAGCTCGTTGAGGTCCGCGCCCGAAAGGAAGGTGCGGCCGGCGCAGGCCAGCAGGATCACCTTCACGGCCGAATCGGCCAGGGCCTTGTCCAGGCTCTTCCAGATCCCGTCGCGCACAGTCACGTCGATGGCGTTCACCGGGGGACGATCGACGAGGATCACGCCGACGTCGCCACGGACGTCGAAACTGACGGTGCTGCTCATAGGGGCTCCCCAGGGTCGCTTATTGTAAGTTAGGCAAATGATTTCACTTGCTGCCTAACACCAGGGCGCGGGGCCTAGCAAGCCTTGACCGGCATCCCCTGGGCGATCACCGCGCGGGCCTTGCGGTAGATGGCTTCCCCCGGCAGGCCGTACTCCGCCAGGCGCCGGGCGTTCCTCAGGGCCTCGGCGTCATAGGCCGCGTCGAAGCGGGCCTGCTCGGCCGGGTCGACGGGAACGATGGACATCCCCTCGGTGCGGGCCATGGCCATGCCCTCGGCCTCCGCCTTGCTGATCTCCCGGGCCAGGGCGGCCTCCCAGACCGGCGTGGCCTCGATCAGCACCTGGCGCAGGTCCGGACTGAGGGCGCGCCAACGCAGGTCGGAGATGGCCCGGGCCGGATAGGCGCCGCGGCTGACCTGCAGCAGGGAGAGATGCCGGGCCACCTCGTTGAAGTGCAGCGACTTCACGGCGTCGGCCGGCGCAACCACCCCGTCCACCACCCCCTTGGAGATGGCCGAATAGACCTCCCCCATGGGCATGGTGACGACGTCGACCCCCAGGGACTGGAGCACCGGCGTCAGCTCGCCGGGCGCCCGCAGGCGCAGGCCCCGAAGGTCGGCCAGGCCGCGGACAGGTTTGTCGCGGGTCAGCACATTGGGCAGGTTGCCCCCCTGCACCGCCAGGACGTGCACGCCCGCCATCTCCTGGTCGAAGATCGGGAAGGCCTGCTCCAGGCAGCGATAGACCGCCACCTGGTCCTCGATGGTCCGCACCCCGCCATAGAAGCCGGCCTGGGTCTTCATCACGTGCATGCCCGAGCGCATGTAGATGGGGGTGATCAGGGCGATGTCGGCCACCCCATGGCGCAGCTCGATGACACTCTGGTCGGAGCTGATCAGGGCCCCGCCCCAGAAGGGCTGGATCTTGATGCGGCCGCCCGACGCCCTCTCCACGTGCTTCATCCAGGTGATGTCGGCGCGGCTGAAGGGGTGGTTGGGGGAATAGGGCGAGGCGTATCTTAGCACCTCGACCCCACCGGCGGGCTTGGCCGGCGCGCAGGCGGCGAGCAGCATCAGGGCCACGACCGCGCCGATCAGCTTCCTGCCCGTCATCCTGGGTCTCCCTGCGCGCGGTTGGCCCGCGTCCGTCGGCCGCAATTTGGTTCAGGTCTCAATCGTTTGCAAATTAAACAATACGTGTCTAATCACCAATAACGACAAGACAGGGAGCGTAGCAGGATGTCCGGGCCTTTGGCGGGAATGACCGTGGTGGACCTCACCCACGTCATGGCCGGACCCTTCTGCACCCACGTGCTGGGCCTGCTGGGGGCGGAGATCATCAAGATCGAGCGCCCCGGCGAGGGCGACGTCTTCCGCCACTACGACCGCCGCCCCGAGTTCGTCGGCATGGCGCCAGCCTTCCAGACCGTCAACGTCGGCAAGAAGTCCATCACCCTGGACCTGAAGAATCCCGGCGCCGTCCAGGTGGTCCTCGACCTGATCGCCAAGGCCGACATCCTGGTGGAGAACTACCGCCCCGGCGTCCTGGCCAAGCTGGGCCTGGGCTACGAGCAGGCCAGGGCGGTCAATCCCGAGCTGATCTACTGCTCGCTCTCCGGCTATGGCCAGACCGGGCCGATGCGCGACAACCCGGCCTATGACCACATCGTCCAGGCCATCTGCGGGGTCATGTCCCTCACCGGCGATCCGCAGGGCGAGGTGGCCAAGGTCGGCTTCCCGATGATCGACACCTTCACCGGCTACGCCGGCGCCTTCGCCTGCCTGGCCGCGGTGCTGCAGCGGCTGCGGTTCGGGGGCGGGGGCCGCCACCTGGACGTGGCCATGTTGGACTCCTCCCTGATCCTGATGATCTCGATGATCGGGCCCTATCTGATCGCCGGGGACGAGCCGGCCCGGGTCGGCAATCGCGGCTTCAATCCCAGCCCCACGGCCGCCACCTTCCAGGCCAGCGACGGCCCCCTGCTGCTGGGCGCCAACACCCAGAAGCAGTTCGAGAAGATGTGCGCGGTCCTGGGCTGCGGCGAGCTGATCGCCGATCCCCGCTTCGCCGACCCCAACGCCCGGATCGACAACGAGGCGGCCCTGCTGGCGATCCTGCATCCCCTGTTCGCCAGCCGGACCGCCGAGGCCTGGGAGCTGGCCTTCAACGCCGCCGACGTCCCGGCCGGGGCGGTGCGCACCGTGCCGCAGATCGCCGACAACGCCCATGTGGCCAGCCGGTCCCTGCGGGCCGCCTTCGACCTGCCGGGCACGGACCGCCAGGCGGCGACCCTCAATCTCGGCTTCGATCTGGGCCGGCCGGAGGGCGACCGCGTCGCCCCGCCCCCGACGCTCGGTCAGCACACCGACGAGATTCTCAGGACCCTCGGCTATGACGACGCGCGCATCGCCGCCCTGAAGGCGGCCGGCGCGGTCTAGCCCACAGCAAGACGCCGCCCGCGCGAGGCGGGCGGCGCTGCAAGTTCCTCAGGCGGCTATTTCTTCTTGGCGGCCTGGACCTCGATCTCGGCCAGCATGCCCGGCGCCACCAGGGCGGCCACCTGCATGGTCACCCGGGCCGGCTTGTTGGGCTGGTCGGCGGACCCGAAGAACTGGGTGTAGCCCTCCATCATCCCGGCGAAGTCCATCTTTCCGCCCTTCGCCGGATCGCCCACCAGGTAGACGCGCATCATCACCACGTCGCCCATGGTGTAGCCCTGGCCCTTCAGGACGTCGGCGATCTTCTTCATGATGCCGATGGTCTGGGTCTTGGTGTCGCCGAACTCCACCGGCGTGCCGGCCGGAGCCCCCGCGTTCAGGGGCGGCGGCGTCTGTCCGCTCACATAGATGGTGTCATAGCCCGCCGGCACGACGGCGGCCTGCAGGATGGCGGCGGTGGGCGGACCCACCCGCACGATGGCGTCGGCGGCGGCGGCGGGCGCCGCGGCGGCGGCCAGCACCGGCAGGAGGGCGGCCAGGATCAGTCTGCGCATCGGGGTCTTCCTTCATGTCGGCGCCGGCGTTCGGCGAGGGCGGCCCACCTTCGGACAGGCGAGCAGGGTTGTTCAAGCCACGCCTGCCCTCCCCCCGCCCGCTCCGATGAGCTCGGAAGCCCCGGATCGCCCACAAAATGTCCTGCGCGATTAAAACGCGGGCAGATGGAGCGCAGTTATCGCGCAGTTATCGTGGACGTCCTTCGAGTCCATCCAGGTCTTGACCCGACGGGTGTTCGGAAATCTGGCGCAACCGCCGGATGTCATGCCCGTTTATCGCGCACAAAATGCGCCAGAACTCCAAAATCTGGAGACATTGCGGCAGGCGGCTCCCGTCGCGTTGACACGAAAAAGGATTCATGTGGACCTCTTACTGTCAGATGAACGTCCTTGAAGAAATCGGGACGGAAACGATTTTGACGTCAGTACAACTATAAGAAATTTGAGGAAACAACCGGGCCGGGCGATCTCAACTTCTGCGTGAGCTCTTCGGTATGAGTGTTGATAATTCAGCTTATAACTTGGATGCGGCTATATCAGCCGAACATCTCGCGGTTCTCTACGCGGATATTGAGCCAAATCACCGACATTTCTGGGCGACTACCAGGAACTAAGGGCCAAAGCCCAGTCCTGGACCGTCCGTCAACGCCTCGGCGCCGCGCACATCCGGCGCCCGGGGGATCTGCGGCCAATCTGCGCCGCGATTATGAGGGGGCCTACAAGATGAAGACCACGACCCGAAACGCATGGCTGGCGAGCGTCTCGCTCGCCTCCGTATTGATCGCCGGCGCCACCGGCGCCCAGGCCCAGACCCTGGCGGCGGCCGTCACCGATGTCGATGAAGTCATCGTCACCGGCACCCGCCAGACCGGCCTGAAGGTCGAGGACAGCGCCGCGCCTGTGCAGGTGGTGGACACCGCCGCCCTGACCCGCACCGGCCAGACCGACCTGCGGGTCGGCCTCAGCAACCTGGTGCCCTCCTTCAACGCCCAGGCCTTCGGCGGCGACACCGCCAACCTGACCCTGTCGGCGCGCCTGCGCGGCCTGTCGCCCAACCACGCCCTGGTGCTGATCAACGGCAAGCGCCGTCACACCACCGCCAACTTCGCGGTCCTGTCCGGCGCCTATCAGGGCGCGGCGGCCACCGACCTGAGCTTCATCCCCATGGCCTCCATCGGCCGCATCGAGGTGCTGACCGACGGCGCCGCGGCCCAGTACGGCACCGACGCCATCGCCGGCGTCATCAACGTCATCCTGAAGAAGGCCGACGCGGGCGGCTCCATCTCCGCCACCGGCGGCGAATACATGGACGAGGGCGGCAAGACCGCCGCGCTCTCGATGAACATCGGCACCGCGCCCACCGAGAACAGCTGGCTGAACCTGACGGCCGAGACCAAGTACCACGGCTTCAGCAACCGCGGCCTGCCCGACCAGCGCGTGTTCAACCCCGCGAGCCCCTCCTATTCGGCGGCCAACTTCGCCTATGAGAGCACCATCAAGGGCTTCCCCAACCTCAACCTGATCTCCGGCGACGCCGAGTACCGGCTGAGCAACCTGGGCTACAACGGCGGCGTCTCGGTCACCGACGACCTCGAGGTCTATTCCTTCGGCTCCTACGGCCACAAGGACGCCTCGGCCTACGAGAACTACCGCCGCTACAACCGCGTCCAGGGCAAGCAGGGCGCGGCCGACCGGCCCTATCCCCAGGGCTTCAGCCCGCGCGAGCGCATCATCGAGGACGACTACGCCGGCACCCTCGGCGTCTCCGGCGTCGTCGCCGGCTGGAACTTCGACCTGAGCTCCACCTACGGCGTCGACGACATCGAGGTCCGCGTCGAGGACTCCATCAACGCCAGCCTCTACGCCGACACCTCCACCCTGACCACCAAGGGCTCCTCGCCCACCAGCTTCCACGCCGGGACCTGGACCACGACCCAGCTGACCAACAACCTCGACCTCTCCAAGGAGTTCGAGGTCGGCCTGGCGACGCCGCTGGCCGCGGCCTTCGGCTTCGAGAACCGTCACGAGACCTACGAGATCGGCGCCGGCGACGCCGCGTCGCGCTACAAGGAAGGCTCGCAGTCCTATCCGGGCTTCGCCCTGACCGACGCCGGCAAACACAGCCGCGACAGCTGGGCGATCTACGCCGACCTGGCGGTCTCGCCCATCGAGGCCCTGCAAGTGGACGCCGCCGTCCGCTACGAGCACTTCAGCGACTTCGGCGAAACCACCGTCGCCAAGCTGACCGGCCGCTACGACTTCAACGACGCCATCGCCCTGCGCGGCACGGTCAGCACCGGCTTCCGCGCCCCGACCCTGGCGGAGAGCTACTATTCGGCCACCAACGTGTCGCCGACCTCGGCCTTCGTGCAGCTGGCGCCCAATTCGCCGGCCGCCCGCCTGCTGGGCATCGACACCCTGAAGCCGGAAGAATCCACCAACTACAGCGTCGGCATCGTAGCCCACCCGCTGCCGTCCATGACGCTGACCCTCGACGCCTATCAGATCGAGCTGACCGACCGGATCTTCGGCTCCAGCTCGCTCTACGGCACCCGCAACGGCGTCCTGGCCTCGCCGCAGGTGCTGGCGGCGATCCTCGCCAACGGCAACGTGCTTGACCCCACCGTCACCACCACCGGGATCAACATCTTCTCCAACGGCCTCGACACCCGTTCGCGCGGCGTCGACCTGGTGATCTCCTACCCGACCGACCTGGGCGAATACGGCCGGATCGACTGGACCCTGAGCGGCAACTACAACACCACCAAGGTCACCAAGGTGAAGGCGCCGCCCGCGGCCCTGACCACCCCCAGCGTCCCCTATCCGAGCGGACAGACCCTGTTCGCCGGCAACGCCAAGGACCTGCTGGAAAAGGCCTCGCCCAAGTACAAGATCGGCCTGAACGCGCTCTACACCTTCGGCGCCCTGACCGTGAACCTGACCGAGACCGTCTACGGCAAGTCCTCGTCGCTGTCCGATCCGGGCACCGGCCCCCTGCTGCAGACCTCGATCGGCACGACGGCCATCACCGATCTGGAAGTCTCCTACAAGTTCGTCGACGCCGTGACGCTCTCGGTCGGCGCCAACAACCTGTTCAACAAGTACCCCGACAAGCTGTCGGCCCAGTTCCAGGCCGCCTGCGTCGCCTCCGGAAGCGGCTGCGTGGGCCAGTATCCCAGCTACTCGCCCTTCGGCATCAACGGCGGCTACTACTACGGCCGGATCACCTACACCTTCTGACCTCACGGCCAGGATCACGGCGAAGGGCGGCCCTCACGGGCCGCCCTTTTTCGTTGGGCTCAGGCGAGCGCCTTGCCCATCCGGATCAGGGGCACCCTGAACCCGGTGGAGGTCTCGGCCTCGAAGGGTTCGATCGTCTGATAGCCGGTGGCCCGATAGAGGGGCTCCCCCGACAGGGTGGCGGCCATCTCGGCCCGGCGGAAGCCCTCGGCGGCGGCGGCGGCCTCGCAGGTGTCCAGGATCAGCTTGCCCACCCCGCGGCGGGCGAAGTCGGGATGGGTGTACATGGCCCGGATGCGGGCGGGCTCGACGGCGGGATCCACCAGGCCCGAGTCGCGGCCGGCGCTGTGGTCGCCGCCGAACAGGGTGGCCCGCCGGCTCCAGCCGCCGCAGCCGGCGATCTGGCCGTCGGCCTCCACCACGAAATAGGTGCCGTCGGCGATCAGCTGGCTGTCCAGCCCCATGATCTCGAAGGAGGCGCTCACCCCCTCCGGCGGCAGATAGGCCGCCAGGTGGATGCGGATCGCCTGCTCCATCAGGGCCCGCAGGGCGCCCATGTCCGCCGCGGTCGCCGGCCGGATGGCCAGGGCGCCGCGCGGGGCGGCCAGGACCGCGCGGGCGGCGTAGCGCCGGTTGAGCAGGGTGACGGCCACCCCCTGCTCCAGCCGCTCCAGCATCCAGGCCGGAAGGGTCACGGTGCGCGCGTCCGGGTTCCAGGCGAAGGCCCCGGCCTCGTCGGCGTCCCGCAGCAGCTTCAGGACATGGGCCCGCGAGACCCCGTGACGCCGCGCCAGATCGGCGACCGAGATCGGCGCGCTCCCGGCCTGCGAGGCCAGCTGGCCGGCCACCAGGTCCGACAGGATCGCCAGGCCCGCGTCCCGCTGGGCGAACAGCAGCAGTTCGGGCCCCCCGCCAGGATGGGTCAGGGGCGGATTGACGCTGGCGCTGGCCATGCTGCGCCGCATGTAGTGGAAGAAGTCCGACCCCGTCATCAGCGGCAGGACCGTGGTGGCGGACGGGTCCACCAGGGCCAGGGCGCGCAGGCCGGAGCGCACATAGTCCCGGAACCAGGCCAGATAGTCCTCGCTGAATCCGTGGCGGACGGGCAGGCCCGAGGCCTTGCCGAGCGGGATGAGCGCCCCGCGCTGGCGCATCAGGGCCAGGTAGCTCTCCACCCGGCCGGCGCTGCAGATCCCCGACTCCACGCACATCCGGGTCAGGCGGCCCGCCGTCAGCCCCTCCTCGGTGTCGTAGAGGCACAGGGCCAGGGTGCCGATGGTCTGGCTGCCGCGGTCCTTGAACAGGCTGCGCAGCGGGCCCAGGGTCAGGGCCGGTCGGGTGGCGTGCTCGCCGCTGTCCAGGAACGCGGCGCGGAAATTGGGATGGCGCCGCACGTCGGCGATCTCCTCGACCGTCAGCCTCGGCGGCCATCCCCCCAGGTCGAAGGGGTCGTCGAAAATACGGCTCGTCGGCATCCACACCCTCTCCCCGCTCGCCCCTCAGGCGAACCCCCGCAACGCCGGCGGGCGAATCCCTCCCCAAAATTCGCCAATTGCCGGTTGCGACGCCAGACCCTTGAATAACACGGGTAGATTTAGCCGTCTTGGGAACTCCCCGGGACGGTGTGTCGGGGGTTTGCTTCATGTCGGAACGGACGCAGAAGCTGCTGCGCCTGGCGCAGGCGCTTGAAAGCCTGCGCGCACGGCTGCTGGCCGACGCCGCCGATCCCCACACCGCCGCGGCCCTGCGCCGCCAGTTCTCCGGAACCCTCGCCGAACTCGGCGCCCTGCGCCGTCTGGTGGGCGACAGTCCGGCCACCGCGGCGACCCAGCGACTCTACCTGGCGTTGGAGGCCGTGGAGGCTGCGGTCCAGGCCCTGCCGCGGGCGAACCGGGTCCCGATCCCGCGCCCCGCCGACCGGCGCGCCCGGAGGCTGGACCAGGCAGCGCGGCGCCTGATCGGCCGCGCCGCCGCCCTGGCCCTGGCGGTGGAGGCCGCCAGCCCGCTCGCCGCCGCCGCCGCGCCGGGTCCCAATCTCGACGTCGTCAACACGACCCCGGCCACCTACGCCAGCGGCGCCACGGCCCAGTCCCGGGCGGTGACCTTCAACCGGGTGGGCGATCGCAACAGCGCCCAGGCCCGCCTCGACTTCGGGACCAACGCCCTGGCCGCCATCAATGGCGACACCAGTCCGGCGGCCACCAGCGCGCTGTTCTTCTTCAACTGCACGATCAATCCCGGCTGCCTGTTCGGCGGGACCCCGGACAAGGCCAAGCTCGCCCCCTATGTGCTGGGCTACATCGCCGTCCAGACCAATACCCTCACCTTCCTCGACGCCCCGCCCCAGCCCGAGGAGGTGCTCGACAGCCTGACCGGCGCCGTGCCGGCGATCAGCGCCGGGGGCGCGGCGGCCAACTTCCAGGACGGCGAGCCCGGCGGGACCGTCAGCCTGACCAACACCGCCACCGTGAGCGCCAGCGGCGGCTATGGCGCGGGCGTGCTGGCCAGGTCCCAGGGCGGCGTCGGGCGGTTCCGCTTCAACACCGGCCTGTTCAGCCTCGACCTCTACACCAACGGCGGCGCCGGCGGCGCGGTCACCGTCGACAACCGGGGCGCGGTCACCACCAGCGGGGTCAGCGGCCCGGCCATCGCGGCCCTGAGCCTTGGCGCCCTGGGGGTCCAGGGCGGCCGGGGCGGCGACGTCACCGTGACCACCACCGGGGCGCTCACCACCTCCGGGATCGGCGGCCACGCCATCCTGGCCGAGAGCCTCGGCGGCCAATCGGTGAACGACAGCCCCAGCGTCACCGGCGGCTTCGCCGGCAAGATCCTGGTGACGGTCAAGTCGGCCATCGTCACCACCGGGACCAAGGCCTATGGCGTCCTGGCCCGCAGCCTGGGGGGCCAGGGCTCGGCCGGCGACAGCGCCTCGGGCGTCAGCGACAGCTCCAACGCGGGCGGGCGGGGCGGCGATTCCGGGGCGGTCCGCGTCGACATCGCCTCGGGGGGCGCCATCACCACCTCCGGCGCGGGCGCGCACGCCGTGGCCGGGTTCAGCCTGGGCGGCCAGGGCGGCCGGGGGGGAAGCGGCAACAACGCCTATGCCGGCGCCACCGGCGGTGACGGCGGCCTCACCGGCGACGTCACCCTCACCAACGCCGGGACGCTGAAGACCTCCGGCGACCGGGCCTACGGCATGCTGGGCCAGTCCCTGGCCGGCAAGGGCGGCGACGGTGGGGACGGCGACTCCATCTTCGTGGGCCAGGGCGGCAAGGGTGGGGCCTCGGCGCCCGGCGGGACCGTGATCCTCTCCAACACCGGGACCATCGCCACCAAGGGCCTGGAATCCTACGGCATGTTCGGCCAGAGCCTGGGCGGGGTCGGCGGCGACGGCGGCTCCTCGGACGGCATCTTCTATTCCGACGCCGGCAACGGCGGCACCGCGGAGTCGGCCCGCTGCCGGGTCTATTTCGTCTGCCCCAACGGCGGCGCGGTGACCCTCAGCAATATGGGCGCGGTCACCACCGAGGGCGCCCGGGCCCACGCCCTGTTCCTGGAAAGCATTGGCGGCGGTGGCGGCAACGGCGGGTCCGCCGGCGGCTGGATCAGCGTCTCCGGTGGCTCCGGCGGCGACGCGGGCGATGGCGGCCTGGTCACCGCGGTCAACGCCAAGGGCGCGACCCTCACCGCCTCGGGCCAGGGCGCCTCGGCCATCTTCGCCCAGAGCGTCGGCGGCGGGGGCGGCAATGGCGGCGACGCCTTCGGGGTTGGGGCCTTCGCCTCGGTGGCCGTGGGCGGGGCCGGCGGGGCCGGCGGCAAGGGCGGCGCGGTGGCGGTGCGCAACGACGGCGTCATCAGGAGCTCGGGTCTCGGCGCCGACGCCATCTTCGCCCAGTCCATCGGCGGCGGCGGCGGCAAGGGCGGCTCGGCCACGGCCATCAGCGCCGGGGCCTTCGTCTCGGCCTCGGTGGCGGTGGGCGGCTCCGGCGGGTCGGGCGGCGACGCCTCCACGGTGGATGTCCGCAACTCAGGCGCCATCGAGGCGGCCGGCGACTTCGCCAACGCCATCTTCGCCCAGAGCGTCGGCGGCGGCGGCGGGGCGGGCGGCCAGGCGACCTCGGTGGCCATCGCCGGCGGCGACAAGGTGGCGGTCGCCATCTCGGTGGCGGTGGGTGGCTCCGGCGGCGACGGCGGGGCCGGCAAGCGGGTCGACGTCACCAACACCGGCCAGCTCACCACCTACGACTTCAACGCCATGGGCGTCTTCGCCCAGAGCGTCGGCGGCGGCGGCGGGCGCGGCGGCGACGCCTCGGCCACCGCCATCACCGCGGCGGGCGGCAAGGGGACCGAGGTCAATGTCGCCGTCGCCGTGGGCGGCTCCGGCGGCAAGGGCGGAGCCGGCGACATCGTCAATGTGGACAATGGCGGCCTGATCACCACCTACGGCGACGGCTCCACCGGCATCTTCGCCCAGAGCGTCGGCGGCGGCGGCGGGGCCGGCGGCGACGCCTCGGCCACCACGGCGGCCTTCAATGTCGGCGGCCAGGTGCGCAGCGCCGAGATCAAGGTGGCGGTGGGCGGCCATGGCGGGGCGGCCGGCGACGGCGCCCTGGTCCATGTGGTGAATTCGGGCGCCATCGTCACCCTGGGCTCCGGCGCCAACGGGGTGACCGCCCAGAGCGTCGGCGGCGGCGGCGGGGCCGGCGGGGCGGGGGCGATGGGCTCCCTGCTGGAGGGGGTCGACATCCCCACCGTCCTGCCCGACGGCAAGGGCGAGGACGCCAACACCAGCCTCAAGCAGAGGGCGACGGAGAAGTACGCCAGCTTCAAGCGCGAGTTCTCCCGCATCGTCTCCAACCCCGGCGCCTTCGGGAAGAACCTGGCCCGCGACGTGGCCAAGAAGACCAGCAAGGCCCCCGACAGCGTCGCGGTCTCCATCGGGGTCGGCGGCTATGGCGGGGCGGCCGGCAAGGGCGGCGACGTGGCCTTGGAGAACAGCGGCGAGATCCTCACCGCCGGCTTCATGTCCTCAGGCATCTTCGCCCAGAGCGTGGGCGGCGGCGGCGGATCGGGCGGTGGCGGGGACGGCGGCGCCACCGGCGACATGAGCATCGGCGGCGGCCTGGGCGGAGCCGGCGGCGCCTCGGGGGCGGGCGGCGCGGTCACGGTCGCCAACAAGGGGGCGATCTCCACCCTGGGGGATCTCTCCTACGGCGTCCTGGCCCAGAGCGTCGGCGGCGGCGGCGGCGTCGGCGGCACCGGCGCCGGCGAGATCGGCGGCGGCTATTCCTTCTCGTTGTCCATCGGGGGCAAGGGCGGCTCGGTGGACAATGGCGGGGCGGTCAAGGTCGCCCAGGAGGGTGACGTGGTCACCTTCGGCGCCAGTTCCGCGGGCGTGCTGGCCCAGTCCATCGGCGGGGGCGGCGGCATCGGCGGCGCGGCCAATGCGTCCAACTACCTGAACGTCGCCCTGGGCGGCTCAGGCACGTCCGGCGGGAACGGCGGCGACGTCGAGGTCTCGGTGAAGGGCGCCATCGCCACCTCCGGCAAGGCGGCGTACGGCGTGCTCGCCCAAAGCGTCGGGGGCGGCGGCGGCCTGGGGGGCGGGGTGGTCCCGGCCACCCTGGTGTTCGGGGTCGATCCCCTGGGCCTGGTGAAGATCGACACCGGCATCCCCTATTCCGTGGCCAGCCTGGGCATGGGCGGCGGCGGCGGGGCCGGCGGCAATGGCGGAGCGGTCAAGGTCACCACCAGCGGCGCCATCACCACCACCGGCCAGGGGGCGCACGGCATCTACGCCCAGAGCGTGGGCGGCGGCGGCGGCGTCGGCGGCGCCGGCGCCAACACCTTCCCGGCGGCCATCGCGCTGTCGGGCTCCAACGGCGACAAGGGGACGGCGGGCGCGATCGCCATCGTCCATGCCGGCGACATCAAGGCCTTCGGCGACGGGGCCCACGGCATCCTGGCCCAGAGCGTCGGCGGCCAGGGTTCGAACGGCCGCGGCGGCGACATCGACATCACCGTGAACGGGATCATCCAGGGCGGGGCGAACGGCGGGGCCGGGATCTTCCTGGCCGGGGGGGCGCACAACAAACTCACCATCGGCGGCGGGGCGGTGACCTCGAAGTCGCTGCTGGCCATCCTCGGCTCCGACGGCGACGACGCGGTCGACAACGCCGGCCGCGTCACCGGCGAGATCGGCCTGGGGGGCGGCGCCAACGCCTTCACAAACCGCGCCGCCGGCCTGGTGGAGAGCTACCGGGTCATCGCCCTGAACGGCGGGACCTTCGCCAACGCCGGCCTGCTCTCGCCCTATGGCGCGGGGAGCGTGGGGACCACCCGCATCCTCGGCGACCTGACTCAATCCTCCACCGGCGGCCTGAAGATCGACGCCCGCTATCACGCCGGAACCGCCGACCGCATCGAGGTGTCCGGCGCCGCGGCCCTGGCCGGCCAGGTGATCCTCGAGCCCTACCATGTGCTGGACCTGATCCCGGGGAGGTACCTGACCGTGCTGAGCGCCGCGGCCCTCACCAACAACGGGATCGCCGCCGACGCCAGCGACACCCTGGTGGTGGACTACGGCCTGACCGCCACGGCCACCGAGCTGAAGGTGGGGACCAACAGGGTCGACTTCGTGCTGGCCGGTCTCAGCCCCAACCAGGTGGCGATCACCAAGCATCTGCAGGCCAGTTGGGCGGCCGGCGGCGCGGCGGCCCAGGAGCCCCTGCTGGACGACCTCGCCTTCCAGAAGAGCCGGCCGGCCTATGTCGCCCGGGTGAACAGCCTGGATCCCGGCGCGGGACCGACCCAGGGCGTGACGCCGCTGATGTCGTCCCTGACCTTCGTCGGTGGACTGATGAGCTGCCCCGGCGGGGAGGGGGCCGCCGACGTCCTGCACGAGGGGACCTGCTACTGGGCCAAGGCCGGCGGCGGATCGAGCCGAATGGAGGCCGGCGCCGAGCCCGGCTACCAGCAGCACGCCATGCGCCTGCAGGCCGGCGGCCAGTTCGCCCTGCCCCAACCCGGCTGGTTCGGCGGCCTGTCCCTGGGCCTCGAGGACAGCCAGTTCGATAGCGGGGCGCCCGCCCATTCCCGCGCCCGCCGCGTCCAGGCCGGCGGCGTCATCAAGCGCGAGATGGGCCCCCTGCTGCTGGCCGCCGCCGCCAGCTACCAGTACAGCCGCGCCGATCTCTCCCGGTCGGTGAACTTCCCGATTCCCCAGGTCGCCGCCAACAGCCATCCGGTGACCGACCTGGCCTCCCTACGCCTGCGCGCGGCCTACCTGGCCCAGGGCCGGACCTTCTACCTGCGCCCCTCGATCGAGGGGGAAGCCTATCACCTGGGCCTCAAGGGCTATCGGGAGAGCGGCGCCCCGAGCCTGAACCTGATCGTCCGGGATTCGGACCAGTCCTTCAGCTCCGGCACGGCCAATCTCGAGATCGGCGCCACCCACGTCACCACCAAGGGGGTGGTGCTGCGGCCCTACGCCAATGTCGGCGTCACCCGCTTCTCGGAGGCGAGCTGGGACATCAGGGCCCGGCTGGAGAGCGCGCCGGCCGCCGCCCCGGACTTCACGGTGCGGACGGAGCTGCCGCGGCAGCTCACCCGCGCCGCCGTCGGCCTGGAGGCCGACTTCGAGAAGGGCGCGATCCGGGTCGAGTACGAGACCCGCCAGGGCGACCGCTACCGGGACGACACCGGAGCGATCAAGTTCCGCATGCAGTTCTAACCTCGGGATGACAAGGGCGCGGCATCAGGCCAGTCTCCCCCCATGAGCCTGCCGTCCCTGCCCACCCAGCCCGCCGGAACCCCTTGGCCGACGGAGGAATGGCCGCTCGGCCTCTTCCCGCCCGGCTTCGACCGCCTGCGCCTCGACGACCTGATGACCGAACAGTTCGATCAGCTCGCCTTCGGCGAGGCCCACGCCCTGGTGATCGTCAAGGACGGGCGGCTGATCTTCGAGCGCTATGGCCCCGATCACGGCCCCGACAAGACCTGCCTGTCCTGGTCCAAGGCCAAGAGCATCACCCATGCGCTCGCCGGCCTGCTGGTGGGGGACGGCAAGCTCGATATCCACGCCCCGGCCGACGTGCCCGAGTGGCGCGACGCCGGCGACCCGCGCGGCGCCATCACCCTGGATCACCTGCTGCGCATGTCCTCGGGCCTCCGGTTCAGCGAGGTCTATGAGCCGGACAAGCCGTCGGACACCATCGAGATGATGTGGGGCTCCGGGAAGGACGACGTCGCCCACTACGCCGCCGACAAGCCGCTGGACTACGCCCCCGACCGCCACTGGTCCTATTCCAGCGGGACCACCAACATCGTCAGTCGCACCCTGGCCAGGACGCTCGACGCCTACGGCCCCGACTTCGAGGCCTTCATGCGGCGGCGGCTGTTCGAGCCCCTGGGGATGGCGAGCCCGGTCCCCAAGTTCGACCCGGCCGGGACCTTCATCGGTTCCTCCTTCTGCTTCGCCACCGCCCAGGACTTCGCCCGCTTCGGCCTGCTCTATCTGCGCGGCGGGGTCTGGGAGAACCAGCGCCTGCTGCCCGAGGGCTGGGTCGACTATGCGCGGACCCCCACCTTCCAGCAGCCCGGCGTCACCGAGGGGGCCTATGGCGCCCACTGGTGGCTGGGCATGGCGGGGCCGGGGAGCTTCTCGGCCAATGGCCATGAGGGCCAGTTCACGCTGATCGCCCCGGAGCTCGACCTGGTGGTGGTGCGCCACGGCAAGACGCCCACCGAGCGGAAGGACGACCTCAAGGCCTGGCTGGCGGAGCTGGTGGACTGCTTCCGGCCGTGAGCCTCGTCGCCGTCCTGCTGGTCCTGGCGATCGGGGCCTTCCTGGTCGCGCGCGGCCAGTTGAACGACGGCGCGGTCCCAAGGGCGCGCTCCCTGCTGACCCCCGGCCAGTCCGGGACCGTCATGGCGATCTGGGCCCATCCCGACGACGAGATCACCAGCGCCGGAACCCTCGCCGAGCTGGCCCGCGAGGGCGCGACCGTGGTCCTGGTCTATGTCACCCGCGGCGAGGCCGCCCGCGACACCGGCTACAGCCGCGAAGAGCTGGCCACGGTGCGGCGCAAGGAGGCCCAGGCCGCCGGCGCGACCCTGGGCGCCCGGGCGGTGGAAGTCCTCGACTGGCCCGACGGCGGTCTCGCCACCGCCGACGGCGAGGCGGTCAAGGCGGTGCTCCGTGAACGGATCGCCCACTGGAAGCCCGGCCTGCTGATCAGCTTCGATGAGCGCGTGGGCTATTACGGCCACCCCGACCACATCGCCGTCGGCCGCTGGGCCCGGGAGCTGGCGCAGGAGGACAATTCCGTCCGCCGCCTCTACCAGGCCACCCTGCCCCGGGCGATGATCCGGCTGGCCCTCAAGCTGGTGGCCGCCTTCCGCGACAACTATCCGGCCGATCCCGAGGCCGGCCTCCCGCCCCCCACCGTCGCGATCCCCATCGCCCGCCAGGCCGCCGTCAAGCGCCGCCTGCTGGACGTGCACGCCAGCCAGGCCAAGGTGATCGCCGACGTCCAGCCCGGCTACGACCGGGTCCCCGCCTGGCTCTACTACCGCCTGTTCGACCGGGAGTATTTCGCGCTGGCGGTGAGCAAGTAGATCCTCCCCCAGGCGCGCAGCGCCGATGTGGGGGAGGTGGCAGGCGGCGAAGCCGACTGACGGAGGGGGATCGACGTAGTCGACAGCAACCGCCGTCAAACGAGAGTCAAAGTCCCCCTCAGGCGCTTCGCGCCAGCTCCCCCAGAGGGGGAGCATCTAGCTGCTCAATCCGGATCCCCCGCCAGCACCGTCGCCCGGTGCGCCAGGGCCACCGCCGCCGGCAGGCTGGACCAGCCCTGCAGCAGGGAGCCGCGGCCCCAGGGGGGCGAGAAATATTCCACCGCCCCCATCCACCCCTGGCTCAGGCAGAACTCCCACCAGCGGACCAGCGGATAGCGCCAGCCCGGCAGGCCCCGACGCAGCCGTTCGCCGGCATAGAGCCCGTCCAGCCAGGGCCAGTCGGAGCCGTTGTGATAGCGATAGGGAAAGGCGGTCTTGGACCTCAGGTCGCCGCGCCGGCTGAAGGGCGGGTGGGCGCACATCATCCCCCAGTCGCCGAAACCCTGGCCGGGATTGTGCCGGGTCTCCAGGCGGCGGCGGACGGACTCCAGCACCTCCAGGGCCTCCGCCCCCGGCACGGCGTCGTGGCGCAGCAGGGTCAGGCTGTCGAGGGTCAGGTGGTCCTCGGCGATGTCCGCCAGGGTGTCGAGATAGTCGGGATAGCCGCCGTGCGGCCGCTTCAGCTGCGCGGCCACCGCCGCCCGCGCCGCCTCGGCCGTCGCCTGGGCCCGGAGGCCGAGATCTGGGTCCTGGCGGGCGCCGAGTTCGACCATGGCGTCCAGGGCCCCGATCCACAGGCCGATATTGTAGCTGACATGGCCGGCCCGATAGACGTTGTCGGCCCAGTCCCGGTCATGGCGCGGCTTGGCCGGCAGGCCGTCCCGCGACAGCTCGACATAGCGCTCGTAGATCGCCTTCACGAAGGGCCAGTTCCGGTCCACCGGCTCCACGTCGCCGGTGACGCGGACATAGTCCCCCAGCGCCAGGACGAAGAACAGGGGTGAGTCGAAGTGGTCGCTCCACCAGTCGGCGCGGCGCTTGTGGATCCAGTCATAGCCGAACACCGTGGTGCGCAGGGTTTCCCAGGCCTGGGCCATCTCGGGCCCGGAGACGATCACACCACTCGGGGCTTCCCCGTCGGGCTGGACCCCGGCCGCCAGCAGGTCGATCTGGGCGTGGACCACGGCGGGCGCGGCGGTGAGTAGCAGCTGCAGGGTCCAGTAGCCGTCGCGGTAATAGGTCCGGGCCGGGGCGCTGTAGGCCAGGCCCGCCGCCAGGCCGTCGAACCGTCCCCGCTCGTCGCGGCGCACCGACGACAGGGCCGCGTGGGTCCCCTGCATGACCATGGAGCGCAGCACCGGATCTGCCTCGGCCATCTGGTCGCAATGGGCGGCGTAGTGCTCGGCCTCGGTGACGATGGTCTCCACGGCCAGGCCCAGGCCCCGCTCGGCCTCGTCCAGGTCGGCGCCGGCCGAGACCACCAGGTCGTCGCCCCGGGTTTCGATGAGCAGCACCGCCCAGGGCAGGTCGATCCGCCGCCGGTCGCCCCGGCGCGTCACCTTCGACCTGGGATGCTCCGTGCGGTCCCAGGAGGCGCATTTGCGCGACGGCGTGAAGCCGCGATAGGCCACGCCGCGCAGCACCAGCACCGGGTCGGACTGGGCCGCCCAGGCGCCGCCCGACGGCGTCGCCACCAGGTTCGGCGCATGGACATAGGGGCCGGCCAGGGCGGAGAACCGCAGCCGCCCCAGGTCGCCGGCGCCCCACAGGGCCAGCTCCACCCGGCCGTCGGCGTGCAGCTCGCCCTGCAGGCGCGGGGCCATGATCGGCAGGGTGACGGGCGCCTGGCTCTCCACCCGGCCGTCGGGGCGGGGGGTCAGCATGGCGCGCCGTGGGCGGCCACCGCCACGGCCAGCTCGTCACGCATCATCTGCTTCAGACGCTCGGGCGCCAGGATCTCCACCTTGTCGCCCCAGGTGAACAGGTGCCAGGCCAGCTCGCGCATGCCGGCGGCCTGGAAACTGGCGATCACGCTGCCGTCCGCCTGGGGCTCCAGCTTCTGGGTCGGGTGGAAGCGCCAGCCCATGGCCTCCTCGGCCCCATGCGGCAGGATGCGCAGGCGCACCGCCTCCACCACGTCCTGATAGATGCCGAAGGAGCGCTCGACGAAGGCCTGCAGGGTGAAGTCCTCGGGCTTGGCGCCGAAGGTGTCGGTGACCTCCAGGTCGGCGATGCGGTCCAGGCGCCAGGTGCGCGGCTCGGTGGACTTGCCCTCCGCCCCCACCAGATAGTTGGCGCGCCCGAACAGCACCCCGAAGGGCGTCACCTCCCGCACCCGCCCCGGGGTCGAGCCCCCCTGGTAGCGGAAGCGCAGGCGGCGCAGGGACTTGATGGCCTCGCGGATCGCGCCCAGCACCGCCTCGTCCTCGAAGGGGCGCGGGCCGGCGTGGATGGAGATGGCCTCGGCTTCCAACAGGGCCTCCAGGTCCGGGGCGAGCTTGCGGCGCACCCCGGCCCGCATGGCCGAGAGCACCTTCTGTTCCAGGTTCAACAAGGCCGCGGCCCGCCCGGTTGCGCCCATGGCCCGGAACTGCTCGGCCGCGGCGTGCAGGGCGGCGAACTCGTCGGCGGTGGGGGCCTGGAAGATGCCGTCCAGGCCCGAGGGAATCTTGAACCGGCGGGTGGGGGGATCCTCCACCTCCTCCATCTGCGGGAAGGCGTCGCGGACCGCGTCGCGCATCCGCTCGGCGGTGCGCCGTCCCACCCCCATGGAACCCGCGATCTCGTCGAGCGTCATTCCCTCGGCGGAAGACGCCAGGAGACGCGCCAGTTCGAGTAATCGAGTCGCCTTTTCGTGCCGCAAAGTCGGCCCCCAGTTTTGTACGTCCGTTTCTGACGCACCGGCATCCTACCTTGATGATGCCGAAACGAAAGGAGCCACACATGCCCAACGTCGCTCAACTCCGCCGCCCCCGCGCCGTCCGCTCCGAACCGTTGTTCCTGTTCGACGTCCGCCGCCCGGTGGAGCCGGCCAACGCGGACATGATCGCCAAGGTCATCACCCACGCCGACATCGCCGTGCGCCAGGCGGGCGGCCGCATGAAGCTGCGGGTTTCGCCTGAGATGGTGGAGCGGCTGCAGATCCAGGGCCGCCTGGCCGCCGGCGACCACCGCCTGGCCGACCTCACCGTGGTCTGGGACGAGGCCCAGGGCGAGGTGGTCAGCGTCCGCGACGACGCCCGCCTGCGCGACGCCAACGCCCGCTTCGCCGAATGGGACTCGCTGTGGGACGAAGCCAGCTACGAGTTTGCGGATGAGCGGCAGTCGGTGGCGGCTTAAGCCTCAGTCGCCCTCATCGGCCTTGGCCCAAGCTTCAATTCCGGCCGGGGTCAGGGCGCCGGCTCTAGGTAGCGAGATGAACTTCATGGGCGTTCCTAAGCGCAGATAGCTATCCAGTTCGCGCACCCGCGTCTCAGCCGCGTCCATTTCCCTCGCAAGGTCTCGAGTCCATCGAAACCATCCCCACCGCTGTCACTCAGCCTGAACAGTCGGGGTGGGCCGCGATAAACTCGCCCGCTCATCCAACTGACATACCCAGGCGGCGAACCCACCACACGCGGATCTGTGGTCATCCACTCAATCACAAAGCGCCCACCGAAATACTTCCACCAGCACAGCCCGACCTGATCGAGGTGCCCTTCCCTCATCCGCCGCCACCCAAGTTCGCCGCGTCTAGGTTTCACCGGGAGGTTTGCGCCGCGCCGGAAGCCGAGTTCCTTGAACACTGGATAAAGGCGCTCATGGGCCGCCTCGCGCGTCACCCTTTGCTTCTCGCTAGCGTTCATCGCCGTCGCCGCTCGGCCTCAAAGCCGCTGGAGAAACTGGTGAACGGGAGGGTCAACAGCTTTCCGATATCTTCCGGCAAGAAGTGGTCGACGCGGTAACGAGAGTCTTGCGCACGCAGCATTTTTTGTGGGGTGCTGAGCGTGGCGCTGTACCCAAACTTGGCTTCGACCGGCCTGCCCGTCAGCGTCCTGTGGTCAAGGACAGTGTTTCGGTTTCCCACTCGCACCGTGTGGTTCGCGGGATGGACACCTTCGCCTTCAAGACGACTCCTCATCTCGGACATTTTTTCTCCGAGAGGGCCCTTTCGGAGGCCCTTCAGGCCGCTGTTGCGCCCCGGAAGCGCATGCGCGCGGAAGGTCCCGAGGGCTCCAAGCCCCTTGCCCATGACGCTACCCGACGCCGCGCCTTCCGACATTCGGACAAGGGAAAGCCTGCGCCCATTGAAGGCGTCGTCCGCCGCCGCCCCCACCGCGCCGCCGATAGCGCCGCCACGCGCCGGGCCGAAATAGACGGTCCCCAATCCGTCGGTCGCGCCCCCGACCGCCGCGGCGGCGTAGGATCCCGGGCTGCTCGGCCGACCCGCGATCATATCCGAGGCGACTTGCCCGCCGACGCCCATGGCGCCGCCGGCGCCGGCCGTGATCGCCGACCATCGAGCGTGATCGCCCAGGCCCCGGGCCAAGGGCGTGATCCGCTTCGTCGCCGTGGCGCCCTTCACGAAGCGGGCGGCTTTCGGGACGTAGCTGGCGGCCCTGAGGGTGCCCGCCTCCACCCCGACCGGCGTGAGCGCCGTCGCGACGGCTCCGGCGACCTGCCCCGCCGTCCGCGTCATCGGATAGTGCGCCTGATCATAGGCGTCCTGGGCGCGCAGCACCTCCATCTGCTGGTGATAGCGATCCGACCAGTGGCCATCCCCGGGGAGGCCGGCGTGGACCAGAGCGGACGCCTGGTCCCCCGCACCGAAGGTCGCGCCATCACTGAAGCCATGCCAGCCGGCGGCCGCTTGCTCTCCGAATGAGGTCGGTGTCGTGGCCGCCGCCGGGCGCCTCACCGGCGTCGAGTAGCTGCGGCCCATAGGCTTGGAGGCCAGGGCCGGGGCTGGGTTCTGACGCTTCGGCGCCGCCGTCGGCGAGCCTGACGAGGTGGCCGGCCCGCCACCCGGTTGCGAATAACTTCGCCCCATCATCTTCGATGTCTGAGGTTGCGCGATCGTCTGACGCTTCGGCGCGGGCCCCTGCTCGGGAGACCCCAGTTTACGCAGAGCGCTCAGCGTGTCGCCCACGGCCGCCTGACCCGATCGGGTCGCCTCGTTCCACAGAGCCCGGCCCTGGTCTTCGAGCCTCCGACGCGCCTCGTCTATCTCGGCTGTCGTCCTTCGATAATAACGATCAAGCGATCCGCTCATGGGCCGTCCTTAGGGCTGATGAATGAACACGCCGACGGACGGCTTCACGCGCCGTTCCGCACTTCTCAAAGCTGCGGCAAGCGCGGCCTTGAGCGACAGGGGACCCTACTACAGGCGCCACCTAGAGTCGAACAAAAGAAGAACAAAAGTGTTGCGGCCGAGGCCGCAGCTGGTCGCCTAAGCCCCCATCCCCACGTACTTCCCGCTCATCTCCGCCATCGTCGCCTCGAATTCCTCGACGATCTCGCTGATGATCTGGGCCACCGGCTTGACCGCGTCGATGCGGCCGGCGACCTGGCCGGAGAGGGCGATGGAGGCCTCCATGTCGCCGCCGAAATAGAGGGCCTGGGTGTTCTTGAACTCCGACATCACCCCGTGCTCGCCGGGGTCGCCCTCCAGGCGCGAGGTGCGTTCGGTGCGCAGGGCGCGCAGGGCCGCGCCGGGGCCGAAGCGGTTGAGGAAGACGGTGTCGGTCTCCTTGGCCGCGACGATGGCGTCCTTCCAGTTCTGGTGCACCGGGCTCTCGGCGGCCGAGACCATGCGGGTGCCCATCTGGATCCCCTCGGCCCCCAGGCAGAAGGCCGCGGCCATGGTGCGGCCGTCGACCATGCCGCCGGCGGCGATCACCGGCACGTCCACCTTCGAGCAGACCAGGGGCAGCAGGACCATGGAGGAGACGTCGCGGGCGTTCTTGAAGCCGCCCCCCTCGGCGCCCTCCACCACCAGGCCGTCGACTCCGGCGGCGATGGCCTTCAGCGCCGCGGCCAGGGACGGCACCACGTGGAAGACGGTGAGGCCGGCTTCCTTCAGCTCGGCGCAGTAGCGGTTGGGATCGCCGGCCGAGGTGGTGACGAACTTCACCCCCTGGTCCACCACGAAGGAGACGATGTCGGCGTCGCGGACATAGGCCTGGGCGATGTTCACCCCGAACGGCTTGTCGGTGAGCTGGCGCATCTTCTTGACCTCCTCGCGCACGGCGTCGAGTTCGCCCGACGAGGTCTCGATGACGCCGAGGCCGCCGGCGTTGGACACCGCCGAGGCCAGCTGCGAGCGGGCGATCCAGCCCATGGGCGCCTGGACGATGGGGTACTCCACGCCCAGCAGCTCGGTGATGCGGTTCTTGATCATGGCGCGTCCCTTCCCAGACCGATTTTCCGCCATTAGCGGCGGGCGCCGCAGGGACCGTCAAGCCGGCTCGCGATCTGATGTTGCGAGTCATTCTCAAAAGCAATAAGCGTGGAGGCCCGCAAGGAGCAGCCCATGGCGCAAGACACCCTCCCCGACCTCACCCACGGCGAGCGCCTGCTGCTGTTCGGCTTCCGGGCGCTCGCCTTCGAGCTGGGGGCCTGCCCCCTGGTCCGGCGATCCTTCCACCAGGCCTGCGGCGCGGCCGGCGGCGAGACGCTCAAGGCCCTGGAGGTCTTCGTCCGCGAACTGGCCCGCCACGGGCGGCGCAAGGTGACCCTGGGCGTCCCCGGCTCCCTCCCGCTCAGCCGCGACGAACAACTGATCCTGGCCCTGTTCGCCGCGGCGCAAGCCGACGACTATCCACGGCTGGAGGCCCACCTGGCCTGGCTGCTGGCCGACACGCCGCGCGCCCCCTTCGCCGCCGCCGCCTGCCTGGTGGCCCAGGCCTTCGGCTTCAACGGCCTGATCCTGCGGGTCCCGGACATGGCCTCCGGGCCCGAGGTCCGCGAGACCTCGGAGGTCGTCATCCCCTTCCGCCGGCGCGCGGCCGTCTAGGTCCCCGGCTGGATATAGGGGACCTTGGCGAACAGCCGCCGCTCGGCGCCGCGCGGGTCGTCCACCAGCCGCGTGTCGGCGTCGAAGACCATCGTCGCCCGGCGGGTCAGGTCATAGGGCGTCCAGGCCCGCAGGCCCGGATGGTTGGGGTTTCCGGTCTTCGCCAGGGCGATGAAGGCCTCGCTCATCTTGTCGGCCACCGACTGGGCGGCGGGCGACGGCGCGGTGGGAGACCCCTTGGCCGCCAGGTTGTCGAACACCAGCGGGATGTCGGTGGCGTGCATGGCCCGCAGGCGGCCCCCCTCCACGGTGCTGGGCAGATCCAGTTGATAGACGAAGGCCGGCGCCCCGGCCCGCGCCCGTTCCTCGGCCTCGATCACCGCCCCACGCCAGGAGCGGCCCGCCGTGATGGCGGCGAAGAAGACCTCGCTGGGGGAGTAGTCCGGGTACAGTTTCCGGTATTCGGCCACCACGTGGTCGGGGTCGATGTCCACCCGCATCTCCGGCGCGATCCGGCCCGCCACCTCGTCCCAGCCCATGGTGAAAGGATCGGGCTTGGAGTGGGCCACGAAGGCGCGGGCCTCGTCGTGGGTGTTGCCGATGATCATCGGGATCTTCAGCCCCTGGGGCGCGGCGTCCGGCCAGAAGGGGTGGCGAGTCAGCGACCGCTCGTCCAGGACGGGGCCGAAATAGAGGCTCCCCGGCGTGAATGGATCACGCACGGCGAGCCCCTCCAGCAGCTTGGCGGCCGGCAGGGTCGCTGCTTCGGCGGCGCGGTCGGGGGCCAGGCCGATGGCCTCCAGGAACAGGCCCATCCGTTCGGTGGCGTGCAGGGGCCCCGAGGCCGTCACCTGCTGGCCGCTCATGGTGGCGGCGCTCTGGAACAGGCCCGCCGCGGCGGGCATGGCCATCATCGTGGCGATCTTGGCGCCGCCGCCGGACTGGCCGAAGACCATGACGCGGCCGGGATCGCCCCCGAACTCGGCGGCGTTGTCCCGAACCCAGGCCAGGGCCAGCAGGATGTCCAGCATCCCGGCGTTTCCGCTGTCGGCGAAATCCGGCCCTGCCAGCCTGGCCAGGAAGCCGTAGCCGAAGACGTTGAGCCGGTGGTTGATGGTCACCACCACCACATCGCCGCGCCGGCAGAGCCGCACCCCGTCATAGAGGGCTGAGGAGCCCGAGCCGTTGGAATAGGCGCCGCCGTGCAGATAGACCATCACCGGGCGCCGGCCCCCGTCCCGCAGCCCCGGCGTCCAGACGTTCAGGAACAGGCAGTCCTCGCTCTGGGGGGCGTCATCTCGCGACCCTTGCGGCGCGCTCGGCCCGTAGGCGGTGGCCTCCAGGGTCCCGGTCCAGGGGGTCGGCGCCCGCGGCGGGCGGAACCGGCGCGGGCTGGTGTCGGCGCCGTAGCGCACGCCCTTGAAGACCTTGATCCCCTGGTCGACGAAACCCCGCACGGGGCCGTTGGTGGTCTTGGCGATAGGCGATGCGCCCGCCGCATGGACGCCGGTCGGCAGGAGCAGCGCGCCGCCGGCCGCGATCAGTGTGCGCCGAGACAGGTCTCGCATCTCGATCCTCCCGCTTCTGCCGGAAGGATAGACCCGTCATGACACCGGTGTCACGCCTCAGAGGCGGGCGGCGTGCCAGGCGACGTGGTCGGCGATGAAGCTGGCCATGAAGAAGTAGGAATGGTCGTAGCCCTCCTGCATCCGCAGGGTCAGCGCCTGGCCCGCGGACTTGCAGGCGGCCGCCAGCAGCTCGGGCTTCAACTGGTTCGTCAGGAAGTCGTCGCCGGTCCCCTGGTCCACCAGGATGTCGTCGAACCGCGCCGCGCCAGCCTCGATCAGCACGCAGGCGTCGTGGGGCGCCCAGGCGGTTTCATGGTCCCCCAGATAGGCCGTGAAGGCCTTGCGCCCCCAGTCGCAGCGGGTGGGCGAACAGATCGGCGCGAAGGCTGAGACAGACCTGAACAGGTTCGAATGGCGGAGCGCCAGAGTCAGGGCCCCGTGCCCGCCCATGGAGTGGCCGGAGATCCCCACGCGGCCCATGTCCACCGGGAACCCCTTCCCCACCACCGCCAGCAGGTCGACGGTGACATAGGTCTCCATCTGGAAGTGGCTGGCCCAGGGCTCCTGGGTGGCGTCCACATAGAACCCCGCCCCCTGGCCCAGGTCATAGGCCGGGTCGTCGGCCACGCCTTCGCCCCGCGGGCTGGTGTCGGGCGCCACGATGGCCAGGCCAGCCGCCGCCGCCGCGCCATAGGCGCCGGCCTTGGTGGTGAAGTTGTCCTCGGTGCAGGTCAGGCCCGACAGCCAGACCAGCAGGGGAAACGGTCCCTCGCCGGCGGGCGTGAAGATCGAGAAGGTCATCGGCGTGCCGGTGGCCTCGCTGGCGTGCCGGCAGTAGCTGAGCGTCCCGCCGTGGACCCTGTGCGACTTGAGGATCTCCACCCCTAGAACACCACCACCGAGCGGATGCTCTCGCCCGAATGCATCAGTTCGAAGGCCTTGTTGATGTCCTCCAGGGGCATGACATGGGTGATCATCGGGTCGATCTCGATCTTGCCGTCCATGTACCAGTCGACGATCTTCGGCACGTCGGTGCGGCCCCGGGCGCCGCCGAAGGCCGTGCCCTTCCAGACACGGCCGGTGACCAGCTGGAACGGCCGGGTGGAGATCTCCTTGCCGGCCTCGGCCACCCCGATGATGATGCTCTCGCCCCAACCGCGATGGCAGGCCTCCAGGGCCTGGCGCATCACCGTGGTGTTGCCGGTGCAGTCGAAGGTGTAGTCGGCGCCGCCGTCGGTCAGGGCCACCAGGTGGGCGACGATGTCGCCGTCGATGGCCTTCGGATTGACGAAGTGGGTCATGCCGAACCTGCGGCCCCAGGCCTCGCGGTCGGGATTGATGTCGACGCCGATGATCATGCCCGCGCCCACCATCCGCGCGCCCTGGATCACGTTCAGCCCGATGCCCCCCAGGCCGAAGACGACCACGTTCGCGCCCGGCTCCACCCCGGCCGTATTGACCACCGCCCCCACGCCCGTGGTCACGCCGCAGCCGATGTAGCAGGCCTTGTCGAAGGGGGCGTCGTCGCGGATCTTGGCCACCGCGATCTCGGGCAGGACGATGTGGTTGGCGAAGGTCGAGCAGCCCATATAGTGGGCGATCGCCTGGCCCTTGTACGAGAACCGGCTGGTGCCGTCCGGCATCAGGCCCTTGCCCTGGGTGCCCCGGATCGCCGTGCAGAGGTTGGTCTTGCGCGACAGGCAGCTTTTGCACTGGCGGCATTCGGGCGTGTAGAGCGGAATCACGTGGTCGCCCGGCTTCACGCTGGTGACGCCAGGCCCCACCTCCAGCACCACGCCGGCCCCCTCATGGCCCAGGATCGAGGGGAAGATGCCCTCCGAATCCAGCCCGTCCAGGGTGTAGGCGTCGGTGTGGCAGATCCCCGTGGCCTTGATCTCCACCAGCACCTCGAAGGCCTTGGGACCCTCCAGGTCCACCTCGACGATCTCGAGCGGCTGCTTGGCTTGGAAGGCGACGGCGGCGCGGGTCTTCATAGGGGAATCCTCCAGAGCGAAGGCGGACCATGTCGGGCGCTCGCCGGAGAGGCAAGGCGCCCAGGGACGCCCCGGACGGAGATATTTTCCGCCTGTCCGAAATCGCCCCCTCCCGTCGTGAGTCGCGCGGCGCGGACTATGACGCCCGCGTGTCATCGGCGGGCCGCTCGGCGGGCGATCAGCCGCTTCGCGGCGGGTTTGTTTCAATCGCGCCCTCTCGCCTGCAACAAACCCCGCCGGACCCTGTGCGTCCGCAATTGCAGGGCATCGGCCCAGGCCGCGCCCCCTCGGACGCCGCCGCGGCCGGATCCCCCGGCCAAATTCGCGAGGGACGAATGAGTATATCAAGTATTGCAACAAGTTACGCCGCCAGTGGAGCCCAGCGCATGCTGGCCGCCCTGATGGCGCAGCAGAAGGGCGCCGGGCAGGATATGCCGGGCGTCAGCGGGGCCGAACGCTCCTCGGGGCCGCCGCCGGGCCGCCCGCCCGGTCCGCCGCCGGGCGCCGACAGCCAGGCCTCCAGCCAGTTCTCCTCCAACACCCTGGCCAGCCTGCTCCAGGCCCAGGAGGACAAGCCCACCGCCACCGACATCGCCAACAAGCTGATCGGCGACGTCGACACCGACGGGGACGGTTCGCTGAGCCTGTCGGAGATCGAGGCCAGCCTGAAGGGCGGCAAGTCCGGCGCCAGCGCCGCCAACGACCTCACCAGCGCGCTCGCCAAGCTGGACACCGACGGCGACGGCAAGCTCAATGTCGACGAACTGACCAAGGGCCTGGAGGCGATGCAGGCCAAGCGCCATCGCCATCACGCCGAGGCGACCGCCGCCTCCACCGCCGCCAATATCCTCGCCACGGCGCAAAACGCGTCGTCGGCCGCCGAGACCGCCACCAGCGTCACCGCCTGACCCGTCCAAGGGCCGGAGCCGAAGCTCCGGCCCGAGACCGTCGGGCCTCAGTCTTCCATTTCGTAGATCGTCTCGGTGATCGCTCCCGAGGTCGCCACGCGGCTGACCTCGGTCTCGAGGCGCCCATCGGGCTCGGTGCGATAGATGAAGCTGGTGCTCTCGCCGTTGCGGCCGAGCACCTCGGCGACCCGCCCGTCGCGATCATATGCAACCCGCCGGTGCGTGGTGTCGACGAAGCCGATGTCGACGAGGCGTGCGCGGTCGTCGTAGCCAAAGACCAGGGGCGCGTCCTTGGCGCCGGTCACGCCGACATTGTGGCCCTCGGCATCGAAGGCGTAGGCGATCCAGTCGCCGGCCTCGCTGGTCACCTTCATCGACGCCCCGCGGCGGGTGAGGATCAGGCGTCGGCCCTCGGCCTGACGCACGCTGTGGAGACGCCGCCCCGTGCGCGTCAACCTCACCGCCAGGGGGGACTCGGCCGGGCCATAGGCCGCCAGGCGACCGTGGGCGTCGAAGGTTTGCACCCGGCCGTCGCACTGCCTGCGACGCCAACCCGAGCCGGACGCCTCGATCCGGGCCTCGACACAGACCTCGTCGGCAAAGGTGGACGCCGGATCGATGGCCAGGTTCGCCGGACGGCGCGCCACCCTTGGTCGGCGCCGCTCCGGGACGTCGGCGCGGTCCAGGGCGAGCGCCACCGCCCTCTCGAAATCGGCCCGGCTCTCGCCGGACACCGGCGCGCCATAGCGGGTCAGGGCCCCGTTGCCGTTCTCGATCACCACCCGGCGGCCGTCGGGCAGGGCGACGAGCCGGGTCTCGAAGGTCGAGCCCCAGCCCCGGCCGAACAGGCCCTGGTTCGCCGACAGGCTGTTATAGGTCCGCCGATAGGGCACGCCGCTGGCGCCTTCGAAGGCCGGATAGGTCAGGGCGAAATTGCCGTTGCGCGTATTGACGCCGTCCACCGTCATGAACCCGCTGGCGAGGTGCTCGCGGATCGGGCGCGGGCCCTGGTGCGCGGCGGCGGCTTCGACGGACAGGCAGAAGATCAGGCCCGCGGCGAGCAGGCTAAGGGTTTCACGCTTCATGGGGTTACGGTCACGCCTGTCCAGGGGATGTCGCCCAAGGCGCTGGCCTTGGACTTGTCGTCAAGCCGCCAGACCCTCAGCCGGGCGAGCCGGTCGGTGATGGGCATGCGGAATTTCACGGAGAACGCGGCCTCTTCCCGACGCCCCATGGCCTCCAGCTTCAGCCGGCCGTCCGGGTCGAGGGACTCGATGATTCTCCAGCGCGGATCATCGGTGACCGTCGCGAACAGCCGCCGGCCCCGCGCGTCCAGGCCTTCGACGATAAGCTCGCGGTGGGGATAGACCCGCGCCGCGAAGGGGCAGACCGCGCCGCCGCGGGTGACGATCTTGCCCGCGGGATCGGGACGCCCCTTGCCCAGGGTGAGGGGCGCGACCACCCAGACGCAGTCCGGCTCGGGCTTGGCGGCGTCCAGGGCGCGGATCTCGGCGCCGGCGTTGTCGAGGCTTGCCCGGCCTGTCCGGGTGGTCTCGATCCGCACCGTGCGCGCGGCGCCGTCCATCCGCAGGATTTTCAGCGGCTCGGGGAAGGCGCGGGCCGCCAGGTCGCCGGCGACGGCCTTGTCGCCCTTCCAGGGGCGGTCGGCCGGATAGTTCAGGTCATAGCGCGAGACCGGCGTTCCGGGCGCGGGGGGCAGGAAGGCCTGTCCGTTCCGGACCCGAATCAGCGGATCGGCTTGGGCCGGCGTCCAGACCACCAGGGCCAGAAGGATCGCCAGCCATCGTATCGATATCGTCATGACGGCCTTCGGCGGTTGGGGTGCGGGACCGCCGGTCACGGCGCGCCTAATTGGGGGAGGCCATAGGCCAAGCTGGCCCCGCCGGGGTCAATTGTGGGAATCCATAGGGGGCTCACCCGTGGCGGATTTCCCCGAACAGCAGAGCCTTGGCGATGGCCTCGCCCGGGGTCCGCGCGTTCAGCTTGACCCGCGCGGCGCGCAGGTGAACCTCGACGGTCACGCGGGCCAGTCCAAGGGCGTGGGCGATGGCGTCGTGCCGCTTGCCGTCGGCCAGGTATTGCAGGCAGTCGCGTTCCCGCGCCGACAGCCGCGCCTGGCCTGAGCGCTCGCTCCAGATCTGGCGGATCGAGGCGTTGTGGAACAGATGCGCCAGGCTGATCAGGGTCGCGCCATGTTCCTGGGTGACCTGGCGAAATTCGCGCTCCCGCATCGACGAGCCGAAGGTGATGGCGCCCACCGGGGAGAAGGGATCGAGCGGGCTCGCCAACGGCACGCACAGCGCCGATCTCAGGCCCGCCTCGACGGCCTCGCTCGCCGTCCCACGCTCCTCCGGGGCGACCAGTGGTATCGAGCTCTCGCCCCAGACATAGGGCAGGATCCCCCCGGCCCGGGCGCGCAGGACATGGGAATCGGTCTCATGCAGGTTGCGGTCGGCGTAGTAGTCCATCCAGTCGTCCCGCATGGTGGTGAGAAACTGGACGTCCGCCTCCATCAGCTCGGCGGCGCGCAGGTCGAAGAAGCCGTAGTTGATCGTGTCCAGACCCAGTTGGGCCAAGCCCTGGGTCAAGGCGGCGAAGCGATCGGCGGGCGTCTCGGCGGCGGTGAGGGCCTCGATGAGCCGGTCGCTGTCAAATCCCTGCATCCCGGCACGCCCCCACTAACCTTCGCGATCCTGCCCCCGGCCGCGTGAAGATAAGATTTTCGCGCGGGCATGACCGATCCGTGGGCGGAGCCTGGCTACTTGACGAACCCTGGCCGACACCGTGGCGCGGCGGCCGGTCCGAACAGGCCCGTTCCGCCGCGAAGCTATCCCGCCGAGAGCGGCAGCCGCACCCGCGCCACCAGGCCTCCGGGCCCTGAGTGCAAGGTCACATCGCCGCCATGCGCTCGGGCGATCGAGCGCGCCACGGCCAGGCCAAGCCCGACCCCGCCGCCGTCCAGGGTCCGCGCGGCCTCGGCGCGGTAGAAGGGCTGGAACACCCGCTCCAGCTCACCCTCGGCCAGGCCCGGGCCGTCGTCGGCGATCTCCACCACCGCGTGGCCGTCCTCCTGGAAGACCCGCACCCGGCCGCGGCGGCCGTACTTCACCGCATTGTCCAGCAGGTTGCCGAACAGCCGCTGCAGGCCCAGCGTGTCGGCCTCCACGGTCACCGGCGCGCTGTCCTCCACCAGGGTCAGGTCCTGGTCGCCGGCGTCGTCCACCAGGCATTCCAGCAGGGACAGCAGGTCCAGCCGCTCGCGGGGCCGCGAGGCGCTGGCGTCGCGGATGAAGGCCAGGACCGAGGTGATCATGGCCTCCATCTGGGCGACGTCGGCCAGGACGCTCGCCTTCACCGGCGCCGGCGCGCCCTCCAGCTTGAAGCGGATGCGGGCCAGCGGTGTGCGCAGGTCGTGGGAG
Source organism: Phenylobacterium sp. GW821-FHT12F10 (assembly GCF_058806695.1). Classification (NCBI taxonomy): domain Bacteria; kingdom Pseudomonadati; phylum Pseudomonadota; class Alphaproteobacteria; order Caulobacterales; family Caulobacteraceae; genus Phenylobacterium; species Phenylobacterium sp. GW821-FHT12F10. The sequence goes on along the minus strand of NZ_JBXAPY010000002.1, from coordinate 127,577 downwards.
ATGGCGCCCACCATGGCGGTGCGGTCATCGATGAAGCGCTTCAGCCGGGCCTGCATGTCGTTGAAGGCCCGCGCCGCCGCCCCGATCTCGGCAGGGCCCGACAGCGCCATCAGCGGGCCGGTGGGGTCGCGGCCCAGGGTCTCGGCGGCGCGGGCGAACTGGTCCAGGGGCGCGGTGATCCGGCGGGCGAAGACGTAGCCCAGCGGCGCCACCAGCAGCAGGCACCCGGCCAGCCAGAGCAGCACGCGCCTCTGCCAGTCGTTGGGGAAGGGCTCGGGCTGGGGCCGCACCACCAGCCACTGGCCGTCGCTCTGGCGCACCGCGGCGCTGAACTCGCCGAACATCGGCGGGCCCATCTCCCGGAAGGCCATCATCGGCGGCGGCCCCCCGGCGCCGGGCGGCCGGGCGACGAAGACGTCGAACCGGCGCTGGCCCGGCGGTCCGCCCGGCGGCGGTGGCCCGTCGGGCCCGAACTCGTCGGCCATGATCCTCTGGTGACGCATCTCCATGGCCGCGCCGCCGATGCCCAGGGTGCGATGCAGCCGGCCCGGGAAGGTCATGTGCTGGGCCAGGCGGACCTCGGCCTCCCGGACCCCCAGCAGGGAGGCCAGCTGATGGCGGGCATGCTCGCTGGGGAAGGGCGGATCGGCGGGCTCGGGGGGCGGCTCGGCCTGCACCTCCCGCAGCAGGGGCCGGCCGAAGCGCGGCGTGAGGGAGCCGCCCTTCAGGGCCTGGGCCACGTCCTCCAGCCGGTAGACCGGGCGCGGCGGCGGCGGCATCAGCACCACCACGGCGAAGGTCATCACCTGGGCGGCGATCAGGCTGACCACCAGCAGGGCCACCAGCTGCAGGGCGATGGGCGCGCGGGTGCGCCCTTGAGCCGGATGGCTCCTCTCGAAGCCTGAATCCGGCTCTACGAGTTTGAATTTAGAGGACGATGCGCTCAGGCGTCTCCGCCTGATCGCATCGTGCTCTAGGGGCGTCACGGGCGGGTCACCTTGGCGTCGAACAGGTAGCCGGCGCCGCGATAGGTCTTGATGATTTCCGCCGGCGCGCAGTCATGCAGCTTGCGGCGCAGGCGGCTGATCTGGACGTCGATGGCGCGGTCGAAGACGTCGGCGTCGGTCCCGCGCGCCTTCTCGATCAGTTCGTCCCGCGACAGGATGCGCTGGGGATGGTCGAGGAAGACGCTGAGCAGGGAGAACTCTCCCGCCGTCAGCAGGATATTGACGCCGTTGGGGGCGCGGAGCTGGCGGCGCACCCCGTCCAGGGTGAAGCCCAGGAAGTGGTAAGCCTTGCCCTTGGGCGGTCCGGGCGTCCTGGCGTCCTCCCGCCGGCGCAGCACGGCGCGGACCCGGGCCAGCAGCTCGCGGGGACTGCAGGGCTTGGCCAGGTAGTCGTCGGCCCCCAGCTCCAGGCCGAGAATCCGGTCGATCTCCTCGCCCATGGCCGAGAGCATGATGATCGCCGGGCCGCCCCCGTCGGCCAGTCGGCGACAGATGGACAGGCCGTCCTCCCCCGGCAGCATCAGGTCCAGAACCACCAGGTCGATGGGCCCGGCGGCCAGGACCTGCTCCATGGCGAGCGCGTCGCCGGCCTGGGCGACCTCGTAGCCGTGCTGGGAGAGATAGTCGGCGATCCCCGCCCGCAAATCCCCGTCGTCGTCGACGACCAGGATCTGGGGAACGGGAAAGGCGTTGGCGGCCGGGGTCATGGAAGCGTCAGTGCAGGCCAAAAGTGGCGGCTCTATCGCACGCCCGCCACAATTGGCCCCCGGTTCCCCCGGCCATGCAAGCTCAGTCGTGCGGACCGTCGGCCGGCCCGCCGTGCATCATCATCATCTGCTGGCCCATCATTCCGCCGCCGCCGGGACCGTGCATCATCATGCCGGGACCATGCATCCGGTGCAGGGCGTCGAACACGGCCTGCTGCTCGGGGGAGAGCGCGGCGTAGAAGGCCCGGGTCGCGGCCTCCATCTTGGCGTGGCGCGCCTGACGCTCGGCGGCCATCCTGTTCATCTCGTCCAGGCGCTGGGGCGTGGTCTGGGGCGTCATGGGCGCGGCCATCTTCATGGCCGGCATGTCCTGGGGATGCATGGCGTCGCGGAAGGCGCGCCAGGCGGTCTCCTGGTCGGGGCGCAGGCGCAGGATGGTGTGCATGTCCTTGTCCATCTGCGCCATGTGCTCGGCCATGCGAGCCTTCATGGCGGCGGGATCGGGCATGCCCGCCATACCGGGCATCATGCCGTGCATGCCGCCGGGCGGCGGGGGACCGGGAGGCTGGGCGGCGGCGGGGCCGGCGAGAACAAACAAGCCAATGGCGGCGAGGGCTGCGTATCGGGTCATGGAATTCCTCCCTTGGAGACTTGCAGCCAAGCTCGCACAGCCCGGGCGCGCCTTGATGTCAGTCATAAACTCGCGATTGAAACAGAATTGAAACGGGCGGGTTCTAGCCCTGGCCCGCGCCGCCGTGCTTGTTTGTCCCCGACAACCCTTCCGGGAGAGCCCCATGGCCGACGACGAACTCGCAGTGACCATGAACACCGACACCTCCCGGTTCGAGGTGAAGCTTGGCGCGGACATCGCCTTCGCCGAGTACAGGCTGGCCGGCGACAGCATCATCTTCCCGCACACCGTCGTGCCCGAGGCCTTCGGCGGCAAGGGCGTCGGCGGCAAGCTGGTGCAGGCGGGCCTGGCCTACGCCCGCGAGCACAGGCTGTGGGTGAAGCCCACCTGCGCCTTCTTCCACGCCTACATCGCCAAGCGGCCAGACCTGCACGAGCTGGTGCATCCCGACATGCGTGAGGGCCTCAAGACCCCTTAGGCGGTGAGACCCTGCATCTGGGCGGCGAGCGCCCGGACCCGTTCGGGCCCGCCCAGCAGCTGGCGGCTCAGCCCCACCCGCTTGAACCAGAAGTGCAGGCCCAGCAGGTCGGTGATCCCCATCCCGCCGTGCACCTCGGTCGAGGTCCGGGCGATGAAGCGGGAGACCTCCGAGAGGTGGGCCTTGGCGTGGGCGGCGGTGAGCGCGCTCTCCTCCGGCGCGGCGTCAAAGGCGTAGCCGGCGTACCAGACCAGCGACCGGCAGGGCTCCAGCTCGGCGGCCATCTCGGCGCACAGGTGCTTGACCGCCTGGAAGGAGCCGATGACCCGGCCGAACTGCTTGCGCTCCTTGGCGTAGGCCACCGCCTTCTCGATCATCACGTCGCAGGCGCCGAGCGTATCGGCCGCCAGCAGCACCCAGCCGGCGTCCCGCAGCCGCGCCAGCACGCCCGACCCGCCGCTCAGCGGCTCGGCCGCGACGCCGTCGAAGGTCAGTTCGGCCATGCGGCGGGTGAGGTCGATGCCGGTCATGACCTCCCGGCCAAGACCGCTGGCCGCCCCGTCGACCAGATGCAGGCCGCCACCAGTGTCGGCCACGATCAGCAGGTCGGCGCCGAGCCCGCCGGGAACGAACAGCGCCTTGCCCGTCAGCTTGCCGCCGGAGGCCATGACCCCGGCCCCGTCGCGGGCCCCGGCCACCGCCTCGGAGATGGCGACGGCCGCCGTCACCTCGCCCGAGGCCAGCTTCGGCAGCCACCGGGCCTGCTGCTCGCTCGAGCCCGCCAGCCGCAGGGCCAGGGGCGCCAGCACCGTCCCCAGGAAGGGAACCGGCGCCACCGCCCGCCCCAGGACCTCGGCCATCAGGGCGGCGTCCAGCAGGGTCAGGCCCAGGCCGCCATATTCCTCCGGGATCACGATGCCCGGCAGGCCGAAGTCCGTCAGGGCCGCCCAGATGTCGGCGCCGCGGTCGCCGGGATCGCCCGCGAAGGCGCGCACCCGGTCCAGGGACGAGGCCTCGGCCAGGGTGCGGCTGAGGCTCTCCTGCATCATCCGCTGGTCGTTGGTCAGGGAGAAGTCCATCAGGCCACCGCCAGCTTGGGTTCGCGCGGCATGCCCAGGCCGCGTTCGGAGATAATGTTCTTCTGGATCTGGGCGGTGCCCCCGCCGATGATCAGGCCCAGGTCGAACATGTAGTTGCGCTGCCAATTGCCCTTGGCCCGCAGGTGCGGTCCGTCCTCATAGAGCACCCCCAGCTCCCCGAGCGCGTCGATGGCGAGGGCGGCGATCTGATGGTTCAGCTCGCAGCCCTGCAGCTTGACCACCATGCCGGCCAGGCCGGGGCCCTCGCCGGTCATGGACGCGGTGATCGTCCGCAGGCCATTGAACTTCATGGTCATCACCCGGGCCTGCAGGGCCATCAGCCGGTCGGCCATCACCGGATTGTCGATCAATCGCTGGCCGTCCACCGTCTCGCTCTTCATCAGGTCGATCAGGGCGGCGAACCGCGCCTCGGTGGCGTTGGGGTCCCCCAGCATGCCGCGCTCGTGCTTCAGGGTCGCATTGGCCACGAACCAGCCCCGCCCGCGCCCGCCCACCACCGCGCTCTGCGGAACCCGCACGTCGGTGAAGAACACCTCGTTGAACTCCGCCGACCCGGTCATGGTCTTCAGCGGCCGCACCTCGATCCCCGGCGTGGTCATGGGAAACAGGATGTAGGAAATCCCGTCATGCTTGGGCGCCTGGGGCTCGGTGCGCACCAGGCAGAAGATCATGTCGGCCTGGGCCGCCGTGCTCGTCCAAATCTTTTGGCCCGAGATCAGGAAGTCCTCGCCGTCCTCCACCGCCTTGGTCTGCAGGTTGGCGAGGTCCGAGCCCGCGCCCGGTTCGGAGTAACCCTGGCACCAGACCACCTCGCCACGCAGGGTCGGCGCGATCCAACGGGTCTTCTGCTCTTCCGAGCCCACCTCCAGCAGGGTCGGGACCAGCATGGAGATGCCCTGGTTGGCGAAGCCGCGCGGCGCGCCGGCGGCGGTGAACTCCTCGGCGATGATCCGGGACTTCAGGATGTCCGGCTCGGCGCCGTAGCCGCCATAGGCCTTGGGGATGGTCCGGGCCGCATAGCCATGGTCGATCAGCAGGGCCTGCCAGGCCATGGCCGCCTCCCGCGGGCGCTCGGCGCCGGCGTCAGCGGCGTATCGGTCCCTATGGGCGGCGAGGAAGGCGCGCACCTCGTCTCGAAAGGCCTCCATCTCGGGCGTGAGCCTCAGGTCCATGGCGTCCTCCTGCGCAACGTCTGTTCTTGGATCACAGGCGACCACCGTCTGGCGCCGCCCGCAAGTCTGACCTCGCGGAACCCCTGACCCGCTCAAGCCTTGGTGACCATCGCCGTGCCAGATTGTCGCGGTTTCCCGCAAGCCACGGCTTTCGTTGGGAAACCACCCCAATCGCCCGGTGCGGCCCAAGATTCCGGTAACCATTTCTTCAAGCCAAACACCTTACCCAATTGAGACGTTCGGTTGGACTGGCCTTGGCGCGTGCGTCGCAGCCAAGACATTCCGCCAGAGCGGAAAGATCAGCAGGGGGCTCATCGATGATCGCGAATAGTATGTCGAAGTATTTGCAGCCCCTCGAGAACATCGGCGGGGAGGCACAGAGTCTCACGCTGACGAAAGATCGACGTTCTTCGAGCCCCGGACTCTATGCGCGCCGGACAACGCTGGCCGCCGCGCTCAAGGTCAGGCCCTAGCATGGCTGATACCAAGGCGATCGCACTGGATCGGCGTCTCGACTTCATCGGCATGGACGCCAGGGCGCGCGCCGACCTGGTCGCCGCGCGTCCGGTGGTCGAGCGCGCCCTGCCGATCGCCATCGCCGCCTTCTACGAACAACTCGCCCGCCATGAGGAGACTCGCAGCGTCTTCGGCGGCGCCGAGCACATGGCCAAGGCCCAGCAGCGGCAGATCAGCCGCTGGGGCGCGGTGCTCTCGGGTCAATACGACGCGGCCTATCTGAAGGACGTCCGCGCCATCGGCGAGGCCCACGTCAATATCGGCTTCCAGGCTGACTGGGCGATCGGCGGCTATGCCCGCATCCTCGACGAGCTGGTGCGCGCCATCCTGGCCGCCCATTGGCCCAAGGGCTTCGGCGCCAAGGCCGGCGCCCGCGACAAGGCCGCCGACGCCATCGGCGCGGTGATCAAGGCCGCCCTGCTGGACATGGACCTGCTGCTGTCGGCCCAGACCGAGATCACCGAACACCGCCACGCCGAGGCCGCCCACCTGCGCGAGGACTCCGACCGGGAACAGCGCAAGGCCATCCATGGCCTGGCCGGCGCCCTGGAGGCGCTTAGCCAGGGCGACCTGCGCCACCGCATGGCCCTGACCTTCACCGGCGACTACGCCAAGCTCGCCGCCGACTTCAACAAGGCCGTCAGCCACCTCGAGGGGGTGATGGGCGCCATCGCCGGCAACGTCTCGGGCATCCACGCCGGGGCCGGCGAGATCTCCGGCGCCGCCGACGACCTGTCGCACCGCACCGAGCAGCAGGCCGCCACCCTCGAGGAAACCGCCGCGGCCCTCGACCAGATCACCGTCACCGTGCGCAAGACCGCCTCCGGCGCCAAGGCCTGCGCCGATGTGGTGGTGGCCGCCCGCGGCGACGCCCAGACCAGCGGCGATGTCGTTCAGCAGGCCGTCTCGGCCATGAGCGAGATCGAGCAGTCCTCCACCCAGATCAGCCAGATCATCGGGGTGATCGACGAGATCGCCTTCCAGACCAACCTGCTGGCCCTGAACGCCGGGGTCGAGGCCGCCCGCGCCGGCGAAGCGGGCCGCGGCTTCGCCGTCGTCGCCTCCGAAGTGCGGGCGCTCGCCCAGCGCTCGGCCGAGGCCGCCAAGGAAATCAAGGCTCTGATCAGCGCCTCCAGCGCCCAGGTCAGCACCGGCGTCCAGTTGGTGGGCCAGACCGGCGAGGCCCTGCAACGCATCGTCAGCCGGGTGGCCGAGATCGACGGCCTGGTGAGCGAGATCGCCGCCAGCGCCCAGGAGCAGTCGGTGGGCCTGGCCCAGGTCAACACCGCGGTCAACCAGATGGACCAGGTGACCCAGCAGAACGCGGCCATGGTGGAGCAATCCACCGCCGCCAGCCACAACCTCGCCCAGGAAGCCGAGGGTCTCGCCAATTCGGTGAGCCTGTTCCAGATCGGCGAGCAGCACCGGCCGCCTCCGGCGGTGGCGCGACACAACACGACCCCCGCCCGCCGGCCGCCCCCGTCGGCCCGGCACGCCGCCCCCGTCCACGCCTCGGCGCGCGACGGTTCGGCGCTCCGCAAACCTGCGCCGCAGTCCGGCGCCGATGAATGGGAAGAATTCTGATGTCCATGGACTCCGCAACCTTGGCGGACCGGGCGACGGTCAGCCTGGCCCCGGTTCTGGACCTGCAGGCGGCTGAGCCGCTGCGGGCCGAACTGATGTCGCTGCGCGGCCGCCCGCTGGACCTCGACGCCTCTCAGGTCACCCGTATGGGCGGACTGTGTCTGCAGGTTTTGATGTCGGCGCGCAAAATCTGGGCCGAAGACGGCGTCAACTTAACGGTGGATCAACCGTCTTTGGCGTTTTCAGAGCAATTGGCGGCGTTCGGGGAACCCGAGCTTCATTTCGAGCCGGAAGGGGAACTTTCGTGAGCAAGACAGTACTGACCATCGACGATAGCCGCACCATGCGGGAGATGCTGAACCACGCGCTGGTGGAGGCGGGCTACCGCGTCATCCAGGCGGTGGACGGCATCGACGGCCTGGAAGTCCTCCAAGCCAACGCCGGCACGGTGGATGTGGTGATCACCGACATCAACATGCCCCGCCTCGACGGCTTCGGCGTGATCGAGGGCGTTCGCGCCAATCCCGAGCACCGCGCCACGCCGATCCTGGTCCTGACCACGGAAAGCGATGCGGCCAAGAAGGAGCGGGCCCGTTCGGCCGGCGCCACGGGCTGGATCGTGAAGCCGTTCAATCCGGTGAAGCTGGTCGACGCCGTCCGTCGCGTCGCCGCCTAACCCTCTAGAAGCCGTTTCGGAGCGTTCCGTTGGATCCGTTCGAGAGCATCAAACAGACGTTCTTCCAGGAGTGCGATGAACTCCTGACCGACGCCGAACAGGGCCTGTTGGCCATGGAGTCGGGGGACGCGGATTCCGAGACGATCAACGCCGTCTTCCGCGCCGTCCATTCCATCAAGGGCGGCGCCGGGGCCTTCGGCCTCGAACAGCTCATCCGGTTCGCCCACGTCTTCGAGACGGTGATGGACGAGGTCCGCTCCGAGAAGATGGAGCTGACCGACGAGGTCGCCAAGGTCCTGCTGCGGGCCTTCGATGTCCTGGCCGACCATGTTCACGCCGCCCGCGACGGCGGCTCGGTCGAGGAGACGCGCTCGCTCGGCGCGCTCGGCGAACTCAAGGGCCTGATCGGCGCCGAGGACGCCGATGACGACATGGACAACGGCGCCGACGAGGACTTCGGCTTCGTGCCGGTCACCCTCAGCGTCGATGGCGACGGCGCCCCCGGCGGCTTCATCGACCTGGACGCCCAGAACTCGGCCGCCGAGTTCGACGCGCCGGCGATCGAGGACGAGATCAGCCAGGTCTCCTGGATCATCGAGTTCTCGCCCAAGACCGAGATGTACGCCAAGGCCAACGAGTCCGGCCTGGTGCTGCGCGAACTCGCCCGCCTGGGCGAGACCCGGGTCACCCTGTTGGACGAGACCCTGCCGCCCCTGGACCAGCTCGCCGCCGAGCAGGCCTATGTCAGCTGGCGCATCCAGCTGTTCACCGACTCCGACGAAGCCGCCATCCGCGAGGTCTTCGAGTTCGTCGAGGACGACTGCCACCTGACCATCACCCGCGAAGGCGCCGAGGCCGCCGCGCCGCCGGCCGCCGACGACGCCCTGAGCGACGACGACCGCGCCGCCGCGGCGTCGGCCAACGCCGACCTCGATATCGCCGCCCTCCTGGCCCGCGTGGGCGGAGCCGAAGCGGCCGCCCCGGCCGAGGTCGAAGCCGAACCGATGGCTCAGCCCGCCGCGGAAGCGCCGGCCGAGGCCCCCGCCGAGGACGTCGCCGCCCTGATCGCCCGCGCCCAGAGCGTCGCGACGCCGCCGGCCCCCAAGGCCGAGGCCCGCCCGGCTCCCGCCGCTGCGGCTCCGACCCCTGCCGCGCCCGCCGCCAACGCCGCCGCCGCTCCCGCGGCCGCCCCCACCGCCACCATCCGCGTCGACCTGGATCGGGTCGACCGTCTGATCAACGCCGTCGGCGAGCTGGTCATCCAGCAGGCCATGCTCTCGCAGCGGGTCCTGGAGAGCGGCCTGGCGCGGTCCTCCAACGTCGCCCTCGGTCTTGAGGACCTGGAGCTGCTGACCCGGGAGATCCAGGACAGCGTCATGGCCATCCGGGCCCAGCCCGTGAAGTCGGTCTTCCAGCGGATGCCGCGTCTGGCTCGCGAGGTCGCCGACATGACCGGCAAGCGCGTGAAGCTGGTGATGGAGGGCGAAGGCACCGAGGTCGACAAGACCGTGATCGAGCGCCTGACCGACCCGATCACCCACATGCTGCGCAACGCCATCGACCACGGCCTGGAGGATCCCGAGGGTCGGGCGGCCGCCGGCAAGCCGGCCGAGGGCGTGGTGCGCCTGCGCGCCCTGCACCGTGGCGGCCGCATCGTCATCGAACTTCAGGACGACGGCCGCGGCATCAATCGTCCCCGCGTCCGCGGCATCGCCATCGACAAGGGCCTCATCACCGAGGACCAGGTGCTGTCGGACGAGGAGATCGACAACCTGATCTTCCTGCCAGGCTTCTCCACGGCCGAGACCATTTCCGACATCTCCGGCCGCGGCGTCGGCATGGACGTGGTCCGCCGCTCCATCCAGGGGCTGGGCGGCCGCATCTCCATCTCCTCGGAACCCGGCAAGGGCTCCAAGTTCACCATGTCCCTGCCCCTGACCCTCGCGGTCCTGGACGGCATGGTGGTCACCGCCGCCGAACAGACCCTGGTGGCCCCGCTCTCGGCCATCGTCGAGAGCCTGACCCCGCGCACCGAGGACGTGCACTATATCGGCGGCAAGGACGCGGTGATCCGTATCCGGGATATCTTCGTGCCCCTGATCGACGTCGGCGTCGCTCTGGGCTTCCGCGAGACCGCCATCGACCCGGCCTCCGGCGTCGCGGTGCTGGTGGAGAGCGAAGGCGGCGGCAAGGCCGCCCTGCTGGTGGAAGCCATCCAGGGCCAGCGCCAGGTGGTCATCAAGAGCCTGGAGGCCAACTACCAGCAGATCGACGGCGTGGCCGCCGCGACCATCCTGGGCGATGGCCGGGTCGCCCTGATCCTCGATGTCGACGCGCTTGTCACCACCCAGCGCCGCAAGCCGGCGCCCCGTAGCGAAAAGCGAATGGCCAGCTGAGCATGACCACCGCCATCAACACCCACATCGCCGGGCCCTCCCGCGAACTCATCGCCTTCCGGATCGGTGACCAGGAGTTCTGTGTCGACATCATGCAGGTGCGCGAGATCCGAGGCTGGACCACGGCCACGCCCCTGCCCCGCACCCCGGCCTATATGAAGGGCGTCATCAACCTGCGCGGCGCGGTCTTGCCGATCGTCGACCTGGGCGCGCGCCTGGGCCTGGTCACCGCCGAACCCAGCGCTCGCCACGTCATCATGGTGGTGAACCAGGGTCACCGGACCCTCGGCCTGCTGGTGGAAGCCGTCAGCGACATCATCAACGTCACCGAGGACATGGTCCAACCCACCCCGGACGTGGCCTGCGACCAGGTGAAGACCTTCGTGAAGGGCCTGTTCGCCATCGATGGCCGCATGGTCAGCCTGATCTCGCTGGAGCGCGTCCTGCCCGAAATCGAAGCGGAGGCCGCATGAGCAGCTTCCCCGAGTCCCGCGGCAGGAACGGCAGCCTCGTCGAGGGCGAGTTCCTCTTCACCAACGAGGACTTCCAGCAGATCGCCCAGATCCTGCACGCCCACGCCGGCATCGCGCTGGCCGAGGGCAAGGCGGCCCTGGTCTATTCGCGCCTGGCCAAGCGGCTGCGCTCGCTGGGCCTGCGCTCCTTCCGCGAATATTGCGCCTTGGTGGAGGACTCCAACGAGGTGGACGAGCGCCAGGCCATGATGGCCGCGCTCACCACCAACGTGACCCGCTATTTCCGCGAGCCGCACCATTTCGACCACCTGCGTGACGTGGTCCTGCCGCCCCTGGTGGACCGGGCCCGCAAGGGCGGCAAGATCCGCCTCTGGTCGGCCGCCTGCTCCAACGGGCAGGAACCCTATTCCATGGCGATCACGGTGCTGGCCGCCCTGCCGGAGGCCGCCAATCTCGACGTGAAGATCCTGGCCACCGACATCGATCCCAACATGGTCGCCGAGGGCCGCGCCGGCATCTATCGCGAGGAAGCCATCGCCCCGGTGCCGGTGGACCTGCGCCGGCGCTGGTTCAAGAAGCCCGCCTCGGGCGGCGGCGACCGCTGGGAGGTGGCCGACGAGCTGCGCGCCCTGGTGGCGTTCCGCGAGCTGAACCTGATCGGCGACTGGCCGATGAAGGGCAAGTTCGACGTCATCTTCTGCCGCAACGTCGTGATCTATTTCGACGAACCCACCCAGGAACGCATCTGGAGCCGCTTCGCCCCCATGCTCAACCCCGGCGGTACGCTGTACATCGGCCACTCGGAACGGGTGACGGGTCCGGCGACCCAGATCTTCGAGACCACGGGTCTCACCACCTATTCCCTGAGGAGCGGCCGATGACGGTTGGAGTCCTCATCGTCGACGATTCGGCGACCATGCGCGGTCTGATCGCGGCGGCCCTGAAGCGGGACCCGGACATCGAGGTCCTGGGCTTCGCCAACGATCCGCTGGAAGCCCGCGAGCAGATCAAGAAGCTCAATCCCGACGTCGTCACCCTGGACGTCGAGATGCCGCACATGAACGGCATCGAGTTCCTCGAGAAGATCATGCGCCTGCGGCCCACCCCGGTGGTGATGGTCTCGACCCTCACCCAGAAGGGCGCCGAGATCACCATCGAGGCCCTGGAGCTGGGGGCGGTGGACTGCGTCGGCAAGCCGGTCCCCGGCGGCGGCGTGACCCCGCACGAAGCCTTCGCCGACCTGCCGGAAAAGGTGAAGGCCGCCGCCCGCGCCCGCGTGCGCCCCTATAGCGGCCCGGTCGCCCCGGTGGAGCGCGACAAGAACTACGCCGCCGCCGGCGATCTGATCCTGGCGATCGGCTCCTCCACCGGCGGGGTCGAGGCCCTGATGACCATCCTGGCCAACTTCCCCGACACCTGCCCGCCGACGGTCATCACCCAGCACATGCCGGCGACCTTCACCAAGAGCTTCGCCGACCGCCTGAACCGGATTTCCGGGGCGACGGTGGCCGAGGCCAGCGACGGGGCGCGGCTGCTGCCGGGCCACGTCTATGTCGCCCCCGGCGGCGCGGCGCACCTGGAGGTGGTCTCCTCCAGCCACCCGGTCTGCCGCCTGCGGGAGTCCGAGCCCGTCAACGGCCATCGCCCCTCGGTCGACGTGCTGTTTGAGTCCGTGGCGAAGCTGAACCGTCCGTCCGTGGGCGTGATCCTGACCGGCATGGGCCGCGACGGCGCCGAAGGCCTCGCGGCGATGCGTCGCGCCGGAGCCCGCACGCTCGGCCAGGACGAGTCCAGCTGCGTCGTCTACGGCATGCCCAAGGCCGCCTTCGAGATCGGGGCGGTGGAAAAGCAGGTCGGCCTGTCACGGATGGGCCCGGCCATTCTCAACACCTGCTCGGCGACCGCCGAGTCACAAAGGAACGTGTGATGCCTGCCGCGTCCGCCCTGAAAACCCTGATCGTCGACGATCAACAGACGATGCGCTCGCTCATCCGCACGAGCCTGCACGCCCTGGGGATCACCCAGACCCGCGAGGCGCCCGACGGCGAGGAAGCCCTGCGGGCCATGCTGAGCACGCCGGTGAACCTTGTGATCACCGATTTCAACATGCCCAAGCTGGACGGCCTGGGCCTGTTGCGCGCCATCCGCGCCCATGGCCCGACCTCGAAGGTGGCCGTGATCATGCTGACCGGCCGCGCCGACCGCGAGCTGGTTCAGCGGGCGGTTCAATTCGGCGTCAATAATTATCTGGTCAAACCGTTCACGACACAGACCCTAAAAGAAAAAATCGAAGCGGTGTTTGGACCCCTTTCATGATCGTTGAGAACGTCTCAAATCGTCCCGGCAAACGGGTCCATGTCGTCCAGGGGGAGCACCACGTCTCCTCCGATCCGGACGTCATGTTGACGACGATTCTCGGCTCCTGCGTCGCGGTGTGCCTGCGGGACACCGAAACCGGCATCGGCGGCATGAATCACTTCCTCCTGCCCGAGGGCAAGGTCGAGGGCCTGGATGAGGGCCGCCGCTACGGGGCCTACGCCATGGAGCTTCTGATCAACGAACTCCTGCGCAACGGCGCCCGGCGCGAACGCATGGAGGCCAAGCTGTTCGGCGGCGCCCGCATGTTCGACGGCCTGTCCGACGTGGGCGCCTCCAACGCGGCCTTCGCCGAGAAATTCCTTCGCGACGAAGGCATTCCGGTGGTGGGCGGCAGTCTCGGCGGCGTCGGCGCGCGCCGGGTCCAATACTGGCCGACCACCGGCCGCGCGCAGCAGCGCACCGTCACCGACACCAACGAAGTGGCGCGCCTGAAAGCGCCGCCCAAACCCGTGCCGGTGGTCGAGGACGAAGGGTCTCTGGAGCTGTTCTGATGAGTTCTTCCGCCCAGTCCAAACCCAACCAGACCCCTCAGGTCCTCGCCTCCCTGGCCGACGAGCTGGAACACGCCGGCGCGCTCTGCGACCGCCTGGAGATGCTCGTCACCCAGCTGGTCCGCGCCAGCCGCGGCGAGACCCTGGAGATCGCCCTGCACGAGGCCCAGACCGTCGACGTGCTGACCCAGCACCTGGCGGCCCTGGCCACCTTCACGCGCAAGCTCTCGACCCAGTCCCAGGACGGCGGCGACTACGATCTGTCCGACGCCATCGCCGGCGTCACCCTGGGCGACCTGGCCATGCGCCTGGCCCAGGTGACGCGCGAGGCCGAGGCCTTGTCCGCCGCCGAGTCCGGCGACCTCGACCTCTTCTAGCCCCCAGCGAAACCCCCGAACGCCATGGCCCTAGACCCTAACATCCGGATCAACCTCGATCGCTCGGTCGTGCTGCTCGTGGATGACAATCCGCAGGCGCTCGAGGCGCTGAGCGCGATGGTCCGTGGGTTCGGGGTCCGCAAGCAGTTCAAGTGCGGCTCGGGCGCCGAGGCCATGCACTATGTGAAGAATCAGGAACTCGACCTGATCATCACCGACGCCCAGATGCCCGACATGGACGGCTACGACTTCGTCCGCTGGCTGCGCCGCGACGCCCCGCCGGAGCTGATCTTCACCCCCGTCATCATGCTCACCGGCCACGCCCCACGCAGCATGGTGGAGAAGAGCCGTGACTCCGGCGCCAACTTCATCCTCACCCGGCCCTTCACCCCCGAGATCCTGCTGCAGCGGATCTTCTGGGTGGCCCGGGACGAACGCCAGATGGTCAAGAGCGCCAACTATGTCGGCCCTGACCGTCGATTCAAGAATCTCGGCCCGCCCCTCGGGGTGAAGGGCCGTCGTAAGGACGATCTGTCCACCCACGTCGGCGCCGCCGTCGATCCCAACATGGATCAAAACGAGGTCGACATGCTTATGAAGCCTGCACGGGTGCAAATTTGAGCAAGACCGAGTTCATCAAGGTCCAACACCGCCTGTCCCAACAGGTGGCCAAGCCCGGCGGCATGACCGCCGACATCGCCACCCAAAGGGCGCGGCGCGAGCTCGCCGCCCAGGCGGGCGACGCCAAGAAATCCCTCGGCGTCACGATCGGGCGTCTGGAGGCCATGTGCGCCGACAAGACCGCCTCGCCCGACGACATCTATGTCGAGAGCGCCGTGGTGCTCGACATCGCCGGCATGTTCGACATGCGCACCCTGTGCGACGCCTCCTACAGCCTGTGCGAGCTGACCGACCGCCTGCGCACCAAGGACCGCCAGGACTGGACCTCCATCGGCGTGCACGTCAACGCCCTGCGCCTGATCTGGAGCAAGGACGACAAGGACGCCGAGCAGCTGAAGTCGGTGGTCGACGGACTCTGGGCCATCACCGACCGCCTCGACGCCAGCTAGGCCGACACCGCCGCACGCCACCTCCAGGCCGCCCTCCCCGCGACGCCCAGGCGCGGCATCGCAACAAACTCACTAGTTCGTATATTATCGTCCGTGCTATGGCGTGGACGCGGGACGTTCGTGAGCGGGTGCGGAATGCATAGGTTTGTGATGGGCGGCCTTCTGGCCGTCGTGGCCATCTCGGCGGGGGGCGCGGCCCAGGCCGAGGGCGCCCTGAAGCCCGGCGCCGGCCAAGCCACGGTGCAACGGCTCTGCGCCACCTGCCACACCCTCGACAACGTCACCCGTCGCCCCCACACCGCCGACGAGTGGGACGCCATCCTTGGCCGGATGATCGACAAGGGCCTGATCGCCACCGACGGCCAGCTCGACGACGTGGCGGCCTATCTCACCAAGAACTATGGCCCTGGCGCGCCCAAGGCGGTGGCCGCCGCCCCCGCGGGCGCCCCGGCGAAGAAGACCCGCTGATCCCGCCCGGGGGCTTGTCCGACACGTCCGGCTGAGGCTGACTGCGGGAAGCTTCACCGGAGGGCCGATGCGCCGCCTCGTCTTCGTTCTCGCCCTGCTGATCTGCGGCGCGCCCCTGGCGGCGGCGGCCGCGCCGATCCCCATCAAGGTGGTGGTCCTGACCACCTTCGAGGCCGGGGCCGACACCGGGGACCGGCCCGGCGAGTTCCAGTTCTGGGCCGAGCGCCTGCCCCTCACCCACCTGGCCGCCGTCCCGGGCATCGAGCGGCCGGTGCGATATTCCGACGACGGGGTGCTGGGCGTGGTCACCGGCATGCGGGGCCGGGCCCGGGAAAGCGTGGCCGCCCTGGCGCTGGACCCCCAGTTCGATCTTTCCCAGGCCTATTGGATCGTCGCCGGCATCGCCGGGGTCGATCCCCGCGCCGGCTCCATCGGCAGCGCCGCCTGGGCCCGCTACGTGGTCGACGCCGATCCCAACTTCGAGATGGACGATCGGGAGATTCCCGCCGGCTGGCCCCACGGACTCTACGCCCTGGGAACCGACCGTCCGGGGGTGAAGGGGTCCGCGCCGGGCTCCAGCGGCATGGTCTGGAAGCTTCACCCCGGCCTCACCGACTGGGCCTTCGCCCTGACCCGCGACACGCCGCTGCCCGACTCACCGGCCCTGCAAAAGGCGCGCGCCGGCTATCCCAGCGAGGCCGCCGCCCAGCGCCCGCCCTTCGTCTTCCTTGGCGAGGCCCTGGGCACCACCCGGTTCTGGCACGGCGAGCGCCGCACCCAGTGGGCCCGCGACTGGGTCGGCCTGTGGACCGACGGCCAGGGCGCCTTCGCCATGACCGACTGCGAGGACCAGGGGGTGCTCGACGTGCTCACCCTGTATGGCCGGCTGGGCCGGGTGGACGCGCGCCGGATCCTGGTGCTGCGCACCGCCAGCAACTATTCCCGCGAGGCCGACGGCGCAGATCCGGTGCTGAAGTTCGCCGACGGCGGCGCCCTGGCCGGCTTCGAGGCCGCCTACCGTGTCGGCTCGCCGGTGGTGAAGGCCCTGGTCGCGGGCTGGGACCGCTACGCCAAGACCCTGCCTGGAGAGGCTGCCCCATGACGCGCCTGGATCGCTTCTTCCACCTCACCGAGCGCGGGACCTCGGTGCGGATCGAGGTGCTGGCCGGCGCCACCACCTTCCTGACCATGGCCTATATCGTCCTGGTCAATCCCTCGATCCTGGGCCAGGCGGGGATGCCGGTCCAGGGGGTGGCGGCGGCCACCTGCCTGGCGGCGGGCTTCGGCTGCATCCTGATGGGCCTGGCGGCCAACTACCCCATCGCGCTGGCCCCCGGCATGGGGCTGAACGCCTATTTCGCCTTCACCGTGGTCCAGACCATGGGCATCCCCTGGCAGACCGCGCTGGGCCTGGTCTTCATCTCCGGCTGCCTCTTCCTGCTGCTGACCTTCGCCGGCGTGCGCCAGCTGATCGTCAGCGCCATCCCCCGCGCTCTGTTCGCCGCCATCGCCGCGGGCATCGGCCTGTTCATCGCCTTCATCGGCCTGAAGGGCGCGGGCCTGGTCACCGCCAATCCGGGCACCACGGTGGGCCTGGGGGACCTGCACAGCCCCACCGTCCTGCTGGCCCTACTGGGCCTGGCCATCATCGCGGTGCTGGAGGTGCTGAAGGTGCGCGGCGGCATCCTGATCGGCATCCTGCTCACCTCGGCGGCCGGCTGGGGCCTGCACCTGGCCCAGTGGACGCCGGCCCCCTACAGCGTCGAAGAGATGACCGCCACGGCCCTGCAGCTCGACATCCCCGCGGCCCTGGGGATCGGCGGCAAGGGGTTCGGCCTGGCCCTGCTGGAGATCCTGTTCGTCTTCCTGTTCGTCGACCTGTTCGACAATGTCGGCACCCTGGTGGCGGTCACCAAGAAGGCGGGCCTGGTGGCGCCGGACGGGACCATTCCGCGCCTCAACCGCATCCTGTTCGCCGACGCCACCGCCACGGTGGTGGGGTCGCTGGCCGGCACGTCGACCGTGGTCAGCTATATCGAGAGCGCCTCGGGGGTCTCGGCCGGCGGCCGCACGGGGCTGACCGCCGTCGTCACCGGCCTGCTGTTCCTGGCCGCCCTGTTCGTCGCCCCCTGGGCCCAGGCGATCCCGGCGGCGGCCACCGCCCCGGCCCTGATCCTGGTGGGGGCGATGATGATGGCGCCCCTGGCCGAGGTGGACTGGGGCGACCCGGTGATCGCCATCCCGGCCTTCCTGACCCTGATCACCATCCCGCTGACCTTCTCCATCGCCAACGGCCTGGCCTTCGGCGTGGTGGCCTATGCGGTGCTGAAGCTGGCCGCCCGCCGCTTCGAGAAGGCCGACCTGCTGCTCTTCGCCCTGGCCGCCCTCTTCGTCGCCCGCTTCGTCTATATGGCGACGGCTTAGCGTTCCGTGCGCCGGAGATAGGCGAGGGCGATCTCGGCCAAGCGGTCGGCTCCGAAGCTGTCGTCGTGGCCGCCGTGGACCACCTGGACCGGCAGGCGGAGCAGCCGCTCCATGGTGGCGCGATAGGCGGCGATGTCCGCCCCCGGAATCTCATCCAGCAGCGGGCCGTCATAGATGGCGTCGCCGGAGAACAAGGTGCCGGTGGCGGCCTCCCACAGCCCGATGCTGCCCGGCGAATGGCCCGGCAGGTGCAGCACTTGGAAGGCCCGGTCCCCAAGGTCCACCACGTCCCCGTCCGCCAGGATCCGGGTGGGCTCGCATCCCTGCAGCACGTGGCTGGCCGGGCGGTAGCCGGCGCGGGGGGCGGCGGTGAGCAGGCCCTCGGAAATGTCGTACCCGGCCTTGGCCAGGCGGGTCCGGGACTCGAGGCTGTAGTCGGCCAGGTCCAGGGAATAGGAGTCCCGGCTCTGGGCCAGGGCCTCGGCCTCGGCGCCGTGACAGAGGCGGCAGTCGAACTCGTGCAGGCCGCCCACATGGTCGGCGTGGGCATGGGTGGCCACCGCCAGCAGGGTCTTGTCGAACAGGTCGCGGGCGGCCTCGCGCAGGCTGGCGATGCCCATGCCGGTGTCCACCAGCAGGTCGGCGTCCCGGCCCCGCAGCCGCCAGATGTTGCAGCGGAGCAGGGGGTGGACATGGGGCTCCCAGATCAGGGTCAGATCGGCGTCGATGTCGCGGCGCTCGAACCAGCGGTCGGCGATCGGCAGGCTCATCAGGCGTCTCCCACCAGGCCGGCGGCGGCCAGCACGCGCCGCATCGGCGCCAGACCCTCGCCGTAGCGCCGCCAGCGACCCACCGAGGAGGCGTAGAGCGGCTGGCGCACCTGCACCGAGCTGGCGGTGGCCACCGGGGCGGCGTTCTCGTGGAAGGACAGACAGCGCGCGTCCCAGGTCAGGTCGCAGAAGGCCAGCAGGCGCCGGGTGGCGGCCTCCTGGTCGGCGACGATGTCCTCATAGGCGATCTCGGTGAACCGCTCGGCCGGCAGGACATCGCGCCAGTGGGCCACGAGACGGTCGAAGCCGGCGTAGTAGCGGGCCACGTCCTCCAGATCGAAGGCGTAGTTGTAGTAGGAGAAGGTGGTGGCGAAGAGCTGCCGGAAGTTGGACAGGCAGACGTCCATCGGATCGCGCCGCAGGCAGACGATCCGCGCATTGGGCAAGGCCCGGTGGATCAGGCCGGCATAGAGGACGTTCAGCGGCATCTTGTCGACGAAGCGCGGCGTCGCGCCGGTCAGCGGCCGGGTGCTGGCGACATAGTCGGCGCCCAGCCGCGCCAGGTCGACGCCGCCCGCCGCGCGGAGGGTTTCGACGTCCATCACCAGGTTCGACGGCGTCCCCGCCGCCCGCTTCAACAGCAGGGCGAAGTTGCTCAGCTCACCAGCCGAGGTGACGTCCGGATGGCTGGAGAGGATGCGGTCCACCAGGGTGGTGCCGCTACGGGGCAGGCCGACGACGAAGATCGGCTCCGAGCTAGGATCCCCCTTCGCCACCGTCCCGGCCGGGAAGGTCGCGGCGGCGGCGGCGAACAGGGCGGCGTCGCCCTCGGAGGTGTAGCCGACGGCCTGGCGCTTGGCGGCCTTGGCCTTCAGCAGCCAGTCCAGGGCCCGGGCCGGATCGCCCAGATCCTCGTAGGTCTTGGCGAGCGCATGGCCCAGGTGCAGGGCGCGGTCGGGATCGGGGCTGGCCGGATCGAACAGGGCCTCCAGCTCGGGCGCGAAGTTGCGCTCGGGCGTCTGGCGGGCGAGCTGAACCCGCGAGGACCAGGCGCGGTAGAGGCCGGGATCGAGTGCCAGGGCCCGCTCGTAGGCGCTCTCGGCCGCGGCGAAGTCGCCGGCGAACTGCCGGGAAGCGGCCAGGTTGTAGAGGAAGCTCGCATTGTGGGGATCGGCCGCCACCGCGGCCTCGAAGAACGGCAGGGCCCGGACATGGTCGCCGGCCCGGGTGAAGACCACGCCGAGGGTGTCCCGGGTCAGCGCGTCGGCGGGCGCGAGCGCGGCCGCTCGCTCCGCGCTGGCCAGGGCCTCGGGGCGGCGGTTCAGGGCGATCTGGGTGCGGGCCAGATAGGCATGGTGACGGGCCGCGCCGGGCGCGAGATCCACGGCCTTGGCGAACAGTTCGGCGGCGCGCAGGGGGTTGTCGTGATCGGCGGCGATCACCCCCAGCAGGAACCAGGCGCGCCCCTCGCCGGCATCCCGCCGCAGCGCGTCCAGGCAAAGTTTGTGCGCCTGCTCATAGGCCCGCTCGGCCATCAGCGCTTCCGCGCGATCCAGCAGGCCGGGCGTTTCAGCCACGTTTCACGCCCTCTTTCCATGCGCCCAGCGCATACGTTTTGGCCAGAATGGACATAACGACGCTGCACCGCAACATTGCACTTGAGGCGATCGCCGCCGTCAACCGAGCCTCTCCTCAATCCGTAGATGGAGGGGAATATGTTCGTAAGATCGCTATCCCGGAAGGCGCTGCTGAGCTCAATCAGCGCGCTCGCCCTGCCTCTGGTCGCCGTCGCGGCGCCGCAGATGGCCTTCGCCGCCGACGCCGCTGATGCGCCCAGCGTTTCGGAACTCATCGTCACGGCCACCCGCCGCGACACCACGATCCAGGACACGCCCGTCAACATCGCCGCCGTCGGGGGCGAGGAGATCAAGGAACAGGGCTTCGACAACCTGGCCGAGGTCACCCGGTTCGTGCCGGGCATCTTCGTCGTCGACCAGGGGGCCCGCCAGGGCAACACCATTATCGTCCGTGGTCTGAACGCCACCGCGCTTGGGTCCAACGACGGCAACAACGACGGGGGCGGCACCGTCGCCACCTATATCGGCGACATCCCGCTGTTCGTGGACCTGAAGCTCAACGACATCGAGCGGGTCGAATTCCTGCTGGGTCCGCAGGGCACCCTCTACGGCGCCGGCACCCTGGGCGGCGCCATCCGCTACATCCCGACCCGGCCCCACTTGGGCTCCTGGGACGGCAGCGTCCGCGGCGACGCCTATGGCTACACCCACGGCAAGAACCCCAGCACCGACGTCGGCTTCACGGTGAACGCCCCGATCGGCGACACCTTCGCCATCCGCGCCTCGGTGGACTGGCTCAACGATGAGGGCTTCATCGACCAGCCCTTCCTGGTGAACGAGGTGGGGGTTTCCGACCCTGATCCGGACTTCACCAACCCGACGGCGGTCCGCGCCAACCTGCACCGCAAGAAGGACGTCAACACCGAGGAGACCCTGTCGGGCCGCCTGGGCTTCCGCTGGAAGCCCACCGACGCGGTGGATCTGAACCTCACCTACTACTACCAGAACGCCAAGGTGGGCGGCCGCCAGATCAGCGGCAGCGGCGTCACCAGCTTCCCGGTCAAGATCGACAAGTGGTCTTCCCTCACCCGGGTGGAAGAGCCCAACGAGATGACCAACCAACTGCTGGCCCTGGAGGCGAGCTTCGACCTGGGCTTCGCCGAGCTGACCTCGGCCACCGGCGCCTCCAAGTTCAAGGCGCTCGGCCATCGCGACCAGACCGACCTGCTGATCAGCCTGGAATACAGCTACGAGGCCTTCCCGACCTTCTCGGCCTTCACCCAGGAGGACCGCGAGGACAAGGGCTTCACCCAGGAGCTGCGCCTGGTCTCCAAGGGCGACTCCGCCCTGAGCTGGATCATCGGCGCCTTCTACAACAAGAAGGACATCGACTCCTCGTCCAAGGAGTTCACGCCCCACTATGACGCCTATCTGAAGTCGGTGTTCGCCACCGGCCCGCTGCGCCCGGACTCCGTCGAGTACTACAGCGTCACCAAGAGCAAGCTGACGGAATCGGCCGGCTTCGGCGAGCTCAGCTACCAGATCACCCCGGCCTGGCAGATCACCGGCGGCGCCCGCTACTACACCTATGACCTGGCGGTTCAGAGCGGCACCGACCTGCCCCTGTGGGAGACCACCGTCAACGGCCGGACCCCTGTCGACGCCCTGGTGGTGAGCTATTCCGACGTCGGCCAGAAGGACAAGGGTTGGCTCTTCAAGTTCAACACCTCGTACAAGTTCAGCGATGACGTGATGACCTACCTGACGGTCAGCGAAGGCTATCGCATCGGCAGCGACAACGGGGTGGGCGCCTGCCCCAATCCCCTGCCGGTCAACCAGATCGTCTGCGCCCTGCCCAACGAGATGGAGTTCCAGCCCGACAAGACGGTCAACTATGAGCTCGGCGTCCACAGCCAGTGGTTCGACAAGCGGCTGACCCTGAACGCGGCCCTCTACTACATCCAGTGGAAGAGCCCGCAGGTGGACTCCGCCACCCAGAACGGCCTGCAGCCCATCACCATCAATGGCGGGGACGCGGAGTCCAAGGGGGTGGAGATCAACTTCGCCGCCGACCTCTTCGAGGGCTTCTCCCTGCGCGGCAGCTACATGCACAACCAGACGGAGTTCGTGGAGGGGACCCCGAACCTGATCCCCTACATCACCCCGCCCGGCTTCCAGGGCACCCTTCGGTACGCCGCGGGCGAGGCGGGCGACCGCCTGCCGGGGTCGCCCAAGGACCAGGGCAGCATCTATGCCCGCTACGAGATCCCGATGTTCGACGGCGATCTCGCCTTCGGCTACGGGGTCACCGCGGCCGGCGACGTCCTGACCCGGGCCGGCGGCAAGGGCGGCGGCGTCACCCTGCCCGCCTACGCCGTGCACAACCTGTCGATCGAGTACGTGGCCGACATGTGGAAGGCGACCCTCTACGCCGACAACCTGTTCGACACCTTCGTCCGCACGGGCGTGCGCAACACCCCGGCCTACAACCAGGTCGTCAGCGACGACACCGGCGCCGCCGTCTATCAGCGCGGCTTCTTCTACACCGTGCTGCCGCCCCGGCGGGTCGGCCTCCGCTTCGAGCGCTCGTTCTAGGCCCTCTCAAGCCGGCTCGAAGCTCTGCCGCCCCGACTCAGGCCAAGGCCTGGGTCGGGGTTTCTGCTTGTAACGCTTGGATTTCCTGAGCAAGGCGATGGCGCCCGCTGAGTACGACCTGAGCAAATCGTGTTACTTTCGCGCACCAGCCAGCCTTTGCGCCAGTCTTCCGGTTACAGAGAACCCGCCCCCCGTCAGGGTGTCCTCGACAGAGTGACCTGGAGGCTCGGCATGACCCAGACGACGACGGCGATCCGCGATCCGGAGCCCGACACCGCCGAGATGGGCGCCAAGCGGGTCTCCGTCACCGACATCCCGGTGATCGATATCTCCCCCCTGCGCGGAACCGATCGCGCCGCCCTGGAGGCCTGCGTGGCGCAGATCCGCCGGGCCTGCGAGGCCGACGGCTTCTTCTACATCAAGAACCACGGCGTCCCCGAGGCGCTGATCGCGCGCACCTACGAGCTGTCGCGCCAGTTCCACGCCTCCCCCAAGGACCTCAAGCAGACCGTCCACATCAGCAACTCGCCGGGCACCCGCGGCTGGGTGCCGGACGGCGACAAGGACGACGACGGGGATCCCGAGCTCTACCGCCTGGTGGAGCCCAATCCCGACCACGACTACCTCACCAAGCCGCGCCTGCACGCGGCCTTCGACGTGGCCCTGCCGATCGCCCAGGACGACCCCGACTTCGTGGCCGGCAACCTGATGCTGGTGCCCAACCAGTGGCCCGACTGGATCCCCGGCTTCGAGCAGGAGGTGATGGCCTATTACGACGCGGTGACCGAGGTCGGCCGCCAGCTGTTCAAGGCCTTCAGCATCGCCCTGGACCTGCCCGAGGACTTCTTCGAGAAGCTGACCCGCAAGGCCCCGTCCCAGCTGCGCCTGCTGCACTATCCGCCCAACGATCGGCCGATGGACAACGACAACCTGGGCATCGGCGCCCACTCCGACTTTGAGTGCTTCACCATCCTGCACACCGCCGGTCCCGGCCTGCAGGTGATGAACGCCGCCGACGAATGGGTGGCCGCCCCGCCGATCCCCGGCACCTTCACGGTCAATATCGGCGACCTGATCGAGGGCTGGACCAACGGCCGCTTCAAGGCCACCCAGCACCGTGTGGTGAACACCGGAAAGGAGCGCTACTCCATGCCGCTGTTCTTCGCCGTGGACTATCACACGTTGATCGAGCCCCTGCCCCAGTTCGTCACCGACGAGGTCCCGGCCAAGTACAACCGCATCGTGGCGGGCGACCACCTGGCGGGCTTCAGCGTCAACGGCGCCAAGCACCTGCGCAAGAAGATCTGCCTGGGGGAGCTGAAGATCGACTTCCCGATCCACAAGGAAAACCCGTTCAAGCGCAAGGCCGTGAACGAGTTCCCGAGCCCGCCCAAGACCGAGGCCGCCCGCTAGCTCCGCCTACTTCTGGCGGAGCCGGTCGGCGGCGGCCTTGTAGCGGGCGTAGTGGTCACCCTCGTCGACGGCGATCTGCCGAAACAGGGCCGCGGTCTTCAGGTCCCCGGCGGCCTCGGCCTGGTTGGCGAAGGTCACGTACATGGTGCTGTTCTCGTAGGTCTCGCCCGCCATGGCGTCGGCCAGATTGGCCGCGTTGGTGCCGTCGAGGCGCAGGGCGTCGGCCTCGCGGGCGAAGTGCTCATTGGCCTCCACATTGGCTGACTGGGTGAACAGCGCGGCCAGGGCCTCGTCGCCGGCCTCCCGCGCCACCTCGGCATAGCGCAGATACTTCAGGTTGGCGAAGGCCTCGCCCTGCATGGCGGTTTCGAGATTGGCCCGGGTCTGGGGGGCGAGAGCGTCGGCGGCGGAGGCCGATCCGGCGCAGATCGAGAACAGCAGGGCCGCGCTCGCGAGGGCCTTGGTGAGGGACATGGTCATCTCCGATAGGGGGCGCGGAATGCGCGGGCGCGACCCTGGTCCGCGCGGCTGACGAGAACCTGACGGATCGCCCCGCCCGCCGGAAATCTCAGCCGTCAGGTTCCCGTCAGCTCCGCCGCCTAGGGTCGGCGTCATTGGGCCTCGCCCGACCAACCCCAAGGAAATGACCATGCGCAAAGTCCTGATGTCCGCCGCGGCCGCGGCGATCGCCCTGTCCGTCGCCGGCGCGGCGGCCGCCAGCCCGGCCTGCACCACGGCCCCCAAGGCCAAGTGGCTCACCGAGGCCCAGATGAAGGCCAAGATCGCGACCCTGGGCTACACCAAGATCAAGGTCTTCCAGGTCAGCGGCAGCTGCTACGAGATCTACGCCGTGAACAAGGCCGGCAAGAAGGCCGAGGTCTATTTCAACCCCGTCACCGGCGCCGTCGTCCAGAACAACGAGGACGACTAGGCTCGATGACCTCCCCAAGCCAACCCCTCTCTCCCGTCACGGCCTCGGCGCGCCCCGGGCGCGTCAAGGTCTGGGATCCGGTGGTCCGGCTCTTCCACTGGACGGTGGCCCTGGGGTGCATCGCCAACCTCACCGTCCTGAGGGAGATCAAGCCCGTCCATCGCTATGTGGGCTACGTGGTGCTGGCCGCCGTCGCGGTGCGCCTGGTCTGGGGCTTCATCGGGTCGCGCCACGCGCGCTTCGGCGACTTCGTGCCTGGCCCGCGCCGGGCGCTGGGCTATCTCCGAGCCCTCACCCAGGGGCGTGAGCCTCGCTATATCGGGCACAATCCCGCCGGCGCCCTTGTGATGATCGCCCTGATCGGCCTGGTGAGCGTCTGCGGCGTGACGGGCTGGATGATGGGCCTCGACGCCTTCTGGGGCGAGCCCTGGGTCGAGGCGCTCCACGAAACGGCGGCCAATGTGATCCTGATCATGGCGAGCCTGCATGTCCTGGCGGCCTTGGTCGAGAGCTGGCGTCACCGGGAAAACCTCGTCCTGGCCATGGTGACCGGCTTCAAACGAGCGCCCGAAGGAACTGACGTCCGCCATGCGACTGCTGCTGATTGAGGACAACGCGCGGCTGGGGAGCCTCATCGTCGAGGGTCTGGTTCGCGACGGGTTCGTGGTGGACTGGCGCGAGACCCTGGAGGCCGCCTTCGAGGCGCGCGAACTGACCACCTACGACCTGATCCTGCTGGACCTGGGCCTGCCGGACGGAGACGGGCTCGATCTGGTCAGGCGGCTGCGGCGCGCCCGGGACGCAACCCCCATCCTCATCATCACGGCCCGGGGCGGGCTTGGCGACCGGATCGCGGGCCTGGACGTCGGGGCCGACGACTACCTGGTGAAGCCCTTCGAGATGGCCGAACTCGCCGCCCGCTGCCGGGCCCTGTTGCGCCGGCCGGGCGCCTGCTTGGGCGTGGTGCTGCAAGCCGGAAACGTGGCCATGGACACCGCCACCCGATCTCTGACGGTGGGGGGAGCGCCCGTCGTCATCTCGCCGCGGGAACTGGGCCTGCTGGAGCACCTGCTGCGCCGGGCCGGCCAGGTCGTCCCCAAGTCCAGCCTGGAGGACCAGCTCTACGCCATGGACGCCGAGGTGACGCCGAACGCCCTGGAGGTCGCCGTCTCCCGGCTGCGCAAGCGCCTGGCCGCGGCCGGCGCCGACGTCATCCTGCGGACAGCCCACGGGGTGGGATACGCCCTGCTTGAGGCCGTCCGGGAGGCGCGGGCCCGTGGCTGAGGCGCCGCCGATCCAGCGCAGCCTCTTTGCCCAGATCGCCGCGCGCCTGGTGGTCCTGGCCCTGGCCTTCGCGCTCATCGACATCGCCATCGTCGTCCCGATCTACGCCACGGACGACCAGGCCCTGGCCGAGGATTTCGTCGAGCAGCAGGCCCACCGCATCGACCGGGCCATCAGCTCCAGTCCGCGCTCCGCCCTGGCGGCGTCGGAACTCGCCCGTCTCGCGGCCCCGGTGGGCGTCTCGGCATGGGGCGTCGTCGTCATCGACGACAGCCTCGCGCCCGTCGCCCGCCTCAATGACGCCGCGCCCGCGGTCTCCGCGGCGTTCTGGCCGACCCCGGCGACCCTCGACTGGACACGGCGCGAGAGCGTCGGCGACGGGGTGCGTGTCACCGGCCTGCGCCGCTTCACATCGGGCGCGGGAACCTACTGGATCCTGATCTCGGCCGACGCGGTCGGGCGCAGGCTCTACTGGCCCGTGATCGGGCGGGAGTTGCTGCAGCACGTGGCCCTGCCCCTCATCCCCCTGTCGCTCCTGTTGTTGATCTTCAACGTCCAGGTGGTGCGGCGCATGCTCGCCCCCCTGTCCCAGGCCGCGGCCGAGGTCGACGCCCTGGACCCCAGCCGGATGGAGACCCGGCTCACCCCGCCGGCCGCCTCCCGCGAGGTCGAAGCCCTGGTTCGCGCCGTCAATCGCGCCCTCGATCGGCTGCAGAAGGCCATGACGCTGTTGAAGACCTTCACCGCCGACGCGGCGCACGAGCTTCGCACCCCCCTGTCGGTGCTCAGGCTCCGCATAGACGCCCTGCCCGACGACGCGACCAAGACCCGGCTCGGCGAGGAGGTCCAGGCGATGACCCGTCTGGTGAACCAGATGCTCGACCTCGCCCAGGCCGACGCCCTGAGTCTCCATGACGCCGAGGCGATCGATCTGCGCGGGGTGGCGAGCGAGGTGGTGACCCAGCTGGCGCCCCAGGCCTTCGCCGCCGGCCATGACCTGCGCCTGGTCGATGAGGGCGCCGCCCCGATCCAGGGACATCCCGAGGCGATCGGCCGCGCGCTGAGGAATCTGATCGAGAACGCGATCCATCATGCCCGGGGCCCCATCGAGGTGATCCTCGGGCCCGGTCCTCAGTTCGCCGTGCGCGACCATGGCGAGGGGCTGCCCCCGGGCGATGTGGAGAAGATCTTCGGGCGGTTCTGGCGCCAGGATCGGGCGCGGGAAGGCGGCGCCGGCCTGGGGCTCGGGATCGTCCGCAGCATCGTCGAGGCCCATGGCGGCGCGATCTCGGCCCGCAGCCTGCCCGATGGCGGCGCCCTGTTCGCCTGCAGCTTCCCGCCGCGAGATGATCCGGCGTCCGCCCCGGACTGAGGCGACAGGCCGTCAGGTTCTCGTCAGCCGCGGCGAGCAGGGTGCTGGGCAAGGAGAACCCCATGCCCCATCCCCCCGAGCCCCGCCCGAACACTGTCCGCGTCTGGGACCTGCCGGTGCGACTGTTCCACTGGGCCCTGGTGGCGGCGGTCGCCGTCGCCCTGATCTCCGCGGAGGACGAAGGGCCTCTCTCCGCCTGGCACAGCGTCGCCGGTCGGGTCGCGGCGGTGCTGATCGCCTTCCGCCTGGTCTGGGGGTTCGTCGGCGGCCAACATGCCCGGTTCGCCAGCTTCCTTCGTCCCTCCGAGATCGGGCGACATCTGCGGGAGCTGATGAGGGGCAAGCCAACGGCGTCCCTTGGCCACAATCCGCTGGGCGGGATCGCCATCCTGGGCCTGCTGGGACTCGCCGCGGCGACGGTGATGACGGGCGCGGCGATGGGGGGCGAGGCCGGCGAGGATCTGCACGGCGCCCTGGGCTACGGCCTGCTGGCCCTCGCGGGCGTTCACGTGGCCTCCGTCCTGATCATGTCGCTGCTGAGCCGAGAGAATCTGATCGGCGCCTTCATCACCGGATCGAAACGGGCCGACCGGCACCCTGGCGCCACGGATGCGGCGCCGCCCCTGCCCCTCGCCATTCCGCTCGTCGCCGTGATGATGGGCGCGGCCGCCTATGGCGCGACCCGCATCGACCCCAACGCCTTCACCCCCACCGCCCACGCCGAGGCTGGCGAACAGGGGGACGAGGACGAGGGCGGCGAGTCGGAGGACTAGAGACTGCTGAGGCGCCGCCGGGCGGCGGCGGCCTCGGCCGGACGGCCCTGCGCGTCCAGGGCCTGGGCCAGCAGGGATAGGGCCGCGGCGGCGCGCGGACCCGCCGCCACCGCCGCCCGGGCCTTCACCGCCGCGCCCGCGGGGTCCCCCCGGCGGAGCAGCATGGCCGCCCAATCGATATTGGCGAAGGGCGAGGAGGGCGCCAGACTGGCGGCCCGCGCGAAGGCCTGCCCCGCGCCCCGGGGGTCGCCCGCCAGATCGGCGACCCGCCCGGTCATCCGAGCGCACAGCACGCAGGCGGCCGGGAACTGCGCCACCAGGGTCTGGGCGCCCGCCAGGTCGCCGGTCTTCGCCAGGGCGTAGGCCAGCCAGGGCCGCAGATAGACCCGCGCCTTCATCTGGCTCATCGGACCGCCGGCCTCCGCCGCGGCCACGGCCGCCTTCAGGCCCGGCAGGGCCGCGGCCCAGTCGCCGCCCGCCTCGGCGATCATCACGCCGGGCAGGTGCGGGGTCCACAGATAGGGCTGCACCACGATCCAGGCGTCGGCCGCCTCCGGATAGTCGGCGAGGATGGCGCGCGCGCCGGCCAGGTCGCCGGACGCCGCCAGGTCCCCCGCGCGCAGGAAGGGCGCCTCGCCGCCGACGATGGTCAGGCCCTCGGACAGCTCGCCGAGCGCCTTGGCGTGACGGGCCGCGCCGGCGAAGTCGCCGAGGTCGGCGGCGATGTTCTCGGCGAGGGAGGCGCGCAGGGCCGCCACCACCGAGGGCTCGATGGACCTGGGCTTGCCCTGCAGGGCGGCCAGGGCCCTTCGATTGTTGGCCAGGAAGGCCTCGCTGTCGCCGCGGGCATAGTCGGCGGCGGCCCGGTTCAGCCAGGCCGCCGGTAGGTCGGGATCGAGCCGCGTCGCCTTCTCCCCGGCCTCGGTGGCCGCCCGCGCGTCGCCCACCAGCAGATAGGTGTAGGCCAGGCCCGCCTCGGCCCAGGCCCGGTCGTGGGCCGACCCGCGACTCGACATGTGCCGGAAGAGGGCGATGGCCGCGTCGTAGCGGCCGGTGTTCCTCAGGTGATTGGCGTACCGGAAGGGCTGGGTCTGGGCGTAGACCGCCTCGGCCGCCTGGGTGATCAGGCTTTCGATCTCATCGGCGCGGCCAGTGAGGCTGACCGCGGCGCGGGATCCCGCGCGAACCGCCACCGTCACCTTGCCGGGCGCCGGACGGTAGACCTCGCCGGTGATGTGGGTGCGATCGCCCAGGGCGTCCCGCACCGCGCGGTCCAGTTGGTCGACGGAGACGCCGCTGCCGCCGATCTGCAGCGACAGGTCCTTGCCCCAGTTGGTCGCATAGCTGTCGGGGGCCCTCAGCGAGACCGTCGCCTCCTGGAGCGTGATCAGCCGGTCCAGGACACGGGCGGCGACGGTTCGTCCGCTCAGGCCCTGCGCGGCGAGATCGCTGGGGGCCGAGAACTCCTCGACCACCAGGCCGTGGTCGTGGGCCGCCAGCCACAGCCAGACCCCGACCGCCAAGGCGGCCGCGGCGGCGGCGGCGGCCATCAGGATGCGCATGGCCAGCAGCAGGCGGTCGTTGTGGATCTGCAGGCCGATCTGGCGGAGCTGGGCCCGCGTCAGCCGGGCCTGAACCTCCAGCAGGGCGCCGGCGGCGGCGTCCGTCTCGCCGGCCGTCTCCATGGCGAGATCGACGGTGTTGATGCTCTCGTGGTCCACGCGCGCCCCCCGGGCCTGGGGGTCATTCATAAACCGCCGGTCGGCGATCTGTCTCGCGTCTAGGCCGGCATGTGGGCCACCACCTTGGTGGTGAGATAGGCGTCGATCCCCTCCATGCCGCCCTCGCGGCCGTAGCCGCTTTCCTTGATCCCGCCGAAGGGCGCCTCGGCGCCGCCGATCATGAAGGTGTTGATCCCCACCATGCCGCTCTCGAACCGGCGGGCGACGAAGGCGGCGTCGGACTGGCTGTGGGTGAAGGCGTAGGCGGCCAGGCCGAAGGGGGTGGAATTGGCGCGGTCCATGGCCTCTTCCCGGTCGGCGAAGGGCGCCAGGACGGCCAGGGGCCCGAAGGGCTCGTCGTGCAGGATGCGGGCGGTCTCCGGCACGTCGGTGAGCACGGTGGGCCTGTAGAAATAGCCGGTGTTCCCGATCCGCTCGCCGCCGGTGCGCAGGACGGCGCCGGCCGCCACGGCGTCGGCCACCAGGGCCTCCACCGAAGCCAGGCGGCGGTCGTTGGCCAGGGGCCCCATCTCGGTGGCCGGGTCCAGCCCGTTCCCCACCACCAGGGCCTTGGCGCCCTCGACGAAGGCCTCGACGAAGGGCTCGTAGATCGACTCGTGGATCATGAAGCGGGTGGGGGAGATGCAGACCTGACCGGCGTTGCGGAACTTGCCGGCCACGAGGGTCCTGGCGGCGGCCACGGGGTCGACGTCGCCGAACACCAGCACCGGGGCGTGGCCGCCCAGCTCCATGGTGCAGGGCTTCATCTGGGCCGCGGCCAGACCCGCCAGGTGCTTGCCCACCGGGACCGAGCCGGTGAAGGAGATCTTGCGGATGATCGGCGACATGATCAGGCGTTGTGAGATCTCCGGCGGGCGGCCGAAGACCAGGTTGAAGACACCCGGGGGTAGGCCCGCGTCCACCAGGGCCTGGGCCAGGCCCACGCAGCCGCTGGGGGCGTCCTCGGGACCCTTGAGGATGATGGAGCAGCCCGCGGCGATGGCGCTGCCGATCTTGGCGGCGGCCTGGGAGGCGGGGAAGTTCCAGGGGGTGAAGGCGGCCACCGGGCCGACCGGGAAGCGGCCCGTGGTCCAGACCAGGCCCGGGGTATTGGCGGGGATGACCCGGCCATAGGTGCGGCGCCCCTCCTCGGCGGCCCAGTCGAAGGCGCGCGCGCACCCCTCGATCTCGGCGCGGGCCTGGGCGAGCGGCTTGCCCTGCTCGCGGGTCAGGGCCCGGGCCAGGGCGTCGGCCCGCTCCAGGATCAGGGCGGCGGCGGCGTGGAGCACATTGGCGCGGGCGAGCGGGCCCACATCGCGCCAGGACAGGAAGGCGCGCTGGGCGCTGGCCAGGGCCGCGTCGAGGTCGTCGGCGGTGGCCACGGCGAAGCGGCCGAGCACGCCCTCGTCCACCGGGTTGAGGATCGGCAGCCACTCCCCGTCCCCGCCGGCGCGCCAGGTGTTGTCGATCAGCAGGGGCCGGTCGGCGGCGTCGATTTCGGTGTCGAAGGGCATGGGTCCGGGCCTCGGCTGAACAGGTGTCGAGGCCATCATTCCGCGCTTCCCGCACAGGCGCCGCCCCCGCCTGTCCATCGAACGGGAGTCTGTGGCCCGGCGCCTGCTCAGTAGTACGAATTGCTCGAAACGTAGTCGCAAGGCGCCCCTTCCTTGCACGGGTTCAGGGCAATCGGGACGGGGGCCGGCGGTCAGGTCCGGCAGGCTTTGCCAGCCCTCCGGCGCGGATCGACTGTCAGGGGGTACGGATGGAGCGTGGCTATGGACAGAGACGAAGACGGGGCCGCGGGCCGACGATCGGGTGTCCTGAACCGACGAGGCCTGCTGATGGGCGCCGCGGGCCTCAGCCTGGCGGCCTGCTCCCCAAAGGCCTCTGGCGGCGGCGGCGACAGCCTGAAGGTGTCCAGCTATGGCGGCAACTTCGAGGAGGCGATGTCCGCCCACGTCTATCCGGTGTTCGAGAAGGCCACCGGCATCAAGGTGGAGTCGATCCCCCAGCCCGCGGGCCTGCAGTTCCTGCTGCAGCTGATCGAGGCCAACAAGGCCGGCATCGCCCCCATGGACCTCTGCATCTCCACGGCGGTGGACATCAACCGCGGCCGCAACGCCAACCTCTGGCGCATCCGCGACCCCAAGCCCCTGACCAATCTCGGCAACCTGCCGCCGCAGTACGTCTCCACCGGTCCCAAGGGCATCGACGGGGTCGGCGCCCTGGGCTGGTTCCTGGCCCTGGTGATCAACCCCGACCAGATCAAGACGACCCCCACCAGCTGGACCACCCTGTGGGACCCGATCTACCGCGACGCCTGGGGCCTGGCCGGAGCCGGCACCAGCCCGATCTTCGACATCGCCGCGGCCACCTATTTCGGCGGCGGGGAGATCCTCAACACCGAGGCCGGTATCCTGAAGGTGATCGACAAGATCGCCGAGCTGAAGCCCAACACCAAGCTGTGGTGGGACTCCGAGGGCACCATGCAGACCGCCCTGGAGAACGGCGAGGTGAAGGGCGGGGTCTATTACGCCGACGTCGCCGCCACCCTGAAGTCCAGCGGCACCCCGCTCTCCATCATCTTCCCCAAGGAGGGCGCGGTGATCGACTTCGGCTGCTGGTGCCAGCCGATGGCCTCCACCAAGGTCGCCCAGGCCGACGCCTTCATAAACTTCATGTGCTCGCCGGAGGCCCAGCAGCTGATCGCGAGGAAGGTCAACGCCCCGCCCCTGATCAAGCGCGAGCTGATGAATCTGACGCCCGAGGAGTTCAACCGGGTCTCCAGCGACATCCCGCCGATCAACATCAACACCCAGGCCCGCGCCGACCACCTCGATTTCATGGCCACCAACTTCAACAAGATGATCTCGAGCTGAGGAGCCGCACCCATGTTCGGGCTTGAGATCAGCAACGTCACCAAGGCCTTCGGGGCCCACGTCGCGGTCGACAACGTGTCGATGTCCATCCCCCAGGGGGAGTTCGTCTGCTTCCTCGGCCCCTCGGGCTGCGGCAAGACCACCCTGATGCGGATGGTGGCGGGGCTGGAAAGCCCGGGCGAGGGCGCCATCGCCCTGAACGGCCGCGACATCACCCGCCAGCCCGCCAATGTCCGCAAGTTCGGCATGGTCTTCCAGTCGCTGGCCCTCTTCCCACACCTGTCGGTGGGGGAGAACATCGCCTTCAGCCTGCGCCTGCAGGGCCAGGACGCCCGCCAGCGCCGGGCCCGGGTCGAGGAGCTGCTGACCCTGGTTCGCCTGCCGGGCATGGAGAAGCGGGCGGTGAGCCAGCTCTCCGGCGGCCAGCGCCAGCGGGTGGCCATCGCCCGGGCGCTCGCCCAGGAGCCGCCGGTCTTCCTGCTGGACGAGCCCTTCTCGGCGCTGGACGCCAAGCTGCGCGAGGAGATGCAGATCGAGCTGCGCCTCCTGCAGAAGCGCCTGAAGATCACCACCATCCTGGTGACCCACGACCAGCGCGAGGCCATGTCCATGGCCGACTCCATCGCCGTCATGGGGGACGGCAGGATCCAGCAGTACGGCAGCCCGCTGTCGATCTACCGCGCCCCGGCCAACCGCTTCGTGGCCAATTTCGTGGGCCTGTCCAACCTGCTGCCGGTGGAGGTGCTGGACGCCGACACCGTCCGGTTCGGGGCCAATATCCTGAAGGTCGCGCCGATGCCGGCGCCGACGCTCGCGACCCAGGCGACCCTGTCGATCCGGCCCGAGGACATCCAGCTCACCGCCGCCAACTCAGCCGGAGACAACACCGTGTCGGGGCGCATCACCTTCATCCGCGACATGGGCTCCAGCGTCGAGGTCCACCTCGACTGCGACGGCCGCGACGTGCTGAGCGTGGTGCAGCCGCGCGACTGGATCGGCGCCGGGACCGGGGACGTCGCCCACCTGCGCCTGCCCCGGAACCAGTGCCGCGTCCTGGCCGCATGACCGACCTGGCCCTGCCCCTGAAGGCCGAGGATGCGCCGGCCGACCGCGACCGGCTGGTGCTGGCGGGCCTGCTGTCCCTGCCGACCCTGTTCCTGATCACCCTATGCCTGATCCCGCTGTTCCTGCTGCTGCAGCTCAGCTTCGCCCATCGCGGAACCGGCGGCCTGTGGTCGCCCGGCCTGGAGTTGACCCAGTACGCCCAGCTGATGACGCCGCAGTTCCTGAGGGTGGCCCTATTCTCCTTCAGCCTGGCGCTGACCACCGCAGTGATCAGCGTGGCCCTGGCCTTCCCCGTCGCCTACTTCATCAGCCGCATGAAGCGCCGGGCCCAGATCGCCTGGCTGGTGGGCCTGCTCTCGACCCTGTCGCTGTCGGAGGTGCTGATCGTCTTTTCCTTCCAGGTTCTGCTGTCGGGCAGCGGCGGCCTGGTGAAGGCCCTGGTGGCCCTGGGGGTGATGGCCTCCCCCCACTCGCTCTATCCCAACTTCGCCGCGGTGATGGTCTGCCTGGTCTATCTGGTCCTGCCCTACATCATCCTGTTCCTCTATCCGGCCATGTCGCAGCTGGACGACGACATCCCGGCGGCGGCCACCACCATGGGCGCCTCGCCGGCGCGGGCCTTCCTGACGGTGGTGGCGCCGATGGTGAAGGGGCCGCTGCTCTCGGCGGGCCTGCTGGTGGTGATCTTCACCGTCGGCTCCTACCTGACCCCGCTGGTGCTCGGTCGGCCGCAGCAGTGGACGGTGGGGATCGTCATCTCCAACGCCGCCATGACCACCGGCAACATGCCGCTGGCCGCCGCCCAGGCCGTGGCCCTGGTGTCGCTGATGGCGGGCCTGCTGGGCCTGGTGCGCCTGCTCACCCGGGGCGGGAGCCCGGCCTCATGAACGGCGGCCTGCTGAGCACCCTGCTGCGGCGGGGATTCCTGACCCTGGTGGCGGCCTTCATCGCCGCCCCCCTGGTGGTGGTGATCGGGGTCTCCTTCAACGAGACCCGGCGGATGAGCTTCCCGCCCACCGCGCTGTCCCTGAAATGGTACAAGGCCTTCTTCGCCGACACGGCCTGGATGAAGTCCCTGGAGACCTCGCTCTCCATCAGCGTGCTGGCGGCCTTCATCGCCGTGGCCGTGGCCCTGCCGATCGCCTACGCGGTCTGGCGCTACAATTCCAAGGCCGCCAAGGCCCTGGCGGGGGTGGGCTCCTGCCTGTTCCTGCTGCCGGGCGTGGTGACCGCCCTGATGTTCTCGGCCTTCTGGGGCGTGGTGGGCCATGTGGGGCGGATCGAGAACGTGGTGCTGAGCCACTCGGTGATCCTGCTGGGGATTCCGGTGGCCATGCTGTCGGTGGGCTTCCAGTCCATCGAGCGCGCCCTGATCGAGGCGGCCCAGACCATGGGCGCCGGGGACGCCGAGGCCTTCCGCATGGTGGTCCGCCCGGCCATGACCCCCTACATCCTCTGCGCCCTGGTCTATGTCTTTGTGCTGAGCCTGAACGAGTATCTGATCGCCTACATGGTGGCCGGCTTCTCGGTGCAGACCCTGCCGATCCGCATCTTCACCAGTCTGAGATCGGGCTATGAGCCCACCATGTGCGTCGGGGCGGTGATCTTCATGGCCCTGGGCTTTTCCGCCTTCAGCCTGCTGGCGGCCATCGGCGACCTGCCCAAGCTGATGGGCCGCCACCGGCCCCTGGAGGCCTGACCATGACCGCCTTCGTCCCCCCCGAACTCACCGGCCTGTGGCGCCGCGAGGTGATCACCACGCCCAAGGGCTACCGCGACGAGACCACCCGCGTGCTGTGGCTGCAGGCCCGCTCCTGGTACGCCGATATCCGGGTCAAGGCCGACCGCCCCAGCCGTCCCGGAGCGACGGGGTTCGCCGACTATACCGACGCCGAGCTGATCCAGTTGGCGGCCGTGCAGGGCTTCGCCGGCGAGCTGAGCGCGACGGGAAACGTCTGCCTGTGGCGGCGCGATCTCGACTACCAGCCCCCCAGCGACTCGCCGGACGAGGCCACCTTCGCCGTGCGGGGCGAGGTGATGATCGAGGACGGCATCCATTCGGCCTACCAGGAGATCTGGCGGCGCGAGCCGGGCAGCGCCTTGCCCCTGGCGGCCTATCGGAAGGCGCGCGGCGGGGCAGGGCTGTTGGTGATCGCCGGCGGCCACTTCACCGAGATCCTCGACCGGGAGGCGCCGCTGCCGAAGGGCGAATCCCTGGCGGCCATCGTCACCGAGGCCCTGGCGGCGGGACAGCGCGAGGCGGCCATCGCCGCGCTTTCCATGCGCATCTGCCACGGCGAGATGGCGGGCGCCGGACGGCGGGTGACCCTGTCCTCCTATCCCTGGCTGGAAGGCCAGGACATCGGCGGGGTCGATCCGGCGGACTGGAGCCTGATCGACTGCGACGTCCCGGCGCCTGCTCCGTCCTGAGGCGGAGCGCTGAGAGTCCGTGAAATCGGGTCTGCCGCGTTGCCCGCCGCGCACCGCCCGTGCGACTGTCGGGGGCCGCCTGTCATGTTTGGATTACGCCTTGGACTCCGATCTCCTTCCCCAGCTCGCCCGCATCGGCATCAGCCTGCCCAGCAAGCTGCTGGCGCAACTGGACGCCCTGGTGTCGCGGCGCGGCCTGCCCAGCCGCTCCCAGATGATCGCCGAGCTGATCCGCCACGAGCTTGCCGATCCGGACGGCGGCCTGGCCGACGGGGTCCTGGCCGGGACCATCACCCTGATCTATCGCGCCGAGAGCGGCCGGGTGCGCCACGCCCTGGCCCGCGTGCAGAGCGAATACCTGCCGGAGGTGATCTCCTCCCAGCACGTCTTCCTGGAGGAGGACCGCTCGCTGGAGGTGCTGCTGGTCCAGGGCTCGGCCGAACGGCTGCACCAGCTCTGCGACAGGCTGCGGCGGGTGCGCGCCGTGCAGCAGCTCAAGCTGGTGACCACCCGCTCCCTGCTGCCGCCCCTTCACGCCCACGGAACGGCCGAGCCGGCGACCGCACGGCGCCGGGCCGGGGCGCGCTAGCCCAGCCGATCGGCCCGCACGGTCATGGCCTGGAACAGGGCCGAGCGCAGCAGGACGATCCAGGGGACGGCCGCGGCGGGCTGGGGGATCTTGGGGCTGTTGGCTTTTCGAGGAGTCATGGCAACCTCCGGACGAGGTTCGAGGGTAGGCCTGGGACGGATGGTGGATATGGCTTGGCGCCGGTGCGCGGCCTTCCTCCGGGCGCCTGCCTAAAGCCTGAGCAGGATATGGCCGCAACGCGCCGAAGCCGGGCGCCAGGCTCTTCTCCTCTCCCTTGCGGGAGAGGTCGGGTGAGGGCCCCTTCTGCTCTTCCGTTGTTGCTCCGGCGTCGTGACGCGCAGCCTTGCTGCGCGCCCCCTCACCCTACCCTCTCCCCCAAGGGGGAGCGGAGGTGGGGCGGCTAGACCTTCGCTTGCTTTCCGAAGGCCGGGCTCGCCACGGCGCCCTCTCGGCGGTCCTTCAGATACCCGAACGTCGCGATGGTCTGGGCCATCAGGTGGTCGCCGGAGATGAGGCGGGGATAGCGGGCCGGGCGATCGGCGCTGACGAAGGCGGGGTGGGGCTCCACCACGGTCCAGTAGTCGCAGGTGGCGAAGAAGGGGAAGCTGTAGCGCTCCTCGCCGACCTTGCGGACCCGGTGGGAGGTGGCGACGAACTCGCCATTGGTCCAGGCCTCCAGCATGTCTCCGATATTGACCACGAAGGCGCCGGGGATCGGCGGGCAGTCGATCCAGGCGCCCTCCCCGTTCATCACCTCCAGCCCGGGCGCGGCGCCGTGCAGCAGGGTGAAGAACTCATAGTCGGTGTGGGCGCCGATCCCCTGCTGGTCGGGCTCGGCTTGGGGATCGAAGGGATAGTGGATGACGCGGAGCTGGCTGGGGGGACAGGTCAGGTGGGGCTCGAAATGATCCTGGGGCAGGCCGAGCGCCAGGGCGAAGCCGCCGAACAGCCTGCGCGCCAGGGCCGAGATGGCCGCATAGTAGGCGGTGGCCGCGGCCTTGAAGACCGGATCGTCGGGCCACAGGTTGGGGCCCATCAGCGGGGCGCGGTCGTCGCCGGCCGGGAGGTCCAGGCCGATGTCATAGGCCTCCTTGCGGTCGATCTTGCCGCCCGGAAACACCTCCTCGCCCTCGGGCACATAGCCGGAGTGGTTGCTGGAGCGGCCGATATAGGCGGCCATCTTGTCGGTCAGGGGCCGGGCGAAATAGGCCTGGGCGGCGGCCAGCAGGTCGGCGATCAGGGCCGGATCGAAGCCGTGGCCGGTGACATAGAGGAAGCCCGCCTCCCGCGCCGCCTGGCCGAGCGCCTCGGCCACGGCCTGGCGGTCCGCCGCCCGGGCGGAGCCGAGGCCGGCGATGTCCACCACCGGCACAGTCTGGAAATTGCGTGTCACGGGCCGTCTCCCAGGCGTCGCGCGTATTACCAATCGATCGGTTCGCATTCACCCACGCCGGAGGTCAAAGGCCTGTGGCAGGCCCGCGGATTGACGCCTGGACGCTCATCCGGGCGCCTCTCTGCCTCGTTTTGCGGCGCCTGCGTCCCTCTCCGCGCCGGGCGCGCCGGAGCCGTGGATTATTACGATCTGCCCACTCAGTAATATCGCTCGAAAGACGGGCGAGGGCCGGTCTGCGGAACAGGGGATCGATATGACCAAGTGGCTTACCGGAGTGAAAGTCGCCGCAACGGCGGCCCTTGTCGGCCTGGCGCTCGCCGCCTGCAGTCCGAAGACGGAAACCAAGACCGAGGCGGCCGCCGCCCCGGCCGGCAAGGAGTACACCGTCGGCTGGACCATCTATGCCGGCTGGATGCCCTGGCCCTACGCCGAGCAGGCCGGGATCGTGAAGAAGTGGTCCGACAAGTACGGCGTCAAGATCAAGCTGGTGCAGATCAACGACTATGTCGAAAGCCTCAACCAGTTCACCGCCGGCAAGCTGGACGCGGTGACCTCCACCAATATGGACGCCCTGACCATCCCGGCCGCCGCCGGGAAGGACACCACCTTCATCATGATCGGCGAC
Source organism: Phenylobacterium sp. GW821-FHT12F10 (assembly GCF_058806695.1). NCBI lineage: Bacteria > Pseudomonadati > Pseudomonadota > Alphaproteobacteria > Caulobacterales > Caulobacteraceae > Phenylobacterium > Phenylobacterium sp. GW821-FHT12F10. The sequence continues at coordinate 88,211 of NZ_JBXAPY010000002.1, read as the reverse complement.
TATTCCAACGGTAACGACGGCATCATCCTGAAGGGCGGCGCGACGCTGGCCGACCTCAAGGGCCGGCCGGTCAACCTGGTCGAGAACTCGGTCTCCCACTACCTGCTGGCCCGCGGGCTGGAGAGCGCCGGCCTGAAGATGACCGACGTGAAGGTGGTCAACACCTCCGACGCCGACATCGTGGCGGCCTTCTCGGCCCCGGAGACCAAGGCGGTGGTGCCGTGGAACCCGCAGCTGTCGGAAATCAAGAAGCTGCCGGGCGCCAAGGAGGTGTTCGATAGCTCCAAGATCCCCGGCGAAATCCTCGACGGCATGATCATCTCCACCGAGGTGGCCAAGGCCAATCCGAACCTGGCCAAGGCCCTGGCCGGCATCTGGTACGAGACCACCATGCTGATGAACCAGCAGGACGCCGCCGGTAAGGCCGCCCGCGAGGCCATGGCAAAGATCTCCGGCACCGACCTGGCCGGCTATGAGAGCCAGCTGAAGACCACCTACCTCTATTACGATCCCAAGGCGGCCCTGGCGGCCACGGTCAGCCCCGACCTGGTCACCGCCAACGACAAGGTGCGCAAGTTCAGCTTCGAGAACGGCCTGTTCGGCCAAGGCGCCAAGTCGGTGGACGACATCGGCATCGAGTTCCCGGGCGGCAAGATCCTGGGCGACCCGAAGAACGTGAAGCTGCGCTACGACCCGACCTGGGTGCAGGCCGCCGCCGACGGCAAGCTCTAGGCCCCGCTCAGTAACCCCTTACCCAAGGAGGCGATTTCCGATGCGCCGTCTGCTGAACGCGCGGCCGCGTGTCGGGGGTCGCCTCCTCCTGGGCCTGCTGCCGATCCTGGTCCTGGTCCTGCTCTACCTGGTGGTGGCCGCCGCGCGGCACACCGAGAACCCCCGCGACAAGATCACCCCGATCCCCGCCGCCATGGCCGCCGGCATCCAGACCATGGCCTTCGAGCCCGACCCCCGCACCGGCGAGGTGCCCCTGCTGTCGGACACTCGCGCCAGCCTCCGGCGGCTGGGGATCGCCGTCGGCCTGGCGGCGGCGACCACCCTGGTGCTGGGCCTGACCATCGGCTTGCTGCCCTATGTGCGCGCCAGCCTCGGCCCCCTGGTGGCGACCATCTCGGTGATCCCGCCCATCGCGGTCCTGCCCATCCTGTTCATCGTCTTCGGCCTGGGGGAGACCTCGAAGATCGTGCTGATCTTCGTGGGCATCACCCCGGTCATGGTCCGCGACCTGGCCGGCCACGTGGCGGCCATCCCCGAGGAGCAGATCGTCAAGGCCCAGACCCTGGGCGCCTCGACCTGGCTGACCCTGCTCCGCGTCGCCCTGCCCCAGGCCCTGCCCCGCCTGATCGATTCCCTGCGGCTCTCGCTGTGCCCGGCCTGGGTCTATCTGATCTCGGCCGAGGCCATCGCCTCGGACGTCGGCCTTGGCTACCGGATCTTCCTGGTCCGGCGCTACCTGGCGATGGATATCATCCTGCCTTACGTGGTCTGGATCTCGCTGCTGGCGGTGATCATGGACCTGGCCCTGCAGGCCTGGAGCCGCACCAGCTTCGCCTGGGCCCACCCGCCGCGGAACGTCCGATGAGCGTGCTCGCCTTCCGCAATGTCTGGGTCGAGTACGGGTCCAAGATCGTCCTGGAGAAGGTGAGTCTGGAGGTGGCCGACGGCGCCTTCGTCTCCATCATCGGGCCCTCGGGGGCGGGCAAGTCCACCTTCCTGCGCCTGGCGCTCGGCCAGGAGGCGCCGACCCGGGGATCGATCCTGCTGGACGGCGAGCCCCTGTCGCCGGAGCCCGGCCCCGACCGGGGGGTGGTGTTCCAGCGCTACTCGGTCTTCCCGCACATGAACGCCCTGGACAATGTCACCTTCGGCCTAGACTGCCTGGGGTCGCCCCTGCGCGGCCGGCTGGGGGGCAAGGCCCGGAAGCAGGCGCGCGAGGCGGCCAAGGCCCTGCTGGCGCGGGTGGGGCTGGAGCACAATCTCAAGACCTATCCGCGCGCCCTGTCGGGGGGCATGCAGCAGCGCCTGGCCCTGGCCCAGGCGCTCATCACCCGGCCGCGGATCCTGCTGCTGGACGAGCCCTTCGGGGCCCTGGATCCGGGGGTGCGGCTGGACATGCACGGCCTCATCACCGAGCTGTGGGCCGAGCACAAGCTCACCATCCTGATGGTCACCCACGACATCAAGGAGGCCTTCAAGCTGGGCACCCGGGTGGTGGCCTTCGACAAGCGCCGGCACGATCCCCAGGCGCCGCACCGCTACGGCTCGACGGCGGTCTACGACTTCCCGCTGGACGACAAGAAGAGCCGCGCCGTGCCGCCGGTGCTGGCGGGGCTCAGCGGACCTTCAGGGCCAGAATGACCAGCAGGGCCGAGAGGCCCAGGTGCACCAGCATGAAGCGCACCAGCACCTGGGTGTTGGACCAGCCCAGCTCCTTGCGGCAGTGGTCGTGCAGGGGGAAGCGGACGCCGGCCAGGATCTTCAGGCCGAAGAAGCGCAGCAGGGCCACCTTCACCAGGCCGGTGGCGCCGTTCATCAGGATCACCGAACCCACCAGCAGCAGGAACAGCGGATTGTTGGTGGCCACCACCAGCATGCCGATCAGCAGGCCGAGCGGCCGGGAGCCGGCGTCCCCCATCAGCACCAGGCTGGGGGCGGCGTTGTACCAGAGGTAGCCCGCCACGCAGCCCACCATCAGGAAGGCCATGATCGCCCAGTTCGCGCCCTCGCGGCTGACGGGGATGTTGAGGTGGCCGGCCACCACCTCGTTGCCGATCACCGCATAGAGCAGCCCCCCCAGCAGCAGGATGGCGGTGCCGGTCAGGCTGCCCGAGACCCCGTCGACCCCGTCGGAGCAGTTGGTGGCGTTGATGGAGAGCCAGATGAGGCCGGTGGCCAGCGGGATGGAGAGCCAGGGGCCGAGGGTCAGCACGCCCTTCCAGCCCGGCAGCCAGATGGTGGTGGGCTCAAAGCCGCAGATCACCATGGCCGCGCCGACGGCGATGGCCAGGTCCATGAGGGCCAGCTGGTACTCCGAGAACCCGCCTCGCCGGTCGTCGAAATAGCCCACCAGCATGGCGGCTGCCATCAGGGGCAGGGTCAGCAGGCAGCGCGCCCCGAACGGCACGAAGATCAGGCAGGCCGCGACGAAGACACTGACGAAGATCAGGCCCGCGCTGATGGGCTTGCCGACGCTCATCTCGGCGTTGACGGCGAAGGCCCGGCCTCGGTCGGTGGGCAGGCGCGACCACAGGCGCGGCAGGATCACCCAGGTGACCAGGGCGCTGGCGGCGAAGCCCGTGCCGGCCAGGAAGAAGAACGAATCGAAGAGGCGCAAAGGCCCCCAGGCGTGGCCCAGGGTCGAATAGATCCAGCTCAGCATGCGGGCCTTGTCGAGGAGAGAGGAAGCGTCGACTCCCTTCTAGAATCCTCCGTGCCCGGCGGCTAGGCCGGCAACTGGGCGATGTAGGGCCGCCAGCCGCCGAGGGCGGTGATGTCCTGGGCGCCAACCATGGCGCGGGGTTCGGCGACGAAGCCCTTCACCGAGCCGCCGCCCTCCAGGGTGACTGTGCCGATGGCCAGGGGCGCGGGCACCTCGACGACGAAGCTGCCGAAGGCCTCGACCCCCAGCTCATAGACCTCCACCTCGATGGCCCCGCCGCCCTCGCCCACATGGATCAGGGCCGGCTTGAAGGGGGTGGTGTTGGTCATGGCGAACAGCTTGTAGGCGGGCGCGGTCCTGGTGCGGGCGACCAGGCGGGCGTCGCGGGAGGTGAGCTGCCAGTGCAGGGGCATGCCGGCCAGGTGGGCGCCGACCACGGCCAGCTTCACGGTCTGGGGCTTGCCGGCGGTGTCGAGGGCAGGCGCGTCGGGCATGGGGGAGATCTCCTCGTAGCGGCGGGCGAGATCGAGGAGGACATGGTCCGCCCAGGCCTGGCCGATCAGGGTGACGCCGAAGCCGGTGTCGTTGTCGCGGAACCCGGCCGGAACGGCGATGGCGCTCATGTCCAGCAGGTTGACGAAGTTGGTGTAGAGGCCCAGCGCGCCGTTGAGGGCGAAGGGCTCGGCGGTGACCTCGCGCAGACGGTAGATGGTCGGCGTGGTGGGCAGCAGCAGGATGTCGACCTGGGGCCAGATCGCCTCCGCCGCGCGGGCGTGGTCGGCCAGGGCATAGAGGCCGCGGAAGGTCTCGACCCCGGTCACCCCGAAGCCGCCCTGCAGGATGGCGCGGACCACGGGATGGACCGCCGCCGGGGTCTGGCGCAGCAGAGGCTCGATGGCCGCGGTGCGCTCGGCGACCCAGGGGCCGCTGTAGAGCAGCTTGGCCGCCTCCAGCAGGGGCTCGATGTCGATCTCGACGGGGACGCCGCCGGTGGCGCTGAGCCGGGCGACGGCCTTGGCGTAGAGGGCCTGGGCCTGGTCGTCGCCCATGAAGATCAGCTGGTCGGCCTTGGGCACGCCGAAGCGGAAACGCGGCCCAAGCAGGGCGGGCGCGGGGGCGGCGTGGCGCGAATAGGCGTCGGTGGGGTCGAAGGCGGCGACCACCGAGTCCACCAGGGCGGCGTCGGCGACATCGTTGGCCAGCACGGTCACGCAGTCCAGGGAGCGGCAGGCCGGGACCACCCCGGAGCTGCTCCAGCGACCCTTGGTGGGCTTGAAGCCGATCAGGCCGTTGAAGGCCGCCGGCACCCGGCCCGACCCGGCGGTGTCGGTGCCGAGCGCGAAGGCCACCAGGCCGGCGGCGACGGCCACCGCGGAGCCCGAACTCGACCCGCCGCTGACATAGGTGCGGTTGTAGACGCAGCCCGGCGCGCCGTAGGGGCTGCGGGCGCCCACCAGGCCGGTGGCGAACTGATCCAGGTTGGTCTTGCCCATCAGGATCGCGCCGGCCGCCAGCAGCCGGGCCACCACCGTGGCGGTTTCCTCGGGCGCGTAGGCGTAGGCCGGACAGGCCGCCGTGGTGGGCAGGCCCGCCACGTCGATATTGTCCTTCACCGCAAAGGGGACGCCGGCGAGCGGGAGCTGTTCGCCCGCGGCGACCCGGGCGTCCACGGCGCGGGCCTGGGCCAGGACCGCCTGCGGATCGGGCCGCATGATCCAGGCATGGGCCTGGACCTCGTCATAGGCGGCGATGGCGTCCAGGGCCTCGGCGACGACGCTCTCGGCGGAGCGCTGGCCGCCGGAGACCTGGGCGGCGATGGCGGCGGCGGAGGGACGGGGCATGGCGGTCTCTCCTCAGGCCGGTTCGAGGGCGATCATCGGGGCGCCGGGCGCGATGGGTTGGCGCTCCTGGGCGTAGACCTGGCGGACCACGCCGGCGCTGGGGCTGGCCACGTCGCACTCGGTCTTCATGGCCTCGATCACCGCGATGATCGCGCCCTTCTCCACGCGGTCGCCCACCTCGACGAGCATCTTCCAGACGCTGCCCCCCAGGGGCGCCTCGACGAATTCCGAGCCGCCGGGCGCCTCGAAGGCGGCGGCCGGGGTCTCGTCGATGGCCTCGCCGGAGAGCGCCTCGACCCGGGCGAACTCGCCCCTCAGCTCCCAGTCATGCCGCTCGGCCTCGAAGGCGGCCTGGCGGGTCGCCTGGAAGGTGGCGATGCTCTCGGCCTCGTCGGCCATCATCCTGCGGTAGTCGGAGAGCTTGAAGGTCTCCTCATCGATGCGGATCTCGCGGCGGCCGAGGGGGAAGTCACGGCGCCACTCGGTCAGCTCCTCGTGGGTCACCGGGAAGAAGCGGATCTGGTCGAAGAAGCGCAGCAGCCAGGGCTTGCCCTCGGTGAAGGCCTGGGTCTGGCGGTAGGTGTTCCAGACCTGGATGGTGCGGCCGAACAGCTGGTAACCCCCCGGCCCCTCCATGCCGTAGATGCACATATAGGCCCCGCCGATGCCCACGACGTTGGGCGGGGTCCAGGTGCGGGCGGGGTTGTACTTGGTGGTCACCAGGCGATGGCGCGGGTCCACCGGGGTGGCGACGGGCGCCCCCAGATAGACGTCGCCCAGGCCCATCACCAGGTAGCGGGCGTCGAAGACGATCCGGTGGACATCGTCCTCGCTCTCCAGGCCGTTGATGCGGCGGATGAACTCGATGTTGTCGGGGCACCAGGGGGCGTCGTCGCGCACCGAGGCCATGTACTTGTCGATGGTCTGGTAGATCGCCGGGTCCTTCCAGGACAACGGCAGGTGCACCACCCGGCTGGGGATCTCGAAGTCGTCGAGGCCGCCCAGGCGCTCCTCCATCTCCATCAGCAGGGCCAGCAGGCGCGCCTGGGGCAGGACGCGGCTGTCATAGTGGACCTGCAGGGAGCGGATGCCCGGGGTGATGTCGATGACGCCCTCCAGGGCCTGGGCCTGCAGCTCCAGCATCAGGGCGTGGATGCGCAGGCGCAGCTCCAAGTCCAGGACGATGGGGCCGTATTCCACCAGCAGATGGCGGTCGCCCTGGCGGCGATAGACCACCCGGGGCCGGTGATCGATGGCCTCGATCTCGCCGAGGACCGGATCGGTGAGTTGCGCCAGGTCGCGGACCGCCGCCGCGACGGGGGGCGGGGCGGGTTCGAGGCGCGCCACCAGGCGGTCCTGGTCCAGCTCGGCGGCGGTGGCCGCGGCGTCGTCCACCACATCGAACATGACGGTGTCGCCGGGCGCGAGTTGGCCCACCTTCCAGAGGTCGGCCTGGATCACCACGAAGGGGCAGACGAAGCCCCCCAGCGACGGCCCGTCAGGCCCCAGGATGATCGGCATGTCGCCGGTGAAATCGATGGCGCCGATGGCGTAGGCGTTGTCGTGGATGTTGGAGGGGTGCAGGCCAGCCTCCCCGCCGTCGCGCCGCGCCCAGTGGGGCTTGGGCCCGATCAGGCGCACGCCGGTGCGGTTGGAGTTGTAGTGGACCTTCCACTCGGCGGCGCGGACCATGGCGATGTCGCCCGGCGTGAAGAAGTCCGGGGCGCCGTGGGGTCCGGCCAGGACCCGCAGGACCCAGACCTTGGAGAGCTCCGGCCGCAGGGCCGGGGCCAGGGGGGCTGCGACCTCGCCGGCGGCGGCCTGGCCGATGTGCAGCACGTCGCCGGCCGCCAGGGTGCGTCCCGCATGGCCGCCGAAGCCGCCGAGGGTGAAGCTCGAGCGGCTGCCGAGATAGGCCGGGATATCCAGCCCGCCGCGCACCAGGAGGTAGGCGCGCAGGCCCGCGCCCCTGACCCGGGCGATCTTCAGGGTCTGGCCCGCGGCGATGGCGATCGGCGCGTAGGTGGCCACCGGCTCGCCGTCGAGGCTGGCCTCCAGCTCGGCGCCGGTGAGGCAGACCACGGCGTCATGGTTGAAGATCAGGCTGGGGCCCAGCGCGGTGATCTCCAGGCCCGCCGCGCCCTCCGGATTGCCCAACAGCCTATTGCCCAGCCGGAAGGCCAGCGCGTCCATCGGACCCGAGGGCGGCACGCCGACATCCCAGTAGCCGAGGCGCCCGGGATAGTCCTGGACCGTGGTGGCCGGCCCGCCGCTGAGCACCCGGATGGTGCAGGGCGCGAAGGCGAACTCGGCCAGGGCGCGGGTGGAGACCTGGCCGCTGACGAAGGCCTCGCTGCGCGCCACCTGGCGCAGCCATTCGAGATTGGTCTCCAGGCCGTAGAGGGCGGTGCGGTCCAGCGCCGCCTGAAGCGCCCGGACGGCGGCGGGGCGGTCGGGGGCGGTGACGATCAGCTTGGCCAGCAGGGGGTCGTAGTGGGCGCTGACCTCCGAGCCGTCGGTGACCCAGGTGTCGACGCGGACGCCTTCCGGGAAGCTCGCCTGGGTAAGCACGCCGGACGAGGGGCGATAGTCCTGACCCGGGTCCTCGGCATAGAGCCGGGCCTGGATCGAGGCGCCCTTGGCGGTCCCGTCGAAGGCGCCCAGGAAGCCATAGTCGCCGGCCGCGCCACGGATCATCCATTCCACCAGGTCGACGCCGGTGACCTGCTCGGTGACCCCGTGCTCCACCTGTAGGCGGGTGTTCACTTCGAGGAAGAAGAAGTCGTCGCGCTCGGCGTCGTAGAGGAACTCCACCGTGCCGGCCGAGCGGTAATCGGCGGCCTCGCAGAGCCGCACGGCCGCCGCCATGAGGGCCGCGCGGGTGGCCGCCGGCAGGTGCAGCGCCGGCGTCTCCTCGATGACCTTCTGGTTGCGGCGCTGCAGGGAGCAGTCGCGTTCGCCCAGCGCCACGACCTTGCCGGCCCCGTCGCCGAACACCTGGACCTCGATGTGGCGCGCCTTGCGGACATAGCGCTCCAGGAAGACCCCGGCGTCGGAGAAGTTGGAGCCGGCCAGGCGGGCCACGGCGGCGAAGGCCTCGGCCACCGCCTCAGGGGTCTCGCAGACCCGCATGCCGATGCCGCCGCCACCGGCGGTGGCCTTGAGGATCACCGGGAAGCCGATCCGCTCGGCGGCGATCCGCGCCGCCTCGGCGTCGGTCAGCAGGTCGGTGCCCGGCGCCAGGGGCACGCCCTGGGCCTGGGCCAGGTCGCGGGCCGTGTGCTTGAGACCGAAGGCCAGGATGTTGGCCGGGGTCGGGCCGATGAAGGCGATGCCGGCGGCCTCGCAGCGCTCCGCAAAGACGGTGTTCTCGCTCAGGAAGCCGTAGCCAGGGTGGATCGCCTGGGCGCCGGTGGCCTTGGCCGCGGCCAGGATGGCGTCGATGTCGAGATAGGACTGAGCGGCCGGCGCGGGCCCGATGCGCACGGCCTCGTCGGCCTGGGACACATGCAGACTGCCCGCGTCGGCGTCGGAAAACACCGCGACGGAGCCAACCCCCATGGTCTTCAGGGTACGGATGATCCGGCATGCGATGGCGCCCCGGTTGGCGATGAGGACCTTGGTGAACACTGGTCCTACCCCGCGATGATCATGCGCACGGGCGTCGGATTGAAGCCGTTGCAGGGATTGTTGATCTGCGGACAGTTGGAGACGATGGCCACCAGGTCCATCTCCGCCCGAAGGTCCACATAGAGGCCGGGCGCCGAGATCCCGTCGACGATGCCCAGCGCCCCGTCGGCCTCCACCGGCACGTTCATGAACCAGTTGATGTTGGAGACCATGTCGCGCTTGCCGCGCCCGTGCTTGGCGTTGGCCTGCAGGAAGTTCTCGACGCAGGCGTGCTGGCTCTTGGTGTGGTGGCCGTAGCGCAGGGTGTTGCTCTCACACGAGCAGGCCCCGCCGATGGTGTCGTGATAGGCCACCGAGGTGCCGGTGACGGTGGCCATGGGGCGCCCCTCGTTGGAGCGCAGCACCGACCCCGTCCGCAGGAAGATATTGCCCTGGGCGGCGATGGTGTCCTGGGCCGAATAGCGCTCGGCGTCGTCGGCGAGCGCATACATCAGGAAGTCCACGGCCTGGTTGCCCTCCAGGTCGACGATGCGCAGGGTCTGGCCCTTGCGCACCACCGCGTCCCAGGGGGCGCGGGCGGGCACGACGTCGTCGCGGACGATGGGTCCGGCCAGGCCGCTCAGGGGGTCGCTCATCGGCTGTACTCGGCTTCGACGTTGAGGAAGGCCCGCAGACCCTCCGGCGTGGCGTTGCGCAGGGGATCCTCGGCAGGCGTCACCGGCCCCCGCCAGGCGCTGAGCCGCAGCGGGGTGACGCTGTAGCCGGGGCGCGCGTCCAGCACGTGGGGACAGTTGGCGAGCACCACGATGAGGTCCATCTCGGCCCGCAGGGTCAGGCTGCGGCCGGGGGCGAAGGGGCCATGCTGGGGGGCCAGGGACCCGTCGTCCTCCACCTTCACCCCCTTGAACCAGTTGATGCAGGGATGGATGTCGCGGCGGCCCAGGCCGAACTTGGCGAGCGCCAGGCTGAAGCGGTCCCGGGCGTTGGGGTGGGGACCCCAGTTGTCGCCGGTCCCGTATTTGGCGGCGTTGGTCGCCAGGTTGGAGGCGCCGCAGAAGGCGTCGTGGGTTCCGGCCTCGTCGGCCAGGACGCTCAACATCACCTTGCCCATGTCCGACAGCACCAGCTTGCCCGCGCCCAGATAGGCGTTCCACTGGACCTTGAGGGTGTCGGCCACGTTCAGTCGCTCAACGGGCCGTTCGGCGTTGAACACCAGCATGGAGGCGCAGGCGTCGCCGGCCAGGTCGACCAGTCTCAGGCGTGCGCCGCGGCCGATCTGCTTGGCGGCGTAACCCCCCGGCGCGATCGTCTCCTCCCAGATCATCGCCTCCGCAGGGACGCCCGGCGGTAGGTCCGGAGCCGCCGAGGCCGGCAGGGTCGGCATGGACTCCACCCGGGTTCCGGCCATGGCCCGGGCGTGGGCCTGGGCGGCATAGGGGTTGGCGGTGTCGGTCATGACGCGTCCTTCGGATCGAGCAGGGCGTGCAGGGGCGGCAGCAGGGCGGTGGTGGTCACCAGCTTGATCTGCTGCACGCCGCGGATCTTGCGCAGCTCGTCGCAGAGGTCGCGCAGGTGCTCCGAGGGGCCCTGGACCAGCAGCACCTCCAGGGACTGGTCGTCCTCCAGGAAGACGTGCTGGGAAGAGATCACCTCCTCCAGATAGGCCTGCTGGGCCTGGGCCAGCGCCTGGCGGACCCGGCCGCTCTCGGTGCGGTAGATGAGGGTGATGGTCCCGGCCAGGACCACCCCGACGCGCTCCTCGCCGTGCTCGGCCAGCTCGTGACGGATCAGTTCGGCGATCATCTGGGAGCGGCTGGGCAGGCCGCGCTCCGTGACCATGGCGTCGAGCTGCGCCACCAGTTCGGCGGGCATGCTCAGGCTCAATCGCGCCAGGGGAAGGCTTTCGACGTTCATGCCCCGATGTGCCGGCGGTATTACGATCCGATCAAATCGTAATACGTCGGGAGGGCGCGCAGGCGGCCAGGCGCCCTTCTCTTAGGCAGAGCCGGTCATGGGCGCCTATCGCGGCGGCTTCCGCCCCCGGGGGCGAGGGTCAGGGCTTCTCGAGGCTCTCGATATAGGCGGCGATGTCCTCGGTCTCGCTGGCGCTCAGACCGATGCGCGGCATGTCGTAGTGCCGCCCCTCGGCGATGTCGGTCATGCGCTGCTGGAAGGTGAGCGCGGTCATCCGGCGGCGCATGTCGCGGAAGGGGGTGGAGGGCGACCGCGGGCTCTCGCCATAGAGGCCCAGGCCGTGACATCCGCCGCAGCGTAGCTCGGCCAGGTCGCGGCCCCGCTCCGCCGCAGAGCCGGGGGCGACCCCGTCCGGGGCCGAGGTGGCGCAACCGGCGGTGAGCACCGAAAGCGACAGGGCCGCGATCCGAAGCCTGCGCCAGACGGCGGTGCGGGAGGGGTCTTGGGGGGACGTCGGCATGGTGTTCGCCCTCTGCGGGTCCGGGGGGACGGAGAGAGCGCCCCGGAGATCTCTCTCCGGGGCGCCCGTCCAGCAGGGGGCCCGGGGGGCGGACGTCCCGTCGCTGGAATCGGCCTTCACGGCGCCCCCTTGCTAAGCTTGGACGGAGGCCGCCACCTTGATCGGGATCAAGTCCGGTGGCGGCTGACGGCTGGCGCAGATTGTCGCAATGAGGGAGTGTCGGCCGATGATCCGGATCGCGCCCGCCCTCCCCCTGATGCTGCTCCTGGCCGCCTGCACCCCCGATGGGATCGCAGCGACCGGCCCGAAGCCGGCCCCCTGCGCGGTCCAGCCCACCGGCGAGGTGGCCCTGGCCGGCGGCCGGTTCACCATGGGCGAGGATCCCCTGCGCCCGGAGGAGGGGCCGCCGCGCACGGTGAGCGTGGGGCCCTTCTCCATCGACCGCACCGAGGTCACCAACGGCGCCTTCGCGGCGTTCGTGAAGGCCACCGGCTATGTGACCCTGGCCGAGCGCCAGCCCGATCCGCGGTTCTATCCGGGCGTCGACCCGGCCCTGCTGAAGCCCTCGGCCATCGTCTTCAAGGGGGCGCTGGCCGATCCCAAGCTGACCAATCCGGCGGCCTGGTGGCAGATCGTCGACGGCGCCCAGTGGCGCCATCCCACCGGCCCCAAGAGCGCCATCGCCGGCCAAGACCGCCTGCCCGCCGTGCAGATCGCCTATGAGGACGCCCTCGCCTACGCCCGCTGGCGCGGCCGGGACCTGCCCACCGAGGCCGAGTGGGAGTTCGCCGCCCGCGGCGGCTTGGAAGGCGCCCGCTACGAGTGGGGCGACACGCCCTCCAGCCAGACCAAGCCCCGGGCCAACTACTGGCAGGGCGTCTTCCCCGCCGTCGACACCGGCGCCGATGGCTATCAGGCCAGGCCCGCCCCGGTGGGCTGCTTCCCGGCCAACGGCTACGGGCTCCACGATATGGCCGGCAATGTCTGGGAGTGGACGAAGGACTTCTACAAGCCCGGCCTGACGGACAGCGGCCACGATCCGCACGGGCCCGGACAGGAGATGGCCTACGACCCGGCCGAGCCCCGGGCCACGGCGCCCAAACATGTCATCAAGGGGGGCTCCTATCTCTGCGCGGACGACTACTGCTTCCGCTACCGCCCCTCGGCCCGGCAGCCGGGACCCCCCGACACCGGCTCCTCGCACCTGGGATTCCGGACCGTGAAGCGGGCCGCCGGCGAGGGCTGACGCGAGGACGCTTGCCCGCCCGCGCATCTAATGACACTCTAGATGCCAATATATGTCCGCCGATCGCGCGGCGCGGGGGGATGACATGAAGCTCCGGATCTGGGTCGGCCTGGCGCTCGTCGTGGTGGCCGGCGCCGTGGCGCTGGCGGCGACGAACCGGGCCACCATCTTCGCCATGATCGCCCATTCGCGGCTGCCGCACATCGAGCCCAACCATCCGGTGACCTGGGCCCAGGGCCCGGCCGCCCCGGCCCCGGGGGCGCGGCCGCCCAACGTGGTCTTCATCCTGGCCGACGACATGGGCTTCAACGACATCACCTTCAACGGCGGCGGCGTGGCCGGCGGTCAGGTCCCGACCCCCAATATCGACTCCATCGGCCGCGACGGGGTGGCCTTCGCCAACGGCTATGCCGGCAACGCCACCTGCGCCCCGTCGCGGGCGGCGATCATGACCGGCCGCTATCCCACCCGCTTCGGCTTCGAGTTCACCCCAGCCCCCGTCGCCTTCGAGAAGATGGTGGGCACCGAGGCCGAGCCCGGGGCGATCTTCAAGCCCAGGTTCTTCCATGACCGGGTCAAGGACATGCCTCCGGGCAGCGCCGATCCCACCCCGACCGCGGTCAACACCCTGAGCGTGCCCGCCGGCGAACTCACCATCGCCGAGGTGCTGAAGACCCGCGGCTACCACACCCTGCACTTCGGCAAGTGGCACCTGGGGGGGGCGGCCGGTTCGCGCCCCGAGGCCCAGGGCTTCGACGAGAGCCTGGGCTTCATCGCCGGCGGCTCGATGTACCTGCCGGAGAAGGCCCCCGACGTGGTCAATTCCAAGCAGCCCTGGGATCCCATCGACCGCTTCCTTTGGCCCAACCTCCCCTACCAGGTGCAGTTCAACGGCTCGCCGATGTTCGCCCCCAAGGGCTACATGACCGACTACCTCACCGATGAGGCGGTGGCGTCGATCAAGGCCAACAGGAACCGGCCGTTCTTCATGTACTTCGCCCCCAACGCCATCCACACGCCGTTGCAGGCCACCAAGGCCGACTACGACGCCCTGCCCCAGATCAAGGACCACCGCCTGCGGGTCTATGGCGCCATGGTGCGCAACCTGGACCGCAATGTCGGGCGCATCCTGCAGACCCTGAAGGACGAGGGCCTGGACCAGAACACCCTGGTGATCTTCACCAGCGACAACGGCGGCGCCGGCTATATCGGCCTGCCCGACATCAACCGCCCCTATCGCGGCTTCAAGTCGACCTTCTTCGAGGGCGGCATCCACGCGCCCTTCTTCATGCGCTGGCCGGGCGCGATCCAGGCTGGCTCGCGCTATCCCTATCCGGTGGGGCATATCGACATCTTCGCCACCGCCGCGGCCGCCGCCGGCGCGCCCCTGCCCAAGGACCGGGTGATCGACGGGGTCGACCTGCTGCCCTATCTGAAGCGCCAGTCCACGGGCCGGCCGCACCCGACGATGTTCTGGCGCTCGGGCCAGTACAAGGTGGTGCTGGACGGCGACTGGAAGCTGCAGAGCAACGAGGCCCGCAAGAAGGTCTGGCTCTACGACCTGGCCGCCGACCCCACCGAGCGGCACGACCTGGCCCAGGCCCAGCCGGACCGGGTGAAGGCGATGCTGGCCCTGCTCAAGGCCCAGGACGCCCAGAACGCCAAGCCCATGTGGCCCTCCCTGCTGCAGGGGGCGGTGATGGTCGACAAGCCGGGCGGCGTGCCGCAGAAGCCGGGGGACGAATACATCCTCTGGGACAACTGAGGCGCCGGCGGCCTCAGCCCCCAAGCGGCCTGGTCTTGATGTTGAGCTGGCCGGCGAGGCCCGCCGTGCGGTGGTGCTCGATGGCGTGCATGGCCGGCGACATCGCCATCTCGCGGAAGGCCGCCAGGGACGGGTATTCGGCGAGCGCCACCATGTCCCAGAGATCCTCGACCTCGCCGATCATCAGGCCGGTGACCTCGCCGCTGTAGCGCATGGCCCCGCCCAGGGCCTCCACCAGCTTCGTGACCTCGACCCCGTAGCGGGCATAGGCCTCGCGGCCCGTGAGATGGGCGTCGCTGCCGTCGGCGTACTCGGCCTTGGGCTTGAACTTCAGCAGGTTGACCATGACGAAGGGACCGTCCTCGGGCGCCCCGAAGAATTCCATGGCCTGCTCCATCGGCGGCAGGACGGCGTTGACGACGTTCATGGGCCTAGCTCCGGGCGCGGATGAGAGTGTCGAGGATGGCGGTGATCGCCTCGGGGCAGTCTTCCTGCAGGAAGTGGCCGCCCTGGGTGGTGACGTGGGGCTGGCCCTTGGCGCCGGGGATGCGGGTCTGGAAGGCGACGTCGCCGCCGCGGCTGACGGCGTCGCCGTCGCTGAAGGCGGTGATCACGGGCTTGTCGAAGGTCTCAAGCACCTGCCAGGCGGCCTTGTTCTCCGCCACCGAGCCGTGCTCGGGGGTCACCGGCACCAGGGTCGGGAACTGGCGCGCGCCCTCCTTGTAGGTCTCGTCCGGGAAGGGGGCGTCATAGGCGGCGATCTCGGCCAGGGTCAGGTCGCGGCCGGTCCCCATGTTGACGATCATGCCGATGGGCATCTCAGGGATGTTCTGGCTGAACTCCAGCCAGGCCTTGAAGCCCTCGGTCATGCCCGAGCCCACCGGCAGGCCGGTGTTGGCGATCACCAGGCCGGCGAAGCGCTCGGGGAAGGCCGCCACGAGGCGCAGACCGATCAGGCCGCCCCAGTCCTGGCAGAACAGGGTGACGTCCTTCAGGTCCAGGCCCAGGAGCCACTGGCTCATCCAGGCCACGTGGCGCTCATAGGTGTAGTCGGTGCGCAGGGCCGGCTTGTCGGAGCGGCCAAAGCCGATCAGGTCGGGCGCGATCACCCGGCGCCCCTTGGCGACGAGGGCGGCGATGATCTTGCGGTAGAGATAGGCCCAGGACGGCTCGCCGTGCATCAGCAGGACGACGGCCCCGTCGCGGGGCCCCTCGTCCACATAGTGCAGACGCAGATCGGTGCCGTCGGCGTCGGTGATCTGGGCGTAGCGGGGGGCGAAAGGCCAGTCGGCCAGGCCGGTGAATCGTTCGTCCGGCGTCCTCAGAACCTGCATCGCATCCTCCGGCGCCAGTTGCCCCTGGCCCTTGACTGAAACTAGTGGCAATATGCGTGCCAATATATCCCGGGGTCAAGCCGGGGACATGGGACAAGGGAAGAACAGGCATGCGCGGATTGCGGACGGTCGTCCTGGTGCTGGTGGGCGTGATCATCCTGGGCCTGGCGGGCGCCTGGCTGGCGCGAGGCAAGCTGGCCACGGCGGCCATGTCGCGGATCTATATGCAGGCCATGGGCGCCGATCCCTATGCGGGCCTGACCGACGGCCTGCACGTCGGGCTCTGCGGCTCCGGCTCCCCCATGCCCGACCCGACGCGGGCCGGTCCCTGCACGGTGGTGCTGGCGGGGAAGAAGCTGTTCGTGGTCGATTCCGGCGCCGGCAGCACCAAGAACCTCTCCCTGATGAATCTGCCGCCCGCCCGGGTGGACGGCGTCTTCATCACCCACTTCCACTCCGACCATATCGACGGCCTGGGAGAGCTGATGCTGCAGCGCTGGGCCAGCGGCGCCAACACCAGCCCCCTGCCGATCTACGGCCCCACCGGGGTCGACCAGGTGGTGGCGGGCTTCCAGTCGGCCTACGAGCTCGACAGCGGCTACCGCATCGCCCACCACGGGACCAAGGTGATCCCGCCCAGCGGCTTCGGCGGCGCGCCCCATCCCTTCGCCGCCGGCGCGGACCTGCCCAACGTCACCCTGATCGACGAGCCGGACCTGAAGGTCATCGCCTTCCCGGTGCATCACAATCCGGTGGATCCGGCGGTGGGCTACCTGTTCATCTACAAGGGCCGCCGCGCGGTGATCAGCGGCGACACCACCGCCTCGCCGCGTCTGGAGGCGGCCGCCAAGGGGGCCGACCTGCTGGTGCACGAGGGTCTGGCGCCGAACCTTGTGGCCCTGCAGCGCAAGGCGGCCCTGGCCAACCACCGCGGCAACCTGGCGGCCATCTTCAACGACATCCTCACCTATCACACGACGCCGGAGCAGGCGGCGGGCGTCGCCCAGCGGGCCGGGGTGAAGTCCCTGCTCTTCACCCACATCATTCCGCCCCTGCCCATGCGGGCCCTGGAGGCGCCGTTCCTCGGCAAGTCGCGGGAGATCTTCAAGGGCGAGATCCGCGTCGGCCACGACGGCGACCTGGTGAGCCTGCCGGCCGGCTCGACGGAGATCAGCTATTCCAACCGGCTCAAGACCTTCCGGTAAGGAGACCCGACATGACCGACCTCGTCGCCCTCTCCGGCGCGCCCGGCTCGCCTTACACCCGCAAGATGCTGGCGGTGCTACGCTACCGGCGCATCCCCTACCGCTTCCTGCCCGCCAGCGGCCCGGCCCTGGCGGGGCTGCCCCAGCCCAAGGTGGCCCTGCTGCCCACCTTCTACCTGCCCGACGTGGGCGGGACGCTGCAGGCGGTCACCGACTCCACCCCGATCATTCGGCGGCTGGAGCGCGAACACGACGGCCGCAGCGTGATCCCGTCCGATCCCGCCCTGGCCTTCCTCGACGAGCTGATCGAGGACTATGCCGACGAGTGGCTCACCAAGGCCATGTTCCACTACCGCTGGGCCTATGACGCTGACATCGCCAAGGCCTCGGCCATCCTGCCCTGCTGGCGCGGCTACTGCGTCCCCGACGAGGAGCTGGCGGCCCGCGGCGCGATGTTCGCCGAGCGGCAGATCGGCCGCCTGCGCTATGTCGGCTCCAACCCCGTCACCGGACCGGTGATCGAGGCGGCCTATGAGCGGTTCCTGCGGGCCTTCGACGCCCACCTGACCCGCCAGCCCTACCTGCTGGGCGACCGGCCGGCGGCCTGCGACTTCGCGGTGTTCGGCCAGCTCACCCAGCTCGCCGAGTTCGACCCCACCCCCATGGCCCTGACCCTGAAGGTCGCGCCGCGGGTGACGGCCTGGGTCGGGATGATGGAGGATCAGTCCGGCGTCGAGGCCCGGGACGAGGGCTGGCTCTCCATGGACGCCCTGCCCCCGACCCTGACCACCCTGCTGACCGAGATCGGCCGGGTCTATCCGCCGGTCATGCTGGCCAACGCCCGGGCGGTGATGGACGGCGCCAGCGAGGTCGCCGCGACGGTGGACGGTCAGGCCTGGAGCCAGCAGCCCTTCCCCTACCAGGCCAAGTGCCTGCAGTGGCTGCGCCAGTCGCGGGCAGGCCTGGAGGCGGACGCCCGGAGCAAGGTCGATTCCGCCCTCCAGCCCACCGGATGCATGGCCCTGTTCGCCTGACCCCTGGCGCGCGGCCGCGACGGGCTCTATTCAGCGGCCTTCGATGCCCTGGTGAGTGTGTAGCCGCGTGACATCCCGACCCAAGCTCAGCCTCGTCGAACCCGAGGCCGGCGCGTCCTCTGACGGCCGTCGCCGGCGCGGCGAGGACAACCGCGCCCGCATCGTCGCGGCCATGCTGGAGATCGTCCAGTCCGGCGAGGTGGCGCCCAGCGCCGAGCAGGTGGCGGCCCGGGCCGACGTCGGCCTGCGCACCGTATTCCGGCACTTCAGCGACATGGACGGCCTCTATCGCGAGATGTCCGAGGTCATCGAGGCCGAGGTCCGCGCCATCGCCGACCAGCCCTTCAAGGCGCCAGACTGGCGCGGCCGGGTGCTGGAGCTGGTGGAGCGCCGCAGCATGGTCTTCGAGAAGATCGGCCCCTTCCGCCGCGCCTCCGACACCTTCCGCCACCGCTCGCGGTTCCTGGGGGACGACGCCAGCCGGCTGGTGAAGGCCCTGCGGGAGATCCTCGAGCGGGTGGTGGACGGGCAGGTCGATCCCCTCACCCTCGAGGCCCTGGACCTGATGTTGAGCTTCGAGGCCTGGTCGCGGCTGCGCCGGGAGCAGGGCCTGGCCCCGGCGAAGGCGAAGGACGTGCTCGACGCCGCCGTGCGGCGCCTGATCGGCTAGCGCCGTGACGACCGCGGCCGGATTCCCCGGCTGGGTCGTTGCGGTGACCGCGGCCTGACCCTAGCGTTGCGGGATGCAAGTCCTTCCCCGCGCCTTCGCCCTGATCGCCGTGCTGATCGCCCTGGCCAGCCCGGCCGCCGCCGCCGAGACCGAGGTCTCGCGCTGGGCCCGGCAGGCCCAGGACGTGAGCATCATCCGCGACGACTGGGGCATCGCCCACGTCCACGGCAAGACCGACGCCGATGCGGTGTTCGGCATGGTCTACGCCCAGGCCGAGGACGACTTCAACCGGGTGGAGACCAACTACATCAACGCCATGGGCCGCCTGGCCGAGGCCGAGGGCGAGACGGCCATCTGGCAGGACCTGCGGATGAAGCTGTTCATCGATCCCGTCCAGCTTAAGGCCCAGTACGCGCAAAGCCCCGCCTGGCTACAGTCCCTGATGACCGCCTGGGCCGACGGGCTGAACTATTACCTGGCCACCCATCCGGCCGTGACGCCGCGGGTGATCAAGCGCTTCGAGCCGTGGATGGCGCTCTCCTTCACCGAGGGCAGCATCGGCGGCGACATCGAGAGCATCTCCCTGCCCCAGCTCGAGGCCTTCTATGGCGGTCGGCGGACCTCGATGGCCGACGAGCAGTTCGCCCTGGCCCAGTTCAAGGAGCCCTCGGGCTCCAATGGCTTCGCCATCGCCCCCTCCAACACGGCGGCCAAGCACGCCCTCCTGCTGATCAATCCCCACACCAGCTTCTTCTTCCGCTCCGAGCAGCAGGTGAGCAGCGACGAGGGGCTGAACGTCTATGGCGCGGCGACCTGGGGCCAGTTCTTCATCTACCAGGGCTTCAACGCCAAGGCCGGCTGGATGCACACCTCCAGCGGGGTCGACGTCATCGACGAGTTCGCCGAGACCATCGCGGGCTCGGGCGACCGGCTGACCTACCGCTATGGCGCCGAGGACCGCCCGGTGGCGACCTCGCTCATCAGCGTCCCCTACCGCGCCGCCGGCGGGGCGATGAAGAGCAAGACCTTCACCGTCTACCGCACCCGCCACGGCCCCATCGTCCGCGAGGCCGGCGGCAAGTGGATCAGCGTGGCCCTGATGCACCGGCCGGTGGCGGCGCTGAGCCAGTCGTTCCTGCGCACCAAGGCCGTCGACTACGCCAGCTACATGAAGGTCATGGAGCTGCAGGCCAACTCCTCCAACAACACGCTGTTCGCCGACGCCAAGGGCGAGGTGGCCTATCTGCACCCGCAGTTCATTCCGAGACGCGACGACCGGTTCGACTACACCAAGCCGGTGGACGGCTCCGACCCCGCCACCGACTGGAAGGGGCTGCACGCGCTGGACGAGGCGCCGCACCTGTTGAACCCGCCCAATGGCTGGATCGCCAACACCAACAACTGGCCCTATTCGGCCGCCGGCCCCTACAGCCCGAATAAGGCCGACTATCCGCGCTACATGGACTCAGCCGGCGAGAACCCGCGCGGGATCCATGCCGACCTGGTGCTGAAGGACCGCAAGGACTTCACCCTGCCGACCCTGATCGCGGCCGCCTACGACCCGCGCCTGACCGCCTTCGACCAGCTGATCCCGCCCCTGCTGGCGGCCTATGACGCGACCCCCGCCGGCGACCCGCTGAAGACCCGGCTGGCCGACCAGATCGCCCTGCTGCGGGGCTGGGACCACCGCTGGTCGGCCGACTCCGAAGCCACCTCGCTGGCGGTGTTCTGGGGCGAGCAGCTCTGGGGTGAGGTGGCCGCCGCCGCCCGGGCCGCCGGGCGTTCGGTCTATGAGGACATGGCCGGCCGCACCACGGCGCAGCAGAAGCTCATCGCCCTGGCCGCCGCCTCCGACCGGCTGGCCGCCGACTTCGGGGCCTGGCGGACGCCCTGGGGCCAGATCAACCGGTTCCAGCGCCTGACCGGCGACCTGGTCCAGCCCTTCAACGACGCGGCCCCCAGCATCCCCGTTCCCTTCGCCTCGGCCCAGTGGGGGTCGCTGGCCTCCTTCGGCGCCGGGCGCAAGCCGGGGACCAAGAAGTACTACGGGACCAGCGGCAACAGCTTCGTCGCCGTGGTGGAGTTCGGCGACCGGGTGACGGCCCGGGCGGTGACCGCCGGGGGCGAGAGCGGCGATCCGAGGTCGCCGCACTTCAACGACCAGGCCGGACGCTACGCCGCCGGCGACCTGCGGGAGGTCTATTTTTATCCCGACCAGCTGGTGGGTCACACGGAGCGGACCTACCAGCCCGGGCGTTGAGACTGGGCGCTTGATGAAGTGGACCCCAAGGGAGACGCCGGATATTTGACACCGGTGTCATAGAGCGTTTGTCGAGAGGTCGCCCATGCCCCACTCCCTGCCGGTCCAGCTCCGCGCCACGGTGCGTTTTCTGGGACGCATCCTGGGGGACGTCATCCGCTCGGAGGACGGGCTGGCGGTGTTCGAGGAGATCGAGCAGATCCGCCAGGCCTCGGTGGCCCTGCACCGCGACGGCCCGGACGCCGACCCCCAGGGCGTCGAGACCCGGCTGAGCCAGCTGTCCCTGCCCGACGCGGTGCGCTTCGCCCACTCCTTCGCCTGCTTCCTGCAGATCACCAATATCGCCGAGGACCAGATCCAGCGGCGTCGCGGCCGGGAGGGCGATGGCCGCCCCGACACCCTGGCCGGCGCCCTGCGCAGCCTGGCCGAGGCCGGGATCGGGCCGGACCAGGTGGCCGAGCTGCTGGCCGACGCCGTCATCGCCCCGGTGATCACCGCCCACCCCAGCGAGGTGCGCCGCAAGAGCCTGCTGGACCGCGCCGGCGCCATCATGGAGGCGCTGGAGGCCCACGACACGCCCGACATCGACGCTCGGGCGGCGCACGAGCGGGAGCTGGTCCGGCAGATCGCCATCATCTGGCGCACCCGCCTGCTGCGCGGCGTGAAGCTGGGGGTGGCCGACGAGATCGAGAACGCGGTCTCCTATTTCGAGCGCAGCTTCCTGACCGAACTGCCCAGGCTCTACGCCCACTGGCGGAACCTGACCCCCGACACCCACCTCCCGAGCTTCCTGAGGGTCGGGTCCTGGGTCGGGGGCGACCGCGACGGCAACCCCTTCGTCACCGCCGACATCATGCGGCACGCCTTCGCCCGGCAGGCGCGCGCGGCGCTGGACTCCCACCTGACGCGGATCAACGCGCTTGGGGCCGAGCTCTCCATCTCCGCGACCCTGGCCCAGACCCCGCCGGACCTGCAGGCCCTGGCCGACCGCTCGCCCGACACCTCGCCCAACCGGGCCGACGAGCCGTATCGGCGGGCCCTGACCGGGGTCTACGCCCGGCTGGCGGCGGCCTATCCGGCGCTGACCGGGGGCGCGGTGCGGGTCTCGCCCTTCCGCAGCCCGCCCTATACGAGCCCCGACGAACTGAAGGCCGACCTGCAGGTCCTGCAGGACGCCCTGATCGCCCAGCACGGCGAGGTGTTCGCCGAGGGCGCCCTTCCCGACCTGATCCGCGCGGTGGACTGTTTCGGTTTCCACCTGGCGACCCTCGACATGCGCCAGAACTCGGCGGTCCACGCCCGGGTGGCCGCCGAGCTCTTGAAGGTGGCCGGGGTCTGCCCCGACTACGAGGCCCTGCCCGAGGCCGAGCGCTGCGACCTGCTGGTGGCCGAGCTTTCCCACGGGCGGCTGCTGCACTCGCCCTACGCCGCCTACAGCGAGGAGACCGCCAAGGAGTATGGCGTGCTGCAGGCCGCCGCCGAGGCGGTCCGGCTCTACGGGCCCGAGGCGATCAAGGCCTATATCGTCTCCAACACCACCTCGGTCTCCGACCTGCTGGAGGTCTATCTGCTGCTGAAGGAGGTGGGGCTCTACATGCCCAGCGATCCGGCCGGCACGCGGATCTTCGCCGAGCCGCTGTTCGAGACCATCGCCGACCTGCGCGACGCGCCGGGCACCATGACCCGCTATCTCGCCCTGCCCCTGGTGCGCGCCCTGCTGGCTGGCAAGGGCCGGCAGGAGGTGATGATCGGCTATTCGGACAGCAACAAGGACGGCAGCTACCTCACCTCCACCTGGACCCTGCACCAGACCTCGACGGCCCTGGTGGCGGCCACCAAGGCCGCTGGCCTGTCCCTGCAGCTGTTCCACGGCCGCGGCGGCACGGTGGGGCGCGGCGGCGGCTCCAGCTTCGACGCCATCCTCGCCCAGCCGGCGGGCACGGTGAACGGCCACATCCGCATCACCGAGCAGGGGGAGGTGGTGGCCAACAAGTACGCCGACCCGGAACTGGCCCGTCAAAGCCTGGAGACCCTGACCGCCGGGGTGGTGCTGGCCTCGATGCGCAAGCGCGATGTCTCCACCCGCGAGGCCTATGGCGCGATCATGGGGCGGCTATCCGAGGCGAGCTTCCATGCCTACCGGGCCCTGGTCTACGAGACCCCGGGCTTCGCCGACTACTTCTTCGCCGCCACCCCGATCGCCGAGATCGCCGACCTGAACATCGGCAGCCGCCCCACCTCGCGCCAGGCCACCCGCACCATCGAGGGGCTGCGGGCGATCCCCTGGGTGTTCTCCTGGTCGCAGGCCCGGGTGATGCTGCCCGGCTGGTACGGTTTCGGCTCGGCGGTGGCGGCCGCGGGTATCCCGCCGGAGCAGCTTCAGGAGCTGCACCGCAACTGGCCCTTCTTCTCCACGACCCTGGCCAATATGGAGATGGTGCTGGCCAAGGCCGACATCGCCATCGCCCGGCGCTATTCCGGCCTGGTGGAGGACCGCGGCCTGGCCGAGGCCATCTTCGGCCAGATCGGCGCCGAGTGGGAGCGCACCACGGCGGCCCTGCTCTCCATCACCGGCCAGTCGTCCCTGCTGGAGAACAACCCGGACCTGGCGGCCATCATCCGCTCGCGCCTGCCCTATATCGACCCGCTCAACCACCTGCAGATCGAACTGATCCGCCGGCGGCGGTCGGGCGAGGACACGCCCGAGGTGCGCGAGGGCATCCACCTGACGATCAATGGCGTGGCGGCGGGCTTGCGCAACTCGGGTTAAAAGATGCTCCCCCTCTGGGGGAGCTGACAGCCCGAAGGGCTGGCTGAGGGGGACTTTGACTCTTGTTTGGAGGGGCCCTGCGAACCGCCCCCTCCGTCACGCGCATATCTGCGCGCGCCACCTCCCCCAGGTCGCGCTGCGCGCTGGGGGAGGATCTTGGCTCAGGCCCTACTTGTAGACGAAGGCCTTGTCGTCGAGGTCGATGGCCGGGAACTGCTCTTTTTCGGTGAGGTAGTCCTGGCTGTGGCGCCATTCGGGCTTGTCGCCGCTCTTGGGCAGCAGGTGCATGCCGCGCATCAGGTAGCCGGGGTTGAAGTTCTCCGGGTCGATCCAGGGCAGCAGCGGCATGTCCTTGTCTTCCGGACGCAGGGCGACCTCGACCTTCTTGGCGCCCTTCTCGTCCATGTGCTTGAGCAGGCGCAGGACGAACTCGGCCACCATGTCGGCCCGCAGGGTCCAGGAGGCGCGGAAGTAGCCGAACACCCAGACCATGTTGGGGACGCCGGTGAACATCATGCCGCGATAGGTGACGGTGTCGGCGAAGTTCAGCTTCTTGCCGTCGATGGTGAAGTCGATGTCGCCGAGCACGCAGAGCTCGAAGCCGGTGGCGGTGACGATGATGTCGGCCTCCAGCTCCTGGCCCGACTTCAGCAGGATGCCCTTCTCGGTGAAGCGGTCGATCTCGTCGGTGACGATGGAGGCCTTGCCCGAGCGGATGCCCTGGAACAGGTCGCCGTCCGGGATGAAGGCGATGCGCTGGCGCCAGGGGCGGTAGCGGGGGGTGAAGTGCTTGGCCACGTCGAAGTCCTCGCCGAGGAAGGCGCGCACGCCCCCCAGCAGCTCGGCGGTGACCGCCTCGGTGTCCTCCACCGCCCGGCGGGCGAAGGCGTCGCCGTCATGGACGATCTTGCGGCGGACGATCTCGTGGATCCACTTCTCGTCGATCTTCAGCTCGCGCAGGGTGTCGGCCAGCTCGTTGGCGTTGCGGCCGGGGATGAAATAGGTGGGCGAGCGCTGCAGCAGGGTGACGTGCTCGCAGTCGCCGGCGATGGCCGGAACCAGGGTGGCCGCCGTGGCGCCCGAGCCGATCACCAGGACCTTCTTGCCCTTGTAGTCGAGGGTCTCCGGCCAGGTCTGGGGATGGACGATCTGGCCCTTGTAGTCGGTCATGCCCTCCCACTCGGGGGTGTAGCCCTTGGAATGGCGGAAATAGCCCTGGCACATCCACAGGAAGTTGGTGGTGAAGCGCAGGCGCTCGCCGGTGTCGGTGCGCTCGGCCTCCAGGGTCCAGAGGTTGTCCTGGCTGGACCAGACGGCGCTGAGGATGCGGTGCTTGTAGCGGATGTGGCGGGCCAGATCGTTCTCGTCGATCACCTCGCCCATGTAGCGGAGGATCTCCTCGGCCGTGGCGATGGGGGCGCCGACCCAGGGCTTGAAGTGGTAGCCGAAGGTGTAGAGGTCGCTGTCGGAGCGGATGCCGGGATAGGTGTGGGTGGTCCAGGTGCCGCCGAACTTGTCCTGGTTGTCCAGCACCACGAAGCTGGTCCCCGGCCGCTCCTTGGCCAGGTGATAGGCGCCGCCGACCCCGGAGATGCCGGCGCCGACGATCAGGACGTCGAAATGCTCGGTCTTCTGGGTGGCGCGGGTCAGGGTGGCGGCTTCGGACATGGCTCGGCTCTCGTTGCGCAAAAGGGTCGCTGTTGATCGGGACGTCCGCGGGCGTTCCGTTTGTTTCCTCGTCGCCAAGGTTCGCGCCCCGCGCGGGGGCCGCCTTGATCGGAATCAAGATAACTTATCATTGATCACAAATGGAAGCCCGCACTGCGACAAGGGGCATTCCATCGACGCGCTCTATGCTGCGGATAGATTAATTCGATTAGTTCTATGCGGAAAAGCGGCCATACTTGACCTTGAGCAAGACCCGACCTCGACGTCGGGGGATCCTTAGCCTCACGGGAGATGACCAGATGACCCTCGCCACCAGCAAGACTCTGCAGAACCTCAAGGACGCCTTCGCCGGCGAAAGCCAGGCCAACCGGCGCTACCTCTATTTCGCCCAGAAGGCCGACATCGAAGGCTATAACGACGTGGCCGCGGTGTTCCGCTCCACCGCCGAGGGCGAGACCGGCCACGCCCACGGGCATCTCGAGTTCATGGAAGGCGTGGGCGACCCCGCCACCGGCCTGCCGATCGGCGGCACCGAGCTGAACCTCAAGGCCTCCATCGCCGGCGAGACCCACGAATACACCGACATGTATCCGGGCATGGCGCGGACCGCCCGCGACGAGGGCTTCGACGAGATCGCCGACTGGTTCGAGACCCTGGCCAAGGCCGAGAAGTCCCACGCCGGCCGCTTCCAGCGGGCGCTGGAAACCCTGGGCTAACCCCTCAGGACTGGGGCGCGGTCTCGCCCATCCTCGCGTCATCCCGGACGGCCGGCAGGCCGATCCGGGACCCAGGGGCCACACGCGCCGCCCCCGGGTCCCGGCTCTCCGCTTCGCTGCGGCCGGGATGACGTGAAGGGCTGAGAGCGGCGCGTGCCCCCTCATCCGTCGGGCCTTCGCCCGACACCTTCTCCCGCAAGGGAAGAAGGACCCCAATGCCGGAGGTCCCTGGTGGACGAGAGCCCGAAGACGACCGCGCGGGAGGGGAGCCTGGACGCGCCCTTCCGTCATCCCATCGCCTGGCGCGACGAGGCCTATTACGACCTGGCCGCCGTCGAGAAGGAGATGGAGCGGCAGTTCGACGTCTGTCACACCTGCCGGCGCTGCTTCAACCTGTGCGACAGCTTCCCGCGGCTGTTCGACATGATCGACGAGGCGCCCACCGGCGAGCTCGATAGCGTGCCCAAGGCCGACTACGCCAAGGTCGATGAGGCCTGCACGCTCTGCGACATGTGCTTCCTGACCAAGTGCCCCTACGTGCCGCCGCACGAATTCGACATCGACATCCCCCACCTGATCCTGCGCTACCGGGCGGCCAAGCGGCGGGCGGGCGAAAAGGACTTCATCCGCGACCAGCTCGGCCAGACCGACCGCAACGGCAAGCTGGCCAAGCCGGTGGCCGGCCTGGCCAACTGGGCCACGGCGCGGAAGAACACCCCCCTGCGCAAGCTGCTGGACGCCATCGCGGAGATCGACGCCGAGGCCGAGCTACCGAAATATCACGCCAAGACCGCCACCGACCTGTTGAAGGCGCCCGTCCCCGCCAACCCGAAGGGGCCGGCCTTCGGCCTGCGCAAGGCGGTGATCTACGCCACCTGCTTCGTGGACTACAACCAGCCCGACACCGCCGTCGCCGCCGCCAAGGTGCTGGCCCTGCAGGGGGTGGAGACCAAGCTGATCTATCCGGAATGCTGCGGCATGCCGCAGCTGGAGTCCGGCGACCTGAAGGACGTGGCCGGCCGGGCCGAGCGGATCGCCAAGGCCTTCGAGCCCTGGATCGCCGACGGCTACGACGTGGTGGCGCTGACCGCCTCCTGCGGCCTGATGATGAAGTTCGAATGGCCGCTGATGCTGCCCGAGAACCACGCCGTAGGCCGCCTGGCCGCCGCCACCCGCGACATCAGCGAATATGTCGTCGACATCGCCCGCACCGAGGGCCTGGCGCCCGGCCTGACCCCCGTGCCCGGCGGGGTCAGCGTGCACCACGCCTGCCACGCCCGGGCCCAGAACATGGGCCAGAAGTCGGCCGACATGCTGCGGCTGATCCCCGACACCCAGGTGGACGTCATCGAGCGCTGCTCGGGCCATGGCGGCACCTTCGGGATCATGAAGCAGACCCGGCCCGCCGCCCTGAAGGTGGGCAAGCCCACCACCAAGCAGGTGGCGCAGAAGGCCAACGCCGAGCTCTGTTCCGACTGCCCGCTGGCCTGCAAGCACATCGGCCAGATGCTGGTCGCCGAGACGGAGGCGAGCTCCCCGCAGCCGCGCCAGTCCCACCCCATCGAGATCCTCGCCCGCGCCTACGCCCTCTGAAAGTCCGCCGCCATGCCCGCCAACCTGCGCCAGATCACCAAGGCCGACCTGCTCCCGGACGCCGAGTTCGCCAAGGTTCGCGCCGAACGGCGCAAGGCCCTGCTGCCCACCAAGCGCCTGCGCCGCATCGACCTGGGTCCCATCTGCTCATTCTATTTCGAGTGCTTCGACACCATGCTGTTCCAGGTCCAGGAGATGCTGCTGATCGAGAAGGGGGGCGAGGCCCAGCTGGCCGACGAGCTGGCGGCCTATAATCCCCTGATCCCGCAAGGGTCGGAGCTGGTGGCCACGGTGATGTTCGAGATCGAGGACGAGGTGCGGCGCGCCGCGACCCTGGCCCGGCTGGGCGGGGTGGAGGACCACTTCTTCGTGGCTGTGGGCGAGGACCGGATGATGGGGGTTCCCGAGGGCGACGTGGAACGCACCCGGGAGGACGGCAAGACCTCCTCGGTCCACTTCCTGCGCTTTCCCCTGAAGCCCGAGCACGTGGCCCAGTTCCGCGATCCCGCGGTGACCGTGGCCATCGGCTGCGACCACGAGAGCTACGGCCACCTGGCCCTGCTGAGCCCGGCGACGCGGGCGGAGCTGGCGCGGGACTTCGCCTAGGGGAAGCCACTATCCTCTGATCGTCATGGTCGGGCTTGTCCCGACCATCCATGATCTCCGGGGTTCAGCAAGCTGCCGTGGCGCGCGCCGCGCGATTGCGGAGAGTCGGAGATCATGGATCCTCGGGACAAGCCCGAGGATGACGATCATGATGGACGTAGGGGACCGCCCACCTACCCCAGGAGCAGCATCGCCAGCACCCAGGCCAGCACCACGGCGGTCTCGGCGACGATCAGCAGGACCGGCTTCCAGCCGACATAGACCAGCTCGCCGAGCGAGGTCTTGGCGCCCAGGGCGGCGATGGCGGTCACCAGGCACCAGCGGGAGGCGGCGCTGGTCTGCTCCATGATCCCGGCGGCCACCGCGCCGGAGGAATTGATCGCCACCAGGATCGCGAAGCCGATCAGGAACATCGGCACCAGGGGCGGACGCTTGCCGGAGGGGCCGGCGGTCATCTTGGAGCGGAACATCAGGGCCACCACCAGGATGGTGGGCAGCAGCAGGGCCACGCGGAACAGCTTGACGATGGTGGCGGTGTCGCCGGTCTCCTTGGAGACCCCGTAGCCGGCGCCCACCACCTGGGCCACGTCGTGGATGGTGGCGCCCAGGAAGACCCCGGTCTGGGTGTGGGTGAGCCCCAGCGCCGCGGCGATCACCGGATAGATGACCATGGCGATGGTCGACAGGGTGGTGACCCCCACCACCGTCAGGGTGGTGTCGCGCTCCCGCGTCGGGGTCTGGGGCAGGACCGAGGAAAGGGCGAGCGCCGCCGAGGCGCCGCAGATGGCGACGGCCCCGCCGGTGAGGATGCCGAAGTCGGACTTCAGCTTCAGCGCCCGCGACAGGGCCCAGCCGGCCAGGATGGTGAGGATCACGCCGCCGGCGGCGATCACCAGCACCTTGCCGCCGAGCGAGCTGACCTGGTCGAGGGTGATGCGGGCGCCCAGCAGGGCGACGCCGAGCCGCAGCACCGTGCGGGCCATGAAGTCGATGCCCGGGCGGCAGCGGGGGTCCTGGCCGACGAAGTTCACCGCCATGCCGATGAGCAGGGCGAACAGCATCACCGGCGCGCCGTAGTGGTCGGCCAGCCAGGTGGCCGAGAGCGCCACCAGGATGGCGATCAGCCCGCCGGGCAGGATGCGGCGGACCGCCTGGTAGAGCCGCTGATAGGCGGGCGTCCCGGCCGGGGCCGGGGCGAGGACCGGCACCCCCTCCAGCGAGTCGAAGGAGGCGAAGGCGAACTCGTGCTGCTCGGGCTCGCCCTGGGGGGTCACGGCAGCAGGGGCCCGTGGTTCAGCTTCGGCAGGACGTGGCGGGCGAAGAGGTCGGCCTCGGCGGCGTGCGGATAGCCCGAGAGGATGAAGGCGTCGATGCCCATGGCCTGGTAGGCCTGCAGCTTGGCCAGCACCTGGTCGGGATCGCCGACGATGGCCGCGCCGCAGCCCGAGCGGGCCCGGCCGATGCCGGTCCAGAGGTTGGCCTCGGCATAGCCGTCGTCCGACGCGCTCTCGCGCAGCTCGGCCTGGCGGCGGACCCCCACCGACTGGCTGTCCAGGGACTTGGCGCGGATGGCGTCGCCGGCCGGGGCGTCGAGGTGGGAGAGCAGGCGCTCGGCGGCGGCGCGGGCCTCGGCCTCGGTCTCGCGGACCACCACGTGGACGCGGTAGCCGAACTTCAGCTTGCGGCCGTGTTTCGTCGCGCGCGCGGTCATGTCGGCGAGGATCTCCTTCACCGCCTCCTGCTTGTCGGGCCACATCAGATAGACGTCGCAGCCCTTAGCGGCGGCCTCGCGGGCGTCCTCCGACAGGCCGCCGAAATAGAACTGCGGGGCCTTGCCCGACACCGTGCGGATGCGCGGCGGCTCCACCTTCAGCTTGTAGAACTCGCCGTCGAAATCGAGCGCCTCGCCGTTCAGCAGGGTCCGCAGGATCTGCATGGTCTCGACGGTGCGGGCGTAGCGCGGGGCGCTGGCCAGGGTCTCGCCGGGCATGTCGCTGGAGATGATGTTGATGGTCAGGCGGCCGTTCAGCATCTGGTCGATGGTGGCCAGCTGGCGGGCCAGTTGCGGCGGCCACATCTCGCCGCAGCGGATGGCGGCCAGCAGGCGCATGCGCTTGAGCATGGGCGCGATCCCGGCGGCGAAGGCCAGGGTGTCGATCCCCAGGCCGTAGCCCGACGGCAGCAGGATGTTGTCGAAGCCGCCCTTTTCCGCCGTCAGGGCGATGTTGCGGCAGTGCTCCCAGCTCGAGGCCAGGGCCGGATCGGGCACGCCGAGGAACTCGTAGTCGTCGTCGCAGAGGGCCGAGAACCAGGAGACTTCGCAGGGGGCTTGGGTCACGGCAGGGGAACTCCACGGGCGGCGGTGAGGACGGCGTACCATTCGGGACGGGTCAGCTGGACATCGAGCGCCTTGGCGGCCTCGGCGATCCGCTCGGGCTGCTGCGAGCCGATGATGGGGATGGGCTTGCTGGGGTGGGCCAGCAGCCAGGCATAGGCCGCGATGGTGCGCGACACGCCATGGCCGGCGGCGATCTCGTCGAGGGCGGCGCGCACCGCCAGGACCCGTTCGTCCGTCGACGGACCGTCGGCCAGGCGCCCTTGCGCCAGGGGCGACCAGGCCATGACCCCCATGCCGGTCTCCAGGGCCTGATCCAGGGTCCCGTCATAGAGCGGCCCCACCACCAGGGGGGAGAACTCGATCTGCACGCAGGCGATGGGGAAGTCGAGATGGGCCTGTAGGGCGGCGACCTGGGCGGCGGTGTGGTTGGAGAGGCCGATCTCGCCGATCTTGCCGGCCTGGCGCAGGCCGGTCAGGACCTGGGCGACCTGCGCGGGGTGGGCCAGGTGGTCGGGGCGGTGGATCTGGTAGAGGTCGATCTTGTCCACCCCCATGCGCGAGAGCGAGGCCTCGACGGCGCTCTCCAGATAGGCGGCGCTGGAGTCGTAGGGCGTGCCCATGACGATGCCGCCCTTGCTGGCCAGCACCATGCGGTCGCGGAGCCCGGGGGCCTCCTTCAGCACCTGGCCGAACAGGGCCTCGGCGGCGCCGAAGGGCTCGCCATTGTCGGGACCGTAGATGTCGGCGGTGTCCAGGAAGGTCAGGCCGGCGGCCAGGGCGGCCTCGACCCGGGCGCGGGCGGCCTTCACGTCGGCGCCCTTGAACCGCCACATCCCCCAGGCCAGGGGCGAGACCTTCAGGGCGCTCTGGCCGAGGGACATTTCCGTCATGGGGTGTGGACGCCGGTTGGAAAATGAAAAAATATGATGATTGTGCGCGAAGCGAACCAATGATGGGCGCGACGCGGAACCGCAAGGTCCTCCTTCGCCCGGAGCGCAGATTTTTCACGCCGGACCAGGCCTCGAGGAAACGGGACTTCACATGACCCATCGCGCCCGCGGCGCCGCCTGAGATGGCGGCCGCATCCCGTCTCCGTTGGGTGGTCCTGGCCCTGGTCTTCACCGCCAGCGCCATCAACTACGCCGACCGCCAGATCATCGCCCTGCTCAAGCCGGTGCTGGAGGCCGACCTCGGTTGGACCAACAGCGACTATGCCGGGATCATCGAGAAGTTCCAGCTGGCCACGGCCCTGTCGCTGATGGCGGCGGGCTGGTTCGTCGACCGGGTGGGCGTGCGCCGCGGCTATGCCTGGGGTGTGGGCGTCTGGAGCCTGGCGGCCATGGCCCACGGCCTGGCCTACACCATCGGCCAGTTCACCGGCGCCCGGGTGGTGCTGGCCGTCGCCGAGACCGTGAACACCCCGGCCGCCATCAAGACCACCACCGCCTGGTTCCCGGCCAAGGAGCGGTCCCTGGCCATGGGCATCGTCAATTCCGCCCCGAACCTGGGGGCCATCTTCGTGCCCCTGCTGGTGCCGGCCCTGGCGCTCGCCCTGGGCTGGCGGGCGGCCTTCCTGATCACCGGGGGAATCGGCTTCGTCTGGCTGGCCGCCTGGCTGGTGATGGGCAAGCGCAGCGAGGCCGTGGAGGAGGAAGGCGCCGTGGACGTGGCCGCCGTCGAGGGCGCCCCCACCCCCTGGCTCTCCCTGCTGGCCGACCGCCGCACCTGGGCGGTGGCGGGCGCCAAGTTCCTCACCGACATGGGCTGGTGGTTCCTGCTGTTCTGGGGGCCGGACTTCTTCCACCGCCAGTTCGGCCTGGGCCTGGACCGGCTCGGCCCGCCCCTGGCCCTCGTCTACGGCCTGGCGGCCTGTGGCGCCTTCGGCGGCGGGTTCGTCGCCAGCCGGCTGCTGGCCGCCGGGGTCAATGTGAACCTGGCCCGCAAGGCGGTCATGCTGGGCGGAGCCCTGCTGGTGCTCCCGATCCCGCTGGCGCTCGGCGCCCAGAACTATTGGGTCGCGGCCCTGGTCCTGGGGATCGCGCTGGCCGGCCACCAGGCCTTCTCCACGAACATCTTCGCCTTCACCGCCGACGTCTTCCCGGCCAAGGTCATCGGCGCGGTGATCGGCATCGGGGCCACCGCCGGCACCCTCGGCGGCCTGGGCATCCAGACCTTCACGGGCTGGACCCTGGACAATGGCGGCGGCTACCTGCCGATGTTCGCGGTGGTGGCCGGGGCCTATCTGCTGGCGCTGGCCTGGATCCACCTGCTGGTCCCGAAGATCACCCCGGCGGACTAGAACGCGCCCAGCTTGAACACCGTGGTCGACGTCCAGGCCACGCCCGGCCGCAGCAGGGTGGGGGCGAAGTTGGGCTGGTTGGGGGCGTCCGGCGCGTGCTCGGTCTCCAAGGCGATCCCGCCCCAGCCGGTATAGGCCGTCAGGCAGGGCTCGGTGGTGGCGATGTCGAGGCGCCGGCCCGTGGCCGGGTGGCTCAGCCGAGCGGCGGGCGCCACGACGCCGCGCTTCCTGCCGGCCAGGACGAAGGTGTGATCCAGTTCCTCGGCCAGGATCCGCGGCTGGCGGTAGTCGAGCTCGGACCCCGCCAGGTCGAGGATCTCGCCGGTGGGGCACAGGGTCTCGTCGGTGGCCAGGACGCCCTCGGCGAAGACCTGCAGCTCGTGGTCGCGGACGTGGCGGGCGTCGAGGCCGGCCAGGTTCCAGTAGGTGTGGTTGGTGAGGTTGATCACCGTGGGCGCCGTGGTGGCCGCCCGCAGCTCCAGCCGCAGCTCGTTTCCGCGGGTGAGCTCATAGGTCGCCTGGACCGTCAGCTCACCGGGGAAGCCCATGTCGCCGTCGGGGCTGACATGGGAGAGGCTCACCTGGGCGCCGGCGCGGGTCTCCTGCGCCTTGGCGGTCCAGACCGCCTTGTCGAAGCCGGCGCGGCCGCCGTGCAGGCAGTTGTCCCCGTCGTTGCGGTCCAGTTCGCAGGCGCGGCCGTCGATGGAGAAGCGTCCCCCCGCGATGCGGCCGGCATAGCGCCCCACCAGGCAGCCGAAATAGCGCGGGCTCTCCAGATAGCGCTCCAGGTGGTCGTAGCCGAGGACGATGTCGTCCAGCGTCCCGTCCCGGTCGGGCGCCCGGATCGACTGGACGGTCCCGCCATAGGTGAGGATCCGCACCGAGACCCCGTGCACATTGGTGAGCGTATAGGCGTCCACCATCGGGCCGCCGGGCAGGCGGCTGAGGGGCTTCATGGCGATGGGGTCGTTCATACCAGGGTCCGCAGCCGCGCGGCGGCCTCCTCGGGCGTCAGGTCGCGTTGGGGCATGGCCAGCATCTCGTAGCCCACCATGAACTTGCGCACGGAGGCCGAACGCAGCAGGGGCGGATAGAAGTGGGCGTGCAGGGTGATGTGTTCCTCGGGCCGCCCGTCCACCGGACGCTGGTGGAAGCCCATGGTGTAGGGGAAGGGTGTGTCGAAAAGCCGGTCATAGGCCCGCGTCAGCCGCGAGAGCACATCGGCCAGGCCCGCCCGCTCGCGCACGCTCAGCTCGTCGAGGCCGGTGACCGAGCGGCGGGGCAGGACCAGGGTCTCGAAGGGCCAGGCGGCCCAGTAGGGGACCAGGGCGACGAAGGTGTCGTTCTGCACCACGATCCGCTCGCCGGCCTCGAACTCGCGCTCCAGATAGGCCGCGAGCAGGGGGACGTCGTTGGCGACGAACCAGGCGCGCTGGCAGGCGTCCTCGGCCACCTGTTCGTTGGGCAGGTGCTGCTGGGCCCAGATCTGACCGTGGGGATGGGGATTGCTCGCCCCCATCATCTCGCCGCGGTTCTCGAAGATGGTCACCGCGCCGACGTCGGGGCGGCCGGCCAGCTCGACGAACTGCTCGGTCCAGGTGTCGATCACCGCCTCGATCTGGGCGCGGCTCATCCCGGCCATGGTGAGGCTGTGGTCGGGGGCGTAGCAGATCACCCGGCAGACCCCGGCCTCGGGCTCGGAGACCAGCAGCGGATCGGTCTCCGGAGCGGGGGCCGTCAGGCCCGGCAGCAGGGCGGGATAGTCGTTGTCGAAGACATAGACCCCTTGATAGTCCGGATTGACCGCCCCCTCCGCCCGGGTCACCCCGGCGCAGAGATAGCAGGAGGGATCGTGGATCAGGCCGGAGGCCGGCTTGGGGGCGCTGGCCGCCCCCTGCCAGGGCCGGCTGACCCGCTGGGGCGAGACCAGCACCCAGTCGCCGGTGAGCAGGTTGAGACGCCGTTCGGGCCGGGGCGCGGTCATGGCCTCACCTCCGCCGCGCCACCCACCGTCCGGCACAGGAAGGCGTCGGGGACCCGGCCGATCTCCTCGCCATAGGCGGCCTGGATGGCGGCCATGGCGGCGGCGGCCCGGTCCTCGTCCACCAGGGCGATGACGCAGCCGCCGAAGCCGCCGCCCATCATGCGCGCGCCGTGCACGCCCGGCGTGGCCCGAGCGATCCGCGCCAGGCGGTCGAGCGCCGGCAGGCTGACCTCCATGTCGTCGCTCAGGCTCTGGTGGGACTGGTCCATCAGCCGACCTAGACCCGGCAGGTCCCCCAAGGCCATGGCTTTCATCGCCGCCAGCACCCGGGCGTTCTCGCTCACCACGTGGCGGCAGCGGCGGGCTTGGCCGCCGCCCAGCCGCGCCAGGGCCGCCGGCAGGTCGGCCGCGCCGACGTCGCGCAGGCTCGCGACCCCCAGGGCGGCGGCGGCGGCCTCGCAGTCCTCGCGCCGCGCCCGGTATTCCCCCGAGGCCAGGCGGCGCTCGGCCATGCTGTGGACCAGCAGGAATCTCGCGTCCGGCGGCAGATGGGCCGGGGTGGCCTCCAGGCTGCGGCAGTCCAGCATCACCGCCCCGCCCGCCACGCCGTTGGCCGATGCGAACTGGTCCATGATCCCGCAGGGCACGCCGACGAAATCGTTCTCCGCGGCCTGGGCCCAGAGCGCCACCTGGCGGCCATCGGCCGTCCGACCGGCCAGGGCCAGCAAGGCCAGGACGACGGCCACCTCCAGGGCGGCGGAGGAGCTGACCCCGGCGCCCATGGGGACATCGGACTCGATCAGCAGGTCGGCGCCGGTGACCGGCACGCCAGCCGCCAGCAGGGTCGCCGCCACGCCCGCCACATAGTCGGTCCAGTCGCCGCGCCGGGCCAGGGCGGCGAGGTCCAGCTCCGCCGCCTCCCCCAGCGTGGCGCTGGCCACCCGCAAGGTGCCCCGATCGTTCGGCGCGGCGGCCACACGGCACCAGCGGTCGATGGCGGCGGGCAGGACGAATCCGCCGCAATAGTCGGTGTGCTCGCCGATGATGTTGATGCGGCCCGGCGCCTGGAACAGGCGGGGCGCGGCGCGGAAGCGGGCGCGGAAGGCGGCGGCGAGGTCGGCCAGACTCACGGGGCGACCCGCTCCAGGCGGAAGACCGCGATCTCGCCGGCCCGCATCACCGGCAGGGGCAGGCCGAGCTGGGCCAGCATCAGGCCGGTGGCGCGCAG
This sequence comes from Phenylobacterium sp. GW821-FHT12F10, assembly GCF_058806695.1. NCBI lineage: Bacteria > Pseudomonadati > Pseudomonadota > Alphaproteobacteria > Caulobacterales > Caulobacteraceae > Phenylobacterium > Phenylobacterium sp. GW821-FHT12F10. The sequence goes on along the minus strand of NZ_JBXAPY010000002.1, from coordinate 52,196 downwards.
GGCGTCGCCCTTCACCAGGGGGATGCGCCGCTTCATCACCGCGAAGGGCCGCTCGGGCGGATTGATCATGGTGATCTCGTAGGTCGCCCCGGGCTCCAGGCCCGCCAGACGCAGGGGCGACAGGCCCACCGTCGGGGGGGTGGCCACCTGGGCGGCGGAGACCAGGCCCAGGGTCTCGCCCAGCTGGACGAAGGCCAGGCAGCCCGGATCGGGATGCTCCAGCCGCAGGGTGCGTCCGGCGTGCAGCTCCGCCCTCAGGGTCTTGTGCACGGCGATGGCGGCGGCCAGCGCGGCGCGCTCGGCGTCGGAGAAGGCCCGCAGGTCGGCCTCGATCCCCATGTGGGCGGGCAGAGCGGTCATGGCCCTCAGGTCCAGGCTGGCGGTGCGCGCCGTGGTGTGGCTGGCCGCGGCCCCGACATGGGAGCCCATCACCTCGGGCGGGAAGAAGATGGAGAAGCCCCGCTGGATCGCCTGGCGCTCGATGGGGTCGTTGCAGTCGGAGGTCCAGATGCGGTCGGTCCGCCGCAGGATCTCGTAGTCGGCCCGGCCGCCGCCCGAGGAGCAGCTCTCGATCTCCACCCCGGGATGGGCCGCGCGCAGGCGGTCGATCAGGGCGTAGACGGCGAGCGTCTGGCGATGCACCGCCGCCCGCCCGCCGCTCAGCGCGTGGGTCAGGTCGCGGTTCATGTCCCACTTCAGATAGCCGATGGCGTTGCGGCTCAGCAGGGCGTCGAGCTGGCCGTAGAGGTTGTCGCTGACCTCGGGCCGGGTCAGGTCCAGGACGTACTGGCCGCGCCCCAGGGGCTGGTCGCGGCCGGGATCGCCGAGGATCCAGTCGGGGTGGGCCCGCAGCAGGTCGGAATCGGCGTTGGCCATCTCCGGCTCGACCCAGAGGCCGAACTCCAGCCCCAGGCCGCGCACGTGGTCGATCAGCGGCGTCAGGCCGTCGGGGTACTTGGCGGGATCGACGCTCCAGTCGCCGAGGCCCGAGCGATCGTCGGGGCGGCCCTTGAACCAGCCGTCGTCCAGGACATAGCGCTCGGCGCCCGCCGCCGCGGCCAGGTCGGCCAGGGTCTTCAGGGTGGCCAGGTCGTGGTCGAAATAGATGGCCTCCCAGCCGTTGTAGTGCACCGGCCGGGTCTTGCCCCGCAGCCGGCCGCCCAGGATCACGTCGCGCACGAAGGGGTGGAAACGGTCCGACAGGCCATTCAGGCCGCCCCCCGAGCGGGCCAGGTAGAGGGCCGGGGTCTCGTAGGTCTCGCCAGGCGCCAGGATCACCTCGCCCGGGTGCAGCAGCTCGCCGGCCTGGACCTGGATGCGGCCGTCCCGCAGCCGCTCGGCGAAGATGCGGTGGTCGCCGCTCCAGGCCAGGTGCAGGCCGATGGCCTCGCCGTGGATCTCGCCGAACCCGGCCTCGCCGATCACCGCGAAGGGCGGGGCGTGGTGGGAGGTGCGGCCCGTGCGGTTCTCCTTGGCGATCAGGCCGGTCGACAGCGTCTGGCGGACGGGGATGAACTCCCGCGTCCAGCGGCCGTCGAACAGCAGCAGGTCGGCGTGCGGGCTGTCGAAGGCGCCCGCCGCCAGCCAGTCGAGGGTCAGGGTTTCGGTCCCCAGGTTGCTCAGGGCGGCGCGGCTGGAGAGCACGCCGCTCGCCGCGTCGAGGGCCAGGGTCAGGGTCAGGCGCACCCCCGCAGCGGCGTCCTCCAGCTCCAGGTGGGCGGCGCCCGGCGCCAGCTCGCAGGCGGCCAGGGTCATCTGGGTGACCAGCTCGGCGCCGTCGCGATGGGCCAGCAGGCCGGGGTGGCCGGTGAACCCCTGCCCCGCCTCCGGCAGCCAGGTCAGCCGCTCGCCGCCGTCCAACATCCCGTGGGGAATGGCGCGCAGGGAGAGCCTGGCCAGCGCCGGCACGGGGTCGGCGACGCCCAGGTCCGGGCCCCAGTAGACCAGCCGCGGCGCCCCGGCCTCGGTGGTGAGGAAGACGAGGGTCTCGCCGCCCCCATCCAGGCGGAAGCCCTGGGACATCAGGCCCGCGCCTTCGGGGTCATGACGAGCCAGGGGGTGGGCCTGATGCGCCACTCCCAGACCGCCAGCAGGTGGTCGAGATGCCCAAGCTGCGCCAGCCAGTCCGGCAGGGGCGTGGTCTTGCCCTGCTGGTCGAGGCGCTGGATGTCGTGGGTGGCGGCGAACCGCTCCCGCAGGCGCTCCAGCACGCCGGGCTTGTAGACGTCGTGGGTCTCGACGATCAGGCTCATCTGGGCCAGGGCCGGCGAGAGGTCGGGACGCAGCAGGTCGTCCTCGGCCCCCTCCACGTCCATCATCACCAGGCACCTGCGGTCCGCGAAGGCCTCGAAGCCGGTGGGGGTGAAGAGCTCGCCGATGATCACCCGGTCGCCAACCCCGTTCTTGGCGGCCAGCTCGGCGCAGGCGACCCGCGCCTTCTCGACGATGTCATAGGCGTAGACCGTGACTTGGGGCATCAGGCGCGCCAGGCCGACGGCGTAGTAGCCCTCGGCGCAGCCCACATCGATGACGCAGTCGAAGTCCTCGGCGGCGAACCGCGCGATCGTCGGATGCAGCTCGGATTCGTAGGAGCCCAGCAGACGCGGCGCCAGCGCCCCCTCGGTGGCGTCCTTGACATAGTCCATGCCGGCGAACGGGCCGTTGAGGATCTTGCCGTCGTGCAGCCGCGCCAGGGTCGCGGCGATGGACCGGGAGCGCCAGATGGCCAGCACCCGCAGCATGGTCCCCAGTTCGGATTCCTTGGCGAGGGGCGGGTCGCGCGCCACCCGAGCCTTGATCCAGGCGGCCACTTCATCAGCATAGCTCATGCCCCGAACATAGGTTGAACCCGCCGCCCGTGGAAACAGGCCTGACGCTGCAATTGACAGCTTCGGCCCGCCCCGGTCTTGATCGGCCATGTCCCAAGCCCAGGCGCGCCCGTGACCGAGACCTCCGAGCCGGTCGGAACCCTGGCCACCGCCCTGGCCCATACCCGCCGGATGCTGGCCGCGCGGCCGGACCTCGCCGAGGCCCAGGCCCGGGAGATCCTGGCGGTCGCGCCGGGCCATCCGGAGGCCGTCCTGCTGCTGGCCCAGGCCCTGGGCGGCCGGGGGCGGCTGGGCGAGGCCTTGGCCCTGCTGGAGCCCCTGGCCGACGCCCAGCCGCGCTGGTCGATGGCGCACCTGGAACTGGGCCGGGCCCGCGGCGAGGCCGGGGACGGGTCAGGCGCCCTGGCCGCCCTGCAGACCGCCGTGACCCTGAAGCCCGACCTCGCCGAGGCCTGGCGGCTGCTGGCCGAGCAGCACCGTCTGGCGGGCGACACGCGGTCCGCCGAGGCCGCCGTGGCCCGGCACCTGGCGGCCTCGACCCAGGACCCCCAGCTCCTCGCCGCGGCCGCCGCCCTGGTGGAGGGCAAGCTCGCCGTGGCCGAGCACGCCCTGCGCGACCTGCTGCGCGAGCGCCCCGACGAGGTCGCGGCCCTGCGCATGCTGGCCGAGGTGGCCACCCGCCTGGCCCGCTATGAGAACGCCGAGACCCTTCTGGCCCGGGCGCTGGAGCTGGCGCCGGAGTTCGCCGCGGCGCGGATGAACTACGCCGTGGTGCTCTATCGCCAGACCAAGGCCGCGGCGGCCGCGGAACAGGCCGAACGCCTGCTGGCGGACGACCCGCGCAATCCCGGCTACCGCAACCTGCTGGCCGCGGCCCTGGGCCAGCTCGGCGAGTACCAGCGGACCATCGAGATCTATCAGGCCCTGCTGGCCGACTTCCCCGCCCAGCCCAAGGCCTGGATGAGCCTGGGCCACGCGCTGAAGACGGTGGGGCGCCAGGCCGACGCCATCGCCGCCTACCGTCGCAGCCTGGCCCTGGCGCCGCATCTGGGGGAGGCCTGGTGGAGCCTGGCCAACCTCAAGACCTGGCGGTTCGAACCCGCCGACCTGGCGGCCATGCGCGCGGCCCTGGGGCGCGAGGACATCTCCGACGAGGACCGCTTCCATCTGGAGTTCGCCCTGGGCAAGGCCCTGGAGGACGCCGGCGAGGCGCAGGCCGCCTTCGAGGCCTATGCCCGGGGAAACGCCCGGCGCCGCGAGACGCTGGACTACGACCCCGAGGAGACCCACGCCCACGTGACGCGCTCCAAGGCCCTGTTCACGCCGGCCTTCTTCGCCGCGCGGACCGGCCAGGGCCATGACGCCCCCGACCCGATCTTCGTGGTGGGCCTGCCCCGGTCCGGCTCCACCCTGGTGGAGCAGATCCTGTCCAGCCACAGCCTGGTGGAAGGGACCATGGAGCTGCCCGATCTGCCGGCCATGGCCAAGCGCCTGGGCGCCCGGTCGCGGCGCGACGACCCCAGCGCCTATCCGCAGGTGCTGGCCGACCTCGACCCCGGCGAGCTGAAGACCCTGGGGGAGGAGTATCTGGAGCGCACCCGCCGGCAGCGGAAGACCGACCGGCCCTTCTTCATCGACAAGATGCCCAATAACTTCAGCCACGTCGGGCTGATCCACCTGATCCTGCCCAGGGCGCGGATCATCGATGCGCGGCGCCATCCCCTGGGCTGCTGCTTCTCGGGCTTCAAGCAGCACTTCGCCCGCGGCCAGGCCTTCACCTACGACCTCACCGACCTCGGCCGCTACTATGCCGACTATGTGGCCCTGATGGCCCATTTCGACGCGGTCCTGCCCGGCCGCGTCCATCGGGTGATCTATGAGGCGATGGTGGCCGATCCGGAGGGGGAGGTCCGCGCCCTGCTGGCGGCCTGCGGCCTGGACTACGAGCCCGGCTGCCTGGCCTTCCACGAGAACGACCGGGCGGTGCGCACCGCCAGCTCCGAGCAGGTCCGCCGCCCGATCTTCACCGAGGGGGTCGACCAGTGGCGCAAGTTCGAACCCTGGCTGGGGCCGCTGAAGACCGCCCTGGGGCCGGTGCTGGAGGCCTATCCCGAGGCGCCCGTTTTCGACGCCTGAACTATCCGGACCCCGCCAATCCGCGGCTCGCGGGGTGGCGCCCGGGCAACACCGTTCGACGACCTGCCTTCGGTAGCTTGACAGTGTACGCGACCAGGAGTGGCACTGGCGCCCAGAGAGTCGGCGTGTCGACCAGAGGGGCCTGAAACCATGATGCCTGTGAACCGGAACCTGCGGCGGAAGGCGGCGCTGAGCGCCCTGCTGCTGTCGAGCACCATGCTGGCCGGGGCGGCCTACGCCCAGTCGGGGGGGAGCGCCGAGGTCGAGGAACTGGTGGTCACCGCCCAGAAGCGCGAGGAGAACATCCAGGACGTGCCGGTGGCGGTCACCGCTTTCACCACCAAGAAGCTGGAAGAGCTGAACGTCAACAACTTCGACGACTATGTGAAGTTCCTGCCCAGCGTGGCCTTCCAGAGCGCCGCGCCGGGCTATTCCAACGTCTATATGCGCGGCGTGGCCTCCGGCGGCGACGGCAACCACTCCGGCTCCCTGCCCAGCGTCGGCACCTATCTGGATGAGGCGCCGATCACCACCATCGGCGGGGCGCTGGACCTGCACATCTACGACATCGCCCGGGTCGAGGCCCTGGCGGGCCCCCAGGGCACCCTCTACGGCGCCAGCTCCCAGGCCGGCACCCTGCGGATCATCACCAACCAGCCGGAGCTGGGGGTGTTCAAGGGTCGCTACGACCTGCAGGCCAACACCGTCGACCACGGCGGCCAGGGCTATGTGGCCGAGGGCATGGTCAATGTTCCGATGACCGACCAGATGGCGGTGCGCCTGGTGGCCTGGAAGGAGCACGACGCCGGCTATATCGACAATGTCGCCGGCTCGCGGACCTATCCGGTCTCCGGCGTGACGATCCGCTCCACCGCCAAGAAGGACTACAACGAGACCGACACCTATGGCGCGCGCATCGCGCTCGCCCTGGAGCTCAACGAGAACTGGACGCTCCGGCCCTCGATCATGGGCCAGGACACCAAGACCGACGGGGTCTTCTCCTATGACCCGCAGGTGGGGGACCTGAAGGTCCAGCACTACCTGCCCGAGGACAACCACGACCGCTGGTACCAGGCGGCCCTGGCCATCGAGGGCAAGATCAGCGATTTCGACATCGTCTACACCGGTGCCTACAACGCCCGGAAGATCGACAGCCACACCGACTACAGCGACTACTCCTACTTCTACGACACCCTCTACGGGTCGGGGGCCTACATCACCGACTCCACCGGGGCGATCATCGATCCGACCCAGAGGATCAGCGGCCACGACAAGTTCACCCGCTACAGCCACGAGCTGCGGCTGTCCTCGCCGCAGGACCAGCGGCTGCGCTTCGTGGTGGGGGCCTTCGCCCAGCGCCAGACCCACTTCATCGAGCAGAACTACCAGATCAACAACCTGGACCCGGCCCTGTCGGTCACCGGCTGGCCCGGCACGCTGTGGCTGACCGAGCAGTTCCGGGTGGACCGGGACTATGCGGCGTTCGGCGAGGCCTATTTCGACATCACCCCCAAGCTGATGCTGACGGCGGGCATGCGGGCCTTCAAGTCCGACAACAGCCTGAAGGGCTTCTTCGGCTTCAGTTCCGGAGTCAGCTCCAAGACCGGCGAGGCCGCCTGCTTCGCGCCCTCCAGCGTCGGAACCGCGCCCTGCACCAACCTGGACAAGCGGGTGAAGGAGACGGGGCAGATCTACAAGATCAACCTCACCTATCACATCGACGACGACAAGATGGTCTACGCCACCTACTCGCAGGGCTTCCGGCCCGGCGGGATCAACCGGCGCGGCACCCGGGCGCCCTATTCGTCCGACTATCTCTACAACTACGAGCTGGGCTGGAAGACCCAGTGGGCTGAGAACACCTTCCGCTTCAACGGCGCGGTCTATTGGGAGGACTGGAAGGACTTCCAGTTCTCGTTCCTGGGCCCCAACGCCTTCACCGAGATCCAGAACGCTGGCCAGGCCCGCATCAAGGGCGCGGAGACCGAGATCAGCTGGCGGCCGATCCAGGGCCTGACCATCGGGGCGGCGGCCACCTACACCGACGCCAAGCTGACCAAGGACTATTGCGGCGGGGTGGACCCGGCCACCGGCAAGCCCATCCAGATCTGCGCCTCGCCCGAGGCGCCCAGCGGGACCGAGCTGCCGATCACGCCCAAGATCAAGGCCAACGCCACGGTGCGCTACGAATTCCCCTGGGGAGACTACGACGCCCACATCCAGGGCGCCTTCGTCTATCAGGGCCGCAGCTGGGGCGACCTGCGCCTGGTGCAGCGCGACGAACTCGGCCGGCTGCGGGCCTTCGCCCAGGCCGACTTCACCGCCGGCCTGGCGCGGGACAGCTGGAAGGCCGAGCTCTCCATCCTCAACGCCTTCGACAAGCGCGGCGACGTCTACCGCTACATCGAATGCCCCTCCTGCGGGGCCCAGCCCTATATCCGGCCGACGCGCCCGCGGACCATCGCCATCAGCTTCGGCCAGTCGTTCTAAGGCCGGCGATGGCGGCCAGGGCCTCGATGTCGAAGGCCTGCTCCAGGGCCTGAGCCAAGGCGTCCAGGGCGGCGTCCACCACGGTGTGGTGGTCGCCGCCCTGGGAGGCCGCCCCCAGTTGCGCCAGCAGGGCGGCGCGGGCCTCACCGGCGTCGAACAGGCCGTGGACATAGGCGCCGGCGACGCGGCCGTCGGCGGAGATCGCGCCCCCCGGGACGCCGTCCTCCCCCACCAGGAAGGGCCGCGCCAGGCCGGGGCCCGTGGTGCGGCCGAGGTGTATCTCGTAGCCCGCGAACCGCGCCCCGCCCGCCAGCCGCCCCGCCGCCGGCCGCAGCACCTTGTCGCCCGATAGCACGGTCTCGACGTCGAGCAGGGCGAGGCCGCTGGCCTCCCCCGGCGGCCCCTCCAGGCCGGCGGGGTCGGCCACGCGGGTCCCCAGCATCTGGAAGCCGCCGCAGATCCCCAGCACCCGGCCGCCGCGGCGGACGTGGGCGGCGAGGTCGATGTCCCAGCCCTGGGCGCGGAGGAAGGCGAGGTCGGCCAGGGTCGACTTGGTGCCGGGCAGGATCACCAGGTCGGCGTCGCCCGGCAGGGCGGTCCCCGGGGGAACGAAGACCAGGTCGACGCCGGGCTCGGCCCGCAGGGGGTCGAGGTCGTCGAAATTGGCGATGCGCGACAGCAGGGGGACGGCGATCTTCGTCCTCGCGCCGGCCGGCCGGTCGAAGACCAGGGCGTCCTCGGCGGGCAGGACGCGGGCCGCCGCCAGCCAGGGGGCCATGCCGCAGTCGCACCAGCCGGTGCGGGCCACGATCTCGGCGCGGCCGGCGTCGAACAGGGCCGGATCGCCGCGGAACTTGTTGATCAGGAAGCCCTTGATCATCGCCCGGTCCTCGGGATCCAGCACCGCGTGGGCGCCCACCAGGGATGCAATGACGTGGCCGCGGTCGATGTCCCCCACCAGGACGACCGGCACATTGGCGGCGCGGGCGAAGCCCATATTGGCGATGTCGCCGGCCCTGAGATTCGTCTCGGCGGGGCTGCCGGCGCCCTCCACCAGCACCAGGTCGTGGGCGGCCTGCAGCCGGGCGAAGCTCTCCAGCACCACCCCCAGCCACTGCCCCTTGCGGCCCTGATAGGCGGCGGCCTCGAGGTTGCCGACACGCTCGCCACGCACCACCACTTGCGCGCCGGTGTCGCTGTGCGGCTTGAGCAGGACGGGGTTCATGTCGACGGTGGGGGCGACCCGGCAGGCGAGCGCCTGCAGGGCCTGGGCGCGGCCGATCTCGCCGCCGTCGGCCGTCACCGCGGCGTTGTTGGACATGTTCTGCGGCTTGAAGGGGGCGACCCGCAGGCCCCGGTTGGCGAACAGCCGGCACAGGCCCGCTGTCAGCACCGACTTGCCGACGTCGGACCCGCAGCCCTGGATCATCAATGCCGGCAAGGGGGTCTCCGGGAGGCCGCGGCGGGGACCCTGCCCCCGCCGCGAACCCTTATCCCATCAGAACCTGGCGCGCACGCCGAGGGCGGCGGTGCGGCCGAGCGCGCCATAGTTGCGCACCGTCTCGTAGTCGTCGTCGAAGACGTTCTCCACCCGGCCATAGACCTCGACGGCGTCGCTCACCGGATAGGAGGCCCGCAGGTCCAGCAGGGTGTAGCTCTGCAGGACGTAGCTGCCCGCCGCATTGTCGAAGCTGGCCCCCACATAGCGAATGTCGGCGCTCGCGGAGAGACCAGACCCCCATCGGTAGGTGGCCGCGAGGTTGGCCTGGTGTTCGGGGCGGCGGGCTAAGGCCTTGCCGCGATTGGGGTTTCCGGCGGCGTCGTTCTCGGTGTGGGTCCAGGTGTAGTTGGCGTCCACGGTGAGCGGGCCGACGGTGGCCACGCCCGCCAGCTCCACCCCGTGGGCCTTGGCCCGGGCGATATTGTCGTAATAGCCGAAGCGGAACACCCCGCCCGGATTGCACGCCGCCGCCCCCGACCCGAAGGTGCAGGAGACGAAATCGATCTGGTTCTCCGTCTGCCGCGCGAAGCCGGTGACCGACAGCGTGGCCACGCCAACCCGTTGCGCCACACCGAAATCGTAGCTGTCGGCGCTCTCCGGCTGGAGCCCCAGGTTCCCGTACTGGGAGTAGAGCTGGTAGAGGGTCGGCGCCTTGAACCCCTGGCCGAAGCTGGCGCGCAGGATGGTCCCCCCCTCGTTCAGCGACCAGGCGGCCGAGACCTGGCCGGTGGTGTGGTCGCCGAAGGTGTCGTGGCGGTCGCGCCTCAGGCCGACCGTGACCGACAAGTGATCGTTGAGGTCCCCCGCGACCTGGCCGTAGAGGCTGTCGATCCCCGCCTTGGCCCGGGCCGTGGGCGGGTTGGGGGAGAACGCGCTGGGCGAGCGGGTGCGCATCGACGCCCGCTCGGCCTCGGCCCCGAAGGTGGCGGTCCAGGCGCGCGAGAGGGCGAACGCCCCCTGGTACTCATAGCGCCGGTTGGTCCCGGTGGAGTCGAAGGTCAGCGGCGTCACCGCCTGGGCCGGGTCGAAGTTCTGGCTGGCCGAGCGGGTATAGCCCACCGCCAGCCGGTTCTTCAGCCGCCCGAGGTCCAGGTTCAGGCCGCCATAGCCGACCGTCTCCTCGATCTCCGCGTACTGGGCGGTGTCGGCGAAGGCGTAGGCCGGGGCCGGGAAGCCGTCGAAATCGTTGCGGTTGCGGCTCCACACCCCGCGCAGGTCCAGCGACAGGGCCTCGGTGAGGATCACCCGGGCCCGCCCGCTCAGCGCCTCCTGGCGATAGCCGTCCCGCTCGGTCCCCAGGCGGTAGGCCGAGGCGCCGTCGGTCTCGTGCCGGCTGGCCGCCAGCCGCCAGACCAGATGCTCGCCCTTGCCGCCCGCCGTCCCGCGCAGATAGCTCTCGCCCAGCGTCCCGGCCTCGGCCTGCAGCCCGGCCTCCAGGGCGCGCGTCGGCTCGGCGGTGACGATATTGACCACCCCGCCGATGGCCTGGCTGCCCCACAGGGTCGACTGGGCGCCGCGCAGCACCTCGATGCGGGCCACGTCGCCGGTGAGCAGGTTGGCGAAGTTGTAGCCGCCGCCCGGGGCCGAGGGGTCGTTGATCTTCACCCCGTCCACCACCGCCACGGTCTGGTCGCCCTCCGCCCCGCGGATGCGGATCGTGGTGATGCCGCCCGGCCCGCCGTTGCGGGAATAGGCCACCCCGGGGGTGCGGCTGATCAGGTCGGAGACCAGCACCTGCTGGCGGGCCTCGATGGCCGCCTGGTTCAGCACCGTGACCGAGGCGCCGACCTTGGCCGGGTCCTGCGGCCCACGGGCCGCCGTCACGATCAGCTCGCTCACCGGATTGGCCGCCTCGGCGCCCCCGGCGTCCGGGGTAGGTGTCACGGACACAGGGGTCACCGACGCCGGAACCTCCGCGAAGGCAGGCGTGGCGCAGAGCACGGCCAGGGCCGCGCAGGTCGAGTAGAGATGGGTCTTCATGGGTCTTGCCCCTTTCACTGACGGCGGGCCGTGACCGGCGCGCGGACGTCAGGACGCGGGGCGTCGAGGCGCACGATCGCCGGGCCGCGGCCCAACAAACGTCGCCTCTCGGGAAGACCCCGTTCGCTCGGCGCACCCCGGCCGGTCGAAGGACGACTGCGTCAGGCAGGTCTCCTGGCTCACGGGTCAGCACCCATTGCGCGCCGCCTTCCCAGACCCCGAGGGGCCCAGTGGCTGATGGCGCGCGGGCTCGCCGCTTACAGTTGCGGGGGCAGCCCGGGTTTTCCACCCGAGTTCCCTTTTCATCCCCTCACGGGGAACCTGTCGCAACGGTGGGTTTAGGGCGAAGGCGGGGGTGGGGTCAATGTGGGGGGGGAGCGATGGCAACCAATTGGGTCGGAGAACGACGGGCCCCGCAAAGTCTGCCCGACATGTTAGGTTGAACTAGTTGCTGCCCAGAGTTTGCCCGACCACCACGAGATATCTGGAGGGTAACCGTCAGACGAGGCATTCAGCGCGGTTTGAATGCCTTCCGGTGGTCGACTCGCCAAACACTCGCATTGCGCTAGACTGTGCTTTGGTTCGTCGGCGGGGTGCTTGTGGAAGACGAGATCGACACCGAAATTGAGGAGGCGATAGGAAGCCTGCTCAATCCTTCCAAGGTAGACCAGCTACTCGCTTGCGTGGTCCCTCATGACGCCCCTTGCGAAGGCGAAGGGCCGCGGACCGGACTGCTTCATGTCCGCTTCAAGGAAGACGAGCCTCAAGTCGCTGCACTGGGAGAATTTTTGTGGCGGCAGTGCATGTACTATGCCCTTCCACGAAAACGTCGCCTGGAGATGGCCGCTGCGATCCAGGAGGACTTCACTGTCACTGCACGCGTTCACCAAGCCGTTCGGGACGCGTTTATAACATTCAACAAAGCGTATCCATCCCGCGCTAGCGAGCTTGGTGAAGTGCTTGCTTATTGCATAACACAGCACCATTTGTCAGCAGCTCAGGTGGCCGCGAAGATGGCTTTGAAGACCAGCAATAACATGCCGGTGCATGGGCTCGACGGAATTCACGCTGTATTCGAGAATGAAGCGCTCACAATTTACTTTTTGGAATCGAAGCTCGCGGGTGGGGCAAACGCAGGAGCTAAGGATTACGCTGCCTCGGCTGCGGGTTTCCTGAGCAACCGAAAGCAGTACCTCAGAGAGTACGAGCTCGTTTCCGACCTAGGACACCTCGACTCCCTTGAAGGCGCGGCGAGGGAAGCAGCACTGGACTTCTTTGACATCATCGGAAAGCCCTCGCTGCCACGTCGGGAGCGCTTTGTGGGGGTCGTATGCTATTCCGAACAGAAACATTTCAAGAATACGCTGCCAATAACAGATGGGCCCGTCACCGCTCACGAAGCTCACTTCGCAATGCAGCTCAAGGGCGACCATGCACGGCTGCGACAACTGGCCGGCAAACACATCAAGGCAAGCGGGGCCTCTAGCGCAAAAAGCCTCGTGTTCTTCGTTGCAGTACCGGATGTAAATGTACTGCGGGAAGAGTTCTATCGAGCAATGGGGGTGGATCCAGTCGGCGATGAAATCCCATTGTCGGACGACGACAACGAGCCTGAAGAAACCAGCGATACTCTTACAGTCGGAGGCGAAAAATGAGCTTCGCCTTCGACCTCTCAATGCGTATGACGGGCAGCGAAATCTTCCGAACGAACTTCGATCGACTTCAAGCGGAGGCCGCAAGGGCTACGCTTTCGGGGGAGCTCGCACAAGTTGATGATGCCCTCACGCGTCGAGAGGTGCTGGGCCTTCTCTATTGCGCCAGCGTCTTTGCACAGACAGACGACGAGCCCTTGCGCGCGCTCGCACAGGCAGTCGCTCTCGGCGCTCTCCTAGCAAAGCGCGATGACGTTCCTGTTGATGCTAGCCTTCGACTTCTCACTGATCTGGGCAACTTCCCCGCCCTGACTTACGCCGAAACGCGCTTCCAAAGCGCGGATAATTTCAGACAAACAATGAGGGCCGCTATTTCGCGGGAGTTGAATGGGATCGATATCGGCTCGGAGCGGATCGCGTTAACGGACTTCCAGAGAAAAGCTTGGGACTTACTGGGTTCAGCTGATGTCTTGGCGGTCTCCGCCCCAACGTCCGCCGGCAAGTCCTTCTTGGTTATAGAGCATCTGTGTCGGACGGCCGAAGAGCCGAAGGCGTTTTGCGCCGTCTACGTGGCTCCCACACGCGCGTTGCTTTCGGAAGTCTATGGCGCAATTCAGCGCCGCTTAGTATCTTCTGAGCATATCCGCGTGACGACGGTCCCCACCATAGATCCTTCCGATCCGGACCAACAAATATTCATCCTCACTCAGGAACGCCTTCAGGTTCTGCTTGCAGTTTCGAATATCGAGTTTGACCTCATTGTCGTCGACGAGGCACAGAACCTGTCCGACGGCGCTCGAGGGATGATTCTACAGGAATGTCTCGAACAGGCCGTGACCCGCAGGGCCACAACCCGGGTCATCTTCCTTGCGCCGGGAGCCGAAGGCTTTGAGGACATCGCAAAAGCCGTGGGTTTGAAAAACCTCCAACCTTCTGTGTCGCTCTTGCCGTCTGTGATCCAGAACCGAATACTTGTCAGCAAGGCTGCCGAGCCGCGAAGTTTGAAGCTGCGCCTTCTCACGGCCCTTGGTTCGGTTCCATTGGGGACATTGCAGAGCCAGCGCGGTTTCGACCTTCCCGCTAGCCGATTGGCGGCTGTCGCTCTCGAGCTCGGCAGGATCGGCGGCTCTCTCGTCTATGCTACAGGCCCGAAGGACGCAGAAACGGTAGCTCTGCAGCTGTTTCAAGACTCCCATGACCAAGGCGACAAGCAGTTGCTCGACCTCGCCGAGTTCATCGAGAAGCATATCCATCCGCGCTACTCGTTGGGCGCCCTAGTGCGTCGAGGCGTAGCGTTCCACTATGGCAAGATGCCCACCCTTCTGAGGGAGGCGATCGAAGGCGCGTTTAAGTCGGGGGCGCTTAGTTATCTCGTTTGCACGACGACACTGTTCCAGGGTGTAAATCTGCCCGCGCGCAATGTGTTCATTGATACGCCGACGCGCGGAACAAGGTCTAGGTTGGAGCCAGCGGCACTATGGAACTTTGCAGGACGCGCTGGCCGCATGAAGGCCGACGTCGTTGGCAACGTATTTCTTGTCGACTACGAAGACTGGCCCGAACAGCCGATGAATTCGTTCGTCGGATTCTTAATTGAGCCCGCTTTTTCTAAAGTTGCGACCGAACGCGCTGCTGACATCCTCAAGGCTCTTTCTGGAGAACTGCCAAGGCAGCTTCCTGGGGACGACGAAGTCAGCAAGGTGCGAGCGGCTGCTGGTTTGCTCATCTCCCGCGCTGCGCGCGGAGATGTAGCCGCGTTCGCAGATAGATCGCTCGCCTCAATTGACGATCAGACCCGTTTGGCTCTCGTAACTGCAGCTCAACAAGCAAGCGACGAGATTGCGCTGCCAGCATCGCTACTCGCGACAAACTGGACGATCGACCCATTTGGGTTGAAGCGGCTTTTCAACGAGCTAGTGGCCAAGATCATTGCAGATGAGATCGACATCCTAATTCCACGTAATCCGCACGACTACATGACGGCGAGGGAGGCGTATGAATCCATCTTCATGAGGGTACAGCGCCTAGTGAACCTTTCAGCGACAAAATTTCCAAGCCTTGTGGCGGGCGTTGCCGTCAAATGGATGCAAGGGAAGCCATACCCGGCGCTCTTAGCGGATGCGATCAAGAGGGCGGAGCGTGGCTACAAAAAGAAGCTCAAGGAATACGAAGAGGAACTCGCGCGAAACCCTCTGACACGGAAGCGCCCTCCACGGCCGGTCGATGTCAATGATGTCATTCGGAATGAATTCGATTTGATCGAAGACGTTATCCGGTTCCAATATGTTCAACTCGGAAAGGCCTATGTCGATGTACTAGGCCACGCGCTCCGTGAGTGCGGGCGTGACGAGCGCGTCAAAGAGATTTTTGACTTTCCTCTGGCACTCGAACTGGGAGTATCCACGCGCTCGGGTTGGTCGTTCATGGAGTTGGGCCTTTCACGCATCGCTGCTGCTGCGCTTGAACCTCATTTTCCCAATTCTGAACTCGGCGTAGCGGAGGCCAGAACTTGGCTTCGTGAATTGGACGTCGGTCCGCTTCGATTGAGCCAAGTAATTCTGGATGAAATACAGAACCTAGGACTCCTTAAAGACGCCGCCTAGGGTCGAGGTTAGGTCTACGCCTACCCGCGCCCCCATCGCTCTGCCCAGCCCATGTTCGATTTGTTTGCCGGCCACTCCCCCATGCCCACCCTCGCCACCTGCCACTGCGCCGCCGTCCGCCTCACCTGCGATCCCGCGCCGGTGGAGGTGACCGCGTGCAACTGCTCCATCTGCCGGCGCTATGGGGTGCTGTGGGCCTATTATGAGCCGGCCCAGGTGCGGATCGAGGGCGGGGCGACCGACGTCTATATGTGGGATGACCGGTCGATCGGGTTCCACCGCTGCGCGGCCTGCGGCTGCGTCACCCACTGGAGCGCGGTGGATCCGGGGCGGAACCGGATGGGGGTCAATGCGCGGCTGTTCGACCTGGAGGTCCTGGCCGCGGCGCGGGTGCGGCATCTGGATGGGGCGGTGAGCGAGCGGTATCTCGACTGAGGCCCGGTCGGCGGAGGCTGTGCGATCTGATCCGAGTCGGTGATCATGGATCCTCGGGACAGGCCCGAGGATGACGGTTTCGGGGCGGTGCGCGCGGGAGTTGGCGCGGTGCGGCGGGGCGAGGGGTCCTCGGGACGAGCCCGAGGATGACGGGCGTGGGTTGAGAGGCTTCATGGAACGCGAGCGGCTGACGGCCTTCACCGACGGGGTGCTGGCGATCATCATCACCATCATGGTGCTGGAGCTGCGGCCGCCGCATGGGGCGACCTTCGCCGACCTGGCGGGGCTGACGCCGGTGTTCCTCAGCTATGTGCTGAGCTTCGTCTATGTCGGCATCTACTGGAACAACCACCACCACTTCTTCCAGCTGGTGCGGCAGGTGGACGGGGCGATCCTGTGGGCCAACCTGCACCTGCTGTTCTGGCTGTCCATGGTGCCGTTCACCACCGCCTGGATGGGGGAGAACCATTTCGCCCCGGCGCCCACGGCCCTTTATGGGGTGTCGCTGCTGATGGCGGCGGTGGCCTGGTGGGTGATGCAGGGGGTGATCTTCCGCAAGCAGGGGGCGCACTCGGTGCTGCGCGAGGCCCTGGGGCGGGACCTGAAGTCCAAGATCTCGCCGGTGATCTATCTGGCCGGGATCGGGATGGCCTTCGTCTGGGCGCCCGGGGCGGCGATGGCCTACCTGGCCGTGGCCCTGATGTGGCTGGTCCCCGACCGGCGGGTGGAGCGGCATATCGTGGCGCACCATGCTCAGCCCTGATCCCGACGGCGTGCTGGCCCGGCTGCGGGGGCTGTGCCTGGGGATGGCGCAGACCGACGAGGTGGTGTCGCACGGCATTCCGGCCTTCCGGGTGGCCGGCAAGATGTTCGCCTATTTCCGCCACGACCATCACGGGGACGGGATGACCGTGGTCTGCGTGAAGACCACCGGCCGCGACGAACAGGAGATGCTGATCGAGGCCGACCCGGAGCTGTTCAGCAAGCCGGCCTATCTCTGGCCCTCGGGCTGGGTGGGGATGAGTTTGGCGCAGCCCGACTGGGACCATGTGGCCGCGCGGCTGGCCACGAGCTGGCGGCTGGCGGCGCCGCGGCGGTTGGTGCGGGACTAACCCCCTGCGCGTCATCCCGGCCGCAGCGAAGCGGAGAGCCGGGATCCAGGAGCCCAGCCCCGTCACCTGGGTCCCGGGTCTCCCCTGCGGGTCGCCCGGGATGACGTTGAGGGAAGCTCAGGCGGTGAACGTGTCCCCATAGGTCTGGCGCAGGAGGTTCTTCTGGACCTTGCCCATGGCGTTGCGGGGCAGGTCCTCGACGAAGAAGATGCGCTTGGGGGCCTTGAAGGCGGCGAGCTTTTCCCGCGCGGCCGCGATCATCGCCGCCTCGTCGCCGGCGCCGATCACCACGGCGGCGACGGCCTCGCCGAAGTCGGGGTGGGGCAGGCCGATGACGGCGCTCTCGGTGACGCCGGGGAGTTCGTCGAGGATCAGCTCGATCTCCTTGGGATAGACGTTGTAGCCGCCGGAGATGATGAGGTCCTTGGCCCGGCCGGAGATCCAGACCCGGCCGTCGGCGTCCCGGCGGCCGACGTCGCCGGTCTTGAAGAAGCCGTCGGGGGTGAAGTCCTCGGCGGTCTTGTCGGGCATGCGCCAGTAGCCGGAGAAGACGCTGGGGCCCTTGATCTCGATGACGCCCACCTCGGCGCCGCCCTCGATGCGAAGCTCCACGCCCGGCAGGGGGTAGCCGACGCTGCCGGCGATGCGCTCGCCGTGCAGGGGATTGGAGGTGATGATCACCGCCTCGCTCATGCCGTAGCGCTCCAGGATCCGCTGGCCGGTGCGGGCCTCGAACTCGGCGAAGGTGCTCTCCAGCAGGGGGGCCGAGCCGGAGATGAACAGGCGCAGGGGAGCGGCCGCCTCGCGGGTGAAGCCGGGGTTGGCCAGCAGCCGGACATAGAAGGTGGGCACCCCCATCATCACCGTGGACCGCGCCAGGCCCGCCAGGACGGAAGCGTCCTCGAACTTCGGCAGCCAGACCATGGGGGCGGACGACAGGAAGGCGCAGTGCAGGGCCACGAACAGGCCATGCACGTGGAAGATCGGCAGGGCGTGCAGCAGGACGTCGTCGCCGGTGAAGCCCCAGGCCTGATGCAGGGCGCTGGCGTTGGCGTGCAGCGCCCCGTGGGTCAGCATGGCGCCCTTGGAGCGACCGGTGGTGCCGCTGGTGTAGATGATGGAGGCCAGGTCGGCGTCGTCGCGCGGCACGCTCTGGGCCAGGGGGTCGTGGGCGGCGGCCTGGGCGGCGAAGGCGGCGGCGTCCTGGACGAAGAGGCGCGGCTCGGCGTCGGTGAGGAAATAGTCCACCTCGCTGGCGGTATAGGCGGTGTTGAGCGGCAGGTAGACGGCGCCGGCCTTCAGCGTCGCCAGGTAGAGCATCACCGCCTCCGGCGACTTCTCCGTCTGGGCCGCCACCCGGTCGCCGGGGACCACGCCCTGCGAGATCAGCCGGGCGGCCATGCGGCCCGCGCCGTCGGCGAGCTGGGCGTAGGTGATCTGGCCGCCGTCCGGGAGCAGGAAGCAGGGGCGGTCGGAGGCGGCGATGAGGCGGTCGTAGAGGTTCATGGGCGTCAGCCTACCGCGACGCGCGCGCCATGGGTAAGATGCGCCGATGATCCTCGGGATAATCCAGGCGCGGATGAGCTCCACACGGCTGCCCGGCAAGGTGCTGGCCGATGTGGCGGGCGTCCCCATGCTGGGGCGGCAGGTGGAGCGGCTGCGGCGCTCGCGGCGGCTGGACGAGCTGGTCCTGGCCACCAGCGACCAGGCGGGCGACGACGCCCTGGCCGACTACGCCGCCAGCCTGGACCTCACCGTGGTGCGTGGACCGCTGGAGGACGTGCTGGGGCGGTTCGTCCTGGCGCTCGACGCCTATCCCGAGGCCGCCAGCCTGGTGCGGATGACCGCCGATTGTCCGCTCACGGACTGGCGGGTGCTGGACGACCTGATCGACCTCTACAAGGCCACGGGCGCCGACTACGCCAACAACACCGCCGTCCGCACCTTCCCCCACGGCCTGGACGTGGAGGTGATGAAGGCGGGCGTCCTGCGCCTGGCCGCCCAGGAGGCGACCCGCCCCTATGACCGCGAGCACGTGACGCCCTTTATCTACAACAGCGGGGGCCGCTTCCGGACGCAGGTCCTGACCCGCGAGCCGTCCCTGGCCCACCTGCGCTGGACCGTGGACCACCCCGCCGACCTGGACTTCGTGCGCCACGTCTATGGGGCGCTCTACGCGGACGACCCGGACTTCGGCACGGCGCAGATCGCCGCCCTGGACTGGAACAGTTCAACGGCCGTTTGATCACCAATTAGTAGGCCATGAAGCTGTCCAGCCCCAGCAAGGTGGGCAGACTGGCGATATCCTTCGTGGCCCGCACTTGGGCCAGCAAAGGGGCCAGGACGTTGTCGGACTCGTCGTACTGTCCGTAGTCCTCGGGAAAGGCTTCCAGGGCGGCGCAGACCCGCGCCTGCACCTCGGCGAGGGACAGGGGTTCAAGCATCTCCAGCTCAAGCTCGACGCGGGACTGTGGTGTGGAAAGCAGCCTCGAGATCGCCCAGGACAGCCATGATTCCGCCCGTCCGGTCCGGGTCGCCGACCGGACGATCCACCGGCGACCCGTGGCGTCCACGAGCTCCATGCCGATGTGCATCTTGTCCTTGAGCGATCTAGGTCCACACGATGTCAGGGTGTTCAGATCCGGAAAGGCCCATATCTCCAGATCCGGCGTGAACCCCAGAACCGGAAATTCAAACCCCGCATCGGCCGTTTTCATCTTCGCCCCCTCGATAGAACGTAAAGTGAACATCAGATCAGCCTTGGCTGCAAGGGGAGAGCTAGCGGGAAGGCCTCCTGCTCGGTCGGTTGGCCGAATTGCTCGAGCGGCAGAATGCTTAGATCTCGAACCCCCTGGCCCGCAGGCGCTCCACGCTGACCGGTCGGGCCTGTTCCCAGTCGGCGGCGAGGATGCCCAGGCCCACCACATCGTGCGGCGCGCCGCCCTTCCAGATGTGGTCGCGGTAGAGGGCCTCGCGCTGGAAGCCGAAGGACTCGTGCATCTTCCAGACCGCCTCGTTGTCGGCCAGGACCTCGCAGCACAGCTTGTGGAGGCCCAGGGTGGAGAACACGTGGTCGAGGACGAAGACCTCCACCCAGGCGCCGATCCCCCTGCCGCGCACCGACGGGCTGGCGAGGTAATAGGCCCAGGAGGCCTTGCGGTTCTGCGTGGAGATGTCGACGAGGTTGGCCAGGCCGACCGGCTCCCCGTCCAGCTCGATGATCCAGTAGGTGCGGGTGGGGTCGGCGGCGAGGCCGGCGAACCAGCGGTCGTGCTCGGCCTGGGTGATGACGTGGTCGGAATACATCCAGCGCGCCACCTCCGGCAGGTTGCGCCAGGCCAGCAGGCGCTCGCTGTCCTCGGGCCCCGGGGGCCGCATCCTCACATCGACGGTCATGGCGCCTCCCCCAGATGAGTCGCTAAGATCGCGCAAAACCGACAGGGAGCAAGCCGATGGTCGCCGACCACATCGCCCGCGTGAAGCGCGACGGCTACACCATCGTGGAGAACGCCATCGCGCCGGACCTGATCGAGGCGCTCAACGACGCGCTGATCCGCCTGGAGCGCGAGCTGGAGGCCAAGCCGGCCATGAACGGCTTCGAGGGCCATCGGACGGTGCGGATCTACAACCTGCTGGTCCACGACCCGGTCTTCGCCCAGATCCCGGTCCACAGCGCCGTCCTGCCGATCGTGGAAGGCGTGCTGGACGAAGGCTGCCTGATCTCCTCGCTCTCCTCCATCGCCATCGACCCCGGCGAGATCGCCCAGCCGATCCACGCCGACGACCAGGTGATCCCGCTGGCCAAGCCGCACGCGCCCCTGGTCTGCAACTCCATGTGGGCGCTCACCGACTTCACCGCCGCGAACGGCGCGACGCGGCTGGTCCCCGGCAGCCACCTGAGGCCCAATCCCGAATACGGCGGAACCTACGAGACCGTGCCCGCCGAGATGCCCAAGGGGTCGGTGCTGATCTGGGACGGGGCGCTGTGGCACGGCGGCGGCGCCAACGCCACCGACACCCGCCGCACCGGGATCGCCATGAACTATTGCGCCGGCTTCGTCCGCCAGCAGGAGAACCAGCAGCTGGGCATTCCGCCGGAGGTGGTGCGCGGCTTCCCGCCCCGGCTGCAGGAGCTGGTGGGGTACGGCGTCTATCGCGGCCTGATCGGCCACATCGACAAGCAGAGCCCCGCCCAGCGGCTGACCGGGGGCGGCGACTTCAAGTCGATCTGGGACCGGTAGGCGACCCCTACCGCAGCGAGGCGTTCAGCCGGTCCAGCACCTTGGACCCCGGGATCAGCTCGGCGTCGGAGAGCGCGTTGAGCGGGGTGTCCACCGTCTCCAGGCCCTCGTGCAGGTCGGTGGCGCGGGGGTCGACATAGAGCAGGCCGGTGACGATCTCGCCCTGGGCCTGGCGGGCGGCCAGATAGGCCATGGCGGCGATGCGGTCGGTGGGGTCGTAGTGCTCGGCCAGCTTGTGCAGGTTGATCACCGAGCCGTCGTGCTGGGTGACCAGGGTGGTGGTCCCCGGGGCGTAGTCCACGTGGATGGCC
The DNA here is from genome assembly GCF_058806695.1 of Phenylobacterium sp. GW821-FHT12F10. Taxonomy (NCBI): domain Bacteria; kingdom Pseudomonadati; phylum Pseudomonadota; class Alphaproteobacteria; order Caulobacterales; family Caulobacteraceae; genus Phenylobacterium; species Phenylobacterium sp. GW821-FHT12F10. Next base: position 30,907 of record NZ_JBXAPY010000002.1, on the reverse strand, counting down.
TCCCGCGGGACGATGAGGTCCAGGCTGTTCACCGCCTCGTTGTGATCGCGCACATAGTCGAAGCTCTTGGTGGAGCCCGCGTGGTTGTTGAACTGGATGCAGGGGCTGATGCAGTCGATGAAGGCCGCCCCCTGGTGGCTGAGCGCGGCCTTGATCAGGGGCACGAGCTGGGCCTTGTCGCCGGAGAAGGAGCGGGCCACGAAGGTGGCGCCCAGCTGCAGGGCGACGCTGACCAGGTCGATGGCGCTGTCGTGGTTGACCACGCCCTTCTTGGACTTCGAGCCCTTGTCGGAGGTGGCCGAGAACTGGCCCTTGGTCAGGCCATAGACCCCGTTGTTCTCGACGATGTAGGTCATGTTCACCCCGCGCCGGATGGCGTGGGCGAACTGGCCGAAGCCGATGGAGGCGCTATCCCCGTCGCCGGAGACCCCCAGATAGATCAGGTCGCGGTTGGCGAGGTTGGCGCCGGTGAGCACCGAGGGCATGCGGCCGTGCACGGTGTTGAAGCCGTGGGAGGCGCCCAGGAAATAGTCCGGGGTCTTGGAGGAGCAGCCGATCCCCGACAGCTTGGCCACCCGGTGCGGCGGCAGGTCCAGCTCATAGGCCGCCTGGATGATGGCCGCGGAGATGGAGTCGTGGCCGCAGCCGGCGCAGAGGGTGGAGACCGAACCCTCATAATCGCGGCGGGTCTTGCCGAGCGCGTTGGGGGCCAGGTTGGGGTGATGCAGCTGGGGCTTGGTGATGTAGGTCATTCGGCGGCCTCCGGGACCTGGCGGCGTTCGGGGGTCGGCTCGGCGGGGGTCAGGCGTCCGGCGATCTCGCCGGCGATGAAGCGGGCGGTGATCGGGGTGCCGTCATAGTGCAGGACGGCGGTGAGCTTGGCCGGATCGACCCCGCCCTCGTTGATCAGCAGGGCGCGCAGCTGGGCGTCGCGGTTCTGTTCCACCACGAAGACCTGGTCGTGGGCGGCGATGAAGTCGAAGACCGCGTCGCAGAAGGGGAAGGCGCGGACCCGCAGGGCGTCGACGTGGCGGCCCTGCGCCTCCATCACCTGCAGGGCCTCGTCCATGGCCGCGGCGGTGGAGCCGAAATAGATCACCCCGGTCTTGGTGGGCTTGGGCGCGTCGCGGCGGATCGGGGCCGGGACGATGGACTTGGCGGTCTCGAACTTCCTCAGCAGGCGCTGGACGTTGTCGACATAGACGCCGCCCTCCTCGCTGTAGCGGGCATAGGGGTTGCGCGAGGTGCCGCGGGTGAAATAGCCGCCCTTGGTGGGATGGGTCCCCGGATAGGTGCGGAAGGGGATGCCGTCGCCGTCGACGTCCAGATAGCGGCCGAAGTCGCGGCCGGCCTCCAGCTCGTCATGGGTCATGACCTTGCCGCGATCCAGCGACCGGCTGTCGTCCCAGGCGAAGGGGGCGGTCAGCCACTCGTTCATGCCGATGTCGAGGTCGAGCATGACGAAGATGGTGGTCTGCAGGCGGTCGGCGAGGTCGAAGGCCAGCGCCCCGAACTCGAAGCACTCGCCGGGATCCTGCGGCAGCAGCAGGACGTGCTTGGTGTCCCCGTGGCTGGCGTAGGCCGCCGAGAGGATGTCGGACTGCTGGGTCCGGGTGGGCATGCCGGTGGAGGGGCCGCCCCGCTGGACGTCGAAGATCACCGCGGGGATCTCGGCGAAGTAGGACAGGCCCACGAACTCCTGCATCAGGGAGATGCCCGGCCCCGAGGTGGCGGTGAAGGCGCGCGCGCCGTTCCAGCCGGCGCCCACCACCATGCCGATGGAGGCGATCTCGTCCTCGGCCTGGACGATGGCGTAGCGGGCCTTGCCGGTCTTGGGATCGGTCCGGTAGTCGGCGCAGAAGTCGGTGAAGGCCTCGGCCAGCGAGGTGGACGGCGTGATGGGATACCAGGCGCAGACCGTGGCCCCGCCATAGACCGCGCCCAGGCCCGCGGCCATGTTGCCCTCGACATAGATGCGGTCGCCCACCTTGTCGGCGCGCCGCGCCCGCAGGCCGAGCTTGGGCAGGTTGGCGGCGACATAGTCGGCCCCCATGCGCAGAGCCGCGACATTGGCCGCGATCAGCCGTTCCTTGCCGGCGAACTGCTCGGCCAGCAGCTGTTCGATGACGCCGATCTCGATGTCCATCAGGGCGGCGAGCGCCCCCACATAGATGGTGTTCTTGAACAGCTGGCGTTCGCGCGGGACCGAATAGGCCTCGTTGCACATCCGCGTCAGGGGCACGCCGACCACGGTGATGTCCTGGCGGAATTTCGACGGCGGCAGGGGCTTGGTGGAGTCGTAGAACAGGTAGCCGCCGGGCTCGATCTCGGCCAGGTCGCGGTCCCAGGTCTGGGGGTTCATGGCCACCATCAGGTCGACCCCGCCGCGGCGGCCCAGATGGCCGGCCTCGGTGACCCGCACCTCGTACCAGGTGGGCAGGCCCTGGATGTTGGAGGGGAAGATGTTGCGGGCCGCCACCGGCACGCCCATCCGCAGGAAGGACTTGGCGAACATGGCGTTGGCGCTGGCCGAGCCCGAGCCGTTGACGTTGGCGAACTTGACCACGAAGTCGTTGACGGCCTCTAGCGGGCGCATGGGTGTTCTCCCGCGTGGGTCATCTCGAGCGTGAACTGCTGCATGTCCCAGGCGCCGGTGGGACAGCGTTCGGCGCAGAGGCCGCAGTGCAGGCAGACGTCCTCGTCCTTGACCATGATGCGGCCGGTCTTCAGCTCGCCCGAGACATAGAGGTCCTGGGTCAGGTTGAGCGCCGGGGCGTTGAGACGCATCCGCACGTCGCCCTCGTCGCCATTGGCGGTGAAGGTGATGGCGTCCACTGGGCAGATGTCGACGCAGGCGTCGCACTCGATGCAGATGGGGTCGGAGAACACCGTCTGGACGTCGCAGTTCAGGCAGCGCTGGGCCTCGGCCAGGCCGAGCTGCAGGTCAAAGCCCAGCTCCACCTCCAGCTTGACGTTCCGCAGGGCCTCGCCCTTCTCCCGCAGGGGGACGCGGTGGCGCTGGTCGTTGGAGACGTCGTTGTCGTAGCTCCACTCGTGGATGCCCATCTTCTGGCTGACCATCGAGGTTCCGGGCGGTGGGCGATCGGCCACGTCCTGGCCCTGGCAGAAGCGGTCGATGGAGATGGCCGCGTCATGGCCGTGGGCCACGGCCCAGATGATGTTCTTGGGCCCGAAGGCGGAGTCGCCGCCGAAGAAGACCCTGGGCAGGGTGGACTGGAAGGTGATCGGATCGACCTTGGGCATGCCCCAGTCGTCGAACTCCAGGCCGAGGTCGCGCTCGATCCAGGGGAAGGCGTTCTCCTGGCCGACCGCCACCAGGACGTCGTCGCATTCGAAGTGTTCGTCGGGCTCGCCGGAGGGGACCAGCTTGCGGCGGCCATTGGCGTCGAACTCGGCGACCACCTTCTCGAACAGCACGCCGGTGAGGCGGCCGTTCTCGTGGGTGAACGCCTTGGGCACCAGGTAGTTGAGGATCGGGATGTCCTCGTGGAGGGCGTCCTCCTTCTCCCAGGGGGAGGCCTTCATCTCCTCGAAGCCGGAGCGGACGATGACCTTGACGTCCTCGCCCCCCAGCCGGCGCGAGGTGCGGCAGCAATCCATGGCGGTGTTGCCGCCGCCGAGCACGATGACCCGCTTGCCGATCCTGTCCACATGCTCGAAGGCGACGCTGGAGAGCCAGTCGATGCCGATGTGGATGTTGGCGGCGGCCTCCTTGCGGCCGGGCAGGTCGAGGTCGCGGCCGCGCGGCGCGCCGGTGCCGACGAAGATGGCGTCGTAGTCGTCGGCCAGCAGGCCCTTGAGGCTGTCGATCCTCTGGCCCAGGCGCATGTCGATGCCGAGGCCGGTGATGTAGCCCACCTCCTCGTCGATCACCTCCTCCGGCAGGCGGAAGCGGGGGATCTGGCGGCGGATCATGCCGCCGGCCTTCTCGTCGCCGTCGAAGACCACCACGGTGTAGCCGAGGGGGGCCAGGTCTCTCGCCACCGTCAGGGCCGCGGGGCCGGCGCCCACCAGGGCCACGGTCTTGCCGTTGGAGACCGCCGGGACCTGGGGCAGGAAGCCGGTGATGTCGGTCTTGTTGTCGGCCGCCACCCGCTTCAGCCGGCAGATGGCGACGGGTTCGTCCTCCACCCGCCCGCGGCGGCAGGCCGGCTCGCAGGGACGGTCGCAGGTGCGGCCGAGGATTCCGGGGAAGACGTTGGACCGCCAGTTGACCATGTAGGCGTCGGCGTAGCGGCCGTCGGCGATCAAGCGAATGTATTCGGGGACGGGCGTATGGGCCGGACAGGCCCACTGACAATCGACGACCTTGTGAAAGTAGTCAGGCCCCTCGGTACTGGTGCGCTGCAAAACAATTTCCTTCCCGCGACGCTCTACTCTCGCGGCAGCGAAAACGCCCTCCATGTTGCAGGAATGCGTTCGCCAGCCCCGACGCGGCGTTGGAATTCATCTAAATACCGTTCCGCCGCCGCGCCAATACGCTTTCTGATCGGTGATCACTGAATCGGCGTCCCGGCCCGGCCAGCGTCGCCAGGGTCAACAGTGCGTGAGAGTCCGACCCCGGCGCATCATGACGCTTTCCTTAATGAAAGATGAACGGCACTCTGGACCTCCCGCGACAGGCGAGCGCTAGCCTTGGAGAAGCGTCCGATGCCGAACGAAATGGACCTGCTGCCCGACGCCATTCCCTCGCCTTTCGAGGACGACGACGCGGCCTTCTATGACGCCGACGTGGAGATCAACGACCGCCGCGCCCGCGCCGAGAACGCCGAGGCGTTGCGTCTGGCGAGGGCGCTCTAGCCAGCACCGCTCATCCCGGCGAAGGCCGGGACCCAGTTGAAGCCCACATTGATTTCAGGACGCGCCCAATTGAGTGGCGATCGACTCTTCCGCCCCGGATGAATCTGGGTCCCGGCCTTCGCCGGGATGAGCGGGGTTGGGGCCTGTGCGCGAAGGCGCCATGATCGCCGCCTCACCCGGGGCGCGACATGGGTTATCGGCAGGTGGTCGGGGCGACCACATGGACCTTTCCGGACCTGAAGGACCTGCTGGCCAAGGCCTCGCCCCTGCGGTCGGGGGATGCGCTGGCCGGGCTGGCGGCCTCCTGCGCCCAGGAGAACGTGGCGGCCAAGCTGGCCCTGGCCGACCTGCCGCTGAAGGCGCTGCTGGACCAGCCCCTGATCCCCTATGAGAGCGACGAGGTCACCCGGCTGATCTGCGACAGCCATGACGCCGCCGCCTTCGCCCCGATCGCCGCCCTGACGGTGGGCGAGTTCCGGGATTTCCTGCTGGCGCAGACCACCACCACGGAGGTGCTGGCCGCCCTGGCGCCGGGGATCACCCCGGAGATGGCCGCGGCGGTGAGCAAGATCATGCGCAACCAGGACCTCATCCTGGCGGCGTCGAAGCGCCAGGTGACCACCGCCTTCCGCGACACCATCGGCCTGCCCGGGACCATGGCCGTGCGGCTGCAGCCCAACCACCCCACCGACGACCCGGCCGGGATCACCGCCAGCGTGCTGGACGGCCTGATGTACGGCTGCGGCGACGCGGTGATCGGGATCAATCCGGCCAGCGACAGCCTGGCGGCCAACGGCGAGCTGCTGCGGCTGCTGGACGAGCTGATCGGGCGGTTCTCCATCCCCACCCAGTCCTGCGTGCTGGCCCACGTCACCTCGACCATCGAGCTGATCGAACGCGGCGCGCCGGTGGACCTGGTGTTCCAGTCCATCGCCGGCACGGAGGCCGCCAACGCCAGCTTCGGCGTGAACCTGGCCCTGCTGAAGGCCGGCCGGGAGGCGGCGCTGTCCCTGAAGCGCGGCACGGTGGGCGACAACGTCATGTACTTCGAGACCGGCCAGGGCTCGGCCCTCTCGGCGGGCGCCCATCACGGGGTCGACCAGCAGACCCTGGAGGCCCGCGCCTACGCCGTCGCCCGGGCCTTCAAGCCGCTGCTGGTGAACACCGTCGTCGGCTTCATCGGCCCGGAATACCTCTATGACGGCAAGCAGATCATCCGGGCCGGGCTGGAGGACCATTTCTGCGGCAAGCTGCTGGGCCTGCCGCTCGGCTGCGACATCTGCCACACCAATCACGCCGAGGCCGACCAGGACGACCTGGACACCCTGCTGACCCTGCTGGCCACGGCCGGGGTGACCTTCGTCATGGGGGTGCCCGGCGGGGACGACGTGATGCTGGGCTACCAGTCCACCTCCTTCCACGACGCCCTCTATGTGCGCGAGCTGCTGGGCCTGAAGCGGGCGCCGGAGTTCGAGGCCTGGCTGAGCCAAATGAGGATCACCGGGGCGGGCGGCGTCCTGCTGCCGCCTTCGGCCGGCCATCCCCTGCTGACCGGGAGCCCGGGGTGAGCCTGCCCGATCCCTGGACCCACCTGGCGGCCCTGACCCCGGCGCGGATCGCGCTCGGCCGGGCGGGTCCGGCCCTGCCGACCCGGGAGGTCCTGGCCCTGTCCCTGGCCCACGCCCAGGCCCGCGACGCCGTCCACGCCCCCTTCGACGCCGCCGCGGTGGCGGCTAGCCTGGAGGCCCTTGGCCACCCGACGCTCGAAGTGGCCAGCGCCGCGCCCGACCGGGCGACCTATCTGCGGCGCCCCGACCTGGGGCGGCGGCTGTCGGTGGAGAGCCGCGCGGCGCTGGCGGCGGCAGGACCTCCGGGCGCCGACCTGGTCCTGGTGGTGGCCGACGGTCTGTCCAGCGCCGCGGTCCACGCCCACGCCGCGCCCCTGGTCGCCGCCCTCGCCCCCTATGTGGCGCGCGCCGGCTGGCGGCTCGGCCCCGTGGTGGTGGCCCGCCAGGCCCGCGTGGCCCTGGGCGACGAGATCGGGCAGCTGCTGGGCGCGGCCATGGTGGCGGTGCTGGTGGGGGAGCGGCCGGGCCTGTCGGCGCCCGACAGCCTGGGGGTCTATCTGACCCACGGCCCGGCGGTGGGCCGCACCGACGCCGAGCGCAACTGCATCTCCAACATCCGCCCCGCCGGCCTCTCCTACGAGGAGGCCGCCTTCAAGCTGGCCTGGCACGTGGCCGAGGCGCGGCGCCTGGGCCTGACCGGAGTGGGGCTGAAGGACGAGAGCGACCTGGTGAGCCTGACCGCCGAGCCCCCCGGACAATTGCCGCGACCTTGACCGCCCGGCGCCGCCAAACCGGGCCGAGGCGGGCGCGAGGCCGTCGCCCTTAACCTTCCGGTTGCAGGCGTTTCGGAGGCGCGCATTCTGACCCCCTCAACCGGGGGGCGATCATGACCGAGGTGAAGGAAGCGGGCGTCAGCTACGAGACCGTGGGCGCCGACTATTTCGAGCGGCGGGGCCTGAAGCGCTATGCCGGGGTCTTCTCCCTGTGGGCCCTGGGGGTCGGGGCGGTGATCTCCGGCCAGTTCTCCGGCTGGAACCTGGGGATGGGGACCGGCGGCTGGGGCGGCATGCTGGCAGCCACCGCCATCATCACCGCCATGTATCTGGGCCTGACCTATTCCATCGCCGAGATGGCCGCGGCCCAGCCCCACACCGGCGGCGCCTATTCCTTCGCCCGGGCGGCCATGGGGCCCTGGGGCGGGTTCATCACCGGCCTGTGCGAGAACGTCGAATATGTGCTGACCGCCGCGGTGGTCTGCTTCTTCATCGGGACCTATCTGTCGGCCATCTTCGAGACGCCGCCGGAATTCCAGCCGGTCTACTGGATCGGCGCCTATCTGCTGTTCGTGGGGATCAACGCCGCCGGGGTGGCGCTGTCCTTCCAGGTCACGGTGGCGGTGACCCTGCTGGCGCTCGCCAGCCTCGTGGTCTTCTGGGTCAGCGCCTTCCCGCAGGCCGACTTCCTGAAATACGCCATGAATGTGGGGCCGGGCGGCGTGGTGCTTCCCGAGGGCCATGGGCCCTTCCTGCCGGCCGGGATCGGCGGGGCGCTCGCGCAGCTGCCCTTCGCCGTCTGGCTGTTCCTGGCCATCGAGCAGCTGCCGCTGGCGGCCGAGGAATCCCACACCCCGCAGCGGGACCTGCCCAAGGGCATCCTCGCGGGCATGTTCACCCTGATCGCCTCGGCCCTCCTGGTCCTGTGGCTGAACGCGTCGATCCCGCCCGGCACCGCGGGCCTGTCGAAGTCGGGCCAGCCGATCCTGGACGGGTTCGCGGTGATCTATGGCGGGGGCCTGGCCAAGGCCCTGTCGGCGGTGGCGGTGGCGGGCCTGGTGGCCAGCTTCCACGCCATCATCTTCGCCTATGGCCGGCAGATCTATTCCCTGTCGCGGGCCGGCTACTTTCCCCGGGCGCTGTCGGTGACCCACGGCGCCCGCAAGACCCCCGACCTGGCGCTCGCCATCGGCGGCCTGGTGGGGCTGGCGGTGATGCTGGCGGTCTGGTTCGGCCTGGGGGCCGAGAAGGGGGCGGCGGTGATCGGGGGGGCCCTGCTCAACATGGCGGTGTTCGGGGCCATGTTCTCCTACGTCATGCAGGGGCTGAGCTTCATCCTGCTGCGCCGCAAGCTCCCCGACCTGCCCCGGCCCTATCGCAGCCCGCTGGGGGTGGCCGGCGCGGGCCTGACCGTCGTCATCGCGCTGGTCACCATCGTCTACCAGCTGAAGGACCCGATCTACCGGACCGGCGTCCTGGGGGTGGCCATCTGGTTCGCCGTCGGGATCGCCTATTTCGCCCTGGTGGGCCGCCACCGGCTGGTGCTGTCGCCGGAGGAGGAATTCGCCATGTCCAAGGCCGGCTAGCGGTCGCCGCGCCCAGGTCAGGGACCGATTCCGCGGCCGACTTTCCCCTTTGTTCATTCCCGGCGGCGAGTATTAAGCATGGGAAGGATCGCTGGCTTCGAGGAATTCGCCCCCAGGATGCAGGCCGACCTCGACACCCGTCTGGCCAAGATCGCGCGCGCCAGCGCCAATGGCATGATCCTGCTCGACCGCGAGGGCCGGATCGACTGGGTGAACGCCGGCTTCACCGCCATCTGCGGGTTCAATCAGGAGGAGGCCCGCGGCATGACGCCGTGCGCCCTGCTGGAGAGCCCCGACACCGATCCCCAGACCCTGGCCGACATCCGCCAGGCCATCGCCGAGGCCCGGGGCTTCCGCCGCGAGGTGCAGCTGCAGGGCAAGGCCGGCCGCCGGTTCTGGATCGACCTCGACGTCCGCCCGACCTTCGACGCCGACGGCGTCCATGACGGCTTCGTCTCCGTCCAGACCGAGGTCACCTCGGCCAAGATCCTGGAGACCCGGCTGAAGGCCACCTCCACCTCCCTGCGCTCGGCCGGCCACCTGGCCCAGCTGGGCGGCTGGGAGGTGAACCTGCGCAGCGGCGAGGTCCGCTGGAGCCCCGAGATCTGCGAGATGCTGGGCCGGCCCCGCGCCGTCGACACCCTGCAGGGCTCCCTCGAGATCTATCCGGACGGCGCCCGGGACGCGGTGCGCGAGCACCTGCGCGCGGCCATGCAGAGCGGCGCCCGCATCGAGCTGGACTCCCCCGTGCTGACCGCCGAAGGCCAGGAGAAGTGGTTCCGCATCGTCGGCGAGCCCGAGCTGGTGGACGGCAAGTGCGTGGCCATCCACGGCGCCATGCAGGACATCACCGCCCAGCGCCTGGCCCACGCCGAGCTGCTGGAATCCGAGCGCTTCGCCCGCGGCGTCATCGACGGGGTGGCGGCCATGCTCACCGTCATCGACGAGACCGGCGCCATCATCGCCGCCAACAAGGCCTTCAAGGCCGCTGGGGCGGAGATCACCAAGACCGAGACCTACGCCCTGGGCCGCAACCTGTTCAGCGTGGTGGAGCGGCTGCCGGGCGCCCACGGCAAGGCGCTCAGCCGGGGCCTGCGCAACGTCCTGGCCGGCAAGACCGAGTCCTTCATCCGCGCCTACCAGGCGGTCAGCGGCGAGTGGTTCCGAATGACCGCCGCCCGCTTCGCCGGCGAGGGGCCGGTGCGCTGCGTGGTCATCACCCAGTCGGTCCAGGACCTGAAGCGGTCGGAGCGGCGGCTGCGGGAGCTCAACGCCAACCTCAAGCGCGCCCGCGACGACGCCAACGCCGCCAACGCCGCCAAGTCCGCCTTCCTGGCCACCATGAGCCACGAGATCCGCACGCCGCTCAACGGGGTGCTGGGGATGGCCCAGGCCATGGCCCGCGACGAGCTGCCGCCGCAGCAGCGCGACCGGCTGATGGTGATCCGCCAGGCCGGCGAGACCCTGCTGGCCCTGCTCAACGACCTGCTGGATCTGTCGCGGATCGAGGCCGGCCGCCTGGAGCTGGAGGATTCCAGCCTCGACGTCCTGCAGCTGGTCCAGGGAGCCCAGGCCACCTTCACCACGCTGGCCACCGAGAAGGATCTCAGCTTCACCGTCCAGGTGGCGCCGGAGGCCCGCGGCGTCTGGGCCGGGGACCCGACCCGGGTGCGCCAGATCCTCTACAACCTGGTCTCCAACGCCGTGAAGTTCACCGGCTCCGGCGAGGTCAGGGTCGGCGTCTCGGTGGCCGGCCCGCACCTGGTGTTCCAGGTCGCCGACACCGGCCCCGGCATCGATCCCGACCGCCAGGGCGCCCTGTTCCAGAAGTTCGTCCAGGAGGACACCTCCACCACCCGGCGCTTCGGCGGCTCGGGCCTGGGCTTGGCCATCTGCCGAGAGCTAGCCACCCTGATGGGGGGCGACATCCAGGTCGCCAGCCGCCTGGGGGAGGGCTCGGTGTTCACCGTGCGCCTGCCCCTGACGCGGCTGGGGGACTCCGAGCCCCACGCCGTCCGCGACGAAGCCTTCGAGGCCCCGCCCCTGCGGGACGGCTCGGCCCTGCGCATCCTGGCGGCCGAGGACAATCCGATGAACCAGCTGGTGCTGCGCACCCTGCTGGCCCAGGTCGGAGTCGAGGTGACCTGCGTCGACAATGGCGAGCTGGCGGTCGCCGCCGCGGCCAGCGGCGACTGGGACGCCATCCTCATGGACGTGCAGATGCCGGTGATGGACGGCCCCACCGCCACCCGGCTGATCCGCCAGTGGGAGCAGGCCGAGGGCCGCCGCCGCACCCCGATCATCGCGCTCACCGCCAACGCCATGGCCCACCACGAGGCCGAGTACGCCGCCGTGGGCATGGACGTCCTGGTGCCCAAGCCGCTGGAGCTGGAGCGCCTGCTGATCGCCATCCAGACCGTGCTGGAGGCGACCGACGCCGAACCCCAGGCCGCGGTGAGTTGCGGCTGAGCTAGCGCGGCCGCGCAATCCGGTCCTATGTTCCCCGCATTCACACAAATGCATTTGGGAGCGGCGACATGGAACAGCGGCGATTGGGAACCAGCGGGCTGAAGGTCAGCGCCATCGGCCTGGGCTGCAACAATTTCGGGATGCGGATCAGCGCCGAGGAGACCCAGGTCGTGGTCGACGCGGCCCTGGACAACGGCATCACCTTCTTCGACACCGCCGACGTCTATGGCGGCACGAAGTCCGAGGAGTTCCTGGGGGCGGCCCTGAAGGGCAAGCGCGACAAGGCCGTGCTCGCCACAAAGTTCGCCATGGGCGAGAACGCCGGCGGTTCGCGCCGCTATGTGGTGAGCGCCGTGGAGGCCAGCCTCAAGCGCCTGGGCACCGACCGCATCGACCTCTACCAGATGCACCGCGCCGATCCGGACACCCCCATCGAGGAGACCCTGAGGGCCCTCGACGACCTGGTGCGCGACGGCAAGGTCCTCTACCTCGGCAACTCCAACTTCACCGGCTGGCAGATCGCAGACGCGGACTGGATCTCCAAGACGCAAGGGTTGGAGCGGTTCGTCTCGGCCCAGAACAACTACAGCCTGCTGGAGCGCAATGTGGAGCGCGAGGTGCTGCCGGCCTGCGAGAGGTTCGGCCTGGGCTTCCTGCCCTTCTTCCCCCTGGCCTCGGGCCTGCTGTCGGGCAAGTACAGCCGCGGCGAGGCCCCGCCCGAGGGCACCCGCCTGGCCGCCTGGGGCCCGCGCGGCGCCGCGGCCCTGAACGACAAGAACTTCGACCGGATCGAGAAGCTGGACGCCTGGGCCAAGGACAACGGCCACACCCTGCTGGAGCTGGCCTTCGCCTGGATCCTGGGTCACCCGGTGGTGAGCTCGGTGATCGCCGGCGCCACCAAGGTCGAGCAGATCGTCGCCAACGCCAAGGCCGGCGACTGGAAGCTGACGCCCGACCAGGTGGAGGAAGTGACCAAGCTGGTGGGCAAGGACTGACCAATATCGTCATCCCGGACGGCCGTCAGGCCGATCCGGGACCCAGGGGCCGTGCGCACCGCCCCTGGGTCCCGGCTCTCCGCTGCGCTGCGGCCGGGATGACGGCGGTTGACTAGATCTCCTCGTCGGCGAAGCAGGCGACGTAGAGCTTGTCGAGCAGGCTGAAGAGCTGGGCGCGTTCGTCCTTGTTCAGCGCGACGTGGATCTTGGCCTCGTTGATGACCGCCACCTCGCGCAGGTCCTCCAGGGCCTTCTCCCCCACCGGGGTCACATAGAGGGAGTGGCGGCGGCGGTCCTCGGTGGAACGCTGGCGCTCGGCCCAGCCCAGGCGTTCCAGGCTGTCGAGCAGGGCCACCACCGTGGCCTTGTCGAAGCCGATCTCGCGGGCGAGCGTCGTCTGGGACAGGCCCGGATTGGCGGCGATGAGGGCCAGGGCGCTGAACACGCCGGGCCGCACCTCCTTGCGGTTGATGCGATCGATGAAGGACCGCGACAGGTGGTTCTGGATGCGCCGGATGCGGAAGCCGATGATGTCCTTGAGCACGCCCAGATCGACGTCGGCGGGCAGGTCGACGACCGGCGCGGCCTTGGGGGAGACTGGCGGCATGGGCGGCTAACTTTCAGCGCTATTCGCGCGCGGCGGATGTCCGTTCCTTGAGGAAACGGGCGACATCGTCAACCATTCTCTCGTGGCTCCATTCCGTCGCGTCCACCATGTCGGCAGGCATTTCGTAGACTGGCACCCCGGCCTTTTCGAGGGCCAGCTTGGTGAACTTGGTGCCGGAGACCGAGAGGCGATTGGTGGTGGGCTGCAGGATGACGGCGGCGTCGATCTGGCAGGCCTTGGCCTCCGACACCATCCAGTCGTTCATCCATGGCGGCAGGTGCAGCACCTCGTTCATGCCGCAGATTCGGCTGGCCAGGGCGCGGAGCGGATCGTCGAGATTGTAGCGGATGTACTTGGCGCCGGTGAAGGGCAGGTACATGGACCAGACGAAGACCGCCCCCAGCCGCTCCTCCAGGGCGTCGTAGAAGCCGGGGTCGTGCCAGAGGCCGGCGCCGATCCACATCAGCCGGATCTTCTCGGTCCTGGCGACAGACGCCCCGGCCTCGACCCGGGCCTTCACCTCGTCGCGGAACAGACGGGCGTGCTCCACGGCCCAGTCGGCGCCGCGATGCCACTGGGGGATCATGGCGTTGGGCATCTGCTCGGCGATGCCGACGGGACAGGGGATGGTGCGGGTGGCCAGGTGGGCGGCCTCCTCCATCAGCTCCTCCTGCTCGTTGATCCTGTGCATCAGGGCCAGCAGCTTGCCGTTGTCGAAGGTGCGCCCGGTCTCGGCCTCCAGGAAGCGGATCAGGCCCTTCATCTCCTCCACCAGGAGGTCGATGCGCTGGGCGGTGTAGACCTCGTCCCACTCCAGCTTGCCCTTGGTGAACCACTGGCCGTCCTTGTGCTCCCAGCCGGGCGCCTCCAGGGGATAGAAGCGCGAGCCGAGCGCCTCGGCCCAGAGGGAGAAGACCCGCTGGATGCAGTCGCAGGTCAGCCGGGCCACCAGGACGGTGGGCCGGGGCAGGCCGCCCCAGGGCGCCTTCTCCGGATCGTTGTCCAGGGTGCAGGCCAGGCCCAGGGAGCAGTAGCGGCAGGAAGAGGCGGGGAAGCCCTCCCGCTCCATCACCTCGAAGTAATAGGGCGAGAGCTGCTTGGCCGAGATGTAGGCGGCCCACCACTGGTTGGTCACCATGGGGATGTCCATCACGTGGAAGATCTCGTGCGGGGTGTCGGCCTGGACGATGGCGAAGGGCTCGCCCTTCTCCACGACGCGCTCCTGCAGCTCCTTGACGAACTCCCGCTGGAAGCGGGTGGCCAGCGCCGTGGAATTGAGCCGCTTGCTGGAGCGTTCGCCGGTCTGGCGGATCATGTCGTCGGTCTTGTCGGTCATGGCGGCTACTCGAAAAGCTGGGCGGCGGCGAGCTCGGCATAGGTCTCGGCGGAGAGGCCGATGAGGTCGCGGCAGATGGTTTCGTTGTGCTGGCCCAGGCCCGGCGCCGTGGTCATGAGGGCGGGGGTGCGGGAGAGCTTGTAGGGCAGGGCCTGGTGCTCGAAGGCGCCCAGGACCGGGTTGTCGAGGCGGGTGAGGAAGGCGCGTTCGCGGAGCTGCGGGTCACGGTCCACCAGGTCGGCGCAGGTCTGGACCACCCCGGCGGCGATCCCGGCGGCCTGCAGCCGGGCCATCAGGCCGTAGCCCTCCTGGCCCTGCGTCCAGGCGGCGATCGTGTCGTCGCTGGGCTGCGCGCCCATCAGGCCCGCAAGCCTTGCGACCGCGGCCTCGTCCTGCGCGCTGATGGCGATCCAGCGGTCGTCCCCGGCGGTGGGATAGACCCCCTGCAGCCGGACCGCGCGGTCGGCGTTGCCGGTGCGCTGGGGCGGGCCGTCGATCTGGGCCTCCAGCATGGCGCCGGCCATCTGCTGGACGCAGATCTCGTACATCGAGGCGTCGATGTGACACCCCTCCCCCGTCCGGCGGCGGTGGTCGACGGCCGCGGCCAGGGCGGCGGCCATGTAGGGGGGCAGCAGCAGGTCGCCATAGGGCACGGCGCTGGGGGTCACCGGCGGGCGGTCGGGCCAGCCGGTCATGAACAGGCGCCCCGAAAGCGCCGCGCCGGTGCCGTCGACCCCGGGGGTGCGGGCGAGCGGGCCCGTCTGGCCGTAGATGGAGCCGCTCAGCATGATCAGGTCGGGGCGGCCCGCCTTGAGGGTCTCATAGTCGAGGCCCAGGGAGGCCATGGTGCCCGGCGAGAAGTTCTCCACCACCACGTCGGCCCAGGCGATCAGCGGGTCGATCACCTCCCGCCAGCGGGGGTGCTTCATGTTGATCCGCAGGCCCTGCTTGGAGGTGTTCATGTGGATGAACCAGGGCTTGTCGTCGAACTGGCCGGCCTTGGAGGCCGCCACCTGGACGTCGATGCGCGACAGGCAGGGGCGGGTCGAGCTCTCCACCTTGATCACCGTGGCGCCGTAGTCGGCCAGGTTCTTGGTGGTGACCGAGCCCACCAGGGCCCAGGAGAAGTCGAGGACCTTCAAGCCCTTCAGCGGCGGCTCGTGGCTGGGCTTGGCGAGGCCAGGCGCGGTCGGCGCGGCCCGCCACCCGGCCAGGACCTCGGCGGTGTGCTGGCCGATCTGCGGCGCGGTCCCGACCGAGAGCTCGCCCGCCCGGATGAAGGCCTTGGGCGCCACCACGTCGCCGGCCTGGGCGAACAGCTGGCGGGCCAGGAGATGGGGGTCAGCCAGGACATCGCCAGGCTCGTTGGCGACCGTGGCGTTGATCTCGCGCCGCGCGGCGACCTGCGCCTTCGTCCGGGTCTGGAAGAAGGCGTCCATCGCCGCCTCCCACTGGGCGCGGGTCTCGGGGGCGATGGTGGAGCGGTTGTAGGTGGGCCAGTCCACATCGGCCATCGGGCAGTCGAACCCCGCCTCGGTCATCCAGGCGCAGAGGGCGGCGTTGGGGGCGGCGCCGGCGCGGCCGGAGGCCAGGCTGTGGAAGGCGTAGCCGTCGGCCAGCTGCCAGATGCAGCGGATCCTGGCCATGCCATAGGCGATCTGGACCCCGGTGCGGGGCAGCAGCTTGCGGTCGAACTGCCAGGCGAGGATCCCGTTGGTGTTGCGGCTGGCCGCCACCTCCTGGACCGAGACATCGACCTGTTGCCCCAAGCCTGAGGTCGCTCTCTCGACCAGCGCGAACAGGGCGCCGGCGGCGGCCGCGCCGTTGGCGTGGAAGACGCAGGCGTCGGCGGCCTCCTTCACTGGGGCGCGGTCGGGATAGCCGGTGACCGCCAGGGTCCCGCCGAGGGCCGAACAGACCAGCTCGCCGCCCGCCCAGTCGGCATAGGGGCCGGCCGAGCCGAAGGGGGTGATGGAGACGGCGATCAGGCCGGGATTGGTCTTCGCCAGCGTTTCGTGGTCGAGGCCCAGGGCCGTCCGCCGGGCGGCCGGCAGGGCGTCGATGAGGATGTCGGCCTTGGCGGCCAGGGCCTTGAGATCGGGCCCGTCCAGATCCAGCACCACCGAGCGCTTGCCGAGGTTGCGCGCGATCCAGGCGGGGTCGGCGCGGCCATGGGCATCGGTGCGGGCGGGGTCGCCGCCGGGGGGCTCCACCTTGACCACGTCGGCGTCCAGGGTGGCCAGGAACCGGCCGCAGGCCGCCCCCAGGCCCCCGCCCAGGTCGAGGACGCGATAGCCCGCGAGCAGGCCGCTCATGCCGGCACGCGGGTCGTCAGCCCACCAATGAAATTGGCCAGCAGGGGCGCGAGGGATGCGGCGTCGGGATGGTGCGGCTGGCCCTCGAAGCAGAGGGTGGCGATCCCGTGGGCCTCCAGGGCGCGGCGCTGCGCCGGGTACTCCCAGGTCAGGGCCTCCTCCTCCGCGTAGAAGTTGAAGATCACGCCCTGCGCCCCGCAGGCCCGGGCGAAGTCGGCCAGGGGCTTGGGCGACTGGGGGAAGGTGCGACTGGAGGCCACGTCGCGATGATAGTGGGCCGCCAGGGCCCGCAGGGAATCGGGGCCGGCCTCGACATCGGGGCCGATCATCGGCTCGCCGAACTCGTGGAAGTCGCCTGTCACCCGCCCGCCGACGGCCTCGACGAGGGCGTGCAGGGCCGGTGTGTCCAGGGGGCTGCCGGCCAGCACGATGCGGGGGGCCCGGGAGACCGGTCCAGGGGCGGCCAGGACCTGGGCCAGGGCCGCATCGAAGGCGGGTCCGGCCATGGCGCCCCTGCCTGCGAAGACGCTGTTGGCCTGGACGCCGGTGATCCGCCCCTCGCGGCGCAGGGCCACCAGGCCGCGCATCGCCGCGCGGCGGGCGTTGGAGTCCGCGATGGCGGCGGTGAGGCCGGCGCCGGTGACGGCGGTCCCGGTGACCCTCTCCAGGGCGGCCTTCAGCTCGCCGATACGGCTGAAATTGTACTCGGCGCTGGAGTACCAGGGGGTGTGCAGCAGGTCGAAGAGCAGGGGCTCGGGGACGTGGGCCTCCCCCATCCGGCGGACCTCGCAGAGATAGTAGTAGAGGCGCTGGACGGAGTCGGAGGTGCGCGGCAGGACCACGGCGTCGAGGAAGTCGTAGCGGCCGGCCAACAGGCCCTCGAAGACGGCCCGCACGATGGGGTCGAACAGGTCCTCCATGTAGCGGTCGCCGAGCGGCGTGGCGTCCGCGCCGGCCGCCAGCTGCAGCGGGAAGGCGCCCGTGGCGGCGATCAGCTCGGTGGGGCTGGTGTTGGTGAGCCAGCCCACCACCTTGCCGCCGGCCGCCTTGTGGGCGCGGGCGGCGGCCTCCCGGTCGGCGAGGGCGGCGACGAAGGGCGAATAGGCGTCGGCCATCATCAGGCTCCGAGCAGCTTGGGCAGGAACAGCGCCATGGCCGGGACCGCCACGATCAGGGCGACGTGGGCCAGGTCGGCCAGCAGGAAGGGCACGATGCCCTTGAAGATGGTCATCAGCGGGATGTCGCGGGCCAGGTTGTGGATGACGTAGACGTTCATCCCCACCGGCGGGTGGACGAAGCCGATCTCCATGGTCCGCACCATCAGGATGCCGAACCAGATCGGGTCGATGCCCATCTGATGGGTGATGGGCAGGAAGATCGGAATGACCAGGGTCATCATGGCCAGGCCGTCGAGGAACATGCCCAGCGCCAGCAGCAGGATGACGAAGGCCACGATGACGCCGAGCTTCGAGAGGCCGGCGTCGGCGATGGCGCCGCTGATCAGCTCGCCGAAGCCCGTGGCGCTGATGAAGGTCGAGAAGATGATGGCCGCGATGATGATGGCGTAGATCATGCCGGTGGTGCGCAGGGTGTCGCCCACGGCCTTGGACAGGGCCGGCAGGGTCAGGCGGCGGCGCCAGGCGCAGATGGCCAGCGCGCCGACGGCCCCGATGCTGGCGGCCTCGGTGGGGGAGAACCAGCCCGCCGCGATCCCGCCGATCACCAGCAGGACCAGCAGGCCCACATCGATCAGGCCCTTGAGCGAGGCGATCCGTTCGGGCCAGGCGACGCGGGGGCTGGGGGGGCCCATGGACGGGCGGACTTTGCAGATCATCCAGATGACGGCCATGTAGAACAGGGCCTGGGTCACCGCCGGGATGATGGCGGCGGTGAACAGCCGGCCGATCGATTGCTCGGCCAGGATGCCGTAGACGATCAGGGCGGCGCTGGGCGGGGTGAGCGAGCCGATGGTGCCGCCGGCCGCCAGGGCCCCGGTGGCCAGGGCCGGCGAATAGTTCCGCTTGCGCATCTCCGGCAGGGCCACCAGGCCCATGGTGGCCACGGTGGCGAGGCTGGAGCCGGAGATGGCCCCGAACCCCGCGCAACCGACGATGGAGGCGAGCGCCAGGCCGCCGGGCTTGTGGCCGATGAACTTGGCCGCCGAGTCGTAGAAGTTCTGGCTGGCCCCGGCGGCGAAGCACAGGTGGGCCATCAGCAGGAACAGGGGCAGGACGCCGAGCTCGTACTTCGACACCATGTCGAAGGCCACCACCCCGGCCTTGATGAGGGCCGCCTCCGGCGAGATCAACACCGCCAGGCCCGCCATTCCCACCACGCCCAGGGACACGGCGATGGGGGCGCCGAGCGCCAGCAGGACCAGGAGCGCGACGACGCCCAGGACGCCGATCATGTCAGGGCTCAAGGACGGCCTCCGCGGGCTTGGGGCGGAAGACCTGGATCAGGAACAGCAGGGCCGCGGCGGCGCAGGCGCCGCACCAGAGGAGGCGCAGGGGGGCCAGGGGCAGGTGCAGCAGGTCGGTGCGCTCATCGCCCGGCAGGGTGTCGGAGAGCAGCCACAGCCCGCCGAGGGCGAGGCCGGCGAAGAACAGGGTGGCCAGCAGGGCGGCCAGGCGGGCCAGGACCCGGCGCGGCCCGGCGGGCAGGCGCTCGGTGATCACATGGACGGCGGCATGGGTTCCGGCGAGGGTCGCCCCCACCAGGGCGGCCGAGGCGGCGATCACCACGCAGACCTGGACGATCTCGATGGCGCCGGCGAAGGGCAGGCCGATGTGGCGGCCCACCACGCTGAGGAAGTCCACGGCCATGGCCGCGAACAGGCCCACGCCGCCGAGGGCGAAACAGACGGCCGCCGGACGGCCGAGCCTGTCCTCTCCCTCCGCCACCTTGCCACTCCCAATTCGTTTGTTTGTTATATCGTTTGTTGAGTAAACGGTTTTCGGCAGGCCGTGTCAACGTCAGGAGAAGGTGACCCGATCGCCGTCCCAGGCGAAGCTCGTCCTCAGCCCCGCCGCCGCGCCGATGCGCGCCACATAGTCCACCACCGCCTGGCCGCGGGGGTCGTTCCCCAGCACCTGCGGCTGGCCCGTGGGGGCCATCCAGCCCGGCCGGAAGCCGGCGCTCACCGTGCCGTCGTCGCCGATCGCGCAGTCGGCCAGGATCAGGTTCTTGGCCTCCGGATGGAAGGGATAGAGGGGATAGTCCGGGTCCGGCTCGAAGCCGAACACGGCCTTGCGCCGGATCGCCCAGGCCTTGCGCTCGGGGCTGTCATTGCCCTCCACCGACAGGGCCCGGGTCACCACCACGAAATTGCCCAGGCCGTGGAAGATCGGCTTGCCCTTGTAGGTCTCCACCCCCTGGATGACGTGGCCGTGGGAGCCGGTGACGATGTCGGCGCCGGCCTCGATGGCGGCGCGGGCCACGGCGCGCTCGTACATGGCCAGGTGCGACGGCGTGTGGACCACGCCCTTGTGGAAGGCGACCACCAGGACGTCGACCCGGGGCCGCAGGGCGGCGATGTCGGCGGCCATGGCGTCCACCGTATCCGGATCGGCGAAGGTGTAGACCTTGGCCGGGCCGCCCGGATTGGCGCCCTCCGGCTCATAGTGGCTGATGATCTTGAGATAGGCGCAGCCGGCGCGGCGCTCGGCCGCCCAGCCCTCCCTGGGCCCCACGCAGTTGTAGGAGAGCACGCCGACCTTCAGCCCGCCGCGTTCGACGATGGCCGGCGTCCGGGCGGCCGCCAGGTTGGCGCCGGCGCCGGTGGTGGCGATCCCCAGGGCCCGCAGGCCGTCGACGGTGTCGGCGATGCCCTCGGCGCCCCGGTCGTGGATGTGGTTGCCAGCCAGGGTCGCGATGTGGAACCCGGCCCGGCCGAGGGCGGCGAGGTTCTCCGGCGGGGCGCCGGGGGCCGGGATGTCCCCCACCGACTCCGTCCCGCGATCGGTGTGGGGCACCTCCACATGGCCCACCAGGATGTCGGCCTGGGCCAGGGCGTCCCGGGAGAGGTCGAAGAAGAAGTCGGCCTTGGGTTCGTCCAGGACGAGGTCGCCCACCAGCATCAGTCTCAGGGTCATGGGTTCAGCCTAGGCCGTGGCCGGGGCCGACTCCAGGGCCGCGCGCTCCATCAGCCGCCGGGCATGGGCCCCGCCGGCGTCGATGGCCAGGGTCACCAGGCGCAGGTCGGGGCGCAGGTCGATGTTGCGCTGCTGGGCCTCCAGCACCACCACGTCCTCGTCGAAGACGCCCGCCTGGCTCTGGCGCATGCGCTCGGTGAGGCCGGCGTCGCCGACGTCGAAGCTCCGCGCCATGCCCCAGTAGTAGCGGCAGGTGGTCTCGCTCTCCGGGGTCATGAAGTTGACCACCACCCCCTCGACGCCCTGGGAGCGGTCGCCCTCCGGCGCCCCCGTCCCCACCGGCGCCACGCCCACCTCGATGGTGACGGCCGACGGCAGGGCGAAGTGGCAGATCTGCCAGCGGTCCACCAGGCCCTCCTTGCCCAGGAAGGTGCGCCAGAACGGCGGGGCGTCGATGCCCCTCATCCAGCGCTCCACGACGACGTGCTCACCTTCAAGGCGCGTGTCGATGGGCGCCTCGACGATCTCCTTCTGGCCGATGGAGGACGGGTGGACATAGGTCTCGTGGCTGAGGTCCATCAGGTTGTCGACAAGCAGGCGGTAGTCGCAGGCCACGGCGTAGACGTCGCCGTCGAAGGTCCAGTCGGGGTGCTCGCAGAACCAGAAGTTCGGGATCAGGGCGGGGTCGGCCAGGGCCTGATCGCCGATCCACACCCAGACGAAGCGGTAGCGCTCCACCAGGGGATAGGCGCGGGCCGAGAGCCGCGGCGGCGCGTCCTGGCCCGGCATCTCCACGCAGGCGCCGGACCCGTCCACCACCAGGCCGTGATAGCCGCAGCGCAGGTTGTCGCCCTCCACGGTCCCCAGGGACAGGGGCGCCAGGCGGTGCGGGCAGAAGTCGGCCAGGGCCGCGGCCGAGCCGTCGGCCCGCCGGTACAGCACCACCTTCTCGCCGCAGATCGTGCGGGCGAGCGGCTTGCGCCCGACCTCCTTGTCCCAGGCGGCCACGTACCAGCGATTGCGGATGAACATGGCGCGGCCTCCCAGATAGGTCGAAAAGTCAGTTTGTATGTTCTACATACTATTTACGGACGGCGCGGTCGGGTCAAGCGTGCGAGCAAAAATCCCGTCATCCCGGGCGAGGCGTAGCGGAGACCCGGGATGACGCTGGGATGCTACTTCACCACCGGCAGGCTCACCGACGACTTGGCCAGCACCGTCAGGGTGGGCGCGGGCGTGAACCGCGGCTGGGCCCGTTCGCGGTAGTCGGCGCCGGCCACGGTGATCTGGATGCGATGGCCGGCCTTGAAGACATAGGAGGCCGCCAGCAGGTCGAAGGTGACCTGGGCCGGCTCGCCGGACTTCAAATCCTGCGCGTCTTCTTTCCAGCTGCGATGCCAGGGAAGGCCCAGCAGCGGCCAGGGCGAGGGGTTGAGCCTGCGCAGGGAGGCCTTCTGGCGGCCGTCGGTGACCACGGTGACCGTCCCGTCCGGGGCCACGTCCTCCAGGAAGACGAAGAGATTGGCGTCCGGCGCGCTCGAGGTGATCCAGAGGTCGGCGATGGGGTGGCCGGTGATCTCGGTGTCCGCCTTCAGCGGCGCCTGGCTGAAGCTCACCCCGCCCACCGGATGGCAGGAGACCGAGAAGGCGCCCACCGGCTCGGCCGGGCACGGGGTGTCGTAGGTGACGGTGAAGGGGGTTGCGCCCTTGCCGGCCCTGGCCGCCAGCTTGCCGCCGTCGAGGAAGACCGGCGTCGCCTTGGCGGCCGGCAGCGGCCACTGGCGGGTGGCGCGCCATTCCCCGCCCTTGGGACCGCGCATGGTGAAATAGTGCAGCGGGGCGTCGGCGGCGATGCCGGTGTCGATCCCCTTCAGGTGATAGTCGAAGAAGCGCAGCTGCTCGCTCTGCAGGTCGAAGCCCTCGTTGCGGCAATGGCGCCACGGGCCGATCAGCATCCGGGTTCCGGGCAGGTTGGCCATGGTCACCAGGCCCTGGGTGCGGAAATCGTCCAGCCAGCCGCCCTGGATATAGAGGGGGACATTGGCCCGCCTCACCTGGTCGGCCACGGCTCCCAGGCTGACCTCGTACCAGAAGCGGCTCATCACCAGGGTCGAGTAGGAGTCGCGATAGGGCATGCCCTTCATGAGCTCCAGCAGGTTGGTGGAGAGCTGGTGCTCCTCGGCCGCCTGGCGCAGCAGGGTCATGGACTCGTCGCCCTGGACGGGGTTGGTCTGCAGGTCCTGCTCCACCGTGCGGCTGGGGCCGGTGCCGAACTGGGCGATGATGCCGCCGCGCGTATGGCCGTCGAAGCGGTCCCAGGCGAAGCAGCCGGCCCAGGCCGCGGCCAGGTGCGGCGGCCGGGCGCTGATGGCGTGCATCACCGCCTCGCCGGTGTTGGAGCAGCCGAACATGCCCACCTTGCCGTCCGACCAGGGCTGGGCGGCCAGCCACTCGGTGACCTCATAGGCGTCGAAGCCCTCGGTGAGGTCCTCATAGCCGCGCCGGGTCCCGAAGGAGGCGCCATTGCCGCGCCGGGCGACCACGGCCACCACATAGCCCTGGCGGGTCAGGCTCGCGAGGCCCGGCGGCGGCTTGCCGGTCCCGGCCGCGTCGATGGCCAGCGTATTGTGCCAGATCACCGGCAGACGGGCCTCGACGGCCTTACCGTCCTTGGACGGACGATGCAGGGAGACGGCGATCCGCGTGCCGTCGCGCAGGGGCAGGTAGAAGGAGGTGACCACCTCCTCGTCGTAGCGCGGGGCCGGATGATATTCGCCGAAGGCCGCGGCGGCGGCGGGCGAGCCCAGGACCAGGAGGGCGGCGGCGGCCAGCCAGGCCAGGGGGGCTGAAAGGCGCATCGCGGGCTCCACGAGGGAAAGACGGCGGCGCGGCTGGGGGCCGCGCCGCCAGGGGACGGAGGTCGGCTACCAGCTCTTGCTGATCTCGAAGGCCACCATCCGGCCGATGGGTGAGGCGGTCTGGCTGTCCCAGCTCACCGTGCCGTTGAGGACGATGGGCGGATCCTCGTCGGTGAGGTTCTGGGCCGACAGGGTCAGGCGCACCCCGTCCAGGTGATAGGGCGCGGTCTCCGGGAAGGCGTAGGAGACCGTGGCGTCATAGGTGGTCTGGCTGGGCGCCTCGACATTGGGGGTGATGGCGGTGTTCTTGAAGCTGTCGACATAGTTGGCGAAGGCGTTGGCGCTCCAGCCCCCCAGCCGCCAGCCCAGGGCGTAGCGGACCCGCAGGTCCACCGGATTGCCGAAGGTGTCGTTGACGTCGATCTCCGGCGCGCCGGCGGCGGTGCGCCGCTTGACGTTGAAGATCTTGGCCACGTCCACCGAGGCGCTCCACTCGCCGATCCCGGTCTCCATCCGGTAGCCGACATTCACGTCCAGGCCGTCCTGCTTGAGGCTGCCCAGGTTCTGGCGGCGGCCGTCGATGATGGCCCTGATATTGGTCACCGGCTCGGCCGGGTTCTGCAGGTCCGGGCTGGTCATGAAGGTGGCCACCAGGGCGTCGAAGGCCGCGTTGCCGGCGACGTCCGAGGCCGGCGGCCGGCGCAGGGCGTAGGCCCCGTAGACCGTGGCGTTGGTGAGCGCGCTGTTGGGCACCACGTCGATGCGGTTGGTGTAGTCGATCTTGTAATAGGTGGCCGAGACCCGCAGGCCGTTCAGGAACGAGGGGTTCCAGTCCAGGCCGTAGGACCAGGTGGTGGCCTCCTCCGGACCGAGCTTGGAATTGCCGCCGTTGTAGAAGATGCCCCGGGTCGTCCCCGAGCCCGAGGTGGGGTCGGTGAGGTTCTGGATGAAGATGTTGAGGATCTGGTCGGCGCCGTCCACCAGGGACGGGGCGCGGAAGGAGGTGCCGTAGGTGGCTCGCAGGCTGAGCCCCGCGAAGGGCGAATAGACCAGGCCGACCTTGGGGTTCGAGGTGCGGCCGAAGTCGGAGTACTTCTCCACCCGGCCCGCCAGGGACAGGTCCAGGCGCTCGACGCCGGGGACGGCGTTCTCGGCCCCCACCAGGGGGATGAACAGCTCGCCGAACACGCCGCGCACATTGCGGCGGTTGACCACCAGCTTGGAGGTGACGCTGCCGTCGGCGGCGACATTGGTGGCGAACAGGGACTGGCGGAAGCTGTTGTTATGGTAGTCGGCGCCGACGGCCAGCCGCACCTGGCCGGCCGGCAGGCTCATCAGCGGGCCGTCGGCCTTGAGCTGGAAGTCCTTGCTGATCGCCGTGCCGTACTGGTCGCGCTCGCCGTCGATCAGGTTGAGCAGGGCCAGGTTGTTACCCCGGTTGAAGGTCCCGTTGCCGAAGGGGTTGAAGGCGGTGGCCGGATTGGATGACCGCAGGGCGGCCCCCAGCACGACATTGTTCAGCACGCTCTGACGCGACTGGAAGCCGCGATCCACGCCGTGGTCGATCGACCCCTGCATCTGCCAGTCGTCGGTGATGTCGAAGACGAAGCCGACGGCGTTCTGCTGGGAGTTCTCCCAGCCGGTGGAGTTGGGATTGAGGTCGTCGACGAAGCGGTATTCCACCGTCTCGCTGGTGGGCGTCGGGGTCACCCCGGCCGGGGCCACGAACCAGGGATTGGTGTTGGGGACCGAGAGGCTGAACAGGGCCGGCGGGGCGGCCAGGTCGAACTTACGGCGGGAATAGAAGCCCTCGTACCAGAGCTCCAGCCGGTCATCGACCTTGTGGTGGACGTTGAACAGGATGGTGTCCCGCTCCTGGGCGGGCAGCAGGTCGGCGGCGGCGGCCTCGTCATAGCGGTTGGCCGTGCCGGCCACGAGGGCGGCCGGGCTGACGCCCACGCCATTGGTGTTGGGCAGGGCGTAGCGGACGCCGGAGATGACGATGTTGCCGGGCGCGGCGGTGAAGGGCCGGGCGTCGGAGCCGCCGCGGGCGCGGCGATCCTGGCTGGCCCAGGGGCGGTCGGCGCCGGAGAGATGGCTGCGCTCGTTGTGCTCGTAGGCGAAGAAGGCGCTGCCGCCGTCCCAGGTCTTGCCGAAGGTCTGGGAATAGACCCGCTGATAGAGGTCGTCGGCCGCCCCGTAGCGATAGGCGGTCTCGGCCCCGTCGAAGTTCTTGCGCGTGATCAGGTTGACCACGCCGGCCACGGCGTCGGAGCCGTAGATGGCCGAGGCGCCGTCGGCCACCACCTCGATGCGGGCCAGGGCCACGGCGGGGATCTGGTCGATGTCCGACAGCGCCTTGATCACCCCGTTGGGGGCCAGGCGGCGGCCGTTGAACAGCAGCAGGGTGGCCTCCGGCCCGATGCCCCGCAGGTTGACGGTGCGCACCGCCGTGCCGTTGGCCGCCGCGTCCTGGGCGCCGCCGGTGAAGGAGTTGCGCGCCTCGTCGGCGCCGAGGTTCAGCACCACCGGCAACAGCTTGGTGACCTCGCTGGCCGAGGCCACGCCCGAGGCCTTGAGCTGTTCCTGGTCGACCCCGGTGACCGGCGAGCCGGTGGCCGCGATCCCGCGGATCGAGGTGCCGGTGACGACGATTTCGGAGACTTCGCTGGCGTCTTGAGCCCAGGCCTGGCTGGCGAGGCCCGCCGCCAAAGCGATGACAGATGCGCCGAGACGCAGTGAAACTGGCCGCTTCATACCCATGACGCCCTCCCGTGGCGTGTTGTCCCGTCTAAGCTGCGGGCCGATGGAGCTATCGCTCAACCGTTGTCCTGACAATTAGTATGTTCGACAAACTAAATGCACGCAAGCCGCTCGCGAAGCCCGAGCTTCACCATGGGCCAACCGTGGCGCCGGCGCCGCAGTCTCGCGTCGACGGCGCAAGAAAAAGCCCTCCCCCTGGGGAGGGGAAGGGCTCTACGCCTAGCCGCGCATCTGGAGGGGGCGGCGGCTAGAAGGGTTCGTCCGGGAGGACCTAGAACTCCTCCCAGGAGTCTTCGGACGGACGCGCCTTGGCCTGGGCGGTGGCGCGCATCTGCGGACGCGGGGCGTGGGCGGCGGCGGGCGGCGCGCGGCGGGCCGACTGCGGCGCGGCGGCCGCGCCGCCGGTCTTGAAGCGGGCCACCAGCCGGTTCAGCTCCTGGGCTTCCTGGGCCAGGCTGTGGCTGGCGGCGGTGGACTGCTCCACCATGGCCGCGTTCTGCTGGGTCACCTGGTCCATCTGGTTGACCGCGGCGTTGACCTGGTTGAGGCCGGTGGCCTGTTCCTGGGACGAGGCGGCGATCTCCGACACCAGGCCCGAGATCTCGCTGACCTTGTCGACGATGCCCGACAGGGCCTGGCCGGTCTCGCCCACCAGGCGCACGCCGCTCTCCACCTGGCGGGTGGAGGCCGCGATCAGGGTCTTGATCTCCTTGGCCGCTTCCGCCGAGCGCTGGGCCAGCGCCCGGACCTCGGAGGCGACCACCGCGAAGCCGCGGCCGGCGTCGCCGGCGCGAGCCGCCTCGACCCCGGCGTTCAGGGCCAGCAGGTTGGTCTGGAAGGCGATCTCGTCGATGACGCCGATGATCTGGCTGATCTGGGTGGAGGACGAGGCGATCTCGCCCATGGCGGCGACGGCCTCACTCACCACCGCGCCGGAGCGCTCGGCGTCGCCGCGGGCGGCGTTGACCACCGCATTGGCCTGCTCGGCGCCGGCGGCGGACTTCTTCACCGTCACGGTGATCTCGTCGAGGGCCGCGGCGGTCTCCTCCAGGGAGGCGGCCTGCTGTTCGGTGCGGCGCGACAGGTCGTCGGCGGCGCCGGAGATCTCGCCCGCGCCGTTCTGCATGCTGGACGCATTGGCGGCGATCACCAGCATGGCCTCCTCCAGGCCGCTCATGGCGCGGTTGAAGTCGTCGCGCAGCTTCACATAGGCCGCGGGGAAATCGTCGGGCAGGCGGTGCAGCAGGTCGCCGTCGGACAGGCGCGACAGCCCCTCGCCCACGGCCGACACCACATGGGCCTGCTCGGCGGCGAGCGCGGCGCGTTCGGCCTCAGCGCGCTGGCGCTCCTGGGCGGTCTCGGCCTCCAGCCGGACCTTCTCGGCCTCGGCGGTGGTGAGCGCCAGGCCGTTCTCCTTGAACACCTGGACGGCGCGGGCCATGGCCCCGATCTCGTCGTGGCGCTCCTTGCCGGCCACGTGGGTGGACAGGTCGCCGCCGGCCAGCCGCTCCATGGCGTCGGTCATGCCGGCGATGGGGCCGGCGATCTCCTTGCGGGAGATGTACAGCGACAGGGCGCCGATCAGCAGGCCGCCGAGGGCGCCAGCCCCCACCAGCCACCAGAGCACGGCATGGCGGTCGGCGTCGGCGTCGATCGCCGACTGGTCGATATCCTTCTGCTGCTGCTTGGTGAGCAGGGTGACGGCGGCGTCGGCCTTGTCGAAGACCGGGGTCATCTTGTCCTGCAGGGTGGTCTCGCAGTCGAACAGCAGGTGGATCATCCGCTGGTCGCGCAGTTCCTTGTCCAGGGCGACATAGGCGTCGAGGCTCTGCAGCAGGGTGTTGTAGGGGGCGACATGCTCGCCATCGATGAGCGGCTTCATCTCGGTCAGGGCGGCGCGGACCTGGGCCACCTGGGCGTCGAACTCCTTGTTCAGCCCGTCCAGCGCCGCGTCGTCGGTCTCCACCACGCTCTCGTAGGCGATCTGGTGCATGCGGGTGAAGGCGCTGTCGGCGCGGGCGGCCAGGGAATTGCCCTTCACCGGATCATTGACCAGGCGGGAGGTGGCGGCGGCCATCTCGTTGGCCTTGATCACCGCGAAGGCGGTCATGGCCGCGGTGAGGGACAGCAGCATCGCCACGATCAGCAGAATCTTGCCGGGGATGCGGAGGTTTGAAATGAAGCTCATGAAATATGTCCTTGGACCGAGCGCGCACTCGGAATCGCAATCCTGGGTAAAGTGACAGGGTTAAGGCGAGGTGGACGCGCCGACGCCACGGGGCCTGAAGTCCGCATATTCGCCTCCGCGGCGCACGCAGACCGGACGCCGTCCCGCAACGTGCGGCGCCCGACTTAACAGCTCACTTACCGGGATTCAGGGCGCGCACGACAGATTGTCGCAGACAACTATATCCGGCGCGCTAGCCGTCCAGCTTGGCGGGCTTCAGGTTCATCAGGCCGCGGCGTTCCAGCTCGCCGATCAGCTGATCGACCTGGCTGCGCAGCTCCAGCATGCCCTCGGGGCTGAGGATCAGGTAGCCCGACTTGATGATCTCGGTCTCGCCGGTGGCGCCCGCCACGCTGGCCGCCAGGGCCACCCGGAAGACCCCCGACTGGAAGCCCAGGCCCGCGACCTTGTCGGCGAAGATCATCGGCAGGTCGAACTCGGGAAGGCCGGGCGGGCTGGACATGGCGGCAAACTCGCATGATTCCCCGCCCCCGACCCCTGGCAAGCCGGGGCGAGGCGCGCTTAGATGCCGGCGTTAAGGGAGATCAAGGATGGCCAAGTTCCAGGTGACGCCGCTCACCCCCACCATCGGCGCGGTGGTCGAGGGAATCGACCTGTCGCGACGGCTCGACGACGAAGAGCTGGCGGAGGTCCGCGCCGCCCTGCTGGCCCACCAGGTGATCTTCTTCGAGGACCAGCACATCACGCCCGTTCAACATCGCGACTTCGCCGCGAGATTTGGCGCGCTCCATACCCACCCGCTCTATCCGGGCGTGCCGGAGGCGCCGGAGCTGTTCATCCTGGACAACCACAAGGACAACCCCACCGACAACGACAGCTGGCACACCGACGTCACCTTCATCGAGACCCCGCCCATGGCCTCGATCCTCTACGCCAAGCACCTGCCCCCCAGCGGCGGGGACACCATCTGGTCGAACATGAGGGCGGCCTATCAGGCCCTGTCGCCCACCTTCCGCGAGTTCCTGTCGGGGCTCGACGCGGTGCACGATTTCGCCCGCGGCTTCCCGCAGCAGGGCATCGTGGCGGCCGGCGCCGGCGCCGAGAAGCACGCCAAGGCGCTCGCCGCCAATCCCCCGGTCCTGCACCCGGTGGTGCGCACCCATCCCGAGACCGGCGAGGACGGCCTGTTCATCAACTACGGCTTCACCGACCGCATCAAGGGCCTGCGCCGCAAGGAGAGCGACGCCATCCTCAACATGCTGTTCGAGCACATCCAGAAGCCGGAGTTCCTGGTCCGCTGGCGCTGGAAGGACAACGCCATCGCCTTCTGGGACAACCGGGTGACCCAGCACTACGCGGTCAACGACTACCTGCCCCATCGCCGGATCATGAACCGGGCCACCGTGCTGGGGGACCGGCCCTATCACCGCTCGCGCATGCCGGCTGGGATGAAGGCGGCCGCCGCGTGAGCGAGACGCCCGTCACCTACTATCCCGACACCGGCCTTCTCGCCGTCCTGGCCCGGCTGGGGTTCGGCCTCTGCGTGCTGGCGATCTTCCTGGCGGTGATCGCGCCGGGCTGGCTGACCCCCCAGCTGCTGCGTTCCCACTACCTGCAGCACTTCGCGGCCTTCTATGTCGCCGCCTGCGCCGGTCTGGCGGCCATGCCGCGCACCCAGATCCGCCGCATCGCCATCGGCTACCTGGTCTTCGCCCTGGTCCTGGCGGTCGCCCAGTTCGCGCGCGGGGCCAGCCTGGAGGTGGCGGTCCAGAACTGGGTGGCCGACGCCGGCGGCACGGCGGCGGCCCTGGCGCCGGTGGTGGTGGAGCGGTTCCGGCGGATGTTCGCGCCCCGCCCCGCCTGAGGCGCGCGGCGTCATAGAACCGCCGAAGTCCCGGGCGACCTAGGGGGCGGGTCGGGGGATCTGCAGCGCGCCGCCCGCGGCGGCGGGGGAGGTCTCATGTCCCAGGACGAAAACCCGTTTGGAACGCCCCGCGGCGCCTGGGGCCGCCAGCCCCCCACCACCTTCGGCCTCAGCCGGACGATCACGCCCCGGCCGCGGCCTCCCGCCCGGCCCAACCTGATCCGCGCCCCGGCGCCCCGCGCCGAGGCGCCGGCCCCGCGCAACATCCTCAGCGGCGGCATCCTCAGCGGCGGAATGGCCCCCGCCCCGGCGGCACGGCCCGCGCCGGTCGCCGCCCCGGTCGCCCCGCCCCCGGTCGAGGCTCCGGCGCCCGACCGGACCCTGGTGAGCGACTCGGTCCTGGCCCGCACCAGCCAGGCCGCAGGCGCCCAGGCCGGGGGGTCGCGGATTCCGCTGATCGCCGGCGGCGGCGTCCTGATCGCCGCGGCCGCCGTGATCGCCGCCCTGCTGCTGGCGCCCAGGAAGCCGGACCCGGTGGCCGCGGCGCCCGTCCCGGCGCCCGTCGCCGCCCTCCCCGCGCCGCCGGCGGCCGCGCCCCCGCCCGCCCCGGTCCTGCAAGCGCCGCCCGCCAAACCCGCTCTCGCGGCGCCCAGGGCGACCCCTCGTGCGC